>DATLUG010000036.1:0-36715 GCA_035533215.1 Candidatus Micrarchaeia archaeon | reverse complement strand
CCGAGCGGGGCCGGGACCCGCCCGTCCGAGGGGGCGACCGCCCCGCGGCGGGCCTCCCCACGATCGCGGCGTTGACGGCCGCCCGGGGTTGGGCTACCCTTCGCGCCACCGCCTGCGGGCGGTCGCCCGAGCAAGCCAGATGATCCTGGAGGGGGTTCTCACGATGAAGACGCACGCGCGGCACGGCCTGCTCGTCCTGGGCGCGGCCGCGGCCCTTCTGGTCGCCGCCGGGGGATCGGCAGCGGCGGCGAGACCGAACGCTGCCGCCGCCACCCACGGGGTGGCGACATTCGCCGACTCGCCGGGCAACTATCCCACCTACATCCTGCCCATCATGTCGGCGGCCCACGAGAGCAACGTCAACCTCTACGACATGGACGAGCTGCTCTGGCGGCCGCTCTACTGGTTCGGCAGCAACGGCTCCTACAGCGTCAACTACAAGCTCAGCATGGGCCGGGCGCCGGTCTTCTCCAACGGCGGCCGCACCGCCACCGTCACCCTCAACCGCTACACCTGGGCGGACGGCCGGCCGGTCACCAACCGCGACGTCCAGTTCTGGATGGACGAGATCATCAGGAACGAGGCCGACTGGTTCGCCTTCGTCCCGGGCGGCTTCCCCGCCGACGTCGTGAGCATGAGCTTCCCCAGCTCCAAGCCCTATCAGTTCAGCCTCACCTTCAACAAGGCCTACAACCACACCTGGATCCTCTACAACGAGCTGAGCCAGGTCTGGCCGATCCCCCAGCACGCCTGGGACAAGACCTCCGCCACCGGTGCGATCGGCAACTACGATCGGACCGCCGCCGGCGCCACCGCCGTCTACAAGTTCCTCGACTCCGAGGCCACCAAGCTGACCACCTACACCACCAACCCGCTCTGGAAGGTGACCGACGGGCCCTGGCAGCTGACCAGCTTCATCCCCGCCACCGGCTACGCCGCCTTCCGGCCCAGCCCCCACTACACGGGCCCGGTGAAGCCGAAGATCGCGAAGCTGGAGGAGCTCCCCTACACCAACGACCAGTCGGAGTTCGACGCCCTGCGCTCGGGGTCGATCGACTACGGCTACCTGCCGGTCCAGGACCTGGCCCAGAAGGCGTACCTCAGCCGCCAGGGGTACCACTTCGACGCCTGGACGGAGTGGGGGTTCAACTGGTTCCCGCTCAACTTCGCCAACCCCAAGGTGGGGATGATCTTCAAGCAGCTGTACGTCCGCCAGGCGCTGCAGCGGCTGATCGACCAGCCCGCCCTCCTGAAGGGCATCCTCCACGGTCTCGGCCACCCCACCCTGGGACCGGTGCCGACCGTGCCGGCCACCAACCTGGTCAGCGCCAACGAGGACCACAACCTCTACCCCTACAGCGTCAGCGCCGCCACCCACCTGCTCAGCAGCCATGGCTGGTCGATCCATCCCGGCGGCATCGACAGCTGCCAGCGGCCGGGCACCGGCGCGGGCCAGTGCGGAGCCGGGATCAAGCGGGGAGCCCAGCTCAACTTCACCATGCAGTACGGGGAGGGGATCGTCAGCTTCAGCGCCATGATGGCGTCGATACGGTCGAGCTGGTCGAGGGCCGGGATCAACGTGACCCTCACCCAGGCGTCGGTGGTCGATGTCCTCGCCAAGTCGTCGGGCTGCCTGCCGCCCAACATGTCCGGCTGCCAGTGGGAGATGGAGAACTGGGGCAACGAGGGCTACGCCTGGACCTACTCCCCCGACTTCTACCCGACCGGCGGGGAGATCTTCCAGACCGGAGCACTCTCCAACTTTGGCCACTACGACAACCCCGCCAACGACGCCAACATCACCGCCACCCACCTGCAGCAGGGCACGGCCGCCTTCTACCGCTACGAGAACAACCTGGCGAGGCAGCTGCCGGTGCTGTACCAGCCCTTCTCCCCGTTCCAGCTCTCTGAGATCAGCGGCAAGCTGCACGGGGTCACCCCGCAGGACCCCAACCTCCACATCACCCCGGAGAACTGGACCCTCTCCGGCTAGCGCGCGCGAGCGGGGATGGCGGCGGTGCGCCGCCATCCCCGTCCCCGTCGTAGCAGCCCGCCGCCCCTGCTACCCTCGGGGCCATGGCCCGGCTGGACCTCCTCGCCATCGGCTACGCCCGGGACGAGTCGGACGACGTCTCGCGGGTGGGCTCCACCATCGTCCTGGTGCGGGCCGGCGCCGCGGTCGTCGTGGTCGACCCGGGCATGACGGCCGACCGGGCGGCCCTGCTGGCCAGCCTCGCCGCCCAGGGCTGCTCCGCCGCCGACGTCACCGACGTCGTCTGCTCCCACCAGCACCTCGACCACACCATGAACGTCGCCCTCTTCCCCGCCGCCCGCGTCCACGACCACGCGGCCGAGTACCAGGGCGACCGCTGGCTCGCGCGCCCCGCGGAGGGGCTGGTGCTGGCCCCGGGGGTGACCCTGCTCGCCACCCCCGGTCACACCGCCGAGGACCTGACGACCCTGGTGGAGACGGCGGACGGCCCGGTCGCGTGCACCCATCTCTGGTGGTCGGCGGCGGGGCCGGCGGACGACCCCTACGCCCCCGACCGGGCCCAGCTGCGCCGCCAGCGGGAGCGGGTGCTGGCGCTGACAGCGCGGATCGTCCCCGGCCACGGCGCCCCCTTCACCGCCGTCGCCGCCACCCCCCGCTGAGTCAGGCCGGCAGGGCCGTCCGCAGGGCGGCCGGCGGCGCCGCCGGCGGGGTCTGGAGCAGCGTCGACTGGAGCAGCGCCTCATAGGCCGGACGGACCTCGGGATGGCGCAGGAAGAGCAGGTGCGCGTACTCGTGCGCGACCGGGCGGGCGGCCCGGCGGAGGTGGAGGTGCACCTCTGCGGCCAGGTGGTTGGCCTTGCGCGAGTTGCAGCGCCGGCACGCGACCACCTGGTTCTCCCAGGTGCTGGGCGCCCCCCCCCGGGACACCGGGACGACGTGGTCGATGGTGAGCTCCATCGCCGACCCCTGCCAGCCGCAGTACTGGCAGCTGAAGTCGTCGCGCACGAGGAGGTTGCGACGGTTGGGGCGCAGGAGACGGCGGGGCACCGAGATGTTGCGCAGCAGCCGGACCACGATCACGCCCTCGCCGAGGCAGCGGCGGGCGAGGTCGGCCTCCACCGCGGCCCGGGCGGACTCGTCGAAGAAGGCCACCCGCTCCCGGGTCAGCAGCACCACCAGGCGGCGGCGGCTGATCACGTTGAGCGGCTGCAGCGAGGCGTTGAGCAGGAGGACGGACATCGCGCCCCTCATTGTGCCCAAGTCCGCCCGCATCCGATCGCGGCTGGGGCGGGCTCGGCGTCAGCGGAGGCCGAGACCGTGGCGCAGGCCGCTCACGTCGCCGTGCAGATGGGGTCCCACGCTGGTGATGACGAGGTAGAGGATGGCTACCGTGAACAGGATCAGCGCCAGGTAGGCGGCGACCCCCGGGCCCGAGGTCGGGCTGGGCAGGGTCACGCCCGGTCGTCCGACCCGAGCTGGCGGTAGTCCCACCCGCCGTCGGCGCCGGCGACCGCCAGCAGCTCGAAGGCCGAGCCGGTAGCGGTGAGGACCGCGGGGAAGGCGCGCGCCGCCGCCGCCGCCCCCTCCTCGGCCGGTGCTGCCGTCACGTCCGCGCCGGATCCCCCCGTCCAGAGTGCCTGGGCGAGCCACTCCAACCCGGCCTGGAGCGTCACCGCCTCCACCCCCACGACCAGGGCGCCCTGGCCGTGGCGCGCCCGCGCCATCAGCCGGCGAAGCTCGACCGTGCTCGGGCGCTCGACGATCGCCAGGCTGCCGGCGAGGAGGGTGTCGATGTCGGCGGTCAGCTCGGGGACGCCGGCGAAGACCGGCCAGCCGCCGGGGACCCACCAGGCGTCCGCCTGCGCCGGGACCGCGCGGGGCCGCGCCGAGGCTGGTGCCGCCGCCGCCAGCGCCGCCAGGATCGGCGCGGTCCAGGGGGCCACCACCAGCAGGGACTGTCCCCGACCGAGATGGGTGGCGAGGGCCGCCGCCACCGCCGGGCCCAGCTCGACCGGCTGGCGCGGCTGCCGCTCGGCCGCCAGGTAGGCGGCGCGGGTCAGCGGTGGGACCGCCCACTCGAAGAGCAGCCCGGCGGCGCGACCGGAGCCGGCCGGGCGACCGTCGCGCAGCCCCAGGGTGCGGCGAGCCTCGGCGATCGCGGTCTCGACCGCGGCCACGGTGAGGGTCGGCCCCTCAGGTGCCCAGCCGGCGCCGCGGACGACCAGCGCCGGCTCGCCGGCGACGAGCCGGACCCCTTTGGCCCCGGCGTCCAGCCATCGACGCACCGCGGCCGGCGTCTCCCGCAGGGACTCGCCGGGCGCTGTCCCCGCGTCCATCGCTGGGAGCGACCGCTCCGGCGCCGGCCCCTCGGGGAACGGCGCATCGGGGCTGGGCATCTCCGCGGCCGCCCCCCGGCCGGGGCCGCCCGCAAGCGATGGCGGCGGTGGCACCGAGGGCCGCCCACCCCCCGGAGCGGGGGCGGGGGCGGGGGCGGGGCCCGCGCCCGGCTCCCAGCCGGAAGGTGGCAGGGCCGCCGGTCCCCCCGGTATCGTGACCGGCCCCGCCGCCGCGGGCTCGGGCACCAGCGTCTGATCGGGCTCGCTGAAGCGGACCAGCGTCAGGCGGACGTCGCCCACCCGCAGCACGCGGCCGAGGCCGAGCGGGCGCGGATGCCCCGGCCGCACCCGCGTCCCGTCCACCCAGGTGCCGCTCGGTGACCCGAGGTCGTGGACGAGGACGGCTGCGCCGTCGGGCGTCAGCCGGCAGTGGGCGGGCCCGACGCGCCCACCTTGGTCGAGGTGGCCGACGTCGACGTCGGGCACCGGGTCCCCGGCGACCAGCCGTCCGACAACGATCGGGAACCGCTCCAGGGTGACGGTCGCACCGTCGACCGCCTCCAGCGCCAGAATCCCGCCGGGATCGCTCATGGTCGCCTCGCAGGTGACGCCGACCGGGAGGCGGGACCGCCGCCGGGACCGGCCCCGAGCGTCAGCCGTCCCGCCGCTCCAACTCCTGGATCATCGCCGGCAGCACGGTCAGGGTGTCGCCGACCACCCCGAGGTCGGCGAGCTTGAAGATGGGGGCGTCCGGGTCGGTGTTGATCGCGACGATGTGGGCGGCGGCCTTCATCCCCACGGTGTGCTGCATCGCGCCGCTGATCCCGCAGGCGATGTACACGGTCGGCTTGACCGTCTTACCGGTCTGTCCCACCTGGCGGGCGTAGGGGGCCCAGCCCGCGTCGACCACCGCCCGGCTGGCCCCCACCGCCCCCCGCACCAGTTCGGCGATCCGCTCCAGGAGCTGGAAGTTGGCAGGGTCCTGGAGACCGCGGCCGCCGCTGATCACGATCGCGGCGTCCTCCAGCTTGGGGCCGCTCTGGGTCGCCGACACCGACTCCAGGCGGCGCGCCCGCTGGTGCTCGGGCCGGATTGCGCTCGCGACCAGGGTCACCGCGGGTGCCCGCGCCGGGCCCGCCTCGGCGGCGAACGAGCGCGGTCGGATGAGGACGCACGGGGACCCGCCGGCAACCCTGGTCTGGACCTGGACCGTGGCCCCGAAGATGGCCGACTCCACGACGAACTGCTCCCCGTCGCGACGCAGGCCGGTGCCGTTGGCGACCACCGTGGAGCCGGTCCGCGCGCTCACCCGCCCGCACACGTCGCGGGCATCGTAGGTGGCGCCGAAGACCACCAGATCGGGGCGGTGCTCCTCGATCAGAGCCGAGAGGGTGTCGGCGGCCGGCTGAGCGAGCCGGTCCCGGTAGGCCTGGTCGGTGCCGAGGTACACCCGCTCGGCACCATGGGCGCCGAGGGTCGCGGTGATCGACGCGCCGTCGGGGTCGAGGACCACCGCCTCCACGGTGTCGCCGAGCGTGCGCAGGTGGGTGAGGAGCTCCAGCGCGACGGGAGCGGCGGCCCCGGCCACGCACTCGCCGTAGACCCAGATCCTGGCCATCGCTCAGATCACCTTGAGCTCGGCGAGGTAGTCGACGATGCGGCGCCCCCCGCTCCCGTCGTCGGTGACGATGGCACCGGCGGCGCGCTCCGGGGCCGGGGCGACCGCCACCACCTGCTGGTTGGCCCCCGCCAGCCCGACGGTGGCGGGATCGATGCCGAGCTCCTCCAGTCCGGGGCGGTCGACCGGCTTGGCGCGGGCCGCCATGATCCCGCGCAGGGAGGGGTAGCGCGGCTGGTTGGCGCCGCCGGTGACCGTGACCACCGCCGGCAGGGGGGCCTCGACGATGTCGTGACCGACCTCGGTCTGGCGCTGGATCCGCACCGTGGCGTCCTCGACCGTGATGGCCTTGGCGAAGGTCAGCGCCGGCCAGTCCAGGAGCTCGGCGATCGCGGCCGGCACGGTGCCGGTGTAGCCATCGGTGGACTCGGTGCCGGCGATGACCAGGTCGGGCTGCCTCGGGAGGATCGCCGCCGCCAGCACCCGGGCGGTGGCGAGCGCGTCGCTGCCGCGCAGGCGGGGGTCGCTCACCAGGACGGCACGGTGCGCGCCCATCGCCAGCGCCTTGCGGATGGCGTCCAGGCCCTTCTCCGGACCCATCGACACCACCGTGACCTCGCCTGAGGTGGCTTCGGCCACCCGCAGCGCCGCCTCGACCCCGACCTCGTCGCCGGGATCGAGCACCACCTCGACGCCCTCGCGCACGAGGCACCGGGTCTCGGGGTCGAGCCGCCCCGCCAGGCTGGGGTCCGGGATCTGCTTCACACAGACGACGACGTGCATCGTTCCTCCCCGCGTCGGCGCCGGCCCGGCTGCCGGCGCCGCGGCCATCTTAGCCAGCCGCCCGGCGGGGGCGGCGCCGACCGACCGCCCGCCTACACTGGGCGGCGGTCGGGTCCAGGGTCGGGTGATGCCCGCCGCCGCGCTCGCCCCACGCCACCGACCGCTGCCGCACCCCACCCCCGAACCGGAGGGCCGCCGATGGACCGACAGCAGATGACCCCGCCGGATCAGCCCGCCGACCCGGCCAAGCGCTACCGGGCCACCATCGAGACCGACCGCGGCACCGTCACCATCCGGCTGCTCCCGGAGGCCGCCCCCCGCACCGTCGCCAATTTCGTCCACCTCGCCCGCCAGGGCTTCTACGACGGGCTCACCTTCCACCGCGTCGTCGACGGCTTCGTGGTCCAGGGCGGCTGCCCCCGGGGCGACGGCTCGGGCGGCCCCGGCTACCAGTTCCCGGACGAGCCCGTCGTCGGCGACTACGGTCCCGGGAGCGTGGCCATGGCCAACTCCGGCAAGGACACGAACGGGAGCCAGTTCTTCGTCTCCACGGTCGACAACCGGGGCCGGCTGGCCAAGAGCTACAACCTCTTCGGCCAGGTGGAGTCCGGGATGGAGGCCGTCCGCCAGATCCGGGTCGGCGACCGCATGCGGTCGGTCACCATCGCCGAGGAGGCGTAGGCGGCGTCCGCCCGATCGGGGTGGCCTATAATGCGGCCCCCGGCCCCGTGGTGTAGCTGGCCCAACACGCCACCCTGTCAAGGTGGAGATCGGCGGTTCGAATCCGCTCGGGGTCGCCAGTCGAGTCGCCGGCGGTGGTGCCGGCACCGGGACGGCTGCGCGATCGGCGCGCGGGCGACGACCAGGACGCCGCCGGCGATCGCCGCCGTGGCCAGCGGCTCCGCGAGCGCACCAGGCTCACGCCCACCGCGACCGGTCGATCCGAGGGCACGGCCGATCACCGCGTGCGGGTCACCTTGGTGAGCCCGCTGGGACGGTCGGGGTCGCGCCCGCGCTCGAGCGCGAGGCCGCAGGCCAGGAGCTGTCCCGGCACGATGGCGACGAGCGGCGAGACGGATTCGGGGACGTCGGGGATCGGGATCCAGACCGGAGCGCCGGCGGCGCCGCCCCCCTGGACGGCGCCCGTCGCCTCGGCGGCGCCCCCGGGAGCCACCAGGACCACCCGGGCTCCGCGCTCGCGCAGGACCCCGGCGACGTGGATGACGTTGGCCTGGGCCCTGCCGCTCGGCGCGAAGCAGACCGCGGGCAGCCCCGGCTCCAGCATCGCGATCGGGCCGTGCATCAGGTCGGCGGCGGAGTAGGGCAGCGCGGCGATCGCCGCCGTCTCCTGGACCTTGAGCGCCGCCTCCAGCCCGGTGGCGAGGTTGTAGCCGCGTGCCACCACGAGGAGCCGGTCGCTGGACGACAGCGCACCGGCGAGGTCGGCGACCGCCGACTCCGCCGCCAGACAGGCCTCCATCGCCGGCGGAACCTGGTCTCGGAGCGCCGCCACCACCTGGGTGTCCTCCGTCCAGGCCGCCCAGAGCAGCGCCAGCACCGCCAGCTGACTGGTGTAGGTCTTGGTGGCGGCGACGGCCCGCTCGGCACCTGCCTCGGTGAGCAGGACGCGGGCCGCCGCCTGGGCCAGGGGGCTCTGCCCGTCGTTGGTGACGGCGACCGTGAAGGCGCCCCGTGCGCGCGCGTCGGCCAGGCTCTCCGCGACGTCGGGGGTCTCACCGCTCTGGCTGATGCCGATCACCAGGCAGTGGCGGAGCTCCAGGGGCGCCCCGTACAGGGTCACCGCGCTCGGCATCGCCAGCCCGCTGGGAAGCCCGGCGCAGACGGTGGCCAGGTACTGGCCGTACACAGCCGCGTTGTCGCTGGTGCCCCGGGCGACGTAGAGGACGAAGGCGACCCCGGCCGCCCGCGCCGCCGCACAGACCTCGCGATAGCGGTCGAGGCCGCCGGCCGCCAGGCGCGCCACCACCTGGGGCTGCTCGGCGATCTCCTTCCGCATCTGGGTCATCGGCTGGGCGCAGCTCCCGTGGTGGCGGCCCGCCCGGGCGGCGGCCCGCTTGCGGGGACTGAGGATACACAGTATGATGACTAGGAACCCATGGACGCAGCCCCTGCATGACCGCCCGCGCGGCTCCGCCGAGCACCGTGGTCGCCACGCGCCCGGGGCCGCGGTCGGCGGCGCTCTTCGAGCAGGCCCGGCGCCGCCTGGCGGGAGGGATCGGGAGCAGCGCCCGTGGGCCGCGCGCCGGATGGACCCCGTACCCGCCGTTCATCGCCCGCGGCACTGGCAGCCATGTGGTCGATGTGGACGGCAACGAGTACATCGACTACCTGCTCGGTTTGGGCCCCATGCTCCTCGGCCATCGTCCCCCCAGTGTGACCCGGGCCGTGACCCGGGCGGTGACCGAGCTGGGCACCGTCTTCGGCCTTCCCCACGCCCTGGAGGCGGAGGCGGCCGAACGGGTGGCGGCGGCGGTGCCGAGCATCGAGCTGGTGCGGTTCGCCAGCTCCGGGTCCGAGGCGGTCGGCACCGCCGT
Source organism: Candidatus Micrarchaeia archaeon (assembly GCA_035533215.1). Taxonomy (GTDB): domain Bacteria; phylum Chloroflexota; class Dormibacteria; order Aeolococcales; family Bog-877; genus DAHUZL01. The sequence goes on along the minus strand of DATLUG010000036.1, from coordinate 27,430 downwards.
CCGTCTGGCCCGAGCGGTGACCGGCCGTCCCCTGATCGTGCGCTTCGAGGGGATGTACCACGGCTGGTTCGACACCCTCTACTGGAGCAACCACCCCGCGCTCGAGGTGGCCGGCCCCGCCCGCTCGCCCCGCCCGGTCCCGGCCGGCCGCGGGATGCCCGAGGCGCTGGCCGACACCCTCCTGATCCGCGGCTGGAACGACGGGGACGCCATCGACCAGCTGATGGCCGAGCACGGAGACCAGGTGGCGGCGATCGTCACCGAGCCGGTGATGCTCAACACCGGCTGCATCCTGCCCGAGCCGGGCTACCTGCAGCACCTCCGCGACGTCACCCGGGCCCATGGCAGCCTGCTGATCTTCGACGAGGTCATCACCGGCTTCCGGGTCGCCCTCGGCGGCGCCCAGGAGCTCTACGGCGTCACGCCCGACCTCACCACCCTCGCCAAGGGGTTGGGGGGCGGGTTCCCGGTCGCCGCGGTGGGGGGCAGCGCCGAGGTGATGGGCTGGATCGCCGACGGACGCTACTCCCACTCCGGCACCTACAACTCCAACGTCATCGCCTGCGCGGCGGTGGTGGCGGCGCTGGAGGAGCTTTCGCAGCCGGGCACCCACGACGCCCTCCGCGCACGCGGGCTGCGGCTGATGGCGGGGCTGCGGGACGCCGCCGGCGCCGCCGGCGTGCCGGTGCAGGTGCAGGGACTCGGGCCAGTGTTCCAGGTCTGGTTCAGCCCGGTGCCGGTCCACGACTATCGCGAGGCGGCCCGCCACGCCGATCCCGCCCGCTTCCACAGCTGGTGGCGGGCGATGCTCGAGCGCGGCGTGCTCCTGCACCCCAGCCAGGACGAGAACTGGTTCGTCTCCACCGTCCACACCGACGAGGACATCGACCGGACCGTGGCCGCCGCCGCGGCCGCCTTCCGCGCCTGCAGCCAGGGCGCATGAGCCGGGCGGCCGGTCGGCCGCTCGCCGTCGGCCAGCGCCGGAGCCGTCGCGGCGGTGCCCCCAGCCTCCGCTACGAGCAGGTCATCGACCTCATCGAGCGGCTGATCGCCGAGGGTCCGCTGGCGCCGGGCAGCCTGCTGCCGAGCAACCGCGAGCTGGCCGAGATGGCGGGCGTCAGCCTCATCACCGTGCGTCGGGCGGTCGACGAGTGCGCCCGCGCCGGCCTGGTGGTGCGCCACCAGGGAGTCGGCACCTTCGTGGCCCCCGCCCGGCTGGTGAGCGACCCCGCCCGTGCCGGCGGCCTGCTGCACACGCTGGCGCCGAGCCACGGTCGCCTCCAGGTCACCACCCGGGTGCTCGCCACCGAGGAGGGCATCCCCAGCCCCACCATCGCCCGGGTGCTGCGGATCAGCCCCAGCGAGCCGGTGTGGAAGGTGGAGCGGCTCCGGCTCATCCGAGCCCGGCCGATGATCTACGAACAGGCGGTGATCCCGGTCCGGCTGGCCCCCGAGATCGACCACGCGGTGCTCGCCGCCGGGGCCTCCCTCTACGCCTATCTCGGTGAGCACCACGGCCTCCACGACGAGAGTGAGGAGGCGTTCCTCGAGGTGAGCGAGCCGAGTCGCCGGGAGCGGCGGCTCCTCCAGGTGCCGCCCGGCGACCTGGTGGCCCGCGTCCGAGGGGTGAGCTGCGACCAGGACGGGTTGCCCTTCGACGCCTTCCAGCAGGTGTACGCGGCCCGCCACTTCGCCTTCTACCTCTCCGGCCAGACCACCCGCCACCTCCTGCAGTCGACCGACATCCGCGACTGGGAGGTGCGGCCGCTGGGCCAGGTTCCCGAGGGTCCGCCGGTGACGGGGGCCCGATGACCGCGGTCGAGGGCCACGCGCCGAGCAGCCGGTGGCGCCCCCGGTCGAGGACCCGGGCGACGCGGTGGTGACCACCCCGGGCGGCTCGGCCTCCGCCCGGCGCCCCGCCGACGGTGCCGTCCCCACCGCGGCGCCCGGGAGCGCGGGCGCGGAGGGTACGGCGGCCCTTTGACCGGCTCGACCGGCTTCGTCGGGCTGGACCTCGGGACGTCCAGCCTCAAGGGGGTGGTGGTCGGTCCGGACGGGACCGTCCTCGCCCATGCCCGGGCGAGCTACCCGACGCGCCGGCCCCGGCCCGGACACGCGGAGCAGGACCCCGCGGACTGGGACCGGGCGGTCGCCGCGGTGGTCGCCTCGCTGCGGGCGCAGTGGCCGGGGACCCTGCTCGCCCTCGGGCTTTCGGGGATGATCCCGACCCTGGTCACCCTCGACGTCGACCTGGCGCCGGTGGGCCCGGCGATCACCTGGGAGGACACCCGGGCGGAGCGGGAGGGCGCCGCGCTGCGGGACGGGATCGGCGCCGAGACGCTGTACCGCACGACCGGGCAGTGGCTCGACGGCCGCTACCTGGTGCCGATGCACCACTGGTTGCGCGCCCACGACCCGGACCGGGCCGGGGCCACCCGCTGGCTGGCCTCGGCCAAGGACCACCTGTTCCACTCCCTCACCGGCGAGCTCGCCACCGACCCGAGCACCGCCGCCGGCTTCGGCCCCCTGGCCCTGGCGAGCCTGGCATGGGACCGAGGGCTCTGCCAGGCGCTGGGAGTGACACCGGGACATCCCCGGCCGGCGGCGCCGGCCCTCCCGGAGGTCCGCCCCACCGACGACGCCCGCCCCCTCTCGCGTGCCGCCGCCCGCCGGCTGGGCCTCGAGGCGGGGCTGGCGGTGGTGCTCGGAGCCGCGGACTCGGTGGCCGGCGCCCTCGGGCTGGGGGCGGAGCAGCCCGGGGCGATCGCCCACCTGGCCGGCACCAGCACCGTCATCCTCGGCATCGCCTCCGAGCCGCGGTTCGACCCGGCCCACCGGTGGCTGGTCACGCCGCTGGCCGGGGGCCCGGGATGGGGACTGGAGATGGACCTGCTCGCGACCGGGAGCGCGCTCGCCTGGCTGGCCGACCTGCTCCGCCTGCCGGGGCCGAACGGGTCCGCGGTGCTGGAGCTCGCCGCCGAGGCCGAGGCCGGCGCCGCCGGCGTCGTCTTCCTCCCCTACCTGGCCTTCGGCGAGCAGGGCGCGCTCTGGGACCCGGCCCTGCGCGGCGCCGTCGGCGGCCTCAACCTCGCCAGCGGGCCGCCCGAGCTGGCCCGGGCCCTGGTGGAGGGGATCCTGGTGGAGACCAGGCGGTGCACGGACCTGCTGCGCGGTCGCGGGGCCGGCGGGCTGGGGCCGGTCCACGCGGGCGGCTGGGGCGCTCACCACACGGGCTTCCGGCAGTGGCTCGCCGACGCGACCGGGCGGCCGGTCCTGACCCCCGATGCCCGGGACTCGGGTGATGAAGCGCACGTCGGGCTCGCCTCGGCGGTGGGGGCCGCCCGGCTGGCGGCCCGGTCGGTGGGGGCTCCCCTGCCGGACACGACCGTCCGGCCCCCGCTCTGGACGCACCCCGGCGACGTGGGACGGGACCTCTGGAGCCGGATCGCCGAGCGTCACGAGCGATGGCGCCGCCAGACCCATCCGCACCGGCCGGGACGCGGCCCAACCGCCTGATCGGAGGGCTGGCCGCCCTCGCAGCCGTCGTCGCCGGAGGGCGGTCGGGGACGCGGGGAGGGGTTGCACCCGGGCGGCGGGTCACCCCGCCGAGGGCCGGCTACGCGACCGTCTCGGCCAGCACCCGGGTGAGGTGGGCGAGCGTGGCGGTGGCCACCGCGCTGGGTCCGCGCGGCACCACGTCGTAGAGGTTGGCATGCTCGTTGGAGGCGGAGCCGCCGATGTCGAGATGGACCCAGGCCGCCCGCTCGACGAAGCGGCGCAGGAACACCGCCGCCGCCACCGGCTCCTCGTGGAGGTCGTCGGCCTCGTTGCGCACCGCCGCCACGTCGGAGTCGAGAACATCGTCGTACTCCGGATACATCCGGAGCCGGAGCAGCCGCTCGCCACCCAGCGCCGCGGCCGCCTCCAGCTGGGCCAGGAGGGTGTCGTCCGCGCCGATCGCCCCGCTCACCGTCGGTCCCTGGGCGAGGCTGACCGCATCGGTGAGGGTCCCGATCGACACCAGGTGGGTCGCCCCCGACAGGCGGGCGTGGACCAGCCCGTCGGCGAGCAGGAGTCGGCCCTCGGCGTCGGGGTTGGTGACCTCCACCGTGGTGCCGTCGGCCATCGCCACCACATCGCCGGACTTCATGGAGCCGGTCCCCAGCACGTTCTCCGAGAGGGGAAGGACCCCGATCACGCCCACCGCCGGCCGCCAGCTCGCGACGACGAGGAGGGCGCCCAGGACCGCGGCGGCCCCGCTCATGTCGCTCTTCATGAGATGCAGGTCCTTGGCCGGCTTGATCGCCATGCCCCCGGCGTCGAAGGTGACGCCCTTGCCCACCAGCCCCAGGACCGGGCCGGGGCGGGGTGGGCGATGACGGAGCACGACCAGGCAGGGCGCCTCGGCGGAGCCCTGGGCGACCCCCAGGATGCCGCCGTACCCGCTGCGGCGAAGCTCCGCCTGCTCCAGCACCTCCGCCTCCAACCCCGCCTCGCCGCCGAGACGCACCGCCTCGGCGGCGAACCGTGCCGGGGTGAGGTGGTTGCTGGGGGTCCACTGCCACCGGCGCACCCGATTGGCGGCGGACCCCAGCAGGGCGGCGTCCGCGGCCGCCCGGTCGCGGCCCTCGATCCCCTCCCAGTCGGTGGCCACCACCACCCGGCCGAGGGACGCCACCGCTCCGTCCCCGCTCCGCCCCCAGTCGCCGGTGGCCCGGACCGCGCCCTCGAGGGCGAGGCGCAGCGCCGCCGCCGCGCCGAGGTCCCGGACCACCCCCAGCGCCGCCAGCGTCCGGCGGTCGAGCAGGATCGCGGCGCCGGCGGCGGCCTGGCCGCGCAGGGCCAGCTCGACCGCGTTGCGCAGGCCGTACCCGTCGACCGCGGCGCCGCGGCCGAGGCCCACCGCCACCAGCCGCACCGGTCCCGCCCCCGCACGAGTGACCCACACCGTCGCCCGGCGTCCCAGCCGTCCGCCGGCGGCCGGCTGCGCCACCTGGCTGAGGCCGCCGCCGAGCTGGCGGTCCACCACCGCGGCGGCCTCGGCCAGTCCGACGTCCTCGCAGACGGGGAGCACCCAGAGCTGGGCGTCCGCGACCCCCGCGGCGAGGTCGCAGACGGTCAGGTCCACCTGCTCCCTACCAGAGGTTGGCGGCGTGCATCGACTCCTCGGCGACCAGGGTGCACAGGCTCACCACCTGGACCGCCCGGACCACGTCGGGGGCGGTGAAGGTGACCGTCGCCGGGTCCTCCGCCGCCACCGTGGGGATCATCGCCACCATCTCGATCAGCGCCGGGTGCAGGAACTCGAGGCTGACCCGCACCGGGGTCGGCGGCGGCGGCGGCGGCGGCGGCGGCGCGGCCACCGCCGCCCGGGTCGCCGCCCGGATCGACTCCAGCACCTCGGCCCGCGGACGCGCCCGCGCGGTGGCGTACGCCAGGCTCTCCTTCACCACCAGGGTGGGCGTCGCCGGCATCGACCGGCTGAGGTGGCGGGCCAGGGCGTCGTCGCCGGTGACGAGGGCGACCGGGACCCCGAAGCTGGCGCAGACCGCGGCTCCCAGCTCGGTCTCGCCCATCACGACGCCATCCAGCTCCAGCCGCCTCACCGTCACCGACAGGGTGTGGGCGAGGGTCGACCGGGGCGTCCCGGCGGGCGAGTGGAAGCCGAGGAAGACGGCGCAGTCGGCGTCGGCGGCCCCCTGCACCATGTCCAGCGGTCGCACCGGCCCCGACACCAGGTGGGCCCGGTCGTCCAGCTGCTCGTAGAGGAGGTTGCGCATCCGGTCGTGGGCGTCGGTGACGGTGACCTGGGCGGCGCCGGCGTCGAAGGCGCCCGCCACCGCCGCGTTGGCCTCTGCCGTCATCAGGGCGCGGAGGCGGCCGTACTCACTGGTGCCGGGCATCACCTCGGTGGCGCTGGTGATGCCGGCGATCCCCTCCATGTCGACGGCGACGAGGACCCGCATCAGCCTGCTCCCGCTGCCGACCGGGACGGTGGCGCCGGGCCCAGCCGCGCCGCGGTCGCGCCGCGGCCGTCCCCGGCCATCCCATCGGCGACGGTCGGTCCGCTCAGCACCAGCGGTCTCGTCACCTCGTCGTTAGCGGGGTGCCGGCCCCGACCAGTACCAGGTCTCGGGGTAGTAGTTGAGGTACGGGTCCTGGGGCAGCACCCCCTTCAGGTGCTTGGCGACCTCCGAGAGCTGCCAGGGCTGGTTGGGAATCCACAGCACCGGCAGCTGAGCCGCCACGTAGTTCTCGTACCGTGTCATCGCCTGGGGGCTGCTGCTGAGGTGGGTGGCGAGCACGTTGGCGTCGTTGGTCCTGTTGCACCAGCTCCCGATGTTGTAGCCGCCGCCGCAGGCGAAGAGGGTGCCGCCGCTGGGATAGAAGTCGGGCGCGTAGAACCAGGGAGCGGGGTCGGCGATCTGCCACTGGCAGCCGGTCCCGGTGGAGCGGGTGCAGGCCACCGCGGTGCTGAGGACGGTGTTGATCGGGGCCTGGCGCAGCTGGATCCGGATCCCCACCAGCAGGGCGGCCGACTGGAACGCCTCCATCTCCGCGGTCAGCGACGGGAGCCCGGATTGGATCAGGTTGGTGAGGGTGATGGTGGCGCCGGCGGCGATTCCCCTGCCGCACTGGTGGGTCCCGGTGCCAGGGTGGGCGCAGTGAGTGGCACCGTTGGGGACCACCGTCCAACCGTGGCTGGCCAGCAGCCGGCGGGCGGCGGCGACGCTGTACGGATAGGGGTTGTGACGCTCGTAGGTGCTGGCGAACGGATTGGCCGGCTGCAGCGGCACCGGACCGAACTCAGGCACCCCGAAGCCCCGGTCGATGGTGCGGACGTAGGTGGGCTCGTCGATGAGGTGCTGGAGGGCCTGGCGCAGGTAGAGCTGCTCGATCAGCGGGGCCACCTGGCGGTTGGCGAAGTTGAAGGCGAGGTAGGAGAACTGGAGGATGTGCCAGGGCTGGAAGCTGTAGCCCTGGCGGGTCAGCAGGGCGCGCTGGCCGAGGTCCTGCAGCGGCAGGTAGCCGTAGTCGATCTGGCCCGACCGGAGGGCGTCGAACTCGGCGGTGTCCGAGGTGAAGGCGAGCAGGTCGAGCCGGCTGATCCTGGGATGGTCGGTGCCCGAGTAGTCCGAGTTGGGCACCAGCACGGCGTCCTGGGTGGCGGGGTTGTAGTCCCGGAGCCGGAAGGGGCCGTCGACCACCTGCCAGATCGGGTTGCTGGTGTAGGTGCTGACGGTGCTGGACTGGGTGCTGAGGAACTTGTAGACCGCCCGAGCCCCGGTCGGGGTGCGGTCGTAGGTCCCGACCGCCCCGGTGCGGGAGGTCCGGTCCCATGCCTTCTGGGGGATGGGGGTGATCTGGCTCAGCTCGTTGTAGAGCAGCCAGTAGGTGCTGTAGGTGCGGTTGAAGGTGAGGGCAAGGGTGGTCGGGTTGACCTCGCGGTAGCTCACCACGTTGTCCGGGAAGGCCCCCGGCACGTACGAGCACCAGTTGGCCTTCTCCGCCTTCAGCAGGTTCAACCAGAAGATGATGTCGCGGGCGGTGACCGGGTTGCCGTTGCTCCAGCGGTACGACTTGAGACTGATGGTCGCGACCCGCCCGTCGCGACTGAAGCGGGGGAGCCGAGCCAGGCTCAGCTGGGGATTGACCTTGGCCACGCCGTGGTCTCCGAACCAGTACAGGGGCCGGTACATGAGGTACTGGAAGTTCTCGCCGTTCTCGCTGGAGCAGTTGGCGGCGGAGACCAGCGGGAAGATGTAGTTGATCCCGGTCGCCGGCGGCATCGCGAAGCTGACCGTCCCACCGCTGCGGGCGGGAGCGGCGGGGGACAGCGGCGTGCCGCATGCGGCCAGGGCCAGCCCGCTCAGCGCGAGGCCCACCAGCCACCCCGGCCCGCGACCCGAAACGCGGCGGACAGCGCCCGATCCCCTCACCCCGGTCCCTCCCCTGCCGTCGCCACCGGGGTGGCCTGGATGCGCCGTCGCGCCTCGGCCAGGCCCCGACTCGGCCCCTTTAGTCGATCATCACAGTATACAGAGCATGTCTCCTCGGCGCAAGCAGGCGCCCCCGCGACGGCGGGGTGGGCGACGTCGGGTTCGGGCGACCGTGGCCGGCTGGGTGGGAGGGGGACCGCGGCGGGGGCGCGGGCTCCGCGTCACCAGGCGGGACGTGCCTCCGGCCTGGGCTGGGGCCAGCGGGCGGCTGACGCCGGTCGCCGTGGCGCCCTGGCCGATCGTCCGACCGTCTCCACGAGGTATCCGACCTGGGCCGCGGACTGGGGAGCGCCGGAGTAGTTGGCGGTGACGACCCGGGTTCCGATCCGTGCCATGGTGGTGGTGCAGGCGGCCTGGTCCTGCACCAGCGGCTGCGCGACGCAGCCCAGGATCGGGGCACCGCCCTCAGCGAAGGTGACGGTGCCGAGCAGCGGCGCCGGGACCGGGTAGTCGGGGATGACCGTCGCCTGGTACCGGACGGGGCGCCCGACCGGGGCCGGGTCGAGCGAAGTCTGCAGGGTGATCCGCTCGCCGCCCGAGGCCACCGCCTGGGTGAGCGGTGAGCTCGTCGCCGCCGACCCCGCACCGGCGGTCGCGGCATAGCTCGCGCTCACGGACCAGGTCCCGGCGGCGACGTAGGTCTGGTGGCAGACGGCGGTGCGGTCGACGACCGGCACATCGAGGCAGCCGGAGAGATTGGCCCCGCCGGCCTCGAAGGTCACCACCCCACCCGATCCCGGCACGCTCACCGAGGCGGTGTAGGTCACCGGCTGCCCCACCATCGACTGGAGGGGCGCGCCGGTGAGGCCGATGGTCACGGCCGGCACCGCCTCCACGACGAAGGTCGCGGTCGCCACCGCCGAGGGTCCGCCATTGTTGGTCAGCGTCTGGCCGTCGTAGATCGGGGCCGTCGAGGTGCCGCCGGACGAGGTCTCGGTGACGGTGGCGGTGTACAGGCCCGGCGCGGCATAGACGTGGGTGGTGGTCGGTCCCAGGGTCACCGCACTGCTGCCGTCGCCGAAGCTCCAGGCGTACTGGGCGATCGTGCCCACCGCGACGGTCGAGCCGGCGGCGCTGAATTCGCTCGGCTGGCCCATCGGCGCGGGCGTGACGGTGACGGCGGCGACCGGTGCCTGGTCCGGGTTCGAGACCAGGTCGGCCGGGTTCGCCCCGACGGCGATGGGCGCCCCGACGGCCCCGGTAGCGACCGTGATGGGCACCACGGTGGCATTCCCCCAGCACGTGATGTACGCGGAGGTGCTGTCGGGGGTGAAGACGACCGTGTTGGGGTTGCATCCGGCCGGCATGGCGATCGAGGCCGAGGCAGCCGCGCTCGGAAGCTGGATCGGTGTCACCGTGTTGCTGGCGTAGTTGGCGACGTAGAGCCATCGGCCGTTGGGGCTGACCGCGTCGGAGTAGGGCTGCGATCCGGTCGGAATGCCAGGGCCCACGGTGTTGGTCGCGGTCGCCAGCGGGTAGACTTCGCCGGTCGAGTAGCTGACGATCCACATCGTGCTGCCGTCAGGGGTGGTGGCCAGTCCCACCGGCGCCGGCACCGCGATCGGGGGGCCGGGCGTGTCCGCCGGGATCGCGATCCTGGTCACACTGTTGCCGCTGAAGTCGGCGACGTAGGCGGCGCTTCCGGTCGGGGACACGGTGATGCCGAAGGGCTCGCCCCCGACCGGGATCGGCGCTCCGCCGGTGCCCGTGGTCAGGTCGATCGGGGTCACCGTGTTGGAGTAGGCATTGGTCACATACAGGGTGCCGCCGTCGGGGGTGAGCGCCATGCCGACCGGATAGCTCCCGACCGGGATCGGCGACCCGCTGACCCCCGTGGCCAGGTCGATCGGGATAACCGTGTTGGAGCCGTCGGCGGCGACGTAGAGGGTCGTGCCCGCGGCGTTGATCGCCACCGCGGCCGGCTCGGAACCGGCGGCGAGCGGGGTGCCGGGGGTGTTGGACGCGGTCGCGATCGGGGTCACCGTGTTGCTGCCGGCGTTGGCGACGTAGAAGGTCCAGCCAGCACCCCCCGAGGCGGCCGCGGGCGCGGCGCCGGCCACGACGGCGAGGAGGGCTCCCAGAAGCGCCGGAACCCAGCCTCGTCGCTGGGGGCGCCGCCAGACCGCTCGCCAGAGGGTCCGGGCGTCGGAGGGGGGCGATCCCCGGTGCTTGCTCATGGCGATACCACTGAATCCGCGGTCATGCGTTTGCAGCCCCATCAACGCACCGACACCGTCACCGACGGGTGACGTCCGGTGGACACGTCGATCCCGAAGCTGAACGGTGATCGTGACGAGGCACGCCGCCGAGTGCGACCGGGCGCCCGGCCCAACCCGTGTCCGCAGGGTCGCGTCCGAGGGTGGGAGGAGGGGGGGCCTGAGACCCCGCTCGAATGGGCGGCGGCGCCCTCACGGACGGATCCAGAGACACCGGGATCGGCGCAACGAAGATGTCGCCACTGGCGGCGGGTGGCAGACGTCGCCAACGGGCACCCGCACCACCGGACCACCCGCAACCAGGGCCGCCCACAGGACGCGTTGTCGCAGCACCTCGGCGGCGCTTGGCCTGCTCCCCTCCCCATTGGCGAGGGCAGTGCGAGCCACCCCTCGAGACGCGCTGACAGCGCCCGCCCCGGCGCGCCGTCGAGCGATGGACAGGTGGGGAGGCTGGCCACGTGCGTCGGGCACCCCCAGGGGCCGGCTGTGGCGGGTGTCGTCGTGGAGGCGGTCGCCACCGAGCCAAAGACGCCGGGCGAGATCGAGGCGGACGACCGGGCGCCGCGGCGAGAGGCACGGGCCAGCGGGGTCTGGCGGCGCCGCACGCCCGGCTGCCACGATGGCGAGGGCGCCAGCGCAGAGCGGCACGAGCGTGACAGCCGTCAGCGCTGGTGACCGACCGGGTGGTCGAGGAGGATCGCAGCCGTCCCGGAATGGCCCCGGCCCCAGGGGCGGTCGAGCGGAGGGCGGTTCGCCATCAGCTCCCCACCGCAGGCTGGCGGGAACACCCTCGTCCAGGCGCTCCGCCGCTTCGCCTCTGCCGCCGCGGCGTGATCCTCCTGGCGAGCGGCAGCGGCCGACCGCCCACGAGACCCGCGGCCGTGCGCACCGCCGGCCGACGGACGGGTGGGCGCGACCCGTCAGCCGCGGCGGGCAGCCGTCCAGCGGAAACGGCTACGGGCCGGCGATGGCCCGTCCGGAGTCCAGGTCGAAGAACTGGAGGTCGTCCCCGTCGACGGCGAGGGACACCGTCTCGCCGACGCGCACCTTCACCCGCGGCGACATCCGGGCCACCCCGGGCGCCTGCCGGGCCCCTCCCCCCGCCAGCCGGGCGCCCCCGGGCTCGGCCCCCTCGGCCGCCGCCGCCACCGCCTCGGTCCTGGCCACCTTGGCCTCGGTCCGGAAGTGGACCATCACCTCGGCGCCCAGCGACTCCAGCAGGTCGATGTCGGCCTGGAGCACACCGGCATCCACGCCGCCGACCCCCCTCCCTGCCACCTGCAGGTGCTCAGGACGGATCCCGATCACCACCGTCCGGCCGGCGTAGTCCGCCAGCGCCGGCCGCGCCTGCAGTTGCCGGGGCGGGACCGTGATCGGCTGGTCGCCGATCGCCACCCGCACCGCGCCGGCCCGGGTCTCGACCCGGGCCTCGTACAGGTTCATCGCCGGCGACCCGATGAAGGAGGCGACGAACAGGTTGGCGGGACGGTCGTAGAGCACCTGGGGGGCGTCACACTGCTGCAGCAGGCCCTTGGAGAGCACCGCCACCCGATCGCCCATGGTCATGGCCTCGGTCTGGTCGTGGGTGACGTAGAGGGTGGCCACCCCGAGTCGGCGCTGGATGCGCGACACCTCGGCCCGCATCTGCACCCGGAGCTTGGCGTCGAGGTTGGAGAGCGGCTCGTCCATGAGGAAGGCCGCCGGCTCCCGCACCAGGGCTCGACCCATCGCCACCCGCTGCCGCTGTCCGCCTGAGAGGTTGGCCGGCTTGACGTGCAGCAGGTCGCCGAGCCCGAGGATCTCGGCGGCCTCCGCCACGCGCCGCTCGGCGTCAGCCCGGGCGACGTGGCGCAGCTTCAGGGAGAAGCCGATGTTCTCCGCCACCGTCATGTGCGGGTAGAGGGCGTAGGTCTGGAAGACCATCGCGACGTCCCGCTCCTTGGGGCTGAGGTGGTTGACGACCCGGCCCCCGATGCGGATCGTCCCGCTGCTGATCTCCTCCAGCCCAGCCACCATCCGCAGGGCGGTGGTCTTGCCGCATCCCGACGGCCCCACCAGGACCATGAACTCCCCGTCCGCCACGTCCAGGGTGAGGTCGGAGACGGCCTGCGTGCGATTGGGGTAGACCTTGGTCACCCCCGCCAGCTGAATCGTGGCCACCGTGCCCTCAACCCCCCCCACCGGTCCGGCCCCTTCGGGCTGCCGCCGGTGAGCCCGGCGGCGACCCGCCGCTGGGCGAAGAGGACCAGGAGCGCGATGGGGATCGCCACGATCACCACCGCCGCGGCGGTGCGATTGTAGGCGATTGTAGGAGGTCTGGATGCCCGAGGGTGACGATCGCCGTCGGCAGTCTGCTCCTCAGCGTTCCTCCGCGGTGTCTGCGCACGTCGATCCTGCGCGCCGGCGGCTGCACCGCCTCCCGCGACGAGGACGCGATCCGCCGTCGCGACGTGGCGAGGCATGCGCCGGTCGCGCTCGGACCGCGACGAACCGGGTTCGTGATGAGGGTCGAGATCGTGTCCCTGGAGGGAACGCAGGGGTGCCTCCTGCTCTCGCTCGGGCTCAGCTCCTGCGGGCTGACCGCGGCGGGGGCGGCGGTCGTCGCAGCGGTCTCCCCAGCTGGCCGAGGTCCCCGAGAACGCCATGAAGTCGGGCTGGGCTTGATGGTGGTGGGCTGCGGGCCATGCGGGTGCGGGGTGGGGCGGGGAGGGGCTGGCCGGGTGCCGGTGGGTCCCGGCCCTGAACTCAGTGTGCGCTGGGGCCCCTCGTGGTGGTCCGCACCCTCCAGCGCGAGCGCTCGGTCAGCGGCCGGCGGCCGGCGGCGGCGTGCGCCTACTCGCGGCCTCGGTGCATTCGGAGGCTTCTGGTGGGATGTCGTCGTCGTCGCCACCCCGGGTCGGGCGATCGGGACCGTGCTCGTCGTCCCGGGCGCGTGGGGTGGGGCGGGCGTGGCGGCGCACTCGTCGTCCGGGTCCCGGCCGCAGGGATCGTCCTCCTCGCGACCAGCTGCCAGCGCGGCTGAACCGGCGCGGCTGCGGAACGCCCGGCCTCTTCCCACCGTCGCACCGCCGATGATGGGGGCGTGGCCGCGCCGCCCGGATCCGCCCCGCCGATTCGTCCGCTGCCACACGGCCTGCTGGCGGCGCTGGAGGGCGAGGAGGTGATTCGGGTGTCCTCCAGGGAGGGCACGCGGAGCGGCACGGTGCCGATGTGGTTCGCGGTCGCGCCGCCCGGGGTCATCTACCTCTTCGCCCACACCTTCTCGCGCAAGGTCGAGCGCTGGCGACGAGACCCCTGGGTCCGGCTCCGCCCCGAGGGCGGCGGGCCGGCCGCGGAGGGGACCGTCCGTTTCGTCGACGGTCCCGAGCTGGACGCGGTCGCAGAGCTGGTGGTGGACCGCTGGGCGATGGCCGGTGCCACCACCGTGGAGGCGCTCCGCCGGATGGTGGCGGAGGGCAGCCACGCGGTGCTCCGGGTCGAGGCGCCCGAGCCGGGCGCGGGATCGGATCAGGCCGCGGGCGTGCCTTGCGGCCGGACCATCTCCGAGTCGTCGAGCTGACCGATCGCCGCGACCAGGCCCGCGAACCCGCTGCTGATCGCCGCGGGTTCGGTCCACTCCTCGGGGCAGTGGCTCGGCCCCCCCGCCACGGCACGCAGATCATGCCCATCGGCCCCAGCCGGGCGCGGTGGGCGGCGTCGTGCCCGGTGCCGCTCGCCAGCGGTCGAGCACGGATCGCGAGCGCCCCGGCCGCGTTCGCGATCGCCGCACGAACCAGGGGGTGGGTCGCGACCGCCGCCTCCTCGGAGAGCCAGATCACTCACCCTCCACCCGGCGCCGCGCTCCCGCCTCCGCGACCTCCCGCTCCGGATCGACGCGGCGGGCCGACCGCCATTCCGCCTCCGCGCTGCGCACTTCGCCCTACAGCTGGGCCGAGCCCGGCACCACGTTCGAGGCGCCCGGCTGGACCTCGACGCGCCCCACCGTGGCCGCGCCTCCCCCGCCCTGGCCGACCGCTCCACCTCGACCACCGTCCCCACAGCGGCGGCGAGGGCGTCCCGCCAGCTATCCATCGGCGTGGTCCGGCTGCCCGGTGAAGACCGCGGTGAAGCGGTGCAGCGCGGTGACCACCCCGATCGGATCACGGCTGCGCTCAAGCTCGGGTCCCTGCTCGACGTGGAGCTCCGCCAACGCCGCCACCTCCCCGTGCCCCAGCGGGACGACCCGATCTGTGTCGGGTCGGCCCCGTCCGCCGCCAGCGCCCCCGCCAGCGACTGACCGGCCGGATCCCGGAGGGCGAGGTGGCGCTTCTGCAGGTGTCCCGTGACCGCCCGGTGCCCAGACAGCTGAGCCCGACCGGTTGGGCTCCCCGCCGAGGAACAGCACGACCCGCAGACCGTGGCGGAGCCGGCGCCCGGCCAGGTCGAGGAGCTGCGCCGCCTCCAGCCCGGTTCGACGCCACCCATGGCGTCGAACCGGCCGCCCCCGTCGACCGTGCCGGTGGGGGACCCGGTGACCGCCAGCCGGCGTCCGGGTCGCTGCCCCCGTTCGCCGATCACGGTGCCGGCGGCGTCGAGCCGGACGACGAGGCTGCAGTCGGCCATCCACCATCCCAACTCGGCGCGCATGGCCCGGTCGGGGGCCGAGGGAACCCGCCGCGGCCACCCGGGGCGGTCCGGCTCACGGAACCGCGCGACCGCCTCCAGCCGAGCCGAGATCAGCCGCACGTCCGGGGCCGGGACCGCATCCATGCGCATCGCCTCCACGGGCGCGGCGAGAATGGGGATCCCTGGCCCGGTCGGCCAGCCGTATCAGGCCGCCGCCGGGGGCGTCGGCGGATGCGCACGCAGGCGAGGCGCGGGCCGGCCGGCACCCCATCTCACGGCCCGGCGACGGACGCCATGGATCGGCCACACGCCTGTCACGGGTTCATCAGATCGGGTCCGCCGCGGCGTGCCTACGATGAGGGTGCCGATGTGACTCCCACCGCTCCCCAGGAGACCTGGCTCCACCATGGCGCCGCGATTTCGCCAGCCAGCCGAGCCGGCCCGCGCGGTCCAGGTGGCCCCTCCCGAGGGGGACATCGACCGGGTCGGGGTCACCGAGCGGCGCGCCCTGCGCCTCACCGGAGATTCCCGGATCGCCGCGCGGGTGGTGCGTGCGGTGGGCCGGGGCGGGCCCGGGCCCGACCCAGCCGCGGACCCGGGGCAGGCGGTGGTGCTGGCGACCACCGTCCGCGTCGTCCAGCGTCACGGCGCCCGCCGGCCGCCGCCGCGACCGCGGACCGTCGCCCGGCCCGGGGCGAAGCCGCGGGGGGACCCGGGGCGGGCCGCTCGCCTGGTGTACGGCGGAGGCCGGTCGCCGGCCGAGGCGGCGGCCCGCCTCCGCGTCTCGGGCGCCGCGGTCGCCGCGTGGCTGGAGGAGGCGAAGCGGTCCACCACCCCGCACACCGGACCCGACCGGTGCACCACCTGCCGGCAGCGGCTGATCGGCGCCGCGCCAGCCGGCGCCGGGCCGCGCCCTCCGCTGGCGGAGGAGGTTGCCGCCCACCTCGACCGCTGCGCCGAGTGCGCCCGGGTGGCCGACGACCATGCATTCATCGCGACCTGCGTTCGCACGGCCGCGGGCCTCTCCGCCTATCAGGACGGGGACGGCGACGAGGACGAGCTCCGACGGATCGAGTCCCACCTGCAGGGGTGCGTGGCGTGCCGTCGGCACCTGCAGGACTGGCAGGAGGCCGCCGTCGCCCTGATGACGGCCGGCCCCGGCCTGAGCCTCGGGATGCTTCCCCTGGCCACGGTCGCCTGGCTGGGGGTGCGCCGGCTCGGCTGGCTGCGCCACGGCCTCGCGCTGGCGCCTGCCCACGCGGCGACCACCGCCCTGGCGGTGGCCACCGCCGCGACCGTGGTGCTCACCGCCGGACAGAGCTGGCCGGCGGTGAGCACCATGGCAACGCCGAGTCGCGGGGCGCCGGCGGTCGCCGGCCCCGTCCCGACCGCGACGCCCAGCCGCCGGCCCGGGGGCGGCCCCGCGACCACCGCCCGGCACCGTCCTCTGCGCGCCCACCCGCCGCGGGCCGCCGCATCCCGGCGGCCGCGCCGCCGCCACCGCGCCGCCACCGAGCGGCAGCCCCGGGGAACGCCCACGGCAGCGACCCGCCCGCGAGTCCGCAGATCCCGGCGCGGCACGCGGGGCGGCCCGATCCGGGGCCGTCCGGGGCCGACCGGCGGAACGCTCCCGGCGAGCACCCCGACCCGCCGGCCACAGCGTCCCGGGCGGGCCGCCGCCTCGCCGACGCCGGCGGGCACCCCGAGACCCGCCCTGGGGTCGGGGCCCGCCCAGCCCGCGACCCCGAGCCCGACCGCGACCCCGCGGACGAGCGCCACCCCTCGGCCCGCGCGCCGCCCCCCGACGACCCGGCCGACGGCGGCCGTCCCCGCGTCACCGCCGCGCGCCACCCCGACGGCGACCGCGGTGCCCGCCTCGACCCCCACGGCGGCGGCGACGCCCCCAGGGCCGCCGACCCCGGTGCCCTCCCCGAGCGAGACGGCGGCACCCACCGCCACGCCGGCCCCCACCCCGACGCCGACGCCGACCGCCTCACCGACACCGACCGCCTCACCGACGCCGACCGCGGCGCCGACGCCGACCGCGACGCCGTGCCCGACCCGGCCTGGCGGCGACCCGGGCGGGGACCGTGATGGAGACGGTGACGACCACGGCTGCGGCGGGGGGGGTGGCGGCGGGCAGGACCACGCCACCCCGCTGCGGGGCGACGCCCCACCATCCGCATCGTCGCGGGCAGCGGGGCCGAGGGGACGACGTCGGCCCTGACCCCAGAAGCCCCCCCCCGCGGTCGTATGCAACCGGGGAGGCTTTGCGACACGCGCGTGCTTGTCTCACCACCCCTGCGGGTGGGACGATCTCGACGATGCCAACCCGAGCCGATGCCCTCGCCCTCCTGTTCGAGCACACTCAGACCGAACCGCTGCGCCGGCACGGGCTCGCGGTGGAGGCGGTCCTGCGCCTGGCCGCGACCCGCCTCGGGGCCGATGCCGATCTCTGGGGCATGACCGGCCTGCTGCACGACTTCGACTACGAGGGGCACCCCTCCGAGCATCCGTTCTGGGGCCGGCCGATCCTGGAGGCGGCCGGGTACCCGCCGGAGCTGATCCGGGCGATCCAGGGCCACGCCGTGTTCACCGGCGTCGGCCGCGACACCGACCTGGCGCGCTGGTTGTTCGGGTGCGACGAGCTGACGGGCTTCGTGGTGGCGGTGGCGCTGGTGCACCCCACCCGCTCGGTGGCGGCGGTGGAGCCCCGCTCGGTGCGGCGCAAGCTCCGCGACCGGGGATTCGCCCGCAGCGTCAGCCGCAGTGACATCGAGGCCGGGATGGCCGACCTCGCGTTCGAGCCCGACGTGCTGATCCAGTTCGTCATCGACGGACTGGCCACCGTGGCCCCGATCATCGGCCTCGGCGACGGCCGCCCGCAGACCGCGGCCGAGGGACCACACCTGCGCTCGGCCTGACGCCCGCACGGGGACGCGAGGCTATACTGCGTCCTCGCTGTCCGGCGCTTGGGGAGGTGGCTGAGTGGCCGAAAGCGCCCGCCTGCTAAGCGGGTGACGGGTTTCAAGCTCGTCCGAGGGTTCGAATCCCTCCCTTCCCGCCAGCCTCGCGCGACGGGCGAAGGGCGCGGGCTGGGATGGCGCTCCCTGCCGGGCCGCCTGCGCGCTCGCTACCGTGAGACGGCTCGCGAACGACCCAACGAGGACATCGCGATGCGCACCTTCGTGTCGTTCCTGGCCACCTTCGGCACCGTCCGGCTCGTCACCCACGGGATCCGGGGCCGCTGGCTCCCCCTGCACAACATCGTGCTGGGCGCGAGCGACGCCGAGTCCGCTGCGCCGCCGCTGCACATCCACCACCTCGTGCTCGGGATCTTCTCCCTCACCGCCGCCGGCTACGGCGCCCTGCTGCGCGGCGACCACCCCTGGCGGCGCCGGATCGCACCCCTCTACGGGGCGGGGGTCGCCCTCACCTTCGACGAGTTCGCCCTCTGGCTCCACCTCCGCGACGACTACTGGTCCAGCGAGGGACGCAGCAGCGTGGACGTCGCGATCGCGCTGGCCGCCACCTTCGGGATCTTCGCGGGGTCGCCCCTGTTCTGGAACCGCGCCCTCGGCGAGGTGCTCGCCAGTCCGACCGGCACCGACCACGCCGGGCCCTCCCGGGTCCCCCCCTCGGCCGGTCGACCCGGGGCGGCCCGGGGCAATGGGGGATAATCCCGGTCTCGAGGAGGGAGCCAGCCGGGGACGACCCCGGCGGGGCTCGCGGACATGGGAGTGCAGGGACCGAGCGGCCATGTTGGCTCCGGGCCGTGATCTGACCGTCGACGAGGTGGCCGAGGAGCTCGGGCTGCCGGTGGCGATGATCCGACGTCGGATCGACGCCGGTGATCTGCCCGTGCGCTGGGTCGAGGTGGACGGGCGCCTGGAGGTGCGGGTGCCCGCCCCGGGAACAGACGGCCGGCCCGCGGCCGAGCCGAGAACCGGCCAGCCCGACCCGGCGACGCCGCCGCGGGCGTCGAGCGGGCGGGGCGGGACGGATCGCGGGACCGCCAGCGACCACGCCCCGGGCGAGGCCTCGGTGACGCTCGCCGGCACCGTCGAGGTGGGCAGGCCCGGGCTCGCTCCCCTCCATCCGACCGGGCTCACGGAGCTCGACACCCGCGAGGTGGTGGCGGGCCTGTTCGACCGCTGGGAGCAGGCCCTCGAACGCCGGATCGAGGCCGAGCAGCGGCTGCGGTTCGAGGCCGAGCTGGAGCGCCGGTCGCGGCAGCTGCGCGAGCTCCACACCGAGCTCGACGGCGCCCGGCGCGCGCACGCCGAGGAGGTGGCGGGGCGCGAGCGCGAGGCGATCGCGCTCCGCGCGCAGCTACGCGCGCTGGAGGCGCAGGAGGCGAGGCGACGGCCCTGGTGGAGGCGCGGCTGAGGGGCGTTCCCCCCCGGGGCGGGGACGCAGCGACTGGAGCGGCGTGAACGGGGAGAGCCCGGTCGAGGCGGTGCGGGGGCGGGTCGACCTGGTCGACGTGGTCGCCCCCCACGTCCGCCTGCACCGGGCGGGGCGGGAGCTGCGCGGGCTGTGCCCGTTCCACCAGGAGCGCACCCCGTCCTTCTACGTGAACCCGGAGAAGCAGGTCTGGAACTGCCACGGGTGCCACCTCGGGGGCGACGTCTTCCATTTCGTGGAGCTGATCGATCATGTCGACTTCAGGACCGCGCTGGAGCAGCTGGCGGCGCGGGTCGGGGTCGCCCTCGCCGCCGACCCCAAGGCGATCGAGGCCGAGCGCCGTCGCCGCCGCGATCGTGATGCCGCGCTCACCGTCCTGCGGGTGGCGGCCGACTACTACCACCACGTGCTGGTGGCCAGCCCCGCCGGGGCGCCCGGGCGCGCTCTCCTCGCCCAGCGCGACGTCGACGAGGCCACCCGCGATGCCTTCCACCTGGGCTACGCCCCGGCCGGCCAGCGCGCCGACAACCTCCTGCGATTCCTCGCCAGCCGTGGGCACGCTGCGCCGCTGGTCACCCTCGCCGGCCTCGCCCAGCGAGCGGAGGGACGCCCGGTGGACGTCTTCCGGCGCCGCCTCGTCATCCCGATCCGGGACGAGCACGGCACCGTGGTGGCGTTCGGCGGTCGCGCCCTCGACCAGGATCCCCGCAAGTACCTCAACTCCCGCAACGGGCCCACCTTCGACAAGTCGAAGACCCTGTTCGCGCTGGACCGCGCCGCCGCCGCGGTCCGGGCCCAGGGGACGGCGGTGGTGGTGGAGGGCTACTTCGACGTCCTCGCCGCCCACGCCGCCGGCCTGGTGAGCGCGGTGGCCGCCTGCGGGACCGTCTTCACCCCCGAGCACGCGCGCCTGCTGCGCCGCTTCGCCGGCGCGGTCACGGTGTGCTTCGACGGGGACGCCGCCGGCCAGCGGGCCGGCTCGGAGGCGGTCCCGGTGGTGGTGGCGGCGGGGATGGAGGCGCGTCTCGCGGTCCTCCCCGAGGGGAGCGACCCCGACGACCTCTGCCGCCGCGACCCCGCCGCCTTCCTCACCCTGGTCGCCACCGCCCGTCCCGCGTTCGAGGTGCTCCTCGACCGCGCCCTCGGGGATGCCGGGCCGGGCACCGGGCCCGGCACCCTGGCCGCGCGGCGGGCCGCCCTGGCGGTCCTGGGGCGCATCCCGGAGGTCAGCGAACGCGACCTCTACGCCCAGCGGGTGGGCCAGCGGCTCGGCGTCGACCCCCGCCACCTCCTCCAGGACCTCGCCCAGAACCCCCGGGGCGGACCGGGGTCCGCGGCGGACCGGGAGCGGCGTGCGCCGGACCCGGCGGGCGGCTCGGTCCGCGACCCGGCCGACGCCCGCGGTTTCGACTCGGCGGCTGCGGGGAACACACCGCTCGGGCGAACCGGGTACCTGCTGGCGCTCCTGATCCAGCGACCAGCCCTCGCCCGTCGTGCCCACGAGTTCTACGGAGTGCAGCCTGAGGAGTTCAGCGACCCGGACGCGCAGGCGGCCTACCGCGTGCTGAGCACGGCGGTGGCCGAGGGGCAGGCTCTCCCGGCGGCAAAGTCGCAGGGGCCCGCGGCGGACGGCGACGCGCGCCCGGCTCGCCCCACTCACGGTGCCGCCGGCACCGAGGCTGCCCGGTCGCCCGGCCTCGCCGCCCTCCTCGCCCGACTCGACCGCCAGGAGTTCCCCGAGCTGGAGGGAGACGAGGGCGACCTCTGGGCTCTGCGCGCCCTCGACGACGGGGTGCGGCTCCTCCGCCTCCAACGGCTGGCCGAACACGCGCGCCGGCTGGAGACGCAGATCGGGGCGCTGGGGCACCACCGCCGGGGTGACACGCCCCGGCTTGTCGCAGAATTGGAGGGGGTCTGGCGGTGGATCGCGGCGCTGCGCCAGGGAGCGCCCCCGACCGACCCCGTCCTGCCGGGCCAGCACCCGGCATCGTTCGCGCGCGGCGTCGCCGGGCTGGATCCCGCTGGCGACCGGCAGGGGAGCTGACGTGGCCAAGACGCTTCGGACCGCCCCGCTGGCCTCGGCCACCCGCACCGACGAGCTGATCCGGCTCGCCGAGCAGCTGATCCTCAAGGGGAAGGAGCAGGCCTACCTCACCCCCGACGACATCCTCCAGACCTTCCCCGAGATCGACGCCGAACCGGATCAGCTCGAGCGCATCTTCACCCTCTTCCGGGAGATGGGGATCGCCGTCACCGACGGCGACAAGGACTTCGAGGAGGTCGAGGAGATCGACGACGAGCTGCTGTCGACGATCGAGGCCGCCGATGCCGTCTCCCTCGACGACCCGGTTCGGATGTACCTCAAGGAGATCGGCCGGGTGGCGCTCCTCAAGGCCGAGGACGAGGTCTTCTTCGCCAAGCTGATCGAGCAGGGCGACGACGACGCCAAGCACAAGCTCACCGAGGCCAACCTGCGCCTGGTGGTGTCCATCGCCAAGAAGTACATCGGCCGGGGGATGTCGTTCCTGGACCTGATCCAGGAGGGCAACATGGGCCTGATCCGGGCGGTGGAGAAGTTCGACTACCAGAAGGGCTTCAAGTTCTCCACCTACGCCACCTGGTGGATCCGCCAGGCGATCACCCGGGCGATCGCCGACCAGGCCCGCACCATCCGCATCCCGGTGCACATGGTGGAGACGATCAACAAGCTGGTGCGGGTCTCCCGCCGCCTCCTCCAGGAGCTGGGCCGGGAGCCGGCCGACCCCGAGATCGGCGAGGAGATGGGGATCACGCCGGAGCGGGTGCGGGAGATCATCAAGGTCTCCCAGGACCCGGTGTCGCTGGAGACCCCGATCGGGGAGGAGGAGGACTCCCACCTGGGCGACTTCGTCCCTGACCAGGAGGCCGTGTCACCCTCCGATGCCGCCTCGCTGACGATGCTCCGCACCGAGGTGGAGGACATCCTCGACACCCTCACCCCGCGGGAGCGCCGCGTCCTCCAGCTCCGATTCGGGCTCATCGACGGCCACCAGCGGACCCTGGAGGAGGTTGGCAAGCGCTTCGGGGTGACCCGCGAGCGCATCCGCCAGATCGAGGCCAAGGCGCTGCGCAAGCTCCGCCACCCGTCCCGGAGCATGAAGCTGCGCGACTATCTGGAGTAGGGCGGGGCCTCCGGGCCGCCCTCGTCACATCTCCAGGGAGCCCGGCCGCCGCCGCTGCGGTCGGTGGGTCGGGGCGCCCGGGCATCCGCCCGGGGTCGGCGGCGCGGGCCAGCGATCGCCGGGGGCGTTCATCGCACGTTCAAAGAGCCTGGTCACCGTGTGGCCCGATCGGCCCGCCGTCGAGCCGGACCGGGACACCGGCCAACCTGAGAGGAGCGCGATGGCCCGACGCGATGCTGCGCGGCGTCAGCTCGGGGATGGCCGGCGCCTCCTTCAGGGAGGTGGGGCTGGGCCGCCCGCCCCCTCCCGCCCGCACCCGACGCGGCACGGTCGTCGCGCGCCGTGACCAGACCGCAGGGCCCCGCGCGCGTGGGCCGACCACCCGGTCACCGGGTCCCGGCCGGGACCCGTCGCGCCACCGTGGCCGCGGTCACGCTGGCCGCGTTCACCGCCGCGTGGCTGCTCAGCGCGCTCGACCACGACAGCGCCGCGGCGAAGCAGATCGAACGGGCGCAGATGGCCGCTCGGCCGGCGGCCGCCGCGTGGATGCGGCTCGTCGGTGACGCGGCCGGTCCCCAGGTCCAGCTGGTGGAGGCTGCATACACCCTGCGGCTGGGCGTGGCCAGCGACCGGCTGGCGGTCGTGGCCCGGAACGGCGCCGCGTCCCACACCCTCCCCCTGACGATGCTGGCGGGGCGCGCCGCCCTCCCCCCGCGAACCCGGTTCACCGCGATCACCGCCGGCTCACAGCTCACCGTCACCGCCCGCGCTGTGACCGGATCGATCATCGAGCTGGCGATCGTGCGGGGGTGGCCGGCGTTCTTCACCGTCCGCTTCCTCAGCAGCCTGGGCCGGGAGCCTTCGCTGCCGGCCCAGTTCTTCGTGCCGTCGGGCCCTGGGCCACGGCTCCCCCACCTCGGGATGGCGTTCAGCCCCAGCGGACGCACGGTGGGGCAGGCCAGGACAGCCTCCATCCGGCTCGGGACGCGCCCTCCGGCCGTCACCGCCCCCTTCGCCCCACCCCCGTTCGACCTGGAGCTCCGCACCCGCGCCGGATGGCTCGGCCTGGGGCTGGTCCAGGTCCCCGACGCGACCGCGATGGCGCTCCGACCGAATGGCGCCCTCACCGTCAACTACCCGCTGTCCCTGCTCGCGAGCTTCCCCGACCACGGTGCCGGCGGCCGGGTCCCGCCACCGAGCGGCGACGGCACGGCCGCGGCCCGCTCCCAGACCTGGCTTCGATTCCCAGCCTTCGCTGTCACCGCCGCCCGCGGACCGCTCCTCGGGGTGCGCGCGTATCACGCCGCCCTGGCCCGACTGGGAGCCGCACCGGTCGCGGCGCCTCCCGGGGGGCGCCCGGGGTGGTGGACATGGCCGATGGCGGACACCTGGGGACAGCAGAGGGCCACCGGGACCGCCTGGGGCGCCCGGGGCTTCACCGGATCCTGGGTCCGCGGCTTCGCCCGCGCCTGGCGCCGCCAGTTCGGTCTGCACCACTTCACGATCGTGATCGATTCGCGCTGGCAGGCCAGCTTCGGATCCGCCACGCCGAGCCCGCGCTTCGGCGGGGTGGCGGGCATGCGCAACCTGATCGCCCAGCTGCACGCCGCGGGTCTGCGGGTGCTGCTGTGGTGGCCGCTGTGGGTCAGCGGATCCGTCACCGCCCGTCCACTCGGCCAGGTCGACCCGACCGCACCGGGGTTCGCCGCCGCGATCACCCGGACGATGCGCCTGGCGGTGGGACACCGGCCCGGTCAGCTCGGCGCCGACGGGCTGAAGCTGGACTGGGGCTATCACGTCCCCCAGCGCCCGCTGGGCGCCTTCGCCCGGCCGGCCCGCGGGGTCGGCGCCGCGGCGCTTCTCCGCTACATGACCCTGCTCAGCCGGGCCGCGTGGGCAGCCAACCGGAGTGCGCTCATCGACGCCAGCGCCGTCGCCCCCCAGTTCGGCGGCACCGAGGATGCGATCCGCCTCTACGATGCCGGCACCAATCAGGCGTGGAACCGCCGGGCCGCGATCGTGAGCCAGGTCGACCCCGGCATCCTCATCGACGGCGACGGCTGGCGGCTGCGCCCGACCCAGGCCGTGGCCCACATCCTGAGCTCCGCCGTCTACGGGATCCCCGCTGTCTACTTCGCCACCCGCTGGGCCAACGGCGCCCGGATCCCGCTCGGCTTTGCTCGCGCCCTCGGGGCCGCGATGGCGCTCACGGCCGGCCGGGGGCAGGGAGGCGCCCATCCGCTCCGCGGGGGCGGCTGGGGCTACATGGTCGCGGGCCGGCTCGCGGCCCGAACCCTGGATGGCGGCCGGGCGGTCGAGGTGATCCGGCGGGCCACCTGCCCCCGCCGGTGGCGGGCCATCCTGGTCTCGATGGCCTCCGGGTGGCTCACCATTGCGCTGCCGGAAGGGTCCCCTTCGCCGGTGGTCCGCGGGCAGCGAGGCGCCCCCGCCCGCTGGACCGCCTCGGGCCGGTGGCTCCGCCTGCGGGTGCGCACCGGGGTGGGCTACACCGTGACGCTGCCCCAGCGCGACTGCTGACCCGCGCGGCGGACGCCGCCACGTGTTCATGAATCGTTCATGAACACGTGGCACACTCGAGGCGATGCGGATCCTGATCGTCGAGGACGACCTGCGGTTGGCCGGCGTGCTGCGCCGCGGCCTGGCTGAGGAGGGCTGCGGGGTCGACGTCGTCCGCACCGGCGAGGAGGCGGTGGCGGCCGCGACCACGACCCCGTTCGACGTCCTCACCCTCGACGTCATGCTGCCGGGCCCCCGCGACGGCTTCCAGCTCTGCGCCGAGCTGCGGCGCCGCCGGGTCGGCACCCCGGTGCTGATGCTCACCGCCCGGGATGCGGTCGAGGACCGGGTCCGCGGCCTGGAGGCCGGCGCCGACGACTACCTGCCCAAACCGTTCGCGTTCGTGGAGCTGCTGGCCCGCATCCGCGCCCTGGCCCGCCGCCACCTCGCCGACCGGGCGGCGGTCCTCGCCACCGGCCGCCTGCGCCTCGACACCGCCGCACGGGAGCTGCAGGTCGCCGGCCGAGCCGTCCGCCTGACTGGCAAGGAGCTCGCCATCCTGGAGTACCTCATGCTGCATCCGCGCCAGGTGCTGACCCGCACCCAGTTCGAGGAGCACGTCTGGACCTATGATTTCGAGGGCCAGTCCAATCTGGTCGATGTGTACATGGGGCGGCTGCGCCGCAAGCTGGAGGCGGCCGGTGGGGGCCGTCCCATCACCACCCTGCGGGGGTTGGGCTACCGCTTCGATCCCGAAGCGCCATGCGCCAGCGACTGAGGCGGACCCGGGTCCGCCTCACCCTCACCTACGTCGCCGCCTTCGGCGTCCTGGCGGCCCTCGCCGGCGCCGGGTTCTGGCTGGTGTTCGCCCACTTCGAGTACGCCACCGTGGATCAGGCGCTCACCGCCCAGGCCCGCTCGATCGCCAGCGGGCTGAACGTCGACAACGGTGCCGTCAACTTCGGCGCGGACGTCCCCCTCCCCGGCGAGACCACGCACGGCATCGCAGTGACGGCGCTGCTGGTGGGCCCCACCGGGACCATCATCGACCAGTCGGGCGGCAACCTCCACCCGCGCCCGCTCGCCAGGGTGATCGACCGGGCCGGCCCCCGCGGCACGCCGTTCAGCGTCACCCTGGCCGGCCACCCCAACCGCGTGCTGGTGCTGCGGGTGGCCAGCGGCCATGCGTCCCTGGTTCTCGCACGGCCGATCGGCGAGCTCCAGCACACCCTCGCCGAGACCGCACTCCTGCTGCTGGCGATCGGCATCGGGCTGCTGGTCTCGACCGCGGCGCTCGGGTACTGGGTGGCCGGCCGCGCCCTGCGACCGGTGCGGGTCATGGCGGCCACCGTCCGCGACATCAGCGAGCACGATCTGGGTCGCCGGCTGGGGCTGGACATGCCCCCCGGCGACGAGCTCGGCGAGCTGAGTGCCACCTTCGATGCGATGCTGTCACGCCTGGAGACAGCCTTCGACGGGCTGCGCCGGTTCACCGCCGACGCCGCCCACGAACTGCGCGCGCCCCTGACGTTGATGCGCAGCCAGCTGGAGGTCACCCTGCGGCGCGAGCGGACACCCGACGAATACCAAGCCAGTCACCGGATCCTCCTGACCGAGCTCGATCGGCTCAGCCGGACCGCGGAGCAGCTCCTGCTGCTGGCTCGGGCGGATGCCGGGGCGCTGCACCCGCGGCAGCTCCCGCTCGATGTCGACGACTTCGTCGAGGAGGTGGTCACGCGATGGCTGCCCCTCGCGCAACGGCAGCAGCTCCACCTGCGGACGGAGGTCCAGCCGGACGGCGGCCTGGTTGGCGATCCCGACCTCCTCCGTCGCTGTCTCGACAACCTCCTCGACAATGCCCTGCGCCACACCCCGGCCGGCGGAGCGATCGTGGTGTCAGCCGCCCACCAGGGGTCGTGGTGGACCCTCGCCGTCGACGATTCCGGCCCGGGGATCGATCCAGCTCTCCGGGCGTCGGTCTTCGACCGGTTCACCCGGGCGGACGAAGCGCGCACACCCACAAGTGGCGGGGCCGGCCTGGGCCTGTCGCTCTGCCGGGCGATCGCGGCGGCGCACGGCGGCGACATCGGCCTCGCCGCCACCGACCGGGGCGCCCGCTTCGTCGTGCGGCTCCCGGCGAGGCGAACCGATCGGAGCCATGACCGAGCCCCAGGCGCTGCCGGGCCAGGCGCGCTGCCGCGAGGCAGCGCTCGCTTCATGGGGCATTCATGAGGGCTCGGTAGCCTGGCATCGGTGACCCGGAGGACGGGTCCAGACGCGTAGGAGAACGAGCAGATGAACTTCCGCATCCGACTGCTGACCGGCCTCAGCGCGATCGTCGCCGCCGGCGGGCTCGTTGCGTTCGCCGCCGGGGCAGCCCCGGCCGCGGCCACCACCCGCGCCCACGCCGTCACCCTGCACGCCGGGCTGGCACTGGCCACCCCGACGCTGGCTCCCACCACGACGCCGTCGCAGGAGGGAACCGATCAGACCGGCGGTCCGGACCTGCAGGGTGGCTCCGGCC
>DATLUG010000035.1:0-55277 GCA_035533215.1 Candidatus Micrarchaeia archaeon | reverse complement strand
TCCTGGCGGGTCGCTCCGCCCGCTCGCTGGCACTGGCCTGCGGGGCTTCGCTGGGGCTGCTCGCCGGCGCTGGGGGTGGGGCCGCGGCGCTCGCCGGAGCGAGCCCGCATCGGGTGGGGGCCACGGTCACCTTCGCCCAGCAGACGGGAGCTCAGCCTGACTACATCTTTCCGCTGCAGTCGGGTGAGTGGTTCACGTATGCCAACGACCAGGAGTTCGGTTGGATGATGTACCGGCCACTGTACTGGTTCGACCGCTCCGGGAACCCCGCCGTGAACTACCGTCTGAGCCTCGCCGATGCGCCGCGATTCTCCGACGCCGGCCGAACCGTCACCATCACCCTCAAGCCCTACCTGTGGTCAGATGGAGTTCCGATCACAACCCGGGACGTCGAGTTCTGGATGAACCTGCTTCGGGCCAACAAGAAGAACTGGGGCGACTACGTCCCCACCCAGTTCCCCGACAACGTGGCGTCCACAAAGTGGCTGTCGAAGCGACGATTCAGCATCACCTTCAATCGGCCCTACAACCGGACCTGGTTGCTGTACAACGAGCTGAGCCAGATCTGGCCGATGCCCCAGCATGCCTGGGACAAGGTCTCGACCACGGGGCCGCTCGGGAATAGGGACCGCACCCGCGGGGGGGCGGTGGCGGTCTGGAAGTACCTGGATTCGCAGTCCCGCAACGACGGCACCTATGACACGAACCCCCTCTGGCAGGTGGTGGACGGGCCGTGGCGTTTGGAGCCGAACTCGGGCTTCAGCCCGGTGACGCACTTCGTCGCGATGGTGCCGAACCGCCGCTACTCCGGGCCCGACAAGCCCCGGATCGCGAAGTTCGAAGAGATCCCGTTCACCAACGATACCGCCGAGTTCGACGCCCTCCGCGCGGGGACGCTTGACTACGGCTTTCTCCCGCTGCCCGACCTGAGCCAGCTCTCCTATTTCAAGAACCGCGGATACCGAATCGTCCCCTGGTATCTATTCGGGTGGAACTTCATCCCCCTCAACTTTCGGAACGGGGCGGTGGGGCCGATCTTCCAGCAGCTCTACGTGCGCCAGGCGCTGGAGCGCCTCATGGACCAGAAGGCGTGGGTCGGTCACATCCTCAAGGGCTACGGGTACGAGGAGTACAGCGCCATCCCCACCAAGGTCCCGAACGTGTTCGAGGACGGCTACGTCCAGCATCCTCACTACCCTTTCAGCGTCAGTGCCGCGCGACACGTGCTCGCGGCGCACGGCTGGCGGGTGGTCCCCGGTGGCACCGACACCTGCGTCAAGCCCGGCCGGGGACCCCGCCAGTGCGGGGCGGGAGTGCGGCGCGGCGCCAAGCTCAGCTTCACCGTCCAGTACGGGTCGGGGGTGCTGCCCCTGGCGCAGGAGGTGCAGAGCTTCAAATCGGACGCCGCGGCAGCCGGGATCCAGCTGACGCTGATCATCCAGCCTCCGGACACCGTGTTTGCTGAGTTCTTCGGCTGCACCACGTTCGCGGGCCCCGGGTGCGGGTGGGAGATCCAGTTCCAGCGCCTCGCCGATGACTACTCCTACTACCCTGACTACTACCCCACCGGGGGCGCCAACTACGGGACCGATGCAGTGTTCAACGGCGAGGGCTACAGCACCCCGGCCATGAACCGCCTCATCCAGGCGACCCACGATCAGCAGAGTGCGGCGGTCTACCGCACCTACGAGGACTTCGTGGCGCGCCAGTTGCCGACGTTGTGGCCCGCCAACGGCGCCTACCAGATCTCGGTGATCAATTCTCGCCTGCACGTGCCGCTGCCCCAGGGGTCCCACACCGAGATCTATCCGGAAGCGTGGACCTTCAGCGGCTGATCGCCGCCGGGGCAGGGGCGCATGCCGGCCGGCACGGACCGGGTCGGGTGCGGCACCATCCCGCCGCGCGCTGCAACGGGTCGGGGCCGCGGAACGGCGAAGGCCGCCGCTCGTGGGGTGGGGGTTCTGGGGCTGACCGAGCTGGGGCCACGGCGGAGCGCGGTCGTGCGTCCTGACGAGTACGCGGCCCGGGACGGGCTGGAGCTGGCGGGGCTCGTGCGCCGCGGCGAGGTGCGCGCCAGGGAGCTGGCGGAGCTGGCGCTGGAGGGCGCCCGGCGGCTCAATCCGGTCCTGGGGGCGGTGATCGAAACCTACCCGGAGCGGGCGGACGAGGCCGACCAGGGCGCCCAGGCCGCGCTCGGCCGCGGGGCCGCCTTCCCGGGCGTCCCGTTCCTGCTCAAGGACCTCGGCTGCACCGAGGCCGGGCGCCGCTGTGAGGCGGGGAGCCGGCTGCTCCAAGGTCGGGTGGCCGATCGGGACTCCGAGATCATGCGGCGTTTCCGCGCCGCCGGGCTCGTCAACCTGGGCCGCACCGTCACCGCCGAGCTCGGCGAGACGGCGGCGGCGGAGACCATCCTGGCGGGGACGGTGCACAACCCGTGGGATCTGGGCCGGAGCACCGCCGGCTCCAGCGGGGGCTCGGCGGCGGCGGTGGCGGCCGGGATCGTGCCGGTCGCCCACGGCAACGACGGCGGCGGCTCGATCCGGATGCCGGCCGCCTGCTGCGGGCTGGTGGGCCTGAAGCCGAGCCGGGGTCGGATCTCGCGCGCGCCCGCGGGCGTGTTCCTCGGCGACTTCGCCGTCGACTTCGCCCTCACCCGCTCGGTGCGTGACGCCGCCGCGCTGCTCGACGCGGTCAGCGGTCCCGCCCCCGGCGACCCCTACCGCATCGCCCCCCTGGACCGCCCCTACCCGGCATCGCTCCGGCCCCGGGCCGCGCTCCGGGTGGCCGTCACCACCCGGCATTTCTGGGACCGCGAGATGGATCCCGAGGTGGTCGGCGCGGTCGAGCGCACCGCCCTGACCCTGGCCGACCTCGGCCACGTCGTGACGGAGGCGCATCCGACCTTCCCGGTCGAGCCGTACCTGCGGGCGACGGTGGACTGCTGGGCGGCGCAGACGGTGGCGGAGGTCGACCAGGCGGCCGCCCTGACCGGCCGGACCGCCGGGCCCGACACCCTGGAGGGGTACACCCTGGCGCTGGTGGAGCACGGCCGACGCCTCACCGCCACCGCGATCGTCGCCGCCCTGGAGAGACTGGAGGCGGTCTCACGGCAGGTCGCCACGCTCTTCGAGACCCACGACGTGCTGCTCTCCGCGACGCTGCCGAGCCTGCCGCTCCCCCTCGGACTCTACGACCCCCGCCGCCAGGTGGCGGTCAGCTGGTACTACGACAGCCCGGTGGGCGACCTGGAGTCGGTGACGTCGCTCTTCAACTGCACCGGCCAGCCGGCGATCAGCCTCCCGCTGCACACGAGCGCCGCCGGTCTGCCCATCGGCATCCACCTCGCCGGCCGCTTCGGCGACGAGGCGACCCTCCTCGGCCTCGGGGCCCAGCTGGAGTCGGCGCTCCCCTGGCGCGACCGGCGTCCGGCGGTCCACCTGGCCTCGCCCGTCCCGCGGCCCGCGGGACCGAGCTCCGCCTGAGCGCGTCCGCGCGCCGAGAGCCGCGGGGGCGCGGGTCGCGACCGGTGCCTCGGAGGGGGTCGGTCGATGGCGGCCGGCCGCCGGCCGCCGAGCCGATGCTCCAGACGCGCTTGACAGGGCCCGACCGCCACTCTACCGTTCGCTAAAGCTTGCAGGTGTGCAGGAAGACGTCGGCGTGGCGAGCGGGCGGGATGACCCCGTCGACCGGGTGGGACCACCGCGGGCCGACCGAGTCCGACCCCCCCCGCTCCCTCGTCGCCGTCGACCCTGCGGGGCTGCAGGCTCTGGCCGTCCCCCGCCGCCGCGGGGGCCGGGGAGGTCGCCTGACCCAGTCGAGGAGGAATGTCGTGACACCTCGGAATCCATTCGCCCGCTCGCTTCTCGTCAGCCTGCTGGCGGTCGGGGCCACGATCGGCGGGGCGACGGCCGTCAGCGCGGGCACCGGGGTCCACCCGGATGCCAAGCCCCTGATCGCCCCACCCGCCATCGGCGTGGCCGGCCAGCTGCGCATCTGCTCCGACATCGTCTCCCCGCCCCTCGAGTACTACACCGCCGGCCACGTCCCCACCGGCTCCGACGTCCAGATCGGGAACGCCATCGCGCGCCACCTCCGCCTCAAGGCGGTCTGGCTGGAGACCCAGTTCAGCGGGATCATCCCGGCCCTGCTTGCCGGGCACTGTGACGTGATCATCTCGCAGCTCTTCATCAAGCCGGCCCGGGAGCGAGTGGTCAACTTCGTCCCCTACATGTATTCCGGCGAGTCGATCGTGGTGAAGCACGGCAACCCCGACCGCATCACCGGCCTCAACGATTCCCTCTGCGGCAGGACGGTGGCGACCACGATCGGCACCACCGCCGGTCTCGACATCACCACCCAGAGTGCTGCCTGCACCAAGGCCGGCAAGCACCCGATCAAGCCACTCCTCTACCAGGACGACATCCAGGCCCTCGACCAGCTGGCGCTGGGGCGAGCCCAAGCCTACGCGACCACCACCGAAACCGCCGCCTACTACATGGGCAAGGCCCGGGGCACCTACGCATTCGCCGGCCACCCCTTCGGGCGGATCCTGACCGGGATCGCGATGCGCAAGGGCGACCCGGTGCTTCTGCACGCGATGAGGAAGGCGTTCCACGCGATCGAGCACAGTCGCGTCTACAACCTCATCATGTCGCGCTGGGGACTGCATTTCGACGAGCTTCAGTACGGTGTCTCCGGAACCGCCTGATGGGGGTACCCCGGACCGGACGCGGTGAGCCCGACTGATCGATCGGGATGGTGGCGACCCTGTCCATGAGCGCGCCCTGGAGCTACGCTGCCGGGCTTCACTTCGACTGGGTTTTCTTCTGGCATGCCCTGGTCCGGCCCAACTCATCGTTCCTGCTGGGGTTCGCCACCACCATCTACATCTCGATCATCGCCATGGCGCTCGCCATCGCGGTGGGCCTGCTCCTGGCGCTCGGCCGCCGCTCGCGCCTCTGGCCCCTGCGCGCCTTCGCCAGCATCTACATCTGGATCGTGAGGGGGACGCCGCTCCTGGTGCAGCTGGTCATCGTCTACGACGGCTTCTCCGCCATGGGGCTCCTCTCCTTCACCGACGTCACCGTGCTCGGGATCGACGTCCAGGGGGTGGTGCAGGCCGGCATCGTGACCTTGGCCCTGAACGAGGCGGCCTACATGGCTGAGATCATCCGGGCCGGGATCGCGTCGGTGGGGGTGGGGCAGTCCGAGGCCGGCCTGTCCCTGGGGATGACGCCCGGCCAGGTCATGCGCCGAATCGTGCTCCCCCAGGCGGCGCGACTGATCGTGCCGCCCCTCGGCAACGACTTCAACGCCATGATGAAGAGCACCTCGCTGCTGGCCACGATCGGGGTCTCGGAGCTCTTCCTCAATGCCGAGGAGATCAACTCGCTCACCTTCCGCACCTTCGAGATCTACAGCGTGGCCGCCCTCTACTACCTGTTCCTGACCACGGTGTGGACCCTGATCCAGTCCACCATCGAGGCCCGACTGCAATCCCAGCTCGGGATTCCGCGCCCACCGACCTTCCGGCAGCGGCTCCTGGGCACCGGTTGGCGGCCGATGGGCGGGCGGGTGCGGGACGCCGCGTGAGCCCGGCGGAGTCCACCAGCGAGGCCGAGGGATTCCCGGCGGGGGCGGCTGCCGGCCGCGGCACCAACGTGGCGGTGGCGGCCGCGGATGTGGTCAAGCGCTTCGGCCGGCTCGAGGTGCTGCGGGGGGTGTCGCTGGAGGTGGGCCGAGGCGAGGTGGTGGTGATCATCGGCCCCTCGGGGTCGGGCAAGACCACCTTCCTGCGCTGCATCAATCATCTGGAGAAGATCGACGGCGGCCGCATCGCGGTCAACGGCCGCCTGATCGGCTACCGGGAGCGGTCGGACGGGTCGTTGGCGGAGGCGCCGGTCCGGACCATCGCCGATCGGCGCAGCGAGATCGGCTTCGTATTCCAGAGCTTCAACCTGTTCCCCCACATGACGGCGCTCATGAACGTGGCGTGCGGGCCGCTGCGGGTGAAGCGGCTGCCTCGGCGACGGAGCCTGGACGAGGCGGCGGCGCTCCTCGAGCGGGTCGGTCTCGCCGACAAGCTGGAGGCGCGGCCGACCCAGCTCTCGGGGGGGCAGCAGCAGCGCGTGGCGATCGCGCGCGCCCTGGCGATGCAGCCGAGTCTGATGCTGTTCGACGAGGCCACCAGCGCCCTCGATCCCGAGATGGTGGGGGAGGTGCTGGCGGTGATCCGCGACCTGGCGAAGGGGGGAATGACCATGATCGTGGTCACCCATGAGATGGGCTTCGCCGCCGAGGTCGCCGATCGGGTGGTGATGATGGACAACGGCCAGATCGTCGAGGAAGGCCCCCCCACCCAGATGTTCCGGGCGCCCGCTCAGGTGCGGACGCGGGACTTCCTCTCGAAGGTGCTGTAGGGAGGTCCCGGTCGTAGAATGGCGCGGTGATCGGGCGGGCTGGGGGTCCGGCCGGTCCGATCGGGGCCGCCCCCGGGGTCGGAGGGTTTGCTGCCATGGCGGGAGCCGTGCCGGAGCGGCTGCGCAACATCGCCGTCCTCGGCCACAGCCACGACGGCAAGACCACCCTCGGCGAGGCGCTCGCCTTCTGCGCCGGGGTGGTCTCCCGCCTCGGCAGCACCGAACAGGGCACGACCCTGCTCGACTTCGAGCCCGAGGAGCAGCGCCGGCACATCTCGATCACGCTCGCCATCGCCGGGATGGATTGGCGTGACCACCGCGTCACCGTGCTCGACACGCCGGGGTTCCAGGACCTCGAGGGCGAGGTCCGCTCGGCGCTGGCGGTCGCCGACGGCGCGATCCTGTGCGTGGGCGCCGGCGGCGGCGGGGATCTTGCGGTGGGGGCGCGCACCGCCTGGATGCTGCTCGCCGAGCGCGAGCTTCCCCGGCTGGTGGTCGTGACCAAGCTGGACAAGGAGCACAGCGACTTCGCCGCCACCCTGGGGGCGCTCCGGCGCGAGCTCAGCCCGCCGCCGGTCGCGGTCCAGGTCCCGATCGGACGCGAACACGGCTTCGCCGGGGTGGTCGACCTCGTGACCCTCCGCGCCCTCCACTTCGACGAGCGCGGGGGAGCGCGCGCCGGGGACCCGCCCCCCGAGGTCGCGGAGGAGGTCCAGCGCCTGCGCCAGGAGCTGATCGAGGCGGTCGCCGAGACCGACGACGCCATGCTCGAGCGCTACCTGGAGGGCGCGGAGCCGTCGGAGGAGGAGCTGGCGCAGGCGCTGCGAGCGGCCACCCGCTCGTGCCGGGTGGTCCCGGTGCTGGCGGCGGCGCCGGCGCGCGGGTTCGGCGCCGGGGCGGTCCTCGACGCCGTGGTCAGCTATCTTCCCCCCCCCGCCGCCGCCGATCCCGGGCGTCCCCCCAGCTGCTTCGTGTTCAAGACCACCGCCGATCCCTTCGGCAAGATCTCCTACTTCAAGGTCCTGGAGGGGACCCTGCGGCCGGAGGCCCACCTCCACAACGGCCGCTCGGGGCAGGAGGAGCGGCTCGCCCGCCCGGGGCGGCCGCGGGGCCGGACCCTGGAGCCGACGGAGGCGCTGGTGGCCGGCGAGCTCGGCGCCGCCACCAAGCTCGGCCACACCGCGACCGGCGACGTGCTCGGCCCCCGGCAGGGGGCGGCGGCGGCGCCCGACCTCGCCTATCCCCCCACCTCGTACACGATGGCGATCCGGCCCCGGGCCAAGGGGGATGAGGAGAAGATCAACAGCGGCCTCGCCCACCTCTGCGAGGAGGACCCCACCCTGCGGGTGGAGCGCCACCCGGTGACCCACGAGACCCTCCTGCACGGGCTCGGCGACGTCCACCTCGACGTCACCCTGGAGAAGCTGAAGCGCAAGTACCAGGTGGACGCGGTGCTGGCGGTCCCCCAGGTGCCGTACCAGGAGACGATCCGGGGACGGGCGCGGCAGCAGCACCGATACAAGAAGCAGTCCGGCGGCGCCGGCCTCTTCGGCGACTGCACCCTGGAGGTCGAGCCCCTCCCCCGGGGCAGCGGCTACCAGTGGGAGGACAAGATCTTCGGCGGGGCGATCCCGCACCAGTTCCGGCCCTCGGTCGAGAAGGGCGTCCGCCAGACGCTGGAGCAGGGGGTGCTCGCCGGCTTCCCGCTGGTCGACGTGCACGTGCGGCTGGTCGACGGCTCCACCCACCCGGTGGACGGCAAGGACATCGCCTTCCAGCTGGCCGGCGCGATGGCGATGCGGGAGGCGGTCGACAAGGCCGGCGCCTACCTGCTGGAGCCGATCATGGACGTCGAGGTGATCGTGCCGGCGGCGGTGATGGGGGACGTGATCGGCCATCTCAACAGCCGGCGCGGACGGATCGGGGGGATGACCCCGGCCGGCGACGGGCTGGAACGGGTGACGGCGCACGTCCCGCTGGCGGAGATGTACCGGTTCCCGATCGAGCTGCGGGCGATGACCCAGGGTCGGGGCCGGTACACGATGGCGTTCGCCCACTACGAGGAGGTGCCGGTCCAGGTCGCCCAGCCGATCATCGACCAGCGTCGGGAGCTCGTCCACGCGCGGGAGGCCCAGAGCGCCTGAGCGTGGCCGGTGACCCGCCTCCCCCGTCGCCGCCCACCCGCCGGTCTCCCGTGGCGAGGGACAGAGCGCGTCCACGGCCTCACCACCGCGAACGGGACCGTCACGCCGCCGCCCGAGGAGAGGGCTGCGGTCGGGCCCGCGGTCGGGCTCCCGGCGGGCCCTCGCACCCTGCACCCCGGGCCCACCCCCGGCAGGGGGCCGTGGGGTCGGGAGGTGCCGACGTCAGGGGACGCCCCGCGTCCCGTAGGGTCGCGTGAGCTCGGCGCCGAGTCGGCCGAGGACCGTCCGCACCGCCTCCGGCTCGACGACGTCAACCGCGGCGCCGAAGCCGGCCAGCACCCCTCCCGCCGCGGGCGGAGTCGCGAACCGGGCCGTGAAGGTGGCCCAGCCGCTGGAGTCCGGCCGAGCGTTAGGGTCCGGCTCGATGCCGGCGACGGTGCCGCGGCGGATGGGGACGAAGGCGGGGTCCGCCCGGATACGGACTCGGCAGGCGATGCGTTCCGCCCCCCACGCCGCCCGGGCGGCTGCCCAGGCCTGGTCCAGATCGAACCCCCTCGGCCGGGTGACCGGGGTCCCGGTGTCCGAGACCTCCGCTCCGCGGGAGACTCGGAAGGTCTTGGTCGCCTCGCCCTCCCGGGCCAACAGGTACCAGACGCCCGCCTTGGCCACCAGCCCGAGGGGGTCGACCAGCCGCTCACGGAGGGCGGCTCCGGGTCGCGCATAGTGCAGGCGGAGGCGGTGGCCGGCACGATGGCGTCCCGGACGGCGGCGAGGTGGGGGGGGTCGTCGCCAGGAAGTCCCCACCGGGCGGGATCGATGCTGACGACCCGGTGCGCGGTCCGAGCGGATTCGCGCTGCGCCCCGGGCAGCGCGGCGAGGAGCGTGCGGAGGGCGGAGCCGGCCGCCCCCAGTCATCCCGGGCGCTCCGCGGCGCATCGCCCGACCACCTGAGTCGACAGGAGCACCACCGTGAGCAACCAGAGGCCCCGGTTCACCCAGCTGAACCTGGTCGTCGACGACATGGACGCCGCCGTGGCCTTCTACCAGACGCTCGGGATGGCGGTCCGCTTCGATGGCGGCGAGTGGCCGCCAGGGAGCGGCGCCCGCCATGTCGCCCTCGACAACGGCAAGGGTCCGATCCTCGAGCTCGACAACCTGCCGATGGCGAGGATCTGGCACGGCGGCTGGCGAGCCCCGGACCCGCAGGCCCGTCCCGTGGTCCTCGGCTTCTCGCTTCCCTCACGCGAGGCCGTCGACGAGCGCTACCAGCTGCTGACCGCTGCGGGCCACACCGGCCGCCAAGAGCCGTACGATGCGTTCTTCGGCGCCCGCACCGCGGTCGTCCGCGACCCGGCCGGCAATGACGTCGGCCTCATGAGCCCCATCGACCCGCGCCGACGGTTC
This sequence comes from Candidatus Micrarchaeia archaeon, assembly GCA_035533215.1. Classification (GTDB taxonomy): domain Bacteria; phylum Chloroflexota; class Dormibacteria; order Aeolococcales; family Bog-877; genus DAHUZL01. Next base: position 45,310 of record DATLUG010000035.1, on the reverse strand, counting down.
ACCCCGACCTGACGCAGGGTGGTGTGCCGCGGTGGGGTCCGCGGGGACCGATCGTGCCCTCCATCCGGTGGCGCCTTCCGTCGACGCCACTCCAGAGCCTCCCGGGCCGGCGCCGGTCCGGCGGCACCCTGGAGTCGATCGGGTCCCCCGGGGTCCACCACCTGGGTGCGGTCACGACCGGGAAGGTCGGCGACCCCGGTCAGCTGGCGTCCGCCACCGGCGTGCCCGCGCCCCGGGACGCTGGCGTCGTCGAACGCGCGCGGGGATGCGGGCCGAACCCAGTGGGGAGGGACCCCGGGGGTGCGGCGTCGCCGCGGTGGAGGAGAGCACCAGGGCGGGCTCCAGAGGTCGCTGCGACGGCAGCGCGCCCGCGACCCGTTCGGATGCGCGGGCCCCGCGCCCGCAGCACGGGGGCACGTCGGGCCCGAGCGCCCTGGGCGCGGGTCGTGACGCTGGCGACCGCGGGATGAACGGTCGTCCGCACCCCAGGTCACGCCGGGACGCAGACGTCGATCGAGGCGAGGCGGGGATGGCGGCAGGGCCGGGACATCGTCGGCGGACGGTTCGCGCCGCCCGGGGGGGGGGGGACAGCGAGCGGGAGGCCACCCCCGGTGGGTCGCGGGCGACGCCCCGCACCTCGTGGCCGTGAGCCCCGGCGCCGGGCCCGGGGGCTCCGACCCGCGGGGGGAGATCCCAGGGCCAGCCGCCCTCGCCGGCTGTCCGCCGACGGCCACCAGCACGCCCCCCGCACGCCCCCCGCCCTACATGTACCTCCTCCAGCAGACCTCCACCAGGAAGCTGGCGACGACGATCGCCCAGAACGCCGCCCAGTAGCCATTCCAATCGAACGACACGATGCCGAGCAGGTTGAGCAGCCCACCGACACTGAGCAGCGAAAGGAGGACGCCGTCGATCGCGCAGTGCACGCGGCCGCAGTGGCGGGCATTGATGGCGCACCCCAGGCCGATCCACGCGGTCGCGACCGTCCACAGGGCCCCGGCCACGGGCAGCGACACGGTGTTGGTGTTCACGAGGACCGAGGCGCCGATCGCGATGAGGGCGGGCGCACCCCACAGCCACACGACGAAGGGCGTGCGGGCGAGATCCTGCCGCGCCCGGGCGGGCTGGTCAGACACGGGTGGGCTCCGCACCGGCACCGCCGGGCCGGGCGCGGGCCGGCAGCGCTCGCGCCCAACTCTGGCCGGCTCGGGGGCAGCGGTCGGCGTCGGCGTCGCGGGGACGGCGCGGTGGCGGGCACCGCCGCCGCCGGATCGGGCCGTCGCCGGCCAGGGCATCTGCGCCCGCGGGCCCTGTCACCTCTGGCCCCTGCGTCCGGGCGGCGCCGCGAAGGCGGCGCGGACCTGGGCTTCGGTGGGCAGGTCGAGACGGCAGGCGGGGGATCCCGACGCCACCGCGCCGGTCACGTCCACCCCCTCCACCAGCAGGGTCGGCGAGGCGAACGCCCCCTCGATCTCCTCGACGACGACCTCGACCCCGGCGGTGGCGGCGGCGCTGCGCACCGTCGCCCGGACGAGGTCCACGAGCGGGCACTGCGCGACGCGGAGCACAACGACGCGGACGGTCCGCCGCCCTCGGGCCGGGCGGGCCTCACGGCCCACCGTGCGGCCCCTGGAGCGGTCGGGGTGGGTACCGCTCACACCGGACCGACCCCAAAGGCTGGCGCCAGGACCGCGCGGCAGCGAGGGCTCCTTCATCGCCGAGCCGCCGGCCGCGACCATGGCGGATCGGCCGACCATAGCCGTACGGTGCACGCCGTCGGTGGCGCACCGGGCGCACAGCGTCGGCACGCCCGCCCCCCTGGCCGGCGCGCCCACCGGATGCGGCCGCCCCTCCAGCATCACTGCCTCGGTCCTGGTGCCGTCACCGGCCATGGTCGGCGCTGGCGGCGGAGGCGTCCCCGATCGCCTGGAGCAGCGGGCAGTCACGGCGAGCCCGCGGACGGTCACAGGTCGCCGCCAGCCGCTGGAGTGCCTCGCCCATGGTGCCGAGGGTCGCCATCCTCTCTTTGAGCTGGCCCAGCTTCTCCTCCGCCATCTGCTTGGCCGCCTCGCAGCTGGCGGGCCCGCCGGCCGCCAGCTCGAGCAGCGCGCCGATCTCCGTGAGCGTGAACCCGAGCCGTTGGGCGCACCGGATGAAGCGAACCGTCCGGACATCGTCCGCCGCGTAGCTGCGATAGCCGGAGGCGAGACGCGCCGGCTGGCGGAGGAGGCCCCGCCGCTCGTAGTAGCGAAGGGACTGGACGTTGACGCCGGCTTCGGCCGCCATCTCGGCGCTGCGCATGCCGTCACGGTAAACCCTGTACCGAGGTATGGGGTCAAGCGCCCGGCCGGCCCAGGAGCCGGTTGGCGCCGTGGGACTCGCCGCGGCGCCCCTGGTCGCGGCGTCGGCCACCAGCCCCGAGCTCGGCCCCAGCGGACCCGCATGTCACGGCGCCAGCTCGCCAGGAGATCGGTGTCGCCGTCGACTGCCAGCGCTCCCGGCGGGCGCCGATTCCAGAGCGTGAGGTACAGGTCCGACGCGCGCCCCGCCAGGGTCGTGTCGGCCCCCCGCGGACCCGGGTGACGGCGAGGCGGCCCTGCCGACCGACCCGGACCGTCCCGTCGCCCCGGGTGTCGGTGGCGTGGACGGTGAGGGTCCTTCCCGCCGCTCCGCCGGGACGACCGGAGCGGGCCGCGTACCCCATCAGCCGCTCGTCGATCCCGTCCGCGGCCATGGCGCCTCCACCGGGGTGGGGGCTCCCACCGCCCGCTGGAGGTCCGCCCGGTGGATCGCCGTCTCGGGGCCCCGGCGCCGGGCCCCGAACTGGAGCGGGGAGGGCGCGTCGAGGACCGTCCAGCACTCGAGGTCGGCGGGCGCCCGCCGCAGCGTCGCCACCAGCCCCTCGCGCCCCTCCCGGAGCCAGGACCGCAGCTCCCGGTCGGCGACCCCGCCCCGCAGGATCCCCGCGTCGTCGGGCTCCTCGACCCTGGCGGGGAGAGCCTCCGCAACGCACCGCCTCGCCCACCTGCGGACGAAGCCGAGGTGGCGGAGGAGCTCGCGAACCAGCCAGCCGGGACAGGTCGGCCCGGCGGCGCCGAGGGACCCCCGCTCGGCGGCGGCCGCCAGCAGCCGTCCCTCGGCCTCGATCGCGGCGCAGTACCCGGGGGGTGGTCACCGGTCCACGAGTCACCCCACGGACGGCCGGGCCGGGCGGCGGACCGGAGCCCGCCCCGCTTCTGCGATCCTGGACCGATGATCCGCGCTCTGGTCTTCGACTTCGACGGGGTCCTGGTCGACAGCGAGGTGACCCACGTCGCGGTCTGGCGGGACGCGTTCCGGGCTCACGGCTGCGACTTCACCGTCGAGGAGTGGAGCACCTGCCTCGGCACGACGGGCGGGTTCGATCCCGCCACCGCCCTGCGCGCCCGCAGCCGGATCGCGGTGGCGGAGGGGACCGAGGCCCTGGTCCACCGTCGCTACCAGGAGCTGGTGCGGTCGCGGGGACTGATGCCGGGGGTCGTGGACTGGCTCGACGCCGCCAGCGTGCGGGGCCTTGGCACCGCCATCGCCTCCAGCTCACGCCGGGAGTGGGTGGGCCCCTTCGTGGACGAGCTCGGCCTGCGGGGGCGGATCGACCAGGTGATCTGCTACGACGGGTCGATCCCGGCCAAGCCGGCGCCCGACCTGTACCTCGCCGCCTGCGCGGCGCTGGGGGCCGCGCCACAGGAGGCGGTGGCGGTGGAGGACTCACCCAACGGCGTCGCCGCGGCGGTCGCGGCCGGGCTCTTCTGCGTCGTCGTCACCCACGCCGCCACCGACGCCCGGGCGGCCGATCGGGCGGACCTCGTGCTCCCGACCCTGGAGGCGGTGCCGCTGGCCGAGGTGCTGGCGGTGGCCGATCGCCGCCAGCCGAGGGCGGCCGCCCAGGGCGGCCGCCCTCGCTCCCCGGGCGGCCTCAGCCGCGGCCGACCACCGGGGTCTGCAGCTGGCGCCCGAAGGCGCTGACCAGGAACAGGACCAGGGCCGCCAGCGCCAGCGGCCACCAGAGCGGGCGGCGGCCGCCGCCGGCCAGCACCCCGGGGCGGCCCGGGGCCAGGACCGAGCCCCCGGTCCTGGCGACCAGCTGGAACATGGCGGTGTCCCGCGCCGGCCGCGGCAGGAACTGGTCGGGGTAGGGGATGGCGACCTCGCCCGCCGCCGCCAGCTGGGCTACGCCCCGGGCGCCGAGCTGGTAGCGGTAGACGCCCGGGGCCAGCATCGCCAGCCGGGCCCGGTACAGCCCGGCCCCGACCTCGGTGAGGCGGAGCGGGTGGCCCCGCCCGCGACCCGAGGAGAGGGTGGCCGCGATCGTGCGCGGGGCGGCGGCTCCCCCGCCCGCCGCGGCCAGGTCGAGGCGCAGCACAGGGGGCGAGCCGGGGACCACCTGGGGCAGGATGGACGTCGCGCCGGCGCCGCGCTCGGCCCACCTCACGGCATCGTTCCACAGAGCCGACCGTGTGGACCAGGCGCCGGCCCAGCCGGTCCAGAGGCCCGGCGTCCAGGCCACCACCCGGCCCAGCCCCAGCTGCCACTGCGCCAGGGCCGGGTCCAGCCCACCTCCCGGCGCCGCCGCCAGCAGGTCGGCCTCGGCCCCCGGCTGCAGGGTGGTCACCACGTTGCCGTCGAGGCGCGGGAGCGCCCGCGCGGCGAGCGACCGGACCACCGGACTGTCGCCTCCCGCGACCACCCGGATGGGCCCGACCGCGGTCACCGGTTGGAGGGCCAGCTTGGTCTCCCGGGTGAAGATCCGGGGCAGCTGGCGGGCGCTGTCGGTCGCATAGGCGTGGCCCCCGGTGGCCCTCGCGATCGTGCCCAGCAGGCTCCGATCGGCGTCCGGACCGAGGGCCACGGTGGCGACCGGGATGTGCGCCCGACGCAGCACCGAGAGCAGCGGCGCGTAGGTGGCGGGCTGGCTGATGCCGTCGGTCATGAGGATCATCCGCTTGGTGGGCGCGGGGCTCAGCTCCAGCTGGCGGGCGCCGGCGAGCAGCCCGGCGTAGAGGTCGGTCCCGCCGCCGGCCTGGACCTGGTCCAGCCGCGCGATCACCCGCCGCTCCGCCGCCCCCGGGGTCACGCGCTCCATCGGCACCACGACATGGGCCGCGACATCGAAGGCGACCACCCCGAGGTCGTCGCGGTGGGCGGCGGAGAACTGGGCGCTGGCGTCGGCGGCGACCCGTGCCATGTCGATCTTGGAGACCCCTCCGGCCAGCTCCGTCATCGAGCCCGAGCGGTCGAGGACCAGCTCGATCGCGATCCCCCGGCGCTGCTGGTTGCCGGGCAGGAGGCTCAGCAGCGGCAGGAGCCGCTGCAGCGGGGTGCCGGCGTATCCCCCCGCCGAGAAGCTGTGCGGACCGCCCAGGACGAGGAGGCCCAGGCTGCCGCCCCGAACCGCCGCCGAGAGGGCGGCGACCCGGGCCGGGGCCAGGTCGGCGGCGGGCACGTCGTCGAGCACCACGCAATCCACCCCGGCATAGCCCGCCGCCGACGCGGGCAGCCGGGCGGCGGTGGTCGCGGCCACCCGAAGCCCGCGGCGCGCGAGCATCCCCGTCAGCCGCGGGCCGGGCCGAGCGCCGGCACCCACCACCAGCACCCGCGGAGCCGCCACGACCCTGGTCACCGTCGTGAGGGTGTCGTTGGCCGGCACCGCGTCGCCGGGGAGGGTGACCCGGGCCCGCCAGGCCTCCCAGCCGGCGCTCACGGCGGTGAAGGCGAGCAGCAGGGGGTTGTCGCCCGCGTGCAGCGTGATCGGCTGGGACGCGACCACCGCGCCGTCTCGGGCCAGCTGCAGGGTGGCCCTGCCGCTCACCGTGCTGCGCACCGTGAGCAGCACCGGCAGGGGGTCGCCCGCGTGGACGACCGCCGGCGCGCCCATCGCGGTGACCGCCGCGTCGCGGCGGCCGGGGTCGGAGACAGGGACGAAGTCCACGCGGACGCCGCGGCGTCGGGCCGGCGCGGCCGCGGCGAGGAGGGTGCCGGCCGTCCCGACCCCGTCTCCGATCACGATCACCCGGCCGCCGGGCGGCGCCAGGGCGACCGCGGTCTCGACGCCCCGCTGCAGCCGGGTGCCGATCGCCGCGGCCCCTTCCGGGACATGCGCGGCCAGCGCCCGCGCCGAGTCCGGCAGCACCGCGACCCGGCGGGCGAACTGCACCAGCCGGCAGGGGCGGGTGCAGAGCGGACGGACGGCCCGGACCCAGGCCAGCTGCTGGGCCCGCATCGAGCCGTCCACTGAGGCCGAACGGTCCAGCGCCAGCACCACCGTGGTCCCGCCGCCGAGGGTGACCCGGGGTTGGGCGAGGCTGACGACCACGAGGAGCGCGGCCAGTCCCTGGAGGACCGTCCACCATCGGTGGCGGCCGGGCCGCTGCCACCCGGCCCGCAGGACCAACGCCAGCGCGGCCAGCGGAGCCAGCAGCGCCAGCAGCCAGGGCTGGGCCACCCCGAGGCTCACGGCGTGGTCCGCGGCGGCGTCATGTCGCCTGGGCCCGGCTCCGGGTCCATGTCCACAGGGCCCACTCCAGCCCCACCACGACCAGGGCCGCGGCGAGCAGCCAGGGTGCCCGGCTGGGCGCGGGCGTCCTGGACGCGCCGGCCGCGGCGACGGTCAGGTCCACCGGCGCGAGCGAGCCGGTGGACGACTCCACGTCGGCGGTGAGCAGGCGGGTCCGCCGCACCCCCGGCCCGGTCTCGGTCACCGCATACAGCCCCGGTCGCGGGAGGGTGAGGCTGGCTGCGCCCTCCCCCAGCCGGACCCGCTGGAGCACCGCCCCGGCCACCGTGCCCGCGCCGCCCGGGCGGTCCGCCACCCTCCGGAGGGTGAGGGTGCGGGCGCCGGGGGTGCCGTCCACCGCGGTCGGCACCCCGCTCGTCGCCGCGGCGGGGGCCCAGCCGGCGGCCCACCGGACCAGGTTGGCAGCCAGGATCGGGAAGGAGGCCAGCTGCGGGAGCTGCGATCGGGCGGGGTCGAAGGTCATCACCGCGACCCGCTGCCGACCGTCGTCGCCGGCCGCCAGCAGCGCTCCGTCCGGGCTCCAGAACACCGGCTGGAGGAACCGCGGCAGCGGCAGGCGACTGGCCGCGCCCTGGTCGATCGCCAGGGAGGTGAGGTCCACCCCGCTGAGCAGGCCGGTGGTGGGGTCGTTGCCGCTCACCGCGGTGTCCCCCATCACCGTGCCGCGGGCGCCGCCGGGAAAGCGAGGCGGGTCGACGAGCCAGACGCTGGGGGCTGGCGGCAGCGGCCCCGAGGGCAGCCACCGGTCGAGCACCAGCAGGTCGCTGCCGCGCGCGTCCCGCGGGCGGTAGCTCTGCGGCGTCCGCAGGCGCAGGTGCACCCCGGGCACCGCGGCCAGCGCCTGGGCGACCGGCAGCGCGGTGGCGCGGGTGCCCACCAGGGTCACGGTGAGGGTGGGGCGGATCCCCCCCGGCCCGGGGACGCTCACCCACGCCTGGTTGTCGGCGGCCAGCCGGTCGCGCACGTCCAGCCGCAGCCGCACCGCCTCGCCGGGGCGGGCGGCGAGCAGGATCGGCCGGCTGGAGCGGGCGCCCACGAGGACCCGCCCCGACACCACCCTCCGGCTGTCGGCATACCCCGTGTAGCGGTCGACGACCGGGGTCCGGGCGGTGCTCCGCACCACAGCGAAGACCTCGCACCCGCCGGTCGCGCCGATGCCGCAGCGCGCGCTCGCCGAGAAGATCCCCTGGTCCGCCACCATCGGCCCCACTGCCAGGGCCTGGAACCGGCCTCGGGCGGCGATCACCCGCGGCAGCGGATCCTCCGGGGCGCGCACCAGCACCACCCGGTCGCGCGGGTCCGCGGCCAGCCCCGCGGCGTCCTGCAGCGCCGCCCCGAGGTCACCGGGGGCGGTCGTCGGCCGGACCCGGGCCAGGGCGCGGGCCACGCCGGCGGCATCGCCCCGGTAGAGGACCCGGGGCTCGCCGGCGGCGACGATGATCGCGACCGGTGCCTGCGGGCCGAGCCCGGCGGCGATCCCCTCCAGCCGCCGCTCGGCCGCCCCCAGGCGGCCGCCGGCGCCCATCCAGAACGAGTCGTCCAGCACCAGCACCCGCACCGGGCGCTGGACCGTGGCCACGCCGACCGGCCGCGCCAGCGCCAGCACCAGGAGGATGAGGGCCAGCGCCTGGAGCAGGAGGAGGAGCGGCGCCCGCGGCAGCCGCATCCGCCGGGGCGCGGCGACCGCCGCGGCCTCGAGGTCCTGCCACAGCAGCAGGCTCGGCACCTCGTGGACCGGGCGCTGGTCGCGCCGGAGGTGGAGGGCCACCAGCGGCACCAGCAGACCCAGCCCGGCCAGCGGCCACAGGCTCAGCAGGGTCGTGGGCGGCTCACCAGGCGGTGGTCAGCAGCCACCGCGCGACGCTGAAGTAGCGGATCAGCAGCGGCTGGTCGGGGGCCGGCACCAGGTTGGCCGTGGGCGGGATGTAGGGGAGCGAGCGCCCACCTGGGCCCGCGGCGGCGGCCGCCGGGGCCGAGCGTGGGGGCCCCGTCCCACCCCCGGAGCGCCTGGCCGCCGCCGCCCCCGCGGCGCTGCGGTCGCCGCGGCTGGTCGCGTACCCGGGCGGGATCGACAGATGGCGTCCGCCCGCCTGCAGGCGGGGCGGACGGCGGTGGCCCCGCCCGGCGCCGCCGGGGGACCGGCCCGCCGGCCCGGCGCCTCCCGGCGCCGCGTCCGGGTGGCCGCCGGCGCCCGGCCGGGCGCGCCGGCCGGCACCGGCGGCGGTCATGGCGTGCACCGCGCCCGCCGCGGACGACCGGGCGGCGCCGCGGCCGGTCACCCGTCTGCTCGGGGGGTGCCCGCTCCCGGACCGCCGCGGCCGGGTCGCCGACCGTCCGGCGGTGCGGGAGCCCCGGCCCGGAGATCCGCGGACGCCGCGGGGGCGGCCCCTCCGGGCGGCCGTGTCCGGCGTCGGCAGGGCCGGGACCCGGCGGGCGGCAGCGGTGGACCCGGCCTGGGCGTGGCCGGCCCCGCCGCGCCCCGGGGCGGTCCCGGCCCTCCCGCGTGCCGCCGCGGTTCCGGCCCCCTTCCGGGTCGCGAGCGGCGGCGCCGAGCTGCGCGGAGAACGGCCGCCGCGGCCGGCTGGGGGGCTGGCCCCGGCCGCGCCGGCGCGGCTCTCTCGCAGCGTCGCGGCGGCGCTGAGCCGCGCCCGCATCCCCGCCGGCTGGGCGGGGGCGGGCGAGGCCCCGTGGTGGGTCGCCGCCGTCTCCGGGCGCCGGTCGGCGGCCAGCCGGAGGGTCGTTTGCGAACGGCGGGGCTCGCGGCGGCCGGGGCTGGGGGCGATCAGGCTGAGCCCGGCGCCGACGGAGCCCGCCGGTTGGGCGGCCGCGCCGGACCCAGGACGGCCCGGCCAGGGCGGCGGGGTGCCGGGCCGCATCCCCGGGGGGACTCCGAGGAGCAGCCCGACCACCGCCGCGGCGCCGAGGAGGGCCGCCCACTCGGCGGGGGCGCCGCGGGCCACGGCCCGGGCCCGGCCCAGACCCTCGGTGATCCCCGCCGACGCCTCCACCACGACCCGGGCGGGCAGCACCCCCGGGGGGCGGCCGTCGACGCCCAGCTCGACCGCGGTGGCGGTCCGGGCGGCCAGGGCGAGGTCGCGGTCGAGCACCCGCGCCGTCGCCAGCAGACCGGGCCGGGTCCTGAGCCCCCAGCGGACCCCGAGGACCGCCAGCAGCGCCGGCGCGACCAGGACCGCCGGCCGGCCGCCGCCGCCCGCCGCGATCGCGGCCAGCTCCAGCGCCGCCGCCACCCCCAGCGCCAGCAGCAGCTGCCGGCGCAGCAGCGGGACCAGGCGCCGGCGGGACAGCCGGGCTTCCCAGCACACGATCCCCGGCCGCAGGCCGGCGGCCTCCACCGGGCCGGGCCGCCTCCGCGGGACCACCCGCACCACATCGCGGGCGTCGGCCCGGAGCCACCTCACGACCGCGGCGGTCCCCATCGAGCTGGAGGCCCCCCTGTTCACGCGCCGGCCGATGACGATAGCACCTCCCCGCCCCGCGCCCCGCGGCGGAGCGCGGCGGCCGGCCGGCCCGCCGGGGAGGGGGTGCGGCGGACCGGTCGGGGCTCAGCCGCGGACCAGCCGGACCGCGCCGGAGCCGTGCGCCAGACCGCCGGCGAGCAGGTCGAGGGGCTCGACGTCGGTCGACGCCCGCAGGTACCGCACGCCCGCCGTCTGGCAGCCCTCCGCCACCGTCAGGCAGAAGCGCCGGAAGCGCTCCGCGTAGGCGGCGGCGAGCTGGGTGCTGACGTCGGCCTCGACCACCTGCCCGGTCTCCCGGTCGCGCAGCCGGACCGCGCCGCGCAGACGCAGCGTCGCCTCCCTCGGGTCGGTGACGTGGAGCACGCTCGCCGAGCGGGCGCCGGCGGCCAGCTCGGCGAGGGCATCGCCGAGCTGCTCGGCGGGGGTCAGGGCGTCGGTGATCAACACCGCCAGGTCGGCCGGCTCACCCCTGCGCCGGTAGGCGCGCAGGCTGGAGGGAAGGTCGGTGGCGCGCCCGGCGGGCAGCCGCTCGATCTCACGGGTGAGCTGCACCAGCAGCCGCGGCGCGTCGAGGCGGTCGGTGGACGCCACCCCCCCGTCGCTGAGGGCATGCACGCGCACGGCGTCGGCGCGGAGGAGGGCCACCGCGCCGAGCACGGCCGCCAGCCGCTGTGCATGCCACCGCTTGGTGGGACGGCCGGAGTCCATCGACCGGCTGTGGTCCAGGAGGATGGCGAGGTCGACGTGCCCCTCCTCCGGCGCGACCTTGATCATCAGCTCCCGGAGCCGTCCGTACACGTGCCAGTCGATGCGGCGGAGGTCGTCCCCGGCCGCGTAGTGGCGGTAGTCGGCGAACTCGCTCCCCACCGCGGCGGCGGGCCCGCTCCGCTGGCCGCTCACGCCGGTGACGATGGCGTCGAGAAAGGCCAGGCTGAGACGCTCCAGCTGGCGCATGGTGGCGGAGTCGAGCAGCGCTGGGGCGGCCGCCCTCAGCGCCGTCGGCGACGTCGCGGCGGCGCTCCCCCGGCGGGGCCCGCGCGGCCGCCCCGTCGTCATGTCGTCTCGTCGGGGGTGCGCTCCAGGGCGTCGGCGACGATCGTCTCCGGCCCCACCCCGTGCCGCTCCGCGTCGAAGGAGAGCACCAGGCGGTGCCGCAGGGCCAGCAGCGCCACGGCGTGGACGTCCTCGAAGGCCAGGTTGGGGCGGCCCGCCACCAGCGCCGTGATCCGCCCCGCCAGGCTCAGGGCCTGGGCACCCCGGGGGCTGGGACCGAGGCGCACGAAGTCCCGCACCAGCGCGGGCGCGTCGGGTCCCGGCTGCAGGGCCAGCACCAGCCGGCTGATGTAGTCGAGCACGTGGCTGGCGGCCGGGACGCGATGCGCGAGCGCGGTCATCCGCAGCAGCACGCCGGCATCGGCGACGGGCAGGGCGGCGGGGTCGGCCGCGCCGGTGCTCTGGGTGACGATGGAGGTCAGCTCCGACGCCGACGGGTACTCGAAGCGCAGCTTGAGGAAGAAGCGGTCGAGCTCGGCCTCGGGGAGGGGATAGGTCCCGTGCATCTCGACCGGGTTCTGGGTCGCCATCACGCAGAACGGGCGCGGCAAGGGATGGGTGACCCCCGCGATCGTCACCGCCCCCTCCTGCATCGCCTCCAGCAGCGCGCTCTGGGTGCGCGGCGAGGCGCGGTTGATCTCGTCGGCGAGGACCAGGCCGGCGAAGATCGGGCCCCGTTGGAAGTTGAGGCGGGGCGTGCCGGCGCCGCCCTCCATCAGCACCGTGGTGCCGGTGATGTCGGCCGGCATCAGATCGGGGGTGAACTGGATGCGGTGGTGGCGCAGGTCGAGGGCGGCGGCGAAGGCGCGCACCATCGTGGTCTTGCCCAGGCCGGGCACACCCTCCAACAGCGCATGCCCACCGGCGATGAGGCAGATCAGCGCTCCCCGCACGGCCTCCCGCTGCCCGACCACCCGGGCCGCCACCGCCGCCTCGATGGCCGCCGCCACCTGGCGGAACTCGGTGGGGTTGAGGGGGTCGAGCTCCGCCGCCTCGGCGGGGTCGATCTCGGCCCGCTCGCCGCTGTCCACGATCCGGTGATGATACGGGCGGCCCGACCGCCCCATCCCCGCGACCCCGCCGCCGCCGGCGGGCCGAGCGCTCAGACCCAGATCGCGATCGGCCGTCCGCCATCGGTCTGGGTGGGCGCCTCCGGAACGCTGCGGGCGGCGCCGCGGCGCCGCCGGTCGGCGCTCCAGGCGGCGGCCGCCGCATCGACGACGTCGTGGGCGGCGACGTCGCGCAGGACCCTGGCCCCGGCGGCGAGCGTCACCAGCCTGCGGCGCCATCCGAGGTCGATCCCCTGCCGGCGGAGCAGGTCGTGGCGCTGCAGCAGGCCCAGGGCCGTGCGTTTGGCGGCGAGCCCGGCACCGGCGCCGACGCCTGCCATCTCCGCGAACGAGAGCTCCGGATGGACCTCGACCAGCCGTCGGTCGGCCGCCGCGAGCGGCCCCACCTCCAGGATGCGGCGACGCAGCCCGTGCGCCTGGCGGGAGACGCCGGCACCGCCGGGAAGGCTCCGGGCCAGCCGGTTGGCGCCCTCCCAGGTCGGCTCGTCCAGGGCCGGGCGCGGGGGCGTCAGGAACACGCTCGCCTGCCGCCCAGCCAGCTGCCGCCGGGCGCCGAGGTCGGCGTCGCGCCAGCCGGACTCGACCACGCCGACCGGGATGTCGATCCCGATCCAGTCCGCGTCGCGGTGCCGGCGGAGCATCCGCACCAGGGTGCCCTCGGCCTCCGCGTCCAGGTCCGCGAAGCGTCCGCGGTCGAGGCGGACCGCGACCCAGCCCCCGGGCGAGGCGTCCACCCCGAGGACGATCGCCGTGGCGGCCCGCATCTCAGCCGCCGGCGCCACCGGATGGGAGCCGTTGGGCCAGCAGGGCCCGCCGATACGCGTCGAGGTCGGGTTCCGAGAACAGCACGATGATGGTCAGCCGGAGCGGCGTCGTCGGGACCGCCAGGGCGGCGGCGGCCGCGGCGATGGCGATCGGTGCGGCGCGGGCGACCGGGTATCCGTACACGCCGGTGCTGATCGACGGCGCCGCCACGCTGGCGCACCCCAGGCGGGCGGCGAGCAGGAGGGCCGACCGCCAGGCCATCGCCAGCAGCTCCGGCTCGCCGCGCTCACCCCCCTGCCAGCGCGGGCCCACCGCGTGGATGACGTGGCCAGCGCTGAGCCGGTGCCCGGCCGTCGCCACGGCCGACCCGGTGGGGCAGCCGGAGGGGTGGCGGGCGCGCAGCTCCCCCATCAGCCCGGGACCGGCGGCCCGGTGGATGGCGCCGTCCACCCCGCCGCCGCCGGCCAGCTGGCTGTTGGCGGCGGAGACGATCGCGTCCACCTGGAGGGTGGTGAGGTCGCCGCGCCAGAGCCGCAGCGACCCCCGACCGACGCGCCGCTCCACCGCGCCCAGGTCGGCCCCGGACGGGACCCGGCCGGGCTCGGCGTCGATGCCCTCCGTCAGCGCCCGTCGTCCCCGCCGCCGCCCACCCGAGCGCGGACGGGCTGGAGGAAGCCGGCGAGGGCCAGACCGGCGACGGTCTTGGCGTCCCGCAGCTCGCCCGCGGCGGTGAGCTGCGCCAGCTCGGCGCCGGTGAACGGCCTGGCCTCGAGGAGCTCGTCGGCGTCCGGGACGGCGCCCGGCGCCGGCCCCAGGTCCGACGCCCGGTAGAGGTGCAGGAGCTCCGAGCTGTACCCGGGGGCGAGGTACACCGCTCCCAGGTGCACCCAGGTCCGGGCGGCCTGCCCGGTCTCCTCGGCCAGCTCGCGCCGCCCGGTCGCCTCGGCGGTCTCGCCCGGCTCCCTGGTCCCCGCGGGGAGCTCCCAGAGCAGGGTCCGGGCCGGGTGGCGGTACTGGCGCACCAGCCACACGGCCAAGGCGGCGTCGACCGCCACGACCGCGACGCCGCCGGGGTGGTGGAGCACCTCGCGGGTGGCGACCTGCCCGTCGCCGAGGCGGACCGTGTCCACGCTGAGGCTGACGATCCGTCCCCGGAACCGCTCGTCGCTGCCGAGGAGCTCCTCCGGTCCTGGGGCGGCGGTCATCGCCAGCGAGCATAGCTTCACCCCCGGCCGCGGAGGCCGGCTCAGCCCCCGAGACCCGCGAGCAGCTGGGAGCCGATCGGACTTCCCCATCCCGTGCAGGGGTCCCATCCCGGTCCGGCGCGGTAGGCGCCGTTGCCACCGCTGACCACGTCGCGGGTGACCCGCTGGGCGGCGAGGGTCTGATAGAGGATGGGGTTGAGGAAGCCGAGCGGGTGTCCCAGCCGCTCATTGCAGCGGGCGATGAGCGCGGCCCACACCGGCGCGACCGCGCTGGTGCCGCCGAAGACCGCGGGCGTCCCGTCGACCAGCACCCGGTAGCCCGTCTCCGGGGCGGCGTCCCCGGCGACGTCGGGGAGCCCGCGACCGGTCCCCCTGCCGGGATTGGCCGAGGCGGGAACGCCGGCTCCCCGCTGCCACGTGGGGAGCGGGAACGCCGCGCTCACCCCGCCCCCGGTGGCCCCGCCGGTCGGCTGGTCGTTCCACACCACCTCCGCTGCGATCGCCCCGCCCGCGGCGCTGAGTCGGGTGCCCCCGCAGGCCAGGACGTGTGGGCTGGAGGCCGGGAAGTCGACGTGCGCGAGCCCGTCGGCGACCCCGTCGCCCGACCCGTTGTCGCCGGCGGCGACACAGACCGTGATCCCCGCCAGCGCGGCATCCTGCAGCGCCTGGTCCAGGGCGGTGCGCGCCGCGACGGTCCACGAGGGCTCCGGACCGCCCCAGCTGATCGAGAGCACCGACGGCCGATGGACGTCGTCGTGGACGGCGGCGGCGACCGCGTCGTGGAAGCCGCGGTCGGTGTTGGGGGCGAAGTAGACGGTCAGGCGAGCGCCCGGGGCCAGCGCGCCGGCGACCTCGATGTCCAGCTGCACCTCGCCGTCGGGCCCGTCCGCGGATCCGCCGGGCTGGTTCTGGGCGCCGTCGATCCCGACCGCGGTGACCTCCGGCGCGGCCAGGCCGAGGGCGGCGAACGCCGCCGCGATGCCGGCCGGGGTGAAGCCGCCGCCGAGCTCGATCAGCCCGATCCCCTCGCCGCTGCCGTCCGTCCCCGGTGGGAAGGCGTAGAGGGCGCCGACCGCCGGCGCCGGGTAGGAGAGCGGCGCCGCCACCGCGAGCGGTCCCGGCGGGTCGGGCAGCGGCAGCCGCCGCAGCTGGGGTCGCGCCACCGGCCCCGGGTCGAGTCCCAGCACGGCCACCACCGCGGCGCGCACGTCGGCCGGGGGAGCGGTCACCAGCGCGTCCGCCACCCGGGCCCGCTCCCCGCTGAGCTGGATCGTGCGGCGGCCCGGGGTGACGGCGCCGACCGTCAGCCCGCGACGGTCGGCATGGGCGAGGACGGTGCGGACGTCGTCCGGGCGGGCCCCCCGGGCGACCGCCAGCTCGGGTCGGCTGAGATGGCGGCGCCCGGAGGGCGGCTGGCTGCCGAGGCGGTCGAGGTCGATGGCCGGGCCGAGGTCCACCCGCGGCCTGAGCACCACGGTGACGAAGACCGGCGCCGGCATGGACGCGTCCATGTCCACCTCCCGCGGTGAATGCAGCGGATGGGCGGGGCTTCGGTGACGCTCCGGTCAGCATAGCCGGCGACCCGGGACGATTGACAGCCCCGCTCTCCCCCTCGATACTCGCCTCGGGGTCACGTTCGCCTGCCGCCCCGCGCGCGGCGGCGGGGTCGATCGTGACCGGGCTCTCCTTCGTCCTGCACACGTCCCACCCTCGGGAGGCTGCCATGTGGCTCACCGACCTGCTCGACCTCGTCGACCGCGTCCGGGCCCGCTGGACCCGGCTGTGGCTGGGTGCCCCGGTCGCGATGACCGCCGCGGCCACCGTCTCCGGCGGCACCGGCTCGCTGGTCCCACGGGGGGCGCTGGTCGAGCACCGGGGATCGCGCCGGGACCGGCGCGCGGGCGGGGGTGACGCCGACGAGGGGGGGCTGCCCGCGGTCCCGACCAACGACCCGTCGGTGGTGGAGCGGCAGCTGGTCGACTGCCTGCGGTGGCGCCGGTACGACCAGGCCTGGCGGCTGCTGGCTCCCGATTGCCAGGCGGCCTGGGGCGATCCCAAGGCCTTCGGGGAGGTGATGCGGACCCGCGACGACGGCGCCCGCATGGCCTCCATCCGGGTGCGCGAGGTCCACATCCTTCCGCGCTGGTCCGACCCCGAGACCCAACGCACCCACCGCGACGTCGCCGAGCTCGCGGTCGACTACGTCATCGTCCTCGGCGCCGGCCGCCGTCTGGTCGTCCGGCGGGACGTGCACCTCCTGCCGGTGCAGGGCGGGTGGCGCTCGCTCTGCTACCCGACTGGCTGAGGTGGCCGGCGGGCGCGCGTATCATGCCGCCATGCTGCCCTGGGGGACACCGTCGAGGCCGGCTGCCGCCGCGATCGCCGTGGCCGGGCCCATCGAGCGGGCCGTCCTGGCGATCGCGGCCGCTCGCCGGGCCGCCCTCTTCCGGCGGCGTCCTCGACGGGGACCGCACCAGCGCTTGGTCGAGTCGGACGTCCTGATGGAGCAGGTGGAGCGCTGCCGGCTGGAGGAGTGTCCGCTGGTCCCGGGCGGTGTCTTCGCCGAGGTGGTCCAGCTGCTGGCCGCGGTCGACCCCGCGCTCCGCCAGCGCCTCGGGAGCAACCGCCATCCCGACCACGTCGCCGCCCTCCTCTTCGAGACCCAGGCCGGCCTGATGGAGTCCGCGCGCCGGCGCCGGGACGGCAGGCCGGCGGAGATCGTCCAGCTCTTCCCCGGCTGATCCCACCGCATGGGCCGTCCGCCCCGGCCGGCGGTCCCGGCCGCCCCCGGTCCGAGCACCGCCGTGCCTCCGCCCTGGACCGTCATGGTGGCGGGGACCCTCAGCCTCGACGACCTCACCACCCCGAGCGGCCGCGTCACCGAGGAGCCGGGCGGATCCGCCGCCTACGCGGCGCTGGCGGCGGCGCCGCTGGCCCCGGTGCGGATGGTCGCCGCCGTGGGGGAGGACGGGTCGGCGGTGTGCGCCGCCGTCGACGAGCCCGGCATCGACGCCCGGGACGTGGTGGTGCGCCCGGGCCCGACCTACCGGTGGTCCGCGCGCCACGACCCCGACAGCGGGGCGGTCGAGGGAGACCGTCAGCGTCTCGGCGTCTACGACGGATGGGCGCCGCGGCTCTCGCCCGCCAGCCGGTCCGCCCCGATCTGGCTGGTCGGGTCGATGGCGCCCGCCTGCCAGCGTGCGGTCCTCGCCCAGGGCGCCGGCGCGCGCCTCATCGTCCTCGACACGATGGAGGACTTCATCGCCGCGGACCCGGCCGGGGTCCGGCGCTGTCTCGCCGGGGCCGACGTCGCCTGCCTGAATCGGCGTGAGCTGCGGCGCCTGGGCGGCGCCGATGTCGACGGGGCGGCCCGGGCCCTGCTGGGCGTGGGACGGACGCGGGCCGTCGTCGTGAAGTGCGGGCCGGCGGGGGTCCGGCTGGTCACCGTGACCGGGGCGCTGGCCCTCGCCGCGGTCCCGGTGGAGCGGGTGCGCGACCCGACCGGCGCCGGGGATGCCCTCGCCGGCGGCTTCTGCGCGGAGCTGGCCCGTCGCCGGACCGTCGCCCCCGCCGCCCACCCCGCCGCCCTGGCCGTGGGGCTGGCCGCCGCGGCCCGGGCGATCAGCGCCTTCGGCCTGGCCGGGCTGCGCGCCCGGGGCTGATGCGTCTCACCTGGTTCTCATCCGGCTCACACCGGCGGGCGCGATACTCTGCCGGTGCGGATCGGAGCGGAGCGGGTCGGCCCGATGGGCGCCGCCGTGCTCAGCGTGGTGGGGGTGCTGGCGGTCGGCCTGGCCGTGCACGGCGCCCACCAGCCCGGGCTGGGGCTGACCGGGAGCACCGGCCCCGCCGGCGCCCCGGGCACGATCGCCACCGGCCCCTCCCCAACCCCGCCGCCCACGTCCCGCCCCTCCGCCCCGGCCCGGCCGGCCCCGCGCTCCGCGCATCCCACCGCCACCCCCCGGCCCACGACCCCCTCGCCCGGGGCCACCGCCACCCCGGCGGTCAAGCTCGGCCCGGCCCTGGCCTCCAGCCAGTACGCCCCCTACGCCTTCAAGATCTACCCCGGCACCCCCACGGCGCAGGCCCAGCAGGCGCTGGCCGGCTTCCGCACCTCGGTCCGGCGCAGCGGGCAGGCGCTCGACCTCACCATCGACGTCCTCGGCAGCGGCCAGGCGCCGGTCCATCAGACCTACACCGCCGGCGACACCATCTACTTCGTCGAGGCCAACCTCGGCGACGACACCGGCAGCAGCGAGTTCAACTTCGGCGACGACGGGGTCATCGCCACCAATCCCAAGGGCCGGATCATCGAGTGAGCAGCCGGATGCCGCGCGGCCGTCGGCGCCGGGCGCCGGCGGCCGGGACCGCCATGGGGGCGGCCGAGCCGGCGGTTGCCGCGCCCGCCGCCAGGGCGGGGCGGCCGGCCGGGCCGGGCGGGCGCCCCGCCCTGCTGCACCTCCTCCCTTCGGCGGTGCTCGCGGGGCTCGAGGACTGGGCGCCGACGTTCGCCCGCCTCGCCCTCGGGGCCGTCTTCCTCTGGTTCGGGTCGGGCGAGCTCTGGCAGCCCCGCCTCTGGACTGGGTACGTCCCCCTCCTCCCCCAGTCCTCGGGCCTCACCGCCCTGCTGGTCCTCGCCCACGGGGCGCTGCTCCTGCTGCTGGCGACCGCCCTCCTGTTCGGGATCGCGCCCAGGGTGGCGGCCGGGATCGGCGCGGTGCTCCTCGTCGAGATCGTCATGGCGCTGACCATCCAGGCCGGCCTCAACGACATCGCGGTGCGCGACCTCGGCGTCCTCGGGCTGGCCCTCGCCGTCGCCGGCAGCGCCCGCCACCGCCTCCTGCTCACCCGCTGACGCTGGGGCGGCCGCGCCGGCTGCCCGTCCCCCACCGCCACATGTTCCTCACATGGCGCGGGCGTAGGCTGCGCTGGTGCACATCCTGGTGGTGGAGGACGAGGTGCGGATGGCGGCCCTCCTGAAGCGGGGGCTCGAGGAGGAGGGCCACGTCGTCGACATCGCCGCCACCGGCCCGGACGGCGTCTGGATGGCGTCCGAGACCGACTTCAACGCGGTGGTCCTCGACGTCATGCTCCCTGGCTTCGACGGCTTCGAGGTCTGCCGGCGCCTGCGGGCGGCGCAGCGCTGGGTCCCGGTGCTGATGCTCACCGCCCGCGACGACGTCCAGGACCGTGTCCGCGGCCTCGACGTCGGCGCCGACGACTACCTCGCCAAGCCCTTCAGCTTCGCCGAGCTGGCGGCCCGCCTGCGCGCCCTCGACCGCCGCGGCAGCGAGATGCGCCCGTCCGTGCTGGAGGCCGGCGACCTCCGGCTGGATCCCGCCGCCCGCCGGGCGTGGCGGGGGCCGGCCGAGCTCCAGCTCTCCGCCCGCGAATTCGCGCTGCTCGAGCTGTTCATGCGTCACGTGGGGGTGGTCCTCACCCGCACCCGGATCCTGGAGCAGGTGTGGGACCTCGCCTACGAGGGCGGGTCCAACGTCGTCGACCAGTACGTGGCCTACCTCCGCCGCAAGCTCGATCGCCCCTTCGGCCGGGCCGACCTGGAGACGGTGCGCGGCGCCGGCTACCGGCTGCGCCAGCCGGAGGCCTCGTAGCCCGGGCCCCGGTGCCGATCCGGCTCCGCCTCACCCTCCTCTTCGCGACGGCGGCCGCGCTCCTCGCCGGGGCGGGCGGGCTCCTCCTGGTCCGCCAGCTCGCCAGCGGTCTGGTCAGCTCGCTCGACGACACCCTCGCCAATCGGATCAGCTCGATCGCGGGACGGATGGAGCCGGCCGGCGGCCCGCTGGACTACGGGGTCGCCGCGTCGATCCTGGGCGGCCAGGCAGCCCAGGGCAATCTCGCCGAGCTCGCCAACCCCGCCCAGCCCGCCACCTACGACGACTTCACCCCCGCCCGGGCGCTGCTCCCGACCAGGCGGCTCGCCGCCGCGACCCACCACCCCCTGGTGACGGACGCGACCTTCCCCGGCACCACGGAGCAGCTCCGGGTCCACGCCGCGCCCCTGCCGGGGGAGTCGGGATGGGTGATCGTGGTGGCGGCGTCGCTGCAGCCGACCGACGCCGCCGTCAACCGGATCCGGGGCGCGGCGGTGCTGGGCGGGGTGGTGGTGGTGATCCTCGCCGGGCTCGGCGGCTGGCTGCTGGCGGGGGCGGCCCTGGCCCCGATGGACCGCCTGCGCCGGGAGGCCGAGGCGATCTCGGCGAGCGATCCCGCCGCCCGCCTGCGGGTCCCCCGCACCGGCGACGAGGTGGCGGCGCTCGCTCGGACCATGAACGACCTGCTCCAGCGGCTCCAGGCCGCGATCGCGCGTCAGCGCGCCTTCCTCGCCGACGCCGGCCACGAGCTGCGAACGCCCCTGGCGATCCTCCGGGCCGAGCTCGAGCTGGCCGGCCGGCCCGGCCGCAGCCGCGAGCAGCTGGTCCACGCGGTGGGCAGCGCCGCCGACGAGACCCAGCGGGTGACCCGGCTCGCCGAGCACCTCCTCCTCCTCGCTCGCAGCGAGGAGGGACGGCTGGTCGGCGGGGTCGCCCCCGGGCGCCTCGACGAGCTCCTCCGGGCCGCGGCCGACGGCGTCGTCCAGCAGGCGGCGGCCGGCGGGGTCGCCGTCGCGGTCGACGTGCCCGGCCCGCTCACGGTCGCGATGGACGGCGCCCGGATGCGGCAGGCGGTCGACAACCTCGTCGGCAATGCCCTCCGGATGGCGCCGGCGGGGACCGCCATCGAGCTCCACGCCCACCTCGACGGCGAGCGAGCGCGGGTCGAGGTGCGCGACCGCGGCCCCGGCTTTCCCGAGGAGTTCCTCCCCCGAGCCTTCGAGCGCTTCAGCCGACCCGACCACGCCCGCGACCGCGACCAGGGCGGCACCGGCCTCGGGCTGTCGATCGTGCGGGCGATCGCGGAGGGCCACGGGGGGACCGCGGACGCCGCCAACCGCGAGGGCGGGGGCGCCCTGGTCGGGATCACCCTGCCCTGCGACGCGCGGACCGACCGGGACCCGTCCGCGACGCGCCCGGCCCGCTTGGGGGCGTGCGCCGGGCGGGGCGACGAGGCACCGACGGGGGGATCCCACAGCGGACCGCGGGCCGGCTCCCCGGCCTGAGCCCGTCCCGGCCGGGGCAGGCCGGTGGCGCCCGCCGCCGGGGGTCAGCCTCCGGCGGCCGTCGCCTCCCCGGCCTGGCGTCGACCGCGCCAGAACCAGGCCGCGAGGGCGACCACGACCGCCACCGCCAGCACCACCGCGGCGGTGCCGATCGGCCCCGCGAAGCGGGTGTAGCTGGCGCCGACCGCGTAGCCGCCGGCGCCGAGGGCCGCCGACCAGGCCAGCGAGCCCGCCAGGGTGCAGAGGGCGAAGGGGACGAGGGGGACCCGGGCCAGGCCGGCCGGGAACGAGATGTAGGTGCGGACCACCGGCAGGACCCGAGCCACCAGCACCGAGGCCAGGCCGTGGCGCCGGAACCAGCGGTCGGCCAGCTCCAGGTGGGCTGGGCGGATGCCCAAACGGCGGCCCGGGCCGAGCAGCAGCGGTGTGCCCAGCCAGGCCGCCAGCCCGTACGCGACCAGGGAGCCGACCAGGTTGCCGACCCCGCCCATGACGATCGCGGCGGCGAGGTTCAGGTGCCCGAGGGCGGCCAGCGCGCCCGCCACCGGCATGACCACCTCGCTCGGGAACGGCACCCCGCAGCTCTCCGCCGCCATCAGGACCAGGACGGCGAGGAGCCCGTACTGGTCGACGAAGTGGGTCAGCGCGTGGGTCATGCGGCGGCCCGGCGGCGGCTGAGGACCAGGGCGGCATAGCCCTGGAACAGTCCACGGCGGAGCGGCCGCAGCTCGGCCAGGGCCGGCGCCGCCTCCGCCAGCAGGCCCGCCGCCCCCCCCGGCGCCAGGGCGGCGTCGGTCGGGGCGCCCCGCACCCACGACACCAAGGTTCGGTGCTCCACCTCGGGGTGGAACTGGATCCCGTAGGCACGGTCCCCGAGGCGGAAGGCCTGGGTGGGGTAGGCGGCGGAGCAGGCCAGCCGGACCGCGCCGGCGGGCGGCTCGCAGCCGTCCTCGTGCCAGGAGAGCGGCGCGAAGCGGACCGGGGCGGCGGCGACCAGGGGGTCGTCCCGGCCCGCCTCCAGCCGGTCGACGGGAACGAAGCCGACCTCCTTGACCGCACCGCGGAAGACCCGTCCGCCGGCGGCCAGCGTCAGCAGCTGGGCGCCGAGGCAGATGCCGAGGACCGGCACCGCCTCCCGCAGCGCCGACTCCAGCAGCCGGACCTCGGCGTCGCGGGTGGGGAAGCCGAGCCGGGAGCGGGCGGACCTGGTCCCGCCCAGCACCACCACCCCGGCCATCCCGGCCAGCCGCGCCGGCGGCGGGCCGTCGCGGTCGACCCGGTGGCGCTGGAGCGCGATCCCGGCCCGGCGCAGGGCGCGGCCCAGGGCCCCCGGCCCGTCCGCCCCCGTGTGCTCGACCACCAGCACCGTTACCTGGGGGTGCCGACCGGCGGGGTCCGTCATCCCGGCAAGCTTACGGACCCCGCCCGTCCGGGGAGGCCGGGGCGCTCAGTGCGCGGTCGCCAGCTGGGCCGCCTTGACGACCAGCAGCAGGGCGGCGACCAGCAGGTACCCTCGCAGCGCCCACATCCCCAGCGTGCGTCCCATCGACCATCGCGGCCGCACCAGCAGGGTGACGGGCGGCATCCGCCAGGTGGCGCGCTCGCTGCGCGGGACCGGCGCTGGTCCGGCGGGCCGGCGCCGGAGCCTGAGCGCCGCCCCGGCCGCCCCCAGGACCGCCAGCATCACCGAGGTCAGGACCACGAAGAGCACGCTGACATTGACCGACGGCGCCAGGGTCGACACCACCAGGATCAGGGAGAGCACCAGCAGCAGGCCGACGATGACGCTGGCGATGACGTTGAGCCACCCCGCATTGACCCAGGGTCCGAGCACCTCACGGTCGTTGCAGAGGAGCAGCAGGAAGACGGTGGCGCTGGGGAGCAGCACCCCGGCCAGGGCCTGCACCGCGGTGGTCATCACCCCCAGCGGCGCCCTCGGGACCAGGGTCACGCCGGCCGCCACCAGGACCATGGCGGTGTAGCTCCCGTAGAAGACCTTGGCCTCCGAGAAGCGGCGGTGGAGCGAATGGCGGAGGCCGAAGACGTCACCGAACGCGTACGAGGTCGCCAGCGTCACCGCGCTGGCCCCGATGATCGACGCCACCAGCAGCAGCACCGCGAAGATGGCCCCAGCGGCGCCGCTCACGTGTCGCGCCATCCCTTCGGCCACCTGGCCGGCGTTGACGAAGTGGCCGGCCGCGGCGGTCCCCTGGAAGGCGTGGGCGGCCGCGATCATCAGCGCGGCGGCGCCGGCGATGACCACGAGCGCGCCGATCACGGTGTCGGCGCGCTCGTAGGCGATCCAGCGCGGGGTGATCCGCTTGTCGATCACGTTCGACTGCTGGAAGAAGAGCTGCCAGGGGGCGACGGTGGTGCCGACGATGGCGATGATCAGCAGCACCGCGCCGGAGGAGAACCCGTGCCTCACCCCGGGCACCCCGAACCCGTGCGCGATGGCCCCGGCCGCGGGATGGCTCAGCACCGCCAGCGGCACCACCAGGAGGCTGCCGACGACGAAGAGCAGCATCGCCCGCTCCCAGCGGCGGAAGTTCCCGCTCGCCGTGATCGCCACCAGCAGCACCGCCGCCAGCGGCACCACCAGGTAGGGGGAGATCCCGAAGTAGCCGGCCGCCAGGCGCACCCCGATGAACTCGGTGACGATGGTGAGGAAGTTGAGGACGAAGAGGTCTCCGACCGAGAAGGCGCCCCAGAAGCGGCCGAACCGCTCCTTGATCAGGCGGGCGTGGCCCACCCCCGTGACCGCCCCCAGACGCACCACCATCTCCTGGTTGACGATCAGCACCGGGATCAGGAGGACCAGGGTCCAGAGCAGCGTGGGGCCGTAGTCCTGGCCGGCCTGGGCGTAGGTGGCGACGCCGCCGGCGTCGTTGTCCCCCACCATCACGATCAGGCCCGGCCCCACGATCGCAAGCAGGGTGAGGATGCGGGCCCGCCAGCTGCGGCGGCCACCGCTGTCGGCCATCCGGATGGTGCCGAGGGCGCCCGTGATGTCACCGACGTTGGCGTGGTCGAGCGCGGCGGGTCCGGGCCGCGGCGGTGAGCCCATGGCGGCGACCGTCGGCTCAGCCATGGCGGCGGCCCGCGCGCGCCAACCGGCGCCCGCGGGCGGAGCCGACAGCGGGTGTGCCCGTCCTCCCGGCGACCGTCGCGAAGGGCGCCCGGTGGGGGCGGGCGGCCGCGGCCGCTCCAGCTTGCGGCAACCGCAGGTCCCTGCGGATCATGGCTCCTCTCCTTGCTCAACCACACGTCGATGCGGTCCTGGCAGGGGAGGTGGGGGGGACCGGTCAGCCGGCGACCATCCTCCGAGGGCGCGAGGACCGCGCCACCGTTGCCAGGCGTCTACTGCCAGGTTCCATGCGGTCCTCTACCTTCATCGCGATGGCGCGCCGCGGCGCCCCGGGGGGCCCGGCGCTGGGCGACCGTGCTGAGGTGAGTGTAGCCCCCGGGCCCGGCCTGCGCTCAGCCGTCCGCCTCGCCCCGCTGGCGGCGGCGCCAGTCGGGCGGGACCATCGCCTCCAGGAGGTCGTCCACGGTGAGAAGACCGAGGAACCGGTCCTCGTCGTCCACCACCGGCAGCGCGGTCGCGTTGTAGTCGGACATCAAGAGGGCGATGGCGGGCACGTCGCTGCTGGCATGGAGGCGGGCGGACACCGCCGCGGGCAGGGTGGCGGCGGCCTGGTCGCCGGGGGCGCGGACCAGGTCGGCGAGCGGGACGGTGGAGACCAGCCGCCGGTCGGCGTCCACCAGCACCACCACCGACCCCGCCTGCGGCGGCAGGTCGTCGGCCTCCCGGACCGCCTGGAGGGCACCGTCGACGGTGGCGCCCTGGTCGACGATCACCCCCTGGGTCGTCATCATGCCGCCCGCCGTGTCGGGGTTGTAGTTGAGCAGATGGCGCAGGGTGGTCTGCTGCGCCGGCGGCAGCAGCTGGAGGATGGCGACGCGGCGGTCCTGGTCGACCTTGGCGATGAGGTCGGCGGCATCGTCGGCGGCCATCTCCGCCAGCAGCTCGGCCGCCTCCTCGTCGGAGCGCTCCTCGAAGTAGTGGCGCTGGTGCTCCTCGTCGAGCTCCTCGAAGACGTCGGCCTCGAAGTCGGGGTCGTCCCCGACCGCGTCGATGATCTCGGTGCCCTCCTCGTGCGAGGCGTGCTCGATCAGGTCCGCGATCTGGGCGGGATGGAGCCGGCGCAGGCGGCGGAGCGGGATCGGCAGCTGGGGCCCGGGCACGTGGCCGGTGAAGGCCTCGACGTCGGACCAGTCGACCAGGCGGCGGGGGCTGACCATCCCCGAGCGGCTGCGCCAGGGGATGACCCGGTGGAGGGCGCTCAGCTTGGTCGGGTCCACCGCCACCATGCGCCAGCGCCCCCCGACCGCGGCGAGGGCCACATCGTTGGCGTGGATCAGCTTGCCCATCCGGACGTCGATGAGGCGGCGGCCGATCACGTCCTCATCGAGCAGCACCTCGCCGGGGCGGCGCTCGAAGCGGCCCAGGCGGACCGAGTCACCCGAGAACTGGACCCGGAAGGGCGCCAGCGAACCGATCTGGTCGATGGGGAGGAACAGCTCGCGCTGGCCGATCCGGGCCCGCAGCCCGGTGATCGGCGGATAGGTTCCCTCGGCGATCCGGGCGATGACGTCGCGCACCCGTCCCAGCGGCTGGCCCTCGCGGTCCAGCAGCGCGGCGCGCACCACCGCGGTGGCGCTCACCAGGGCGCCGGCCAGGCGGTCGAGCGGCGGTCCCCCGGAACGCGGCCGGCCCCCCGCGGCGTCCCTCCCGCCGCCGGGCGACACGTCGGTCATGCGGGTCTCCACGTGGATCGGGAGGGCCGGCCGCGGGGACGGGCGTCGGCCCCGCGCGGTGCGCCGGCGGTGGACCGATTATCGGCGTCCGCCGAGCGGGCGGCCGCCCCGCCGCGCGAGCGGGACGCGACCCCGGGGGCGCGGGGGGCGTGGGGCGGCCCCGTATCCTACCCGGTGCGCCGCCCGACGCGGTCCGGCGCACCGGCTTGTGATCGTGGCGAGGCGCCCCGGCGGGCGACTGAGGAGGCCCAGTGGCGGAGCGGGAGCCGTTGCCGATCCAGCGGGCGATGGTGATCGTCGCCCATCCCGACGACGCCGAGTTCGGCTGCTCCGCGACGGTCGCCAAATGGGTCAGCCAGGGGATCGCGGTCACCTACGTCGTCTGCACCGACGGCGGGGCCGGCGCCGCCGACCCCGCCCTCACCACCGCCGAGCTTCCCCAGCGCCGCCAGGACGAGCAGCGGGCCGCCGCCGCGGTCCTCGGGGTCTCGCAGGTGGAGTTCCTGGGGCGTCGCGACGGCGAGCTGGTGGCCGACCTGGAGCTGCGCCGCGACCTCGCCCGCCTGATCCGGCGCCACCGCCCCGACCGGGTGGTGTGCCCGAACGCCGTCCGCACCTACAGCAATGTCTACGGCAACCACCCTGACCACCTCGCCGCCGGCCAGGCCGCCATGGAGGCCATCTACCCCACCAGCCGCAATCCCAGGGCGTTCCCCGAGCTCCTCCTCAACGAGGGGCTGCAGCCGCACGTGGTGCGGGAGGTGTGGGTGGTCGGGACCGACAGTCCCAACCACGCCGAGGACGTCACCGGCTTCGTCGACCGCAAGATCGAGGCCCTGTTCCAGCACCGGAGCCAGATGGGCGAGGCGGACGAGGTCGAGCGGCGGGTGCGCCAGCGCATGCGCGAGGCCGGGCGGCCCACCGGTCTCGCCTACGCCGAGGCGTTCCGCCGCCTGTCGGCGGAGTGAGCGGGGGCGCGGTCCCGGGCGGGACGGTGATCACGGTCCTCCACGGTGACCAGACCGGTGAGGAGCTGCTCCAGGAGGCGCTCCGAGTCCTCGACCCCACCGTGGTGGGGGTGCCGTTGCGGCTGGCGTCGTTCGACTGCAGCGTCGGCGCGCGGCGCCGGACCGGCAACGGTGTGCTCCACCAGGCCGCCCGCCATCTGCGCCGGCACGGGTTCGGGCTGAAGGCGGCGACGGTCACCCCGGAGGGCGCGGGCGACGTCGGCAGCCCCAACGCCATCCTCCGGGCCGAGATCGGGGGCGAGGTGATCGTTCGCACCGGACGGCGCATCCCCGGGGTGATCCCGCTGGGGGGCGTCCACGCCCCCATCACGGTGGTGCGGATGGCGGTCGACGACGCGTACGGGGCCAAGGAGTGGCGCGAGGGCCTCGGCGACGGCGAGGTGGCGCTGCGAACCACCCGGATCACCCGCAGCCTGTGCCGGCGCGTCGCCACCTACGCCTTCACCCACGCGCTCCGCACCGGCGCCACCGTCTTCGGGGGCCCGAAGTTCACCGTCTCGCCGGTGTACGAGGGGATGTTCAAAGAGGAGCTGGACGCCGCCGCCGCCCGCCAGCCCGGCGTCCGCTATGAGCCGCAGCTGATCGACGCGATGGTGGCCCTGATCCTCACCCGCGACGACGCCCTGGTGGTGCCCGCGCTCAACCGCGACGGCGACATCCTCGCGGACCTGGTCCTCGCCCTCTACGGATCGCTGGCGGGAAGCGAGTCGATGGTGATCGGCTTCGACGAGGCCGATCGACCGCGGGTGGTGATGGCGGAGGCCCCCCACGGCACCGCCCCCAGGCTGGAGGGTCGCAACATCGCCAATCCGATGGCGATGATCCTCGCGGCGGCGGCGCTCCTGGAGGTGCTGCCGAGCGCGGCGGCGCAGCGCGCCGGCGCCGCCGTCCGGGTCGCGACCCTGGACACGGTCGCAGCCGGGGTGCGCACCGCCGACCTCGGCGGCAGTGCATCGACCAGCGAGTTCACCGACGCGGTGATCGCGCGCCTCCGCGCGCGCCTGACGGCTGCCTGACGCCCCCCGCCCGTCGGCGCGGGCCCGCGTATACTCGGCTCGGAATCGTGCCGATGGACATCCTCCCCTTCCTCCGTCAGCGGGCCGGCGACTTCACCTGTCCCCGCTGCCGCTTCTCGCTGGCGGATTGCGGCGTGCGCATCCTCCAGCAAAGGGGGGCCCTGTACACGGTGCAGGTCACCTGCCGCCGCTGCGAGCTCAGCCTGCTGGTCCAGCTCGAGGTGAAGGGCGACGCCGATGCCGCGGCCGCGGTCGCCGGGGGGCGGGGGGCGCGAGGCGCGGGCACCGGACGGCGCGCCGCCCAGGCGCGGCGGCCGACCCCGACCCTCCCGGCGGCTCCGATCAGCGCCGACGAGCTGCTGGACGTGCACCAGCACCTGGCCGGATTCGAGGGGCCGCTGACGGGCCTGGTCCCGTCCTCCGTCCCCGCCGGGCCCAACCGCGCGCGCTGAGCCCGGTGCGGTGGACGCGGTCCCCGGTCCCCCTCCCGTCTACCTCGACCACGCCGCCACCACGAGGGTGCGTCCGGAGGTCCGGCGGGCGATGGCAGCGGCGGAGGAGCGCGGCTTCGGCAATCCCTCCAGCGCCCATGCCGCCGGTCGCGCCGCCCGGGCCTGCCTGGACGCGGCCCGCGACCGCCTGGCGGCGGTGCTCGGCGCCGACCCGTCCGGCATCGTGTTCACCGCCGGCGGGAGCGAGGCCGACAACCTCGCCCTCCGCGGGGTCGCCGCGGCCACCGGGCCCGGCCACCTGGTGATCAGCGGGGTGGAGCACGAGGCGGTGCTCCGGACCGCCTCCGCCCTGGAGCGCAGCGGCTGGGAGGTGACCCGGGTGGCGGTGGACCGCGCCGCGCGGGTGGACCCGGAGCGGCTGCGGTCGGCGCTCCGTCCCGAGACCCGGCTGGTGTCGATCATGGCCGCGAACAACGAGGTCGGCACCGTCCAGCCGCTGGCCGAGCTGGTGGCGGTGGTGCGGCGGCACTCCTCGGCCCTGTTCCACACCGACGCCGTGCAGGCGCTGGGGCGCCTGCCCCTGGACGCTCGCTCCCTGGGCGTCGACCTCCTTGCGGTCTCGGCCCACAAGTGCGGCGGTCCGAAGGGGGTCGGTGCGCTGTGGGCCCGGCCCGGGACCAGGCTGGTGCCGCAGCTGACCGGCGGCCTCCAGGAGCGCGGTCAGCGGGCGGGGACCGAGAACGTCCCCGGGATCGTCGGGTTCGGACTCGCCGCCGCCCTGGCCGAGGAGGAGCGCCCGCTCCAGGCCGTCCGCCAGCGCCGGCTGGCTGACCGGCTCCGGCGGGAGGTGCTGGCGGGGGGGACGGGGGCCGTCGCGACCGGCGCCGAGGGGGAGGAGCGGCTCCCGGGCTTCGCGACCTTCGCCTTTCCCGAGGTGGCCGGGGACCTGCTCCTCCTGCGCCTGGACCGGGCCGGGATCCAGGTGTCGGCGGGCTCCGCCTGCACCTCGGGGGCGGTCCACCCCTCCCACGTCCTGGCGGCGATGGGGTTGCCGCCCGAGCTCGCCGCGGGCGGCCTGCGCTGCACCACCGGCCGCGCCACCACCGAGGCCGAGGTCGATCGCGCCGGGGCGGCGATCGTGGCGGCGGCCCTGGCGGTGCGGGCGGCCGCCGTCGGGGGGCCCTCCGGCCGGTGGCCGGGGAGCGCGACCGCGCTCCCCGGCCCGCGCCGCTGACCGCATCGGAGGCCGGCCGGCGATGGACGATCCGAGGGGACCTCTCCGTCCGCGGGAGTGGGATGCGCCGGTGTACGACCGGGTCGCCGGTCCCCATCTCCGCTGGGGAGCCACCGTCCTCGACCGCCTGACCGTGGCGGAGGGGGCGACCGTGGTCGACGCCGGCTGCGGCACCGGCCGCGTCACCGAGCTCCTGCTGGGGCGCCTGCCCCCCGTCCGGGTGATCGCGGTGGACGGCTCCCGGCGGATGCTCGACCGGGCCCGGGATCGGCTCGCCGGCAGCGGGGAGCGCGTCACCTTCCTCCATCGCGACCTCGCCCTGCCGCTGCACGGGGTCGGACCCGTCGACGCCGTGGTCTCGACCGCGACCTTCCACTGGATCCCGGACCACGACCGGCTCTTCCGCAACCTCGCCGGGGTGCTCCGGCCGGGCGGCCAGCTGGTCGGGCAGTGGGGCGGCGCCGGCAACATCGACAAGGTGGTGGCGGCGCTGCCGGCCGCCGGCGGGACCTGGCCGGGGCCCTGGACCTTCGCCACCCCGCGCGCCACCCTGGACCGTCTCGCGGCCGCCGGCTTCGAGGACGCCAGCGCCTGGCTGGAGGATGACCCCGTCACCTTCGACGACCCCGCCGCCTACCGCGAGTACCTCGGGACGCTGGTCCTCGGGGCCCACCTCGACCGGCTGGCGGCCGCCGACCGCCCCGCCTACCTGGACCGGGTCTGCGCTGGGCTGCCGGAGCTGGTGGTGGACTACGTCCGACTCAACGTCGTGGCCCGGCGGGGCCGCCCAGGGGGCTGAGGGCGGGCTGAGGCGGCATCGCTCGGATCAGCTCAGCTCCCGGGGCCGCCTCCGGCCGGCTGCGCCCGCGGAGCGGGGTCACCCGGAACGGCCGAGACGGCGGTCGCGGACGTGGACGCCGAGATCGGCAGCACCGCCTGGAAGAGGGAGCCGGTCCCGCTCGGGCCCGGCTGCATCGACACCCGCCCCCCCATCGCCTCCACCAGCCCGCGGACGACGGTGAGCCCGATCCCGGTGCCGGGGCCATGGACCGAGCCGGTCGCGGGTACCGGCCCCCGCCTGAAGCGCTGGAAGATCGCCTCGCGCTCGCCCGCGGGAATGCCGGGCCCGCGGTCCTCCACCTCGAAGATGGCGGTGTCGCCGGCGCGCCGGGCGCGGAGCGCGATCGGGGCGCCCTCGGTGGAGAACTTGACCGCATTGCCGACCAGCTGGACCAGCACCTGGAAGACGCGGTCGGGGTCGACCGGGATCAGCGCGCAGGTGTCCTCCACCGTCACCGACACCGGGTGGCGCTCTCGTGCCCGCGACGCCTCCACCACCTGGTCCAGGAGCGGGCGCACCCGCACCGGGCCAGTCCGGATCTCGGTGGAGTCGTCCTCGATCCGGGAGAGGGCGAGCAGATCCTCCACCAGGAGGTGGAGGCGGCTCGCCTCGTCGTCGATGATCCGGAGCAGCTGAGCCGCCTCGGGCGGGGGGACGGCGCCCGAGCGGAGCATGGTCGCGGCCCCGCAGATGCTGGTGAGGGGGGTGCGCAGCTCGTGCGACACGGTCGAGACGAAGTCGTCCTTCATCCGGTCCAGCTCACGCTGCTGGGTCACGTCGCGGAAGACGGCGACGGTGCCGCCCAGGTCGCCCGGCAGGGGGTGCGCCTCCATCGCCAGGAGGCGGTCGGCACGATGTCCGACCAGCCGGGCCTCGCTCACCCCGGTCACCCCGTCGGCGCCGGACCGAAGGGGGTCCGGCGCCCGCGCCTGGGTCACCGCCGGCAGGCCCGCGGCCGCGACCGGGCGGTCGCGCTCGTCACGCCAATCGAGGGTGCCGAGGTAGCTGGCGAGGTCGAGGCCGGGCCGGCAGCCCGGCAGCAGCGCGGTCACCCGCTCGTTCACGCTGGTGACCCGCCCGCGGGCGTCGCAGACCACCACCGCCTCGTCGAGCGCCGCCAGCGTGCCCCGGAGCTCGCCCAGGAGGCAGGCCTGCTGGGTCGCCAGCGCGGCGAACGCCGCCAGCGCCTTCAGCGTCTCCTGGGCCTCGATGCTCAGCTCGGGCCGGCCGCCGTGGACGACGAGGAGGGCGGCATCGGCGTGCCCGACCACGTGGAAGGGCAGGATGCTCACCGAGTCCGCGCCCGACTCCGCCGTGTGGACGGCCGCCACCGTGGCCGGCTCGCCGCCGACCACCTCCTGGGGGGCGGCCCGCATGGCCGCCTCCAGCAGGGGGACGTCGCGGCCGGGGCTGTCGGCGACCACCGCCCGCAGCCGGCTGGTGCGCTCCGTCTCCCCCTGCCAGGCGATCCCGGCGGCGTCGGACTCGGTGAGGTCGCGCGCGGCGGTGGCCACCTCGTGGAGCAGGCGGTCGAGATCGCCGGCGGTGCGAAGGGCGGTGGTGATCCGCCGGATCCGCTCGGTCGCCATCCGCCGCCGCTCCCCCTCGGTGCGGGTGAGGAAGACCAGTCCCAGGAGGAGGACCTCGAGCGAGAGCGGGATGGCGGCCCAGCCCGCGTACCAGGTCGCCGTCCTCGGGGTGGCGAGGAGCAGGCAGGCCGGGGCCGCGAGGAGGACGACGCAGAAGACCTGCACCCAGGGGGCGAGCGGGTCGGCGGGATGGCGCAGGCGCAGGCGGGTCCAGGTGACCAGCGGGAACTCCATCGCCACCAGCGGGATCACCTCCAGCACCCGGCCGGCGAGGGTGGGACGGCCGAAGGAGCCGAGGTCGGGCAGCAGCGGGGTGAAGACCAGCACCGCGGCCAGGAGGGCCAGGCCGGTGAGGACGGCGAGCCCCCCGGCGGCGAGCGGCGCTCGCCGCACCATGTCGCCCCGCAGGCGGCCGTCGGGATCGGCGGGCGGGGTGGCGGCGACCGCCACCGCCAGGGTGGTGAGCGCCAGGATGACCAGCCAGGCCCCGGCGGAGGCGGGCTCGGAGCCGATCCCCCCGGCCCCGATGACCCCAGGGGTGACGAGGGCGGCCGCGCCCAGGAGGACCGCCACCGTGAGGAGGGCGCCCCCCAGGAACTGGGCCCAGTCGCCGTCGGGGGCGCGCCCGCGCTCCAGGCTGACGATCGCCGCCACCACCGCTCCCACCGTCGCCACCGCGACGGCGGACGGGATCCACCACCGGATGCCGTGTGCCGCCCCCAGCGGGATGGCGGCCAGGACCGCCAGGCCGGCGGCGAGACCGAGGCCGGTGGCGAGTGCCGGCCCGACCGCGCGGAGGGCGCCGCGGAGGACGGGGACGGGGTGGAACGGCGTGCTGGGCATGGCGAGTGGGGTCTCCGGCCGGAGCGGGCGGGTTCGCCAACCCTACCGCCCTTCCGGCGCGGGCGGGCCGCCCCCGCACGCCGGCGGCAGCCCGCCCTCTAAAATGACGGCATGGAAGTCGGATTTGCCCCTCCCCCGCCCCCGTCGCTGGCGATGCGGATCTCCACCCGGGCCCACTACGGCCTCCGGATGATGACCGAGCTCGCCAAGCACCACGGGCTGGGGCCGCTCAGCCTCACCGCCATCGCCCGCACCGAGCACCTGCCCCTGGCCTACCTGGAGCAGCTGGTCACACCGCTGCGCCGGGGACACCTGGTGGAGGGGACCAGGGGCCTCCACGGCGGCTACCGGCTGACCCGCGACCCAACCAGCGTGACGGTGCGGGAGATCGTCGAGCTGCTGGAGGGTCCGGTGGCGCCGGTGGAGTGCCTCGCCGAGGGGTATGCCCCGGGCAGCTGCGTGCGCGAGCCGGCCTGCCTCTCGCGCGGCCTCTGGGGCCGGCTGCAGGCGGCCGTCAACGACGTCCTCGGCGGCACCACCCTGGCCGACCTCGTCCAGGAGGTGCCGGCCTACCGCCTCCACCCGGTGCCGATGCTCCCCACCCAGGGTCAGCGCCGCCCGGGCGGCCGGGCCGGCCCTCCAGCCCCGTATCCACCCGAGGCCGCGGAGGTCCTGGCATGCCCGACACGCTGACTGAGGTGGCGACCGAGGTGCTCGAGATCCGGGGGCTGGCGGTCGAGGTGGGCGGGAAGCGGATCCTCGACGGGGTCGACATGACGGTCCCCCGGGGCGAGGTCCACGCCCTCATGGGACCGAACGGCTCCGGCAAGTCGACCCTTGCGTACTCGGTCCTCGGCCACCCCCGCTACCGGGTGGTCGCTGGCGACTGCCGCTGGCGCGGCGAGAGCCTGCTGGGCCTCCCCACCGACGAGCGCGCCCGGCGCGGCCTCTTCCTGTCGCTCCAGTACCCCACCGCCATCCCCGGGGTCTCGGTGGTGAACTTCCTGCGGGCCGCGCTCAAGGCCCAGGGCAAGGTGCTCACCGCCCGGGAGCTGCTGGGAACCCTGCGCCGCGAGATCGGCGCCCTCAAGATGGACGAGGCCTTCCTCTCCCGCTACATCAACGACGGCTTCTCCGGCGGCGAGAAGAAGCGGATGGAGATCGTCCAGCTGGCCGTCCTCCGGCCGGCCCTGGCCATCCTGGACGAGACCGACAGCGGCCTCGACGTCGACGCCCTCCGCACCGTCGCCGAGGGGGTGAACCGGGTCCGGGGCGCGGACATGGGCATCCTCATCATCACCCACTACCAGCGCATCCTCGACTACGTGACCCCGGACCGGGTCCACGTGATGGCGGCCGGTCGGGTGATCGCCTCCGGCGGCCGGGAGCTGGTCGACCGGATCGAGCGCGAGGGCTACGACACCCTCCTGCGGGCGGCCGGGATCGAGCCCACCTCTTCCGAGGGCGCCCCGGTGACGGCGTGAGCTCGCCGGGTCGTCCCCGGCCGCCGCTGCGGGCGGAGCTCGCGGCGCGTAAAATACGACTCGTCAAGTAGGATTTCCATCGCCCCGGATCCGGGGCGTTCACGCGAGGCACCACCCCCCATGGCCGTAGCCGCCAAGGACCTGACCAAGGACTACCAGTTCGGATTCAACGACGGCGACGTCTTCGTGTTCAAGGCGGAGAAGGGCCTCTCGCCCGAGGTGGTCGCCGACATCTCCCGGCGCAAGAGCGAGCCGGCCTGGATGCTGGCCTACCGGCAGAAGTCGCTGGAGCACTTCCTGCGCCGTCCCCTGCCGACCTGGGGCGCCGACCTCAGCGGGCTCGACTTCGACGACATCTACTACTACGTCCGACCCGCCGAGGAGCAGGGCCGGACCTGGGACGAGGTCCCGATCGCGATCAAGAACACCTTCGACCGGCTGGGGATCCCCGAGGCCGAGCGCAAGTACCTCGCCGGGGTCTCCGCCCAGTACGAGTCCGAGGTCGTCTACCACTCCATCAACAAGGACCTGGAGAAGCAGGGCGTCATCTTCTGTGACTGCGACACCGGACTGCGCGAGCACGAGGAGATCTTCCGCCAGTACTTCGGCACCGTGGTCCCGGCCAACGACAACAAGTTCGCCGCGCTCAACAGCGCGGTCTGGTCGGGGGGATCGTTCGTCTACGTGCCCAAGGGGGTCAGGGTGGAGATCCCGCTGCAGGCCTACTTCCGCATCAACAGCGAGAGCATGGGCCAGTTCGAGCGCACCCTCATCATCGCCGAGGAGGGTAGCTTCGTCCACTACGTGGAGGGCTGCACCGCCCCCACCTACAGCCGCGACTCCCTCCACAGCGCGGTGGTGGAGATCATCGCCCAGCCGGGGGCCCACGTCCGCTACACCACCATCCAGAACTGGTCCACCAACGTCTACAACCTGGTCACCAAGCGGGCGATCGCGCGGGCCGGCGCGACGGTGCAGTGGGTGGACGGCAACCTGGGCAGCAAGGTGACCGCCAAGTACCCCTCCATCTACCTCATGGGCGAGGGCGCCCACGGGGAGATCCTGTCGGTGGCGTTCGCCGGCGACGGCCAGCACCAGGACGCCGGCGGCAAGGTCATCCATGTCGCTCCCAACACCACCAGCACCATCGTCAGCAAGTCGGTGAGCAAGGGCAGCGGGCGCACCTCCTACCGGGGCCACCTCAAGGTCCACCCCAAGGCCAAAGGCGTGCGCAGCAACGTCCGCTGCGACGCGCTGCTGCTCGACGAGGCCGCCCGCAGCGACACCTATCCCTACATGGACGTCGAGGCCGACGACGTCGAGATCGGCCACGAGGCGACGGTGAGCAAGGTCGGCGACGAGCAGCTCTTCTACCTCGAATCGCGGGGGATCCCGGAGGCGGAGGCGACCGCGATGGTGGTCAACGGCTTCATCGAGCCGTTCACCAAGGAGCTGCCGATGGAGTACGCGGTCGAGCTCAACCGCCTGATCGCCCTGCAGATGGAGGGAAGCGTCGGCTGACGCCGGGCCGCGGGCCCGCGGCGGCGGCCGGTCCCCCGGCTCCGTCCGGGCGCCCGCCCGACCGTCACGCCGACCAGCACCGCCGTGACCGCGACCCTGCCGACCGGACCGCGCACCGCCCCCGCGCCGCTCCGTCCCAGCTGGGAGGAGCCGGCGCGGCTGGCGGCGCTCCGCGCCGCCGGGGCCGAAGCGGCCCGGGATCTCGGCTGGCCCTCCAGCTCCGAGGGCGAGGACTGGCGTCGCACCCCCCAGATCGACCGTCTCGACCCCGGCCGGTTCCTCCAGCCCGACCCGCTCGGTCGAGGCGGGGCCGCCAGCCTGCCTGCCTATCTGGCCGAGGCGCTCGCCGAGGCGGGGGCGGCCTCCGGGGCCGAGGCGGTGGGGGTGGACGACGCCCGCGGCCACCTGCGCGCCGCCGCGTGGGCCGGCGACGGGGCGGAGCCCTTCGCGACGGCGCTGGCCCGCGACCCGGGGGCGCTCGCCCGGCTGGGGAGCGTGCTCGCCCCGGGCCACCGCCCCACGGTCGCCCACAACACCGCCCGGTTCGCCGCCGGGACCCTGGTCGAGGTGCGCCGGGGAGACCGCGCCCGGACGGTCCACCTCGTCCACGGGGTGGAACCCGGCCAGGTCGCCTGGCCGAGGACCCTGGTCGTGCTGGAGGCGGGCACCGAGTGCACCCTGGTCGAGGAGTGGCGCAGCGCAGAGGGAGAAGGCTCCGCCCTGCTCGCCCCGGTGACCGAGCTGGTGGTCGGACAGGGCGCCCGCCTGCGCCACGTCCTCCTCCACCGGGCCGGCCCCGAGGTCGTCGCCCTCGCCAGCAGCCGGGCGGTGGTCGATCGCGACGGCGCCTACGAGGCCGCCTGGGTCCTGATCGGCGGGAGCTGGAGCAAGGTGTACCTGGAGGTGGCGCTCCGCGGGCCGGGGTCCAGCGCCCGCCTGCGCGGCTGCGCGGTCGCGCGGGGCTCGCAGCACGTCGACCTCCAGACCACCCAGGCCCACGAGGCCCCCGCCGCCGAGAGCGACCTGCTCCATCGCACCGTGGTCCAGGGACGCGCCCGCTCCATCTACGCGGGCCTGATCCGGGTCGCCAAGGGGGCGCAGAAGACCAACGCCTACGTCCAGAACCGCAACCTGCTCCTCAGCCCGACGGCCAAGGCGGACAGCAACCCCACCCTGGAGATCCTCGCCAACGACGTGCGCTGCACCCATGGCGCCACCGCCGGACCGGTCGACCCCGACCAGCTCTTCTACTGCCGCTCGCGGGGGATCGAGGGGGAGGCGGCGCGCGATCTGATCGTGGGCGGCTTCCTCGCCGACGTCCTCGACGAGCTGCCGCTGGCGCCCCTGCGCCCGGCGGCGACCGCGTGGGTGGCCGCGGCCCTGACCCAGCCGGGCGAGCCGAACGGTGGATGAGTTCGTCAGGGTCTGCGAGGCCGCGACGATCCCCCCCGGCCACGCCGCCCGGGTGGAGATCGCGGGCGATGCGGTGGCGGTGTTCAACGTCGGCGGCCGCTTCTACGCCCTCGACGACACCTGCAGCCACGCGCTCGCCTCGCTCTCCGACGGCGAGCTCGACACCGACGCCTGCGCGATCGAGTGTCCCCTGCACGGCTCCCAGTTCGACCTGCGCAGCGGCGAGCCGCGCTGCCTGCCGGCGGTGGACCCGGTGCGGACCCACCAGGTGGAGATGCGGGACGGTGCGCTCTGGGTGGCGCTCAGCACAGAGCCCGTGTGAGCGTCGCCGCCCTGGACGCCGACCGGCTGCGACGGGACTTCCCCATCCTGGAGGAGCGGGTCAACGGCCGGCCGCTCACCTATCTGGACAGCGCGGCCACCTCCCAGAAGCCGCAGGCGGTCCTGGACGCCATCGTCGACTACTACCGCACCGCCAACGCCAACG
Source organism: Candidatus Micrarchaeia archaeon (assembly GCA_035533215.1). Lineage (GTDB taxonomy): Bacteria > Chloroflexota > Dormibacteria > Aeolococcales > Bog-877 > DAHUZL01. The sequence continues at coordinate 7,339 of DATLUG010000035.1, read as the reverse complement.
TCCACCGCGGGGTGCACGCGCTCGCCGAGCGGGCCACCGACACCTTCGAGGCGGCCCGCCGGCGGGCGGCGGGATTCGTCGACGCGGATCCGACCGGGTTGGTCTTCGTCCGCAACACGACCGAGGGGATCAACCTCGTCGCCCGGGCCTTCGCCGAGCCCCGATTCGGTCCCGGCGACCGCATCGTCGTCACCGAGATGGAGCACCATTCCAACTTCGTGCCCTGGCAGATGGTGCGAGACCGCACCGGCTGCGAGCTGGCGGTGGCGCCGGTCGGGGCCGATGGGCGGCTGGACCTCGTCCGCCTGGAGCGGCTGCTGGAGCCGCCCACCCGGCTGCTCGCCATCGCCCACGTGAGCAACGTGGTGGGGACCGTCAACGACATCGCCGCCCTCACCCGGATGGCCCACCGCGAGCAGATCGTGGTGTGCGTCGACGGGGCCCAGGCGGTGCCCCGGCTGCCGGTGAGCCTGGCTCAGCTCGACGTCGACTTCTACGCCTTCTCCGGGCACAAGATGCTGGGGCCCACCGGCATCGGGGTGCTGTGGGGGCGGCCGGAGCTGCTGGAGGCGATGCCGCCCTTCCTCGGAGGCGGGAGCATGATCGAGGTGGTCACCCCCGAGCGCACCACCTGGAACACGGTGCCCCACAAGTTCGAGGCCGGCACCCCGGACATCGCCGGCGCCGCCGGGCTGACCGCCGCGATCACCTACCTGGAGCAGGTGGGGATGCCGGCGATCCAGGCCCACGAGGCGCTGCTGACCTCCTACGCCTACGAGGTCGTCGGCGACCGGGACGACGTCGTCTGCTACGGGCCCCCCGCCGGCGACCACTCCGGGGTGCTGAGCTTCAACCTGCGCCAGGTCCACCCCCACGACGTGGGCACCATCCTCGACCGCAACGGGGTCGCGGTCCGGGCCGGCCACCACTGCTGCCAGCCGCTGATGCGCCGGCTGGGGGTGGCCGCCACCGTCCGGGCCAGCTTCGCCCTCTACAACACCCAGGCCGACGTCGACCAGCTGGCGGGTGCGCTCGACGACGTGCGCCGGGTCTTCGGCCACGGTGGCGCCCCCGCCTGAGCTGCGGCCCGGGACGGGCCCGGCCCCGGCCGTGCCCCCGCACCGGGCGGAGGTGAGCCAGCTCGGTGGGTGGCCGCGGGCGCCATCGGCGCCGTGCCCGTCACGGGGTCTTCGGGGTGGGCGACGGCGACGGCGACGGCGACGCTGTCGGCTTCCCGGTGCAGTAGGGGGCGTGGGCGGGGACCCCCACCAGGGTGGTCCCCGGGCAGGCGGACAGGATCAGCGGCGGGAGCGGCGCCCTGGTGAAGTTGAAGTCCTTGACGAGGTTGCCCAGCCCGGTGATGTTCTCGGCCACCACCTTGCGGGAGTCCGGTCGGCCGTCGCTCGCCGGGTCGAGGCGCTGGCCACCGAGGAAGTCGTCCTCGATGAACTTGAGGTAGGCGTCGAAGGAGAGGGTCTGGTGGTCGACGAAGCCCGCGCGCGCGTAGGGGCTGATGACCAGACCGGGGACGCGCATCCCGTAGCCGAGCGCATCGACCGTTGGTGGGACCACCTGGTCGTAGAAGCCGCCCCAGTCGTCCCAGGTGATGAAGATGGCGGTGGAGCTCCAGTCGGGGCTCTGCATCACCGCGTCCACCAGCCGGGTCACGTACGACTGGCCGGTGCTGACCAGAGCCGGCGGGTGCTCGCTGTCGGCGCCGTCCGGGAGCAGCCAGGAGACCCTGGGGAGGGTGCCCGCCCGAGCCGCCGCGAAGAACTGACGGTCGGTCTGGATGTGGCTGAGCTGGTGGTCCTGGTGCACGTCGGTGAACCCCGGCAGCACGTTCCAGATCTCGGGGACGGTGCGCAGGTGGATGGTGCGCTGGCGGCGGCGGTGGTGGGCGCCGGTGAGGGTGAGCGGGGACGCCCCGTGGTCCAGGTACCACGCCCAGCTGACGTGGTGGGTGTGGAGCAGGTAGGTGAGGTCGGTCCAGGCGAAGGGGGTGGGATTCGAGGGGCTGCGGTCGACCGGGCTCACCGAGCCGGTGCAGGACAGGGGGTCGTTGGCGGTGGCGCAGGTGGCCGCCCAGCCCGAGAGCAGGAAGAGGTGGGAGGGAAAGCTCCAGGAGTGGACCGACTCGAAGAGGTGGTCCTGGAGGACGTACCGCTTCGCCCAAGCCCAGTAGTTGGGGAGGTCGGACCCCGGGTGGTAGCCCATCACGTCGGGGGTGGCGCTGTTGGTGCAGACCGGGTTGGTGGGATCGAGGCAGCCCCGGCGGCCGGCCTCGGCCTCGGCGAGGAAGCCGTTCATCTGGCCGCGGTTGACGTCCACCGAGTTGGCGGCGGAGGTGTGGGGGCCCCCGCCGTTGCTGTCCTGGTGGTCGACGTAGGGGGCGACGCACTGCCGGGTCGCCGGGTCGGGCACGCACACGCTGGGGATGCCGTGGTAGCGCGGGATCCCGTCCGCCCCGGGGAAGGTCCCGAAGTAGGAGTCGAAGGAGCGGTTCTCCTGGAAGATGACCACCACGTGCTGGATCTTGTGGATCCCGGTCAGCGGCGGGGCGGCCTCGCCGACCGCGCTCCAGAGGGTGGCGCCGGCGACGGCGGCCACCCCGACCGCGGCCAGCAGGCCGCGCCGTCGCGAGGGGCGGCGCCGGGGCATCGCCGGGGTGTCAGGCACGGGGCGGGAGTATAGGCGGGGGCCGGCGCCGTTCCGGCCCCTGAACGAGCCCTACCCACCTGGCGCATCGGCGGCGGCGGGTCCGGAGCCAGGCTTCCGCGGCGGCCGACCTCCCGGTACACTGGCACGGACAGCGCAGCCGGCCGGCGTCCATGCGACGAGCGGGTGGCCCCCCGCGTCGGGGACGACCGGCACTCTTCGAAAAAGGAGGTCCTGCCCATGCACGATCAACCCAGCACCATCCTCGCCCCTGTGAGCGCCGGCTGAGGACTGCCGCCGGGACCTGTATTTTCTGGAGGCGCTGATCACCCCGACCCGCTGAGACCGTGGCCCGACCGGGTGCCGCGGTGTCGGAGGTTCTGACCGGTGGTCATCGGCCGCTGACTCGCAGCGGGGGACGGGGTCCAGCGATGGGCTCCGTCCCCCGTTTCGTCAGGGCCCTCCGGTTTCGTCAGGGCCCCTGGAGAGCCGGGAGGCGGCGCTCCCGCCGCGCTCGGGAGGGGCCGGCGCCGATCGCGGCGTAGGATGGGTGCCATGGCTGCCGCCGTCGACGACGAACTCTATCGCGAGATCATCCTCGACCACTACCGCCACCCCCGCCACCGGGGTCTGGTCGACCCGGCGGACGCCACCGTCCACGGGCACAACCCCCTCTGCGGCGACGAGGTCGATGTCAGCCTTCGGATTCGGCTGGGGCACATCGAGGCGATCGGGTTCGAGGGTCAGGGCTGCTCGATCTCGCTGGCCTCCGCCTCGATGATGGCGTCCCTGGTGGCGGGCGAGCCGGTCGCCCAGGCCCGAACGGTCCTCCACCAGCTCAAGCAGATGCTGGTGGAGGGGACGGCCGCGGAGGACCTGGACGCCCTCGGGGACCTGGAGGCGCTCCAGGGCGTCCGCCGCTACGCCAGCCGGGTGAAGTGTGCCGTCCTGCCCTGGAATGCCCTGGAGAGCGGCCTGGCCGAGGCGGGCGGGATCCACGAGGAGCGGGCCTCATGACTGAGCCAGAGCCGGTGACCGAGCGGCGGGCGACCGGCGACGAGGTCATGGAATCGCTCCGGGCCGTCATCGACCCCGAGATCGGGCTGGACATCGTCAGCCTGGGACTCGTCTACACCGTCACGGTCGACGAGGCCGGGGTGGCCCAGGTGGAGCTCACCCTGACCACCCCCTACTGTCCCCTGGGACCGGTGATCGAGACCCAGGTCCACGCCGCGGCCGCGGCGCTGCCCGGGATCACCGACGTGCGCATCGACCTGGTCTGGAGCCCCCCCTGGGACCCCCACACGATGGCGTCGGAAGAGGCCCGGCTCGAGCTCGGCATCTACTGATCGGGGCGGAGGCGGTGCCGCGTCACGAGGAGCTCGACGCCTGGCTCGCCGGTCACCAGGGCGAGATGGTGGAGCAGCTCGTGGCCTGGCTGCGCATCCCCAGCATCAGCGCCGACCCCGAGCGGGCCGCGGATGTGCGCCGCTCGGCGGAGTTCCTCGCCGATGCCGCCCGCGGAGCCGGCTTCCCCCGCGCCGAGGTCTGGGAGACCGGGGGACACCCGGCCGTCTTCGCCGAGCGGATCGAGGACCCCTCGCTGCCGACGGTGCTGGTGTACGCCCACCACGACGTCCAGCCGGTGGACCCCCTCTCCGAGTGGACGAGCCCGCCCTTCGAGCCGGTGATCGTCGGGGACGAGCTGCGCGCACGCGGCGCCGTCGACGACAAGCAGAACGTCTGCATGCACCTCCAGGCGGTGCGTGCGCACCTGGCCGTCGCCGGCCGCACCCCGGTCAACCTGCGCCTCCTGGTGGAGGGGGAGGAGGAGTCGGGGTCGCCCCACTTCGACGACCTCCTGCGCTCGCACCGCGCCGAGCTCGCCGCCGACGTCGCGGTGATCAGCGACACCGGGATGCTGGGACCGGAGGCCCCGGCGCTGACCATCGGCCTGCGCGGTCTCGTCTACTGGGAGGTGGCGGTCAGCGGCCCCGCCCACGACCTCCACTCCGGCCTCTACGGCGGCACGGTCGCCAACCCCGTCCTGGGGATGGCGGCGCTCCTGGCGGGCCTCCACGGCGCCGACGGACGGGTCACCGTGGCCGGCTTCTACGACGCCGTCCGCGAGCCCGGGCCCGAGGAGCGGGCGGCGATCGCCGCCGTTCCCTTCGACGAGCCGACGTTCATGGGGGAGGCCGGGTCGCCCGCCGCCGTGGGCGAGGCCGGCTGGACCACCTACGAGCGCCGCACCGTGCGTCCCACCCTCGACGCCTGCGGGATCTGGGGCGGCTATGCCGGCTCCGGCGCCAAGACCATCATCCCGGCGCGCTGCGGGGCCAAGCTCTCGGCCCGGCTGGTCCCCGACCAGGACCCCGACGTGATCGCCGAGCTGGTCCGCCGGCACCTGCTGGAGCGCGCGCCCGCCGGGCTCGCCACCTCTGTGGCCGTGCTCTCGCGCGGCCGGTGGGTGAGCGCGCCGACCGACCACCCGGTGGTGCAGGCGGCGGCCCGGGCGGTGGCAGCGGTGTGGGGCCGGCGGCCCAGCCTGGTGCGCGAGGGCGGCAGCATCCCGCCGGTCGCCGCCATCGCCGAGGAGCTCGGCCTGGCCTGCGTGTTGTTCGGGGTCGGCCTGCCCGACGACCGCTTCCACGCGCCCAACGAACGGCTCCGGCTGGAGCAGCTCCACCGGGGCGTGCGCGCCGCGGTCCGGCTCTGGGACGAGGTCGGCGCGCTCGGTCCGGCCGTGCGGCAGGGGGCGAACGGCCGGACGGCGTGAGGGCCCCTGACCGCTGCCACCGGCAGCGGCGGGGCGGGCCGCGGTCACGGTCCGATCCGGGCGATCGCTGCGAGCGGCCGGTCCCCGTCCGGGCATAGCTCCGGTGTGGCCCGCTCGCTTTGCCGTGGGAGGCCGGCCGCGGAGCCCAGGGCACGCTGCCGACCCCCCAGCGGCGGACGGGCGCGGATCGTCCCCGCGGCCCAGGGTGGCCACCGGATCACCGTGCCGGGTCAGGCGGTGATCCCCGGCGGCCCGGCGGCCAGCCGTCGATGGGGCCGGAACGCTGGCAGCGCCGTCCTACCGCGGCCAGAGCGCCCGCGGCCGGGGGGCTCGCCAGTGCCGCCAGACCGCCAGCATCCGCAGGCTGAACGCCGCCGCGACGGCGGCGGCGGCCGCCTCGGTGCCGTAGACGTGGGCATAGGCGGTGCTGACCACGACGACGCCACCCAGGCAGGCCGGCACCGCGTAGAGCTCGGAGTCCTGGCGCACCACCACCGGCACGTCGCCGGCGAGGAGGTCGCGAAGGATCCCGCCGCCGATCCCGGTCGTGATCCCCACCCCCAGGGACGGCAGCGGTCCCAGGCCGAGGCTGAGCGCCTTGGCGGTCCCGGCGATGCAGAAGAGCGCCAGCCCGGCCGCGTCGAAGAGGATCACCGCCGGGGCCAGGCGCTCCAGCTGCGGGTAGGCGACGAAGGTGGCCGCGGCGGCGAGCAGCGGCACCAGCAGATAGGCCGGGGTGCGGAAGGCGACCGGGGGCGTGGTCCCGAGCAGGACATCGCGCATCACCCCACCGCCGATGGCGGTGACCTCGGCGAGGATGACGAGGCCCACGACGTCGAACTGCTTGCGCACCGCCAGGAGGGCGCCGGAGAGCGCGAAGGCGAAGGTGCCGGTGAGGTCCAGGACCGACTGGAGCTCGTGGTCGAGGGGGACCTGGGCGGTCACGGGCCGCGGCGGGGGCGGTTTGGCGGTGCGCTCGCCCCCATCCCCCGCCCCCTACCCGCCGGTGCGCCGACCCGGGCGACCTCGCGCATCGCGTCCGCCCGCCCCCGGCGCCGCGCGCACGACCGGTCAGCGACCGCGGAGCGTGCCTGCGCCTCGGCGCGGGCCCCCCGGTCCTGGCGCCGGCGTCGCTCCGATCGACCGGCTCGACGACGGCTGGAGCGGGAGGGACCGGAGCGCCGCCCTGGGGCCGGCCGTCACGACGAAGTCGAAGTTGCCGGGCCCGACCGAGGCCTCCGGGGTGCGGAGGACCCGCGGGGCGTCGTCGTACGGGCCCTGCATGAAGAAGGGCTTGCCCTGCTGCCCGAAGCGGATCAGGCCCGCCGGGTCCGGTGTCCCGAGGTGCGCCGCGGCCGGCACGACGTCCGGGTGCGGCTCGAAGCCGAGCGTGCGCGCGTACGCCTCGGCGCCGAGGACCAGCTCCCGTGCGAGCTCGATCAGGGCCGTGACCGGCGGGGCACCGAAGGCGTGGAAGAAGACCGCCACGAACGCCTCCAGACGGCTCCGGTCCATGGCGCGCGGCCCCAGCGCGTCCGTGACCTCGAGGCAGTAGCCATCGACGAGGTACCCGCACACCGATACCTGTCCGGAGTGGCGCTGCGCGCGCGCGACCACCACTCCGGACAGTCCGGAGACGGCGTCGGGCGACGCGTCGCCGTCCGGCCACCCGGGCCGCCCGTCCACACCGAGCCCCCGGCTCCACCCCGGGCTGACCCAGCAGCCGACCACGGCCGGCTCGGGCCGGGTCGCCGCCGACGCTGCGGCGAGGCTCCGCACCAGCGGCTCCACCGCTGCCGACCGCACCCCGAGGGCGCGTGCGATCGCCTTGGGCGACCAGCCGGTGGCGCGCAGCGCCCCGACCTGCTCCCTCAGGTCGACGTCGGTCGACCGGATGGGGGG
>DATLUG010000034.1:0-22200 GCA_035533215.1 Candidatus Micrarchaeia archaeon | reverse complement strand
GCGGCTGGCACCCGCCTCGATCTCACCTGGCACTCGCCCGGATGACCAAAAAGAGTCATTCATGGCCGGTGGCTTAGAACACACGAAGCGCGAAACCCTGCTAGAATCCTAGCAACTAGAACGCGGGAGTGGCTCAGTGGTAGAGCGTCTCCTTGCCAAGGAGAAGGTCGCGGGTTCGACCCCCGTCTCCCGCTCCCGCGAGATCACCGGCCACCTGCCCGACACCCTCGCCGAGCGCGCGATCGTCGGGGTGATGCGCCGCTGACTCCTGGACGAGCGGGTGCGTCCCGTCCGAGTTCGCGAGGTCCGGCCCGAGGCGGGAAGCTTCCGCGAGCGGCTGGAGGCCTCGGCTGCGGGCAATCGGTCCGCGCCGGGGGCGACCCGGCCCACGCTGCTGGATGGGCTCAGCGACCGCACTCTGGACGTGCGGGAGCCGCTGCTCGCCATTGCGGACCTGGCGGTCGGAGACTGGCCGGCCCGAGCCCGAACGGGGCCGTCGAGCTGCACAAGGTTGGGCGGGACCGGGACGGGAGCCTTGGGGTCCGACCGCCCAGCGACCTGCGGACCATCTTCGACGCGCACCCGGTGCAGCCCGCACTCCCCAGCGCCCTGATCGTCGAGGCCCTGGTCGCGATCGACCAATCCCCCTGTGGCGACCTCGGCGGCTGGCCCCGCTACACGCGGGGCCCGGCCCACCGGCTCTCCGAATCCACCTGCGCCAGTCGCCGCTGGCGCTCATCCAACGGCGGGCGGTCGAAGGTGTGGCGGGCTCTGTGCCCAGGAGAGGGTTGCGGTTCGATTCCCGTCGCCATCGTGTTTGTCCCGCTCGGGCGGGATCTCGTGGCCGATCATGTCGCCTAGCCACCGAGGCTGGCTGCTCAGACTGGCGCTGAGCACATCGCGGACTTCTTTCTGGCGATGAGGAGGTCGATCGCGGCCCTGTTCGCGCAGCCCTCCTTTCCGGACGGCCAAGCATCTTTCAGCTCGGTTGTCGCTCCCGGATCGCGCAGAAAGGACGGCTTGGAGTCAGCTCGCCAAGCCCGGCCCGGGGAATAGGTTCGCCGATGGGAACTAGCGTGGCTCGACGGTGGAGCGCACAGTCCAGGGTGCCGCTTGGTCAGGTTGGGCGCCGATGCCGGGGGTGGTAACAGCCGCGTGGTAGGCTGTGTCTGGGCGGGTGAGGGCGCCTCCGGGTCCGCGGGCAGAACCGAGTTCACCTCTCGTAGGGAAGCAGTGGATCATGTGACGATCTCCCGGCCTGGCACGCGGACCACGGGCCTCTGAGGAGATGTCATGTCGATACTTCCCGAGCACCCTAACCTTGAGCAGCTGCGGCGACGAGCGAAGGAGCTGCTGCGCAGTGCTACGACCGGCGATCGGGCGTCGTTGGAGCGATTCTCGGCGGTGTCCGTGCCGCTCACACTTGCCGGAGCTCAACTCACCCTGGCACGCGAGTTCGGCCAGCCAAGCTGGGTGGCATTGGTGCGCGAGGTCGAGGCGCGGAACGCGACCTTCGACGAGAATGTCGTGCGATTCCTGCGCTTCAGCGTCAACCTTCAGATCGGGGCGGCGGCGCGGATGCTGGCGGAGACCCCGCTGCTGGCCGAGGCCGGGTTCCCGGTCGCGGTGGTGTTGGGCGATGCCTCCCGCGTCAGCGCCGAGCTCCGACGTGACCCCGGCGCTGCCAGTCGCGCCGATCCGCGCAGCGGCTGGACAGCGCTGCACCTGGCGTGTGCCTCCCGCTTTCATCTAGATCCAGCACGCGCACCAGGCCTGGTGGCCGTCACGCGTCTGTTGCTCGACGCCGGAGCCGCGATCGAGAGCGAGACCGCGGGCGGCCACTGCTGGCGGCCGCTGGAGTGTGCCGTCACGAGCGCCAACTCGAGTCCTAACAACGAGCCGATCATCCGGGAGCTGCTGGCCGGCGGAGCACGTCTGCGACCCGAGACCCTGGTCGCGGCCCTGTATGCCTCGGGCGGCACTTGGTGCCTTAAGCTGCTCGCCGACGCGGCCGATGGATCGCCTGCGCTGTTCGCCGAGGCGCTCGCCGAGGCGGTCGCCATGGGCAGGCCGGACGCAGTGGAGGTTCTCCTGGCCGCGGGCGCCGACGCCGGCACCGCGGGGCCGGACGGCCGCTCTGCGCGTCGCCGGGCACTGAGCGCGGGCGTTGCGGAAACGGTCAAACTACTCGGGCGCGCAGGTGACGATCCCATCGAGCGGCTACTTGAGGCGGTCGTCCTGGGGGATTCTGCAGCCGCCCGCGGCCTCCTCGACAGTGAGGCAGCGGTGGTGGACCGCCTGGACGCCGCCGACCTATCCACACTCGTGGCGACGGCTGAGCACGGCAACATCCCCGCGGTCGGACTGGCGCTTGAGATCGGCTTCCCGATCGGGATCCGCGGCGACGACGGCGCGACCGCGCTGCACGCTGCTGCCTACGCTGGGAGCGCCGAGACCGTGGGCCTGCTGCTCGCTCGCGGTGCCGACCTCAGCGCGCGTGACACGCGTTGGCACAGTCAGCCGCTCGGATGGGCGCTCGTGGGCAGCGGCGAGACTCCGGACAGCGCTCCGGCGCCGGATTGGGTGGCGACCGTATCGCTACTGATCGACGCGGGCGCCTCGCTAGAGGGGATCACGTTCGACCCGGACGAGCCGAAGCAGCCGAGCGCCGCTGTACTCGAACTGCTGCGCTCCCGCGGACTGGCCGGTGACGCGCAAGCCTGACGAACGCGGCGCGGAGTCGGTGCTGGGGACTGGTTCCGGCTACCGCCGCGCAATTGGATCAGGCCCCATCGGGGACGACCGCGCTAGCCGCAGGCCTGACATCGCCGACTTCAGCGACACATTCCGGCCGGCTACAGCCGGATCTCAATCCGCGGGGTGACAATCGCGGGTTTGCCCCCGGTCTCCCTCCACCGGGATCTGGGCGCCTGAAGAACCGGTGCGGTGGCCGCCGCGAGATGTGTCGCGCCGCCGAGGCGCGGATCGGTGGCGGCGTGGATGCGATCCGCGTGAGGCCCAGGCTGACCCGCTCTCGCGCCATGGCTCAGATGGGCGGCTCGCCCGTGTCCTCGATCTCCCAGAGTGGCCGGGGACGTGCCAGGCCGAGCGCCGCACGAAGTAGCGGGCGGCCCGGCCCGTTGACCCGGGTCGAGGTTCCCGGGCTTGCGCACTGCGTCCAACACGGCCAGGCGGCGATCGGCGACGGCCTCGTCGTCGAGGGGCGCATCGTTGGGCGGCACTCCCAGCCTGTGGGCGAACATGAAGTCGCCCACCCCCGATGTGGCCGATCACCTGACCGCGATCCCGCCCCAACTCCCGGGGGACCCTCGCGCAGCCGCGGTGGGGCGGCGGGGGCGACTTCGTCGAAGCGGTCACCGCGGGCAGCGAGGATGGCGGCCAGCCGCCCGCGAGGGGCGGGCGACAGCGGCGCCGGTCGCTGGCACCGATGGCGTCGAGGCTGCCGCGCTCGGTGCCGCCCGACCCCGGCAGCCGCTCCACCGCGGCGAGGGAAGGCGGCTTGGGGCCGGAGGGATCGGTCGAGACGCGGGCGATGACCTGGAGGTCGCGGGGCAAATCGTCGGCGAGGGTCGAGCAGGCGCCCGACTCGCCCCTGCCGGAGCGGCACCAGCCAGGCCAGTCCACCGCCCACCCGAAGGCCGGTCGGGCTCCCAGCTCCAGGCCCACCTCGAGTGGCTCTCCCACCCGCCGAGCGGGCCAGTCCTCCGGGACCGAGCGGCCGGGCCGGGAGCGGGCGCCGGAGGTGTTCGGCTACCTCGCCGCGGCCGCCGGCATCATGAACACCGCCCCACGCACGCCTTCGGGAGACGGGCCGCTCGGTACCTCCGGGAGCAGTGCACGCGGGATCTCGGCCCGTGGGGCCCGAGCGGGATGCGTCGCCGCAGGAGCCGGTGGATCGCGCCGCGGCCAGGGCAGACCATCGCTCCGCCAGGGCTTCACCTCGATCGATCGGCAGCCGACCAGATCTCCCTCGGGCACATTCAGAACCCCAATCTCGAGAGAGGCTCGACCAGCTCGCGCTCCTCATAGGACAGGTGGGACAGCAGGGCGTCCGTGAGCAGGTCGATCGCCTGGTGCAAGCTGGCCATGCCCTCTGGCTGGGACACCACTGCCACCAGGGCGCGATCGACCTGCTCCAGGATGTCGGCGATGACCCGGTGCTCCTGCTCGAGGCGGTCCACCACCGTGGACAGGCGGCCATCCCGGCGCCGCAGGTGCGGAAAGACGCTGCGGTCCTCGAGCGTGTGATGGCTGCTGACGATGCGACAGTAGGAGGCGCAGAACGCGCCCAGCGTCCAGCTGTTCTGACGCAGCGCCATGGTGTGGATGAACGATCGCGCCGCTCCGATCCCCACCGTTCCCTCGGCCACCTGCGAGACCAGGTCCCGGAGGCGCTCCAGCTCCTGACGGAGGGCGTCATGGACGTCGATCAGGTGCTGCCCGTTGGCCTGCTCTTCTACGGTGAAGAGCCTGCGGGGGTCGGGCGGCGGGCCGGCGGGACGTGTTGCCTCGTCCCAGGGGACCCCCCTGCTCAGTCGCCTCGAGGGGGATGGGGTCGGGACCACGGCGAAGAGGCTGGCTGGCGGGCGCAACGTCCGCGAGCTCAGCGCACCCGGCACCGGTTCCGGTTCCGGTTGCGTCTCGGCCCGGCCCCGCTCATCCATGACCAGCTCGCGCACCGCCGGCACCACCTCCGCGGCGAACCGGTTGAGGTGATCGGCCGAGTCCGACCCGAGGATGAAGGTGGTGAATCCCAGGGTCAGGGTGAGCTCGCTCAGCTGCTGCGCCCAGTCCCGGGGCTGGCCCTGGAGGAACTCGGGCGAGCCGCCGAAGCCGCCGGTGATGTTGTACAGGCGGCGAACCTCGGACGGGGCCCGGCCCGCGGCCTCGGCCGCCTCGTCGATGGCGGCGCTCATCCGTCCCAGGTCCTCGATCGCGGCATCGCCCAAGCTGGGCAGCCACCCGTTCGCCTTGGCTCCGGTCAGGGCCAGCATGCGGGGCTTGAGGGCGCCGAGCCAGATCTCGATCGGGTGCGCTGGCCTGGGGCCGGGCTTGGCCCCGACCACCTGGTAGTGCTGGCCGCGGTGCTCGAGCCCGCCGCCCGAATCGGCCCATATCGCCCGGATGATGTCGATCGCTTCGGAGAGAGCGTCGACGCTCTGCCCCGGGCTCAGCCTTCGGCCCCCAGAGGCGGCGATGGCGTCCCAGAAGGCGCCCGCGCCCAGCCCCAGCTCGACGCGTCCTCCGCTCAGGATGTCCAACGTCGCGGCGCTGCGGGCGAGGACCACGGGCTGGCGCAGGGGTAGGTTCAGCACGTTGGGCGCAAGGCGCACGCTCGAGGTCTCCGCGGCGCAGTAGGAGAGCAGGGTCCAGGCATCCATCAGGCGGGGCTGGTAGGGGTGATCCTGGACCGTGACCAGATCCAGCCCCACCAGCTCCGCCAGCTTGGCCAGCTCCACCACCCGGTGGGCGCTGCCCACCGCAGGGGTGAGAAACACTCCGAACTGCAGCTCGTGTCCGTAGTCAGTCATCTCACCGGCTCCAGGGTGGCCCGCGGCTTGTCACGAGCAGCGGCAAAGGGGATCAAGGAGCGCGCCCGCTCCAGATCATCCTCCGCCGCGGACGGGCACTCGGACCGGCGCTCCGACCCGATGGCTGGGGCCCGGCCGGCCTCGGAGACGCAGCCATCGGTCGGCGTCTCGACGCGACGACACGATCGCCGGCCATCGCCTCGCCGGCCGCGACCTGGACCGGCGAGCGGCCGCCAGGGGCCGGGAGCGGGAGTGCCTTCCCGGCCGTCAGTGCGGCGATCCACGTTGGGGTCGCCCCTGGCAGTGGCGCACCTCCCGCCAGGGGGGGTGGCGCCGGATGTCGGATCAGCGGGTTCACGTCGCCGCTCGGGCGGGCGCAGTCGTCGGAGGTGGCTGACCGTGGTCCCCCTGCCTCCGCCCGGGCGGCTCCATCTCACCCATCCGACCCCGTCCGGCCGCACTGCCGCAGCGCTCGTCCCACCGGTGCATCCCTGCCCCGAGCCCTGACGAACGCGGCCCGAGAGGGAGCGCGACCGGCAGCCGCCGCGGACTGCCGGCACCGGCGGCGCTCGGATTGGCGAGCGTCAGTCGGTGGGACCGGTCGTTGATGCTCGCGGCAGCGGTGGCGCGGGTCGGCCGCTCGCGGACAGGCCCCGGTGGCGGGGAGCGGTCGAGCCCGCCTCAGCGCTCCGGACCCTCGGATGGGACCAGACATCGCCGCCGCGCCGCCACCCGCGCCCCGGCCGGTGAGGTGGTGGGCGTCGACCGCGGCGCGGTTCAGAGAGTCGGGCTCGGCTCCGCTCGGGTTCACCCGCACGCGGCCCGCCGCTCCGCGGTCCCCCGAAACCCCTCCAGCCTCCGCTCACCGGTGATCGTGCCTGCACCCACGCCGACCGCGGTCGAGGAGGCAGCGGCGCCGATCGGGACCAAGGAGCGTTCCCAGCGGACGGCGGCGACGTCGCCCGGCCACCGGTGGTGGACCGGACGGTGCCGAGGTCCCGTGCCGTGTCTTCCCGCCGTGGGGCATGGGCGCCGGGACGAGCGGCGCGTCCGGGCAGGGCGGCTCCGGCGGCGGACCGAATCGCTCCTCGCCGCGCACCCCCAGCCAGCGGGGCGGAGGCCGGACCCGCCCGCGGCCGCGTCGCCGGGAGGGCGACGCTCTGCCTGGGCTTCGCGTCTCCAGGCCGCCCTCTCCGATCGGCGGCTCACGATCCGCGGGTCCCGAGGACCCAGCGGGGGCGATCACGGTGGCGCTGCCCTCGGTCGAGACCGACTCGGAGCGGGGCGCCCCCCCCGATGCCGGGAGCCGGGGCGCTTCGTCGGCCCCGGGCGGCCGGCGGCCGGCTGCCGAGCGATGGCCGCCGGGCGGGCGGGACCTTCGGGCGTGCGCGGGCCGGTGGACCGGTCGAGCGGGCCGCGGGGCCGACGGTCGCAAGGTCCGGGGTCGCGTGTACACTCCGACCCGGCTGCTCTCGCAGTCGAAGTGGACACAAGGGGACGGACGTGGCTGAAGCGATCTTGATGATTGGGACCCGCAAGGGGCTGGTGATTGCACGCAGCCGGGATGATCGGCGCAGCTGGGCGGTGGACGACATCCGGTTCGTGAACCTGGACGTCTACTCCGTTGCGGTCGACGCCAGGCGTGATCCGGTGCGGCTGTTCGCCGGGGCCGGGTCCGGCCACTGGGGGCCGCTCCTCGCCCACTCCGACGATCTCGGCAAGACGTGGGTCGAGCCCGAGTCCGCTCCGATCGCCTTTCCCAGCGGCACCGACGCCGCCCTGGTCCGTGTCTGGCAGGTCCAGCCGGCACCCGCCAACCAGCCGGACGTCGTCTACGCCGGGGTGGAGCCGCATGCCCTCTTCCGCTCCGACGACGGTGGTGTGAACTTCTCGCTGGTCGAGGGGCTGTGGAACCATCCCCACCGACCGAAGTGGACGCCGGGGAATGGAGGCGCCTGCCTGCACACCGTCCTCGTCCACCCGACCGACCCGCAGCGTCTCTGGGTGGCGATGTCGGCGGCGGGGGTGTACCGCAGCGATGATGGCGGCTCCTCCTGGGCTCCCGCGAACCGGGGGATCCAGGCGTACTGGAACCCGGAGGACCAGCGCTTTCCGGAGTTCGGCCAGTGCGTGCACCGTCTGGGGATGCACCCGGAGCGGCCGCAACGCCTGTACGCTCAGAACCACTTCGGCGTCTATCGGACCGACGACGGCGGTGACAACTGGCAGACGATCGAGACCGACCTGCCGAGCACCTTCGGCTTTCCCATCGTCGTGCACCCGCAACGGCCCGAGACGGTCTTCGCCTTTCCGCTCCAGGCCGACGGCGAGCGCATGCCCCCGCAGGCCCGCTGCCGGGTCTACCGCAGCCAGGACGCCGGGGCCAGCTGGCACCCGCTCTCCTCGGGGCTGCCCCAGGACCCCTATTACGGGGCGGTGCTGCGCGACGCCATGTGCGCCGACAGCGGCGACCCGGCGGGCATCTACTTCGGGACCCGGCTCGGCGAGGTGTATGCCACCCGCGACGAGGGCGAGTCATGGAACCTGGTGGTCAACCATGTTCCCGACGTGCTCTCGATCCGAGCCGCCCTGCTCGCATGACCTGCCGCCTGGTCCTGCCCGCCGCCCTTCGCGACTGTGCCGGGGGGCGCAGGGAGCTGGAGGCGAGTGGGACCACGGTGCGGGAGGTCCTCGACGACCTCGCCCTGCACCTGCCGGTGCTGGAGCGTCGCCTCCGCGACGAGAGCGGGCGCCTGCGCCAGCATGTGCTCATCTTCGTGGACGGGGTGGGCGTGCGGGGGTCCGCCGAGCTGGACACGCCGGTCGGGGTCGACGCCGAGATCTTCGTCGCGCCCGCGGTCTCCGGCGGCTGACCGCGGCCCGGACCGGCCGAGTCAGCCGGCCAGGCCCTCGGCGCCCGGCCGCGCCGGGCTCGGCGGGGCGGCCGCGGGCGCCGTCGCGGGGCTCGCGCTCGCCGTACCCCCGCCGCCCGGTGCGGATCCCGGGACGGCCCCGGGGCGGGGCGCAGCCGGCGAGGCCGCCCGCGCCCGCGCGGCCCGCTCGTCGGCGGCCTCGCGCTCCTCGCCGATGCGCACCGCCAGCCACCCGAACGCGATCGGGATGACGACCGGGACGAGCAGGAGCTGGAGCCAGTCCCAGAGACGGTTGCCGGCGAAGCCGGTCCATCGCCAGCCGAGCTGGTACCCGCCCAGCAGGCAGATGCCGAAGCCCACCGCGAGGGCCACCAGCCCCAGCCGCCACCCGCGCCCCAGCGACCGCCGCTGGTCGCGCCCGAACCAGAGCGGCGAGCAGCCGACCACGATCGGCAGCACCAGCAGGTGGAGCCAGTCCCACAGGCGGTTGCCGGCGAACCCGGTCCAGCGCCAGCCGAGCTGGTAGCCGCCGAGGATGAGGACGGCCAGCAGGACCCCCACGGCCCCCATCGCCAGCCGCCACGGGGCGCGGTCGGTCCGGTGGGTCCGGACCCACAGCGGCAGCGCGGTGAGCACCACCGGGAGCAGCAGGAGGTGGAGCCAGTCCCAGACCGAGCCGTTCTGGAGGAAGCCGGTCCACCTCCAGCCCAGGCCGTAGCTGCCGCCGACCGTGATCGCCAGCCCGACCGCGGCGCCGCCGGCGCTCAGCCGCCAGACGCTCGTCGGCATCGCTCCCGACCATCGCCCTGCCGCCATCGTCCTGCTCCCGTCCCGGGCCTGGTGGTTGCCGCCTCGGATGGTACGGCGGCCGGGGCCGGTCGCCGGCACCGTGGCCGCTCCGCCGTCGGACCCGTGCCCGGCCACCGCGGCTCAGGGGCGGCTGCGGCGCGTCTTGCGCCGACCATCGGCCGCGTGTATACCGGGAACCACCCGCGGGCGCTTCCCGGTCGCGCGCCGCGGGGCGGGCTGGGCGCCCAGCGGACCGGCAGGGGGATGGATGGTGGTCGTCGGCACGGGTCAGCCCGAGCCCGGCGCCGGGTGAGGCCGCCCTGAGTCACGCGTGAGCGGCACGGACCGGGCCGCCCAAAGCCGTCCCATTGGTGGCGGCGCGAACGCGGCCGCGCTCTCGGCCAGGCTGATCCGGGAGGGGGTCGACGGGGTCGTCCTCCACACCGTCGACAACAGCGGGATCGGTCGGGTGAAGACGATCCCGGTCGCCCGACTGGAGCACGCCGCACGGCACGGTGTCGGGATCTCACCCGTCTTCGACACCTTCCTCTTCGACGACTCGTCCACGGTCAGCCCCCACGCCGGTGGCCCCGTCGGCGACCTCCGCCTGGTCCCGGACCTTCGTCGCCTGGTGCGCCTGGCCGCCCAGCCCGGCTGGGCCTGGGCCCCGGCGGACCGGCTCACCCAGGCGGGCGAGCCGTGGCCCATCTGCCAGCGCCACTTCGCCCACCGTCAGGCGGAGCGGGCCCGCGCGCTCGGCCTGGCGCTCCGGATGAGCTTCGAGGTGGAGTGGGTGGTGGGGGCCGACGATGGCCGGGCGTTCGTGCCGGCTTGTGGAGGGGCGGCCTACGGCGCCGACCGGCTGGTGCCGATGGCGGACTACGGCCGCGACCTGGTCCGGGCGCTGGTGGCCGAGGCCGTCGGGGTCGAGCAGTTCCACCCCGAGTACGCGCCGGGACAGTTCGAGGTCTCGGTGGCGCCGCAGGACCCGGTCGGAGCCGCCGACCGCACCCTGCTGGTCCGTCAGACGATCGCCGCGGTGACCTACCGCCATGGCTGGCGCTGCTCCTTCGCGCCGGTGGTGGAGCCGGACGGGGTCGGCAACGGCGCCCACCTCCACCTCAGCGCGTGGCGTGACGGCCGCAACTGCTTCGCCGGCGGTCCGGGGCCGCACGGACTCACCGCGGAGGGCGCGGCGTTCGTCGCCGGCGTCCTCGACGCGCTGCCGGCCCTGCTGGCGGTGGGCGCCCCCAGCGTCGCCAGCTATCTGAGACTCGTGCCCCAGCGCTGGTCGGGCCCCTTCCGCTGCTGGGGCCTGGAGAACCGCGAGGCCGGCATCCGACTGATCAGGGGGCTCGCCGGCACCGAGGGCTGGGCGGCCAACGCCGAGGTGAAATGCTTCGACGCCACCGCCAACCCCTACCTCGTGGTCGGGGCGGTGGTGGCCGCGGGCCTCGACGGGATCGAGCGCGGGCTCTCGCTCCCACCCGAGGTGACGGTCGATCCGTCGACCCTCGCCGC
This sequence comes from Candidatus Micrarchaeia archaeon, assembly GCA_035533215.1. GTDB lineage: Bacteria > Chloroflexota > Dormibacteria > Aeolococcales > Bog-877 > DAHUZL01. The sequence goes on along the minus strand of DATLUG010000034.1, from coordinate 11,465 downwards.
GGGCTCGGACGGGGGCGCTGCGGTGGAGCGGCTGCCGGGATCGCTCGGCCAGGCGCTGGCCCACTTCCGCCGCAGCCCGGTCCTGGCCGAGGCGATGGGAGCGCCCCTGTTCGAGACCTTCGCCAGCGTGCGCGAGGCGGAGCTGGCCCGGCTCGCCGGGCTCGGTGACGCCGAGCTGGCCACGGCCGTGCGCTGGCGCAGCTGACGGAGCGAGCCCGGGGAGACCGGCGAGGAGGCCGCCGCGGCCCTCCCGCTCGCACCGGCAGGGACAGGGGGACCGCGTAGGCTGGGGAGCTCCCCTCCGCTTCGCGGCCGAGGACGGGCCGGCGAGGCGGGGCCGCAGCGCCGGCGGCGGCCCGTTCCCGCGCCGGCCACGGTTCGAGGTGCCCGTGGACCCGGTCGTCGCCGTCCCGCCCGAGCGGCAGCCGGCCGGCGCGCGCCCGGTCGGGGTGCGGGACCTGCTGGGGGCGCTGGCGGCCTCGACGGTCGTGACCCTGCCGGTGTTCCTGGTCGGGTCGCTGGCGGTCCAGATTCGCGCCGACCTCCACTTCGACGCCGTCACCCTGGGCGTGATCGTCGCCTGCTACTACGCCACCGCGGCCGCGGCGTCGATCCCCCTCGGGCACCTCGCGGAACGGGTGGGGGGGGCCCGGGTGATGCGGATGGCGGCCCTGGCCAGCGCCGTCGCGCTGGCGATCATCGCCGCGCTGGTGGGGTCGTGGCCGGCGCTGGTGGCGACGCTGGTCCTCGCCGGCGTGGCCAGCAGCGCCGTCCAGCCGGCGGCCAACCTCTTCCTCTCCCGCCGGGTCGACGCCCGCCATCAGGGGCTGGCCTTCGGCATCAAGCAGTCGGCGATCCCGCTGGCGTCGCTCCTGGGCGGCCTGGCGGTCCCCTCCCTGGCGCTGACGGTGGGCTGGCGCTGGGCGTTCGCCCTCGCCGCGGTGCTGGCGCTGGCGGCGAGCACGGCCGTGCCCCGGCCCAGGCGGTCGCTGGCGCTGCGCCGCGCCGCCGAGGGCACTCGGGCGCGGCCGGAGCCGATCGCCCCGCTGGTCGCGCTCGCTTTCGGGTTCGGGCTGGCGCTGATGTCCTGCACCTCCCTGGGGACGTTCCTGGTCACGTCCGCGGTCGCCTCCGGCATCGGGCGCGGGACCGCCGGGCTGGTCGCCGCGCTGGCCAGCGTCGCCAGCCTGTCGACCCGGGTCGCGGTCGGCTTCCAGGCCGATCACCGCCAGGGCGGCCACCTCGCCGTCGCGGCGACCCTCCTCACCGGGGGTGCCGCGGGCTACCTGCTCCTGGCGCTCGGATCGGCCAGCCACTGGGCCTGGATCTTCGTCCCCGGGGCGGTGCTCGCCTACGGCGCGGGCTGGGGCTGGAACGGGCTCTTCAACTTCGCGGTGGTGCGCACCCACCCGCTCGCCCCCGCGCGCGCCACCGGGATCACCCAGACCGGGGGCCGGGTGGGGGGGATGATCGGCCCCCTCTGCTTCGGGGTGGTCGCGGTCCACGCGACCTTCGCGGCCGCCTGGGGAGCGGCGGCGGTGGAGGCGGTCGGAGGGGCCAGCCTCATCCTCTTCGGACGCCGGCTCCTGCGGGCGTCCACCCGAGCCGGGGCCGGCCCGGCCCCGGCGTCGGTACAATGACCAGCGCCGTGCCCACCAGTCCCATCACCGCCCCTCGCCGCTCCGCGCCCCATCACGCCAGCTAGGCGCGGCGGGCCGATGGCCCCGTCCGTGCCGCCAACCCTTCGCGAGTGCGAGGGGTTTTTTGTTTGTCCGTCACCGCGGCCCCCGCGCGCCGGCCCGGCCCGGCCCGTCGGCCGCACCCAGAGGACCCCCGCCAGCATGTGCCCTGCGCCCCCGCCGTCGGGACGGTCGCGATGAGCGGCGCCCCGGTGGTCGCCGTCCTCGACGGCGGCACCGGCAACCTGCGATCGGTCACCGCCGCCATCCGTCGCGCCGGCGGCGAGCCGACCATCGCCGCCACCAGCCGGGCCGCCCGCGCGGCCGTGGCGCTGGTGGTCCCCGGGGTGGGCGCCTTCGACCAGGGCATCGCCGCGCTCCGTGCCGGCGGGCTGGACCACGTCGTCCTCGACTTCGCCCAGCGCGGCCGGCCGGTGCTGGGGGTGTGCCTCGGGATGCACCTCCTCCACGAGGGGAGCGACGAGGGGGAGGCGGCCGGCCTTGGCCTTCTGCCCGGACGCGCCCATCGCCTGCGTGCCGGAGGGGCGATCAAGGTGCCGCACATGGGCTGGAACACGGTGCGGTGGTCCGAGCCGCACCCGTTCCTGGCCGGACTCCCGTCGCCGACCCGCTTCTACTTCGTCCATTCGTACGCGGTCCCGGCGGGGCCGCCGGCGGTCGCCGCGGTCACCCACGGGGAGGACTTCGCGGCCGCCTCCGCCCGGGGCTCCGTCTTCGCGACCCAGTTCCACCCGGAGCGCTCCGGAGCCGCCGGCCTGGTCGTCTACCGCCACCTGGTGGAGGCCGCCCGGTGCTGGTGATCCCCGCCATCGACCTCAGCCGGGGGCGGGTCGTCCGCCTGGTGGGTGGCGACCCCGAGCGGTCGACCGTCTTCGGCGCCGACCCCATCGCCACCGCGCGCACCTTCGCCGCCGCCGGGGCCGGGCTCATCCACGTGGTCGACCTCGATGCCGCGCTCGGGCGCGGCGACAACGGCGAGGTGATCTCGCGGCTCTGCGCGGCGGTGGCGGCCCCGGTCCAGGTGGGCGGCGGCCTGCGCACGGCGGCGGCCGTGGCCGCCCGGCTCGCCGCCGGCGCCGCGAGGGTGGTGCTGGGCACCAGGGCGGTGCGCGAGCCCGCCTTCGCCGCGGCCTGCGTCGCCGCCCACGGCGATCGCATCGTGGTCGCGCTCGACGTGCGCTCCGGGCTGGTCGCCGTCGACGGCTGGCGGGAGACGGCGGGTGCCCTCGCCGAGGTCCTCCCCGTGCTGGAGGCGGCCGGCGCCCCCCGGTTCCTCGTCACCGCGGTGGCCGCCGACGGGAGCCTTCGCGGCCCCGACTGCGGCCTCTACCGCTGGCTGGCCACAGCCGCCAGCCGCCCGGTCCTCGCCAGCGGCGGGGTGGGCGGGGAGAGCGACCTGGTGCGGCTGGCCGGCTGCGGCGTGGAGGGCGCGGTCGTCGGCACCGCCCTCTACCGGGCGCGGATCGACCTCGGCGCCGCCATCCGCCGGTTCGCGGAGGCGGGCTGATGGCCCTGGCCAAGCGGGTCGTCCCCTGCCTCGACATCGACCGCGGCCGGGTGGTCAAGGGGGTGCGGTTCGCCGGGCTCCGCGATGCCGGCGACCCGGTCCGGCTGGCCCAGCGCTACGAGGCCGAGGGTGCCGACGAGCTCGTCATCCTCGACGTCACCGCCACCCTCGAGGGGAGAGGGGCGACCGCCGCGGTGGTGACGCAGGTGGCGGAGCGGGTCGGCATCCCGGTCACGGTCGGCGGCGGGGTGCGTCGCGCCGAGGACGTCCGCACCCTGCTGCAGGCGGGGGCCGACAAGGTGGCCCTCAACACCGCCGCGGTGGGCGACCCCGCCGTGATCGCGCGCTGCGCCCGGCGCTTCGGGGCGCAGTGCATGGTGGTCGCCATCGACGCCCGCCGCCGGGCCGGGGAGGCGGGATGGGAGGTGGTGGTCGGCGCGGGTCGCACGCCCACCGGGCTGGGGGTCGTCGACTGGGCGGTGGCGGCGGTCGCGCAGGGAGCGGGCGAGCTGCTGCTCACCTCCATCGACCGCGACGGCACCCAGCTCGGCTACGACTGCGCCCTGGTCGCGGCGGTGGCGGGGGCGGTGCCGGTCCCGGTGGTGGCCTCGGGCGGTGCCGGCCGGCTCGCCCACTTCGCGGAGGCGCTGGAGGCCGGCGCCGACGCCGTCCTGGCCGCCTCCCAGTTCCACGACCGTCGGCTCTCGATCGGAGCCGTGAAGCAGTTTCTCGTCACGAGGGGGATCGAGGTGCGATGGCCATGAGGAAGACGTCTGCCGCCGACGACGCGGTCGCGATCGAGGGCCTGCGGTGGGATGCGGCCGGGCTGATCCCGGCGGTGGTGCAGGACGCCGAGAGCGGCGAGGTGCTGATGGTGGCGTGGATGAGCCCGGAGTCGGTGCGCCGCACCCTCGCCGACCGCCGCACCTGGTTCTTCAGCCGCTCCCGTCAGTCCCTCTGGGCCAAGGGCGAGACGTCGGGCCACATCCAGCGCGTGCGCTGGCTGCGGGCCGACTGCGACGCCGACACCCTGCTGGTCGGGGTCGAGCAGGTGGGCGCCGCCTGCCACACCGGTCGTCGCTCGTGCTTCGCCCGCGAGGTGGCGGCGCCGTGCTGAGCCTGGCCTTGCCCAAGGGATCGCTGGAGGGGCCGACCCTGGCGCTGCTGGAGGCGGCCGACCTGGCCCTGCGGCGCGGGTCGTCACGCGACTACCACGGCCGCATCGACGACGCCCGGATCGAGCGGGTATCGCTGCTGCGGCCCCAGGAGATCCCGCTCTTCGTGCAGGACGGCTTCTTCGACCTCGGCGTCACCGGCCGCGACTGGGTGGTCGAGACCGGGGTCGACGTGGTGGAGCTGGCCGGCCTCGACTACGCCAGGAGCGGCACCGGCCAGCGGGTCCGGATCGTGCTCGCCGTCGCGGTCGACCATCCCGCCGCCTGCGCCGCCGAGCTGGCCCCGGGGTCGCGGATCTCGACCGAGTATCCCAACCTCACCCAGGGCTTCTTCCAGCGGCTGGGGCGGCCGATGCGGGTCTTCCCCTCCTACGGGGCCACCGAGGCCAAGGTCCCGGGCATCGTCGACGCCATCGTCGATGTCACCGAGACCGGCTCCACCCTCCGGGCCCACGGGCTCAGAGTGATCGAGACCCTCTTGGAGTCGGAGGTGCTCCTCGTGGCGGGGCGGGCGGCCGCTGCCGACCCCGAGCGGCGAACGGCGATGGACGACCTCGCCACCATCCTGACCGGAGCCCTTCGGGCACAGGGACGGGTGCTCCTCAAGCTGAACGTCGGGGAGTCGGAGCTCCAGACGGTGCTGGCCGCCCTGCCCTCGATGAAGGCCCCCACCGTCTCCCCCCTGGCCGGCGCCCTCGCCTACGCGGTGGAGAGCGTGGTGGAGAAGGCCCAGGTCAACACGCTGATCCCGCGCCTGCGCGCGGCGGGGGCCACTGACCTCCTGGAGCTGCCCATTCGCAAGATCATCCCGTGACCGGCCCGCTCCCTGCGGCGGGCCCGCGAGGGCGGCGCGCTGGCCCGGTCGCCGCGCCCCCACCTCCGTCCACCCGGGGAGACGCTCCCCGACCGGGGTCAGTTGGTTGTGATCGGCGTCACCACGCCGGTGATCGCGCTGACGCCGACCGTGTCCTTGGTGCCGCCGGCGTTCCGGAGGAACACCCGGTCCCAGCGCCACCTGCCGCCGTTCGCCTGGGTTGGATGGAAGGCGCTGCCGCCCCCCGCCGCCGCGATGGCGTCCGCCTGGGCCGTGCTGGGCGTGATGACCTGGGCGTCACGGTCGCTGGGCCCGCTGCCCTGCACTGCGGTCACGATGCCCGCGCTGCTGGGGGCGTCGACCGAGACGGTGGTCGTGCCGAGCTTTTGCCCCGTGCGCCCGAGCTGGAACGGCCTCCCCATCGTGGGATGCACCCTCACCGTGAACGGCGGGGTGGTGTCCCGGGTCGTTCAGGACGACCCCGACCGGGGCCTCGGCGCCTCTGAGGACTCTGGCGGTGCCGGGGGAACCCCTGCGCCAGGAGCTGGCGGCGAGGAGTGGCTGCTCGATCCAGCCGTGGCCGGTGCTCCGGGTGTGGAGCGCGCGCCGGCGGCCGGGGACCTCGGCGGGGATGGCTGAGACCTTTCCCCCCCGATGGGCCGGTCCCAGCCCGCACCGCGGCTGGTCCCCAGTGGCGCGAGCTCCTACCATGGAGAAGCGCCGGTCCATCACTGGCGTGGGCGGGCTCGCGGGGGGCCGGGCGGAGGTGCAGGGGTGGGCGATGCGGCGGGCCCGGGAGCGGCAGGGGGAGCGAGCGGTGGCGGGGGCGGCCGCCGCCTCCCGGGAGCCGGGCTGAGCGCGCGCCGGGCGGGGGGCCCGAGTGCTGAGCCGGCTGCCTTCGGCCACACCCTGGGCTTCTGCCGCCGGGGGGATCGGGTCCTGATGGTGCGGCGCACCCGCCCGCCCTTCGCCGGTCGCTGGAACGGGGTGGGCGGCAAGCTCCAGCCGGGGGAGCCCCCTGCGGACGGGATGCTCCGCGAGATCGGCGAGGAGACCCCCCTCCAGCCGGCCGACCTCGGGCCGATCCGCCGCATCGGCGGCGTGCGCTGGACCCAGCTGGCGGAGGACCCGCCGGCCAGCGGCGGGATGCACGTCTTCCTGGCGCCGGCCCGGGCCAGCCTGCACACCTGGGAGGGCACCGAGCCCTCCAGCGAGGGCGAGCTGTCCTGGCTTCCGCTGCGCGACGTCGTGGACCCCGCCAACCCCCGGGTGGTGCGCAACATCGCCCGCTTCCTGCCCGCCATGCTGCGCCGCCCGGGGCTCACCTTCCACTGCGACTACCGCGGCGAGGAGCTCATCTCGGTGCGCCGCCTCTCCGGCTCGGAGGCCGAGGCCGCGCGCTGACCCGGCCGGGGCGGTGCGGGCCCGGTCAGTCGGCCGCGGCGGCCGCGTCGCAGGCGCGGGCCCGGAGCGCGCGGCGGCAGTCGTCCTGCCCCTCGATCAGGATCCGCCGCAGCGGCGGCGCCAGCCCGCCCGAGGTGAGCGCGACGTCCAGGCGCAGGTCCAGGTCCGGGTCGATGATGTGGTGGGGGAACCCCTCCGCGGCGAAGGTGAGGGCCATCTCCAGATCGCGCTCCCGCCACACCGGCTCCAGGCGGCTGAGGTACGGCTCGACGTACGGGCGCAGCAGGTCGGCCTGGTCCGGCTGCTGGAAGCCGCGCAGGATCGCCCGCACGGTGGCGACCGGGCAGCTGCGGTCGAGGGTGACCGCGTCCCAGGCCCAGGCCTTCTCCTCGGCCAGGGGGCGTGCCGCCCGGGCCGCGCCGGCGCGGCGCTGGCCGATGTCGGTGGGGTCCTGGCGGAGCTCGGCCGCGACCAGTGCGGCGCCGTCGTCGGCCCCGGTCGCGTTGAGGCGGGCGACGATCGTCCAGCGGAGGTCGACGTCGACGGCGAGCCCGGCGACCGTGCGGCGGCCGTCGAGGAGCCCGCGCAGCTGGAGGCAGTCGTCGGGCCCGTCCGCCAGCCCGATCCAGACCCGCGCCCACGCCAGCTGGACATCGCCGCCGGGCGGGCTGGCCGCGAGCGAGCGCCGGGCCAGCCCGGCCACCCGGCGGCGGAGCTCGGCCGCGTGCGGGGGGGCCGTGAACCGCGCCACCACCACGGTCAGGGTGCGCAGGAGGGGGAGCAGCACCCGCGGCTCCTCCTCGCCGGCACCGTGGCGCTCGACCAGCGCGACATACCGCCGCACCGGGAGCTCGCCGTCGCGGAGCATGTCGCGGAGGACCTCCCAGACCAGGGTGCGGGCGAGCGGGTCGTGGAGGTCGCGGAGCCGCTCCAGTGCGGTCGCCAGCGAGTGGGGGTCGAGGCGGACCTTGGCGTAGGTGAGGGCGCCGTCATTCGGCAGGAGGAGGGCCGCGCGCGGCTCGCCCGCCAGCTGGGCCACCTCGGTCACCGCCGTCGTCGCGTCCAGCTCGACCCGCCGGCGCAGCTGCAGACGGCCGCCCCGGTCGTCGTACAGGCCGAGGGCGACCCGGTGGGGCAGGAGCGGGCCCCCGGCGGCGCCGCGCTCCTGGTGCAGGCGCACCCGCCCGGGCCCGCCGCCCCCCGCGCCCCCGGTCCCGGCGCCGTCGACCTCCGCCCGCAGCAGGGTCACGCCGCTGGTCTCGAGCCAACCCGCCGCCCAGGGGGTGAGGTCGCGGCCGCTGGCGGCGCCGAGGGCGGCCAGGAAGTCGGCCATGGTGGCGTTGCCGAACCGGTGGCGGGCGACGTACCGCTGGAGCCCTGCGGCGAAGGCGTCCTCGCCGACAAAGGCCAGGAGCTGGCGCAGGACCGAGCAGCCCTTCTCGTAGGTGATGCGGTCGAAGTTGAGGTGCACCGACTCCAGGTCGGGGACCACGGCCACGATCGGGTGGGTGGTGGGACGCTGGTCCGCCTGGCGGCCCAGCGACTGGGTCCAGCTGGCGAAGTCGAGCCAGCGGCCCTCGAACCTCGTCGCCCGCACGCAGGCCAGGAGGGCCATGAGGGTGGCGACGCTCTCGTTCAGCCAGAGGTCCTCCCACCAGCGCAGGGTGACGAGGTCGCCGAACCACATGTGGGCCATCTCGTGCAGCAGGGTGTCGGCCCGTCCCTCCCGCTCCAGGTCGGTGACCCGGCCCCGGAAGAGGTATCCCTCCGCGATGGTGACGCAGCCCGCGTTCTCCATCGCGCCCGCGTTGAACTCGGGCACGAAGACCTGGTCGTACCGGTCGAACGGGTAGGGGTGGCCGAAGAGGGTGGGGAAGAAGTCCAGCCCCTGGCGGGTCACGGTGAGGAGCTCGTCGGCATCGAGGTGCGGGGCCAGCGATTGCCGGCAGTGGAGCCCGAGGGGCACGCCGCCGTGCTCGGCCGCCACCGAGTGGAAGGGACCGGCGACCACCGCCGCCACGTAGGGGGCGATCGGCGGGGTGGGGCGGAACCGCCACGTCCGCGCCTCGCCCGCCGGGCCCGGGCCCGCCTCCGCCAGGCTGTTCGCGATCACGGTCCAGGCGGCCGGCGCCCGGACCGACAGGGCGATGGCCCCCTTGCAGTCGGGTTGGTCGAAGCAGGCGAAGACCCGGTGGGCGTCGAACGGCTCAAAGTGGGTGTAGCAGTACTCGAGGCCGTCGACGGGGTCCTGGAACCGGTGCATCCCCACCCCGTCGTTGCGGAAGGGACATCGCCCCACGAGGTGGAGGGTGTTGACCGCCGCCAGCCCCGGGAGCTGCACCCGGTGCCCGGCCGGGGGCAGCGGCAGGGCACGGCCGTTGAGGGTCAGCGCGGTGACCTCGGCGGGGGCGAAGTCGATGAAGGTCTCGCGGCCGGGCTCGGAGCAGGTGAACGTGACCGTTGTCGAGCTGGTGAACTGGCCGGCCGCGGCGGTGAGGTCCAGCTCCACCACGTAGGCGAGGTCGCCGATCACCGCCGACCGGGCCAGCGCCTCCTCCCGGGTGAGGTTGGCGGCGCCAGCGGCGTCCAGGGGCTCGGCCACGCGTGGCAGTATGCGGGGACACAACCCTGGTGGTCGGGGCGCGGCGGCGGCCGTGACGGCCGCCCCGGTGGTACGGTGCCGGCCGATGGAGGGCCGGGCGCGCCGGGTGCCGTGGGGCGGCTGAGGCTGGGGCTGGCCCTCTCCACCTGGGCCGCCGCCCCGCCGGACGGCGTGGAGGAGCTGGTCCAGCGCGCCGAGGCGCTGGGCTTCGACTCGGTCTGGACCGCCGAGGCGTACGGCTCCGACGCCCTCACCCCGCTCGCCTGGTGGGGGAGCCGCACCCGGCGGATGCGACTCGGCACCGCCATCCTCCAGATCTCGGCACGGACACCGGCAGCCACCGCCATGGCGGCAGCGACCCTCGACCACCTCTCGGGGGGACGCTTCGCCCTCGGCCTCGGGGTCTCCGGGCCGCAGGTGGTGGAGGGGTGGCACGGGGCGCCGTTCGCGCGACCCCTGGAGCGGACCCGCGAGTACGTCGCCATCGTCCGGGCGGTTCTCGACCGGCGGGCGCCGGTGGTCTTCGACGGCCGCCACTACCGGCTCCCCCTCGGTGGCGGGAGCGGACTGGGCCGGCCGCTGCGGCTGACGGTGCACCCGCTGCGGCCGGACCTCCCGATCCTGCTGGCGGCCGAGGGACCCCGCAACATCAGCCTCGCCGCCGAGATCGCCGACGGCTGGCTGCCCCTCTTCTACGCACCCGACCGCGACCGATGGCAGCGGGCCGCCCTCGCAAAGGGCTTTCGGCGGACGGGCGCGCGGCGCACGGCCGCCGAGTTCGAGGTGGTGGGGACGGTGCCGCTGGTGGAGGCGGACGACGTGGAGGCCGCCGCGGACGCGCTGCGGCCGTGGCTCGCCCTCTACATCGGTGGGATGGGCGCCCGCGCCGCCAACTTCCACCGCAACGTCTTCGTGCGCCTGGGGTTCGAGGCCGAGACCGAGCGGATCCAGACCCTCTACCAGGGCGGGCGCCGGGCCGAGGCGGCCGCCGCGGTCCCCACCAAGATGGTGGAGCAGGTGGCCCTGGTCGGACCCCGTGCCAAGCTCCGCGAGGAGGCCACCCGCTGGCGCGGCTCGCTCCTCACCACCGCGCTGGTCCAGGGCGACCTGGGCAGCCTGGAGCTGGCGGCTGAGCTCTTGGGCTGAGGGCGGTCGGACCGATGGGGCGACCCCCGGGCCGGCGGGCCGCGGGATCGGCTACGGTACCAGGATGGAGTGGGACGGTCCCGGCCCGTGGGGCCGGCCCCTGCGCGGGCGGCTCGACCCGTGCGTCGTGGACAGCCGCGCCCTGGTCGGCAACGCGCTCGGCGACCCGGCGCGGCGTCCCCTGTGGGTCTACTGCCCGCCCGCCTACGCCGACCAGCCCGAGCGCCGGTTCCCGGCGCTCTTCGTGATCCAGGGGATGACCGGGCAGGTCGACATGTGGCGCAACCGATCGGCCCTCCGCCCCACCGTGATCGAGCTGGTGGACGCCCTCTTCTCCGATCCCGCGGTGCCTCCGTGCCTGGTCGTCTTCGTCGACTGCTGGACCAGCCTCGGCGGCAGCCAGTACCTCGACTCCCCCGCGACCGGTCGCTACCACACCTACCTCTGCGACGAGGTGGTCCCCTTCGTCGACGGCCGGTACCGCACCCTCGACCGCCCCGAGCACCGGGGGATCAGCGGCAAGTCCTCGGGCGGCTACGGGGCGATGATCACCCCCCTGCTGCGGCCGGACCTGTTCGGGGGGCTCGCCACCCACGCCGGCGACGCCCTCTTCGAGCTCTGCTACCTGCCCGAGTTCCCCCAGGTGGTGCGCGCCCTGCGCGCCGACTACGCCGGGTCGTACCAGCGGTTCTGGCAGGAGTTCGAAACGCGCCCGGCCTTCATGCGGCCCCAGGACGGGGTCGTCCTCAACGCCTGGTGCATGGCCGCCTGCTACTCGGCCGACCCCGACGGCACCGTGCGGCTGCCGTTCGACCCCGCCACCGGGCGGCTGGACGAGGCGGTCTGGCAGCGCTGGCTTGACCGAGACCCGGTCCGGATGGTGGCGCGCCACCCGGCGGCGGCCGCCGGCCTGCGCGCCGTCTACATCGACGCCGGCACCCGCGACGAGTACTTCCTCGACCTGGGGGCGACCGCCTTCCGCGACGCGGTGCGCGCGGCCGGTCAGCCGGGGTGCGCCTTCGAGCTCTTCGACGCCACCCACGGGGGGATCGAGTACCGCTACCCGCTCGGCCTGCGCCACCTGGCGGAGCGGCTGTCGCCCTGATCGGCTCGGCGC
>DATLUG010000033.1:0-52635 GCA_035533215.1 Candidatus Micrarchaeia archaeon | reverse complement strand
AGCGCGATGAAGATCACATTCAGCCAGGTGGTGTAGTCGAGCGAGATCGAGGGGGCCAGCACCTGGGCGCCGCGGGTCGTGGGCACCAATCCGAGGCTGCCGAAGACAAGCTCCACGACGTAGCCCGCCAGGGTCATGGTCAGATAGAAGCTGGCGAAGATGAAGGCCGCCATGCGAAGGCCGTAGTAGCGGCGGTAGATGAGCAGGATCGGCACGATGATCAGGTCGGCGAAGACGAACGACACCACTCCCCCGAAGCTGAGGCCGCCGTTCCAGAGCACCGCCGCCAGGGGCACATTGCCGATGCTGCAGACGAAGGCGGCCAACGAGAGCGCCGGGCCGACGATCGGGCCCCAGACGTCGGCCCCGAGCGAATGGCCCGACAGGAACAGGTGCCGCCAGAAGCTGGTCGGGACCCAGGCGGCCAGGGCACCGGCGATCAGCAGGCCGCCGACGATGTCGCGGACCACCGCCGCCCACTCCATCACGAACACGTGCGAGACGGCGGTGAATCCCTGCTGGGAGCGCAGTCGCGACCAGGCACTCCCGGGCGTCGACACCGACATGTCCATCGCCGCATGCCCCTCCATCGAGCCGGCCAGGCCACGCTCCGCCTGCTGGCGGGCATCGGCGATCAGGCGCCCGCGGGCGAGCGAGCGGAAGCAGACCGCGACCAGGATGATCATGATGGGGCCGCCCACGAACTCCGCCAGCGTGAACTGCCAGCCGACCAGCAGCGCCAGGATCACCGCCAGCTCGACGACCAGGTTGGTGCTGGCGATCTCGAAGACCATGGCGGCGGTGAACCCCGCCCCCTTGCGCACCAGCGAGCGGGCCAGCGCCACCGCCGCGTAGGAGCAGGAGGAGCTGGCCGCCCCCAGGGCGGCGGCGGCGGCGAGCGCCCGGGGCGAGTCGTCGCCGAGCAGGCGGATCACGGTGGACCTGCGGACGACCGCCTGGACCACCCCCGAGAGCGCGAATCCCAGGATCAGCGCCCAGAGGATCTCCCAGGTCATCGCGCCGGCGATGGCCAGCGCGTGCCCCAGCGCCGCCAGCACCGTCACCGGGCGCCTGCCGGAGGAGCCATCCGGTCATCATCCCAGTGCCAGCCGGGGGGACCGGGGGCGCCCGACCGGTGACGGGCGGCCCCCCGGTCGCCCTCGGAGCCTGCGTCCGACACCAGGCCGTCGCCGCTCCCTACCCGAGCTGACGCAGGATCCCGCCGACGTGCGCCGTCAGCCGGCGCACGTCGGCTCGGGGCAGCGGCCCCGCGGTGCACACCAGGTCCAGCACGCTGACGAGGTCCCAGACGGCCTGGTCGGGGAGGGCGGTGCCGGCGGCGGCCCGGTAGGCGCGGAGGAAGCGGTGGGCGGGGCGGACCCCGAACCCGACCACGAGGTTCCAGCGCATGTGGGCGACGTCCAGCCCCGCCGGTCCCACCGAGGCCTGGGTCCAGTCGACGATCCCGGTGAGGCGGCCGCGCGACCACAGGGTGTTCTCCGGGTGGTAGTCGCGGTGGAGCAGGCGGGGCGCGGCGGTGGGCAGCGGGACCGGGACCGCCGCGATGGCGCGCTTCCAGAGCGGGGCGGGGCGGAGCCAGTCGGGTCGGTCACGCCCGGCGGCGGGCGCGTACAGGCGGTAGGGCGGGACCGTCGCGAGGCCGTCGATCGCATGGATCAGGGCCAGCGCATGGGCGAGCTGGCCGAGCCGATCGTGGTCGAGGGAGACCGGCGGGCCCCCCGCCAGGCGGGTCAGCAGCAGCGCCGGCACGCCGCAGCGATCGCCGGTCGTATCGGCGGCGACCACCACCGGGGCCGGCACCGCGCTCGCCGCGAGGAGGCGGAGCACCCGGACCTCGCGCTCGGCGGTGTAGTCGGGATCGTCCCGCTCCCAGCCGGGCCGCGCCCACCGTCGGAGCACGAGCCGATGGCGGCGGCCGCGGCGGTCGTCGACGGTGAGGAGGTGGTTGACATGCCAGCCGCCCCGCCGCAGCCGGCGCACGGCCACCACCGCACTGCCGGACCCGACCGCGGCCACCGCCCATTCGAGGGCGGCCGGGAGCCCGCTGTCGGCGGCCGCCTCAACCGGCCAGATCGTCCCGCACCGCCCGGCCCGATTGCATGACCAGCCGCAGGTGGCGCTCGGGGTCGCTGAGCCGGCGCACGTCCTGGAGCGGGTCGCCGTCCACCACGAGGAGGTCGGCGAACGCCCCCTCTGCGACGACCCCGACGGCTCCCTCCAGGCGCAGGAGTCGGGCGGCGACGGTGGTGGCGGCGCGCACGATGTCGACAGCGGGCTGGACCTCGGCGCGCAGGGTGAACTCGGCGCTCTGCTCCCGATGCATCGCGGCGAGGAGGTCGGTCCCGTACGCGATCGGCACCCCGGCGCGGTGGGCGAGCTCCAGCGCGTGCAGGCCGCCCGCGAGCACCGGTGGCAGCTTGGCCATCGCCTCCTCCGGCATCCCCAGGTCCCTCCCGTGGCGGCCGAGCGCCTGGTAGGTGGCGAGGGTGGGGACGTAGAAGGCATCGTGGGCGAGGAACAGCGGGGGGCTGCTCTCGTCCATCAGGTTGCCGTGCTCGATGGTGCGCACCCCGAGGGCGAGCCCGCGATTGATCGCCCGCGAGGTGTACGCGTGGCCGGCGACGTAGATTCCGGCTGCCTCCGCCTCCTCCACCGCCGCCCGGATCTCCTCCGCCGCGAACTGGGTGGCGTCGATGCGGTCGGCGGGCGCGTCCACCGCGCCGCTGAGGTAGAGCTTGAGGTGGTGGGCGCCGCGGCGGACCTCCTCGCGGGCGGCGCGGCGGACCTCGGCCACCCCGTCGCAGAGCCAGGCCAGGCTGGGGCACGCGTAGTGGGGGTCGTGGACGGTGCGACCGGGCCCGCGCCACTCCCCGGCGCCACCGGTCTGGGAGAGCATCTTGCCCCCGTAGACGAGGCGCGGGCCGGGGAGGTGGCCCTCGGCCACCGCCCGGGCCAGGCCGAAGTCGCAGCCGCCGACGTCGCGGACGGTGGTGAACCCGCGCCGCAGCATCCCCGCCATCACCCCGGCGGCCCGGGCGGTGACATAGGCGGGTGACCATTCCGCCATCCCCCAGACGTCGGTGGTGACGACGGTGACGTGGACGTGGCAGTCGATGAGCCCCGGCATCAGGACCGCTCCACGGAGGTCGATCACCCGGTCGGCTGCGGTCGAGAGCTCGCCCTCCGCCACGGCGGCGATCCGATCGCCCTCCACCACCACCGTGCGGTCGGGCAGGCACGCGCCGAGGTCGGCGTCGAGCACCGCGGCGTGGGTGAAGACGGTCCGGCCGGGGCCCGCCGGGAGAACGGCGCCCACGCTCAGAACAGCTCCGCCGACCACGGGGCGACGGGCCAGCCGAGGAGCCGGTCGGCGCGGGCGGCGGCACCGGCGACGCGCTCGCGCACGCAGCCGGCCCGCGCGAGCCAGGCCAGCCGCGACGCGCCCAGGAACGCCGACGCGAGCGCGGCGGTGTCCAGCTCCAGCATCGCGCTGCGGCGGGTGCGGCGGCAGACGGCTCCATCCGGACCCGCCTCCAGCTGGTAGCGACCGGCGTTCCAGGGGCAGCCCTCGTCGCTCACGTCCACCACCAGCCGGTCCTCGACCGCGTACCGGCGACCCGCGAGGGCCCGGGCACAGTCCACCAGACCGACCCAGAGGCCATCGCGCACCGTCACCCGCAGCCGGCGCGGCTCTGCCAGCACCCAGCGCAGGGGGTCGTCGGGCGGCCGGTGCCAGCTCTCCACCTCGGTGACGAGGTCCATCCCCAGGCAGAACTCCCACAGGGCCAGCTCGACCGCGGCGGTGGCGCCGACCAGCTCGCGGACATTGAGGACACCCGCCGGCTGGCCCAGCTCCCACCGGCTGGTCACCCGGTAGAGGACATAGCCGTCGACGTCGCCCGCATCCTCATGGACGGCGAGGAGGAGCGGGGCGGGTTCCTCCGCGGTGAGGTCTGCCCACCACCACCGCCACCACCGCTCGCTGCGCCGGATCATCCCCGGACGACCGCCGCAGGCACGGTCGTACCCGGCCGCCAGCCCGGCCACCGCCCCGACCGGGTCCGCCACCATCCGCATCCGGCCCGCGGCCACCGGCGGGTCGGTCAGCCGGGCATGGGCCGTCGGGATCGAGAAGTGGCAGTCCTCGCCCGCCTGACCGTAGCCGAACCGCCGGTAGATGCCGCTCTCGCTGGCGTACAGGGCCGCCACCGCCTCGCCGCCGGCGTGGAGATCGTCGAGCTGTCGCCGCATCAGGGAACGCAGGACGCCCTGCCGGCGGTGGCTGGGGAGCACACCGATCCCGGTCACGCCCGCCATCGCCAGGACCGTCCCCGGCACCGTCATCTGGAGGGCGAGGGCCGCCGCGGTGCCCACCACCTCGCCCCGGTCCACGGCGACCCAGGCTCGCTCCCCCTCCAGAGCCAGCCGCTCGCGCTCGAGGGCGGTCGGCGTCGGCGCCTCGCTGAAGGCGTGCTGGCCACAGCGCAGGAAGGCCTCCAGCTCGCCCTCGGCCATGGGCCGGACCGTGAACCGGCCCCGGCTGCCATCGCCACGACCAGCCGGCGCCCCGAGTCGCGCCGGGGTCATGCCGAGCGGCCGGACCGGGCCGGTGGCCGTCTTCCCTTCGGAAGCGCCGGCACCCGGCTCAGGCCTCGGTCCGCCGGCGCCGCCTGGGCACGGTCGTCGCCACCCGACCGGCGGCTCGCCGCCGAGGCTCCGGGCCATCCCGGCGGCCGAGGGCCGGCGGCGGAGCCCCACCCAGCCCGGCGACCGCGCTCGCCCGGCGCCGGATCTCGGCGACCTGGGCGCGGAGGTCGACCTGCTCGGCGCGCAGCCCCTGGTTCTCGGCGACGGCCGCCTCGACCCGCCTCAGGATCCCCTGGAGCCGGACCAGGAGCGGCCGGGGCCGAGCCGCCCGGAGCGGGGGGACCGAGGCCGCGGCCGCGGCCTCGAAGGTGTCGGGGACCAGGGTCAGCTCGACGCCCTGGCCGCTCAGCTCCTGAGCGATGCTGGCCGCGAGGAGCGGATCGTCGCTGAGGGCGGTGCCCACCGCGGTGACTCGGGAGAAGCCGCCCCGGGCCGCGGCCGCCAGGAGCTCCTTCATCCCGGGACGCCAGCGCGGAGCGGCCGTCGACCCGGGGTCCTGGAAGAAGGCGTGGTGACGCGCACGCCAGCCCCGCACCCGCAGGTAGGCGCGGACCCGCCGCCGCTGTTCGGCCAGCGCCTCCCGACCGGCCAGACCAGCGAGCGGGGTCGCGACGTAGAGGGCGCTGCCGCGGTCTGCGTGCGGGGGTGGGGTCGGGGTTCTCGCCATCAGCTGGCGTCCTCCGTGGTGCGGGCGGCCGGCGGCCGACCGAGGTGGGCGGCGGGAGCCCGGTGGGCTCACCGCACGGCCGTCGCCGGCATTGTCGCGCAACGGGCACCTGATCGGGCCGCCCGTTCGGACACGCCTCAACCGCATGAGCGGCCGGCACACGGGATACGCTGGGCGACGATGGGTCGGCGCAGGCAGGAAGGCTGGCGGGAGGAGGGCCGGGCGGCCGGGATGGCGGGCGTCCCGATCCCGTCGCCAGCCGGCGATGGGACCCTGGACGGGCCCAGCCTCGATCGGGTGCTCGCCACCAGCCCGATCGTCGAGGTCGCACACATTCCCTGGGCCAGCAACGCGGTGTTCCAGGTCCGGCTGGACACCCCCCACGGGCCCCGCCTCGCCATCTACAAACCCGCCCGGGGCGAGCGTCCGCTCTGGGACTTCCCCGCGGGCACCCTCCACCGCCGCGAGGTGGCGGTGGCCCGGGTTGACCAGGCCCTCGGCTGGGGCTTCACCCCGCGGACGGTGCTGCGGCGGGACGGCCCGTTCGGGCGGGGCTCGATTCAAGAGTTCATCGAGGATCCGGACCCAGCCGTGGTGCCCCGGGGGGCCGCCCTCCAGGAGGCGCTCGCCGGGATGGCGGTCCTCGACGTCCTCGTCAACAACGCCGACCGGAAGCGGGCCCACCTCCTGGTCGACCCCCAGGGACGGCTGCGCGGGATAGACCACGGCGTCACCTTCCACGTCGAGCCCAAGCTCCGCACGGTGCTCCTGGAGCTGGGGGGCACGCCGGTACCGGCGCGCTGGCTCCGCGACCTGCGTCGGTTCCAGGCCGACGACTTGGCCCGGACCGCGCTCGCGCGCGAGCTGTCCACCCTCCTCAGCCCGGGCGAGACAGCGGCCTTCGACCGCCGGATGCGGCAGCTGCTCCAGGCGGGGGTGTTCCCGGTCCTCGATCCGTGGCGCGGTCAGCCCTGGGAGTGGTGACGGCGGCGGGAGGACCGAGCGGGATCGGGCAGCGCCTCGGACGGGCGACGCGGGCTGCCGCCACCGGGGCCGGGGTGAGGTCCGCGACCACCAGGTTCCCGCCCGGTGCCGGATCCATCGCCCGAGCGGCGCCGCCTGGGCCCCCCCGGGGAGTCAGGATCTGCGGAGAGCTGGCCTACCGCAGGCGGACGACGGTGCGGTCGTGATCGGCCGCAGGTGCCTGACCACCGGCGTCGCCACCCATCGGGAGGCAGCAGGGCCGCGGGCAGCTCTCAGCCCGCTCTCAGGCGAGGGTGCGATCGGCGGCGTACGGTTGCCGCAACCACCCCCGCCACCGCCCTTTGGGCCCACCGGAGGACCGCCAACCGCCATGACCATGCTGAGGACCCTTCTCCTGTCGCGGGCGAAGTTGGACCTGTGCGGCTGCACCAGCTGCCGTGCTGCCGGCGCCCGCGATGCCCACCCCCTGAGTGAGCGCCTGGCCTGGAGCCGGTCGGCCCCGGGGCCGGCCACCGAAGCCGACCGCCGCACGCGCCCGACCACGCTCGGTCCCTCGCTGCAGGTTCCGGGCCAGGTGTGCGATCGACGGGCGGACGGCGTGGTGGAGACCGGAGCCGGCCTCCGCCGCGGGCTGCCCGACCCCACGTGGCCGCGCGCGCGCCACGAGGGCCGGACGCAGCGGTAGCGGCGCCTCCCCGTCGGCGTCCGGGCGCGAACACCCGGACCTCGGCCCCCACGCCGCCTCGGTCTCACGGCTCACGAGGCGGCCCGTCTGGCGCCGCACTCCGAGCGTCAGGTGACGGCGTCCACGTGGTCACCGCGAGCCGCCGGCGCGGCGACGTGACGCTCGCGCTCCCCTCGTCGCGGTGAGGTGGGACGGCCCGGCCCCGCTCGACCGGGCTGCATTCGGTCGGACCGGGCTCGGCTCGCGCCCGCCCCTCGGTCGGCTGGCGCCTCCCGCCCATCTCCCGGAGGACACCGACGGTGGCCAGACGCTGCCGTTGGCTCTGGCGCTCGCCTCCCACCGCGGTGTCCGTGCCTGCGTGCATGGCGCCGGGACCATGGGACGACGGCGGGCTCGGTCGGCGCCGGCGGGCAAGGGAGCCGGCCGCCCCGGATCGGGGCGCCGACCGAAGCGGGCTCGCGTCCGTGGCGGAGGCGGCGCGGCTGCACCACAGCGATGCCAGCCCGGCGCCGAAGCCCGGCGACGGCGCGGATCAGCGGTCGGTGATCGCGATGGCCCGGGGTCCGATTCGCCATGCCCCGCCAAGGGGACGGCCGCCGTCTCGTCGACCGCCCCCGCGCCCGTGCGGCCTCGCCGGCCCCGGGCCACGCCGCCGGCCCCGGACCGTCCCCGGTCCTCCCGCCCTCGTCAACCGCACGCTGGTCGAACGCGGCCCCTGATTCGGCATCGCCGGGCCACGCCGCGTGCCGTCCCCACGCGTTTCAGGCCGGCCAACCGGGGCCGCCGCTGACCCGCCCGGGCCGCGGGCGTCAGACGGCGGCCGGGGCGGTGAGCCCCCGCACCGACGGCAGCGCCAGCACCACGGCGCCGGAGCCGAGGACGTAGGCGGCGCCGACCCAGAGCACGGGGGCGGCGCCGACCACCGCCACCAGGGGCCCCGCCACCGCCAGCCCCACGGGTAGGAGCGCGTGCGACCCCAGCACCTGGAAGGCGCTCACCCTGGAAAGGACGTCCGGGGCGACCTCACGCTGCAGGGTGGTGGTCCAGAGCGCCGAGAAGACCGGCACCCCGATCCCGCCGGGAAGCGCGCCGAGGCACACCACCCAGAGCGGGGTGCGAGCCGCCAACAGCGCCAGCGGGAGCGCATAGAGGGAGATGGCCAGGTTGGCTGCGATCAGTGGACGCCGGGGCCGCAGCCGCAGCGCGACGAGAGCCCCGATGACCGCGCCGACCCCGGCCGTGCTCTGGATCGCGGCCCAGGCCGGGGCGCCCCCGAGGCTGGCCTTGGCCACGACGGCCCCGGCGACCAGAAAGCCTGCCAGCGGGACCGCGTGCCAGAGGCTCGAGCGCACCACGTCCACCCACAGCCAGGTCCGGGAGCGGAACGTGTCCCAGCCGAGGACCAGCGCCCGCACCATCGTCTCCCCGCTGGGGAGCGCGGTCCGCCCCACCCGCAGCCGCGCGAGGAAGAGCGCACCCAGCCCGAAGGTCGCCGCGTCGGCGGCGATAGCCCAGCCCGGCCCCGCGGTGGCGACCAGCACGCCGGCGATGGCGGGCCCGACGATCGCCGAGGTGGAGACGTACAGGCCCCGTAGGGCGTTGGCCTGCTGGAGCTGGGCGGCAGGGACGGTCTCCGGGACCAGGCCGGTCATCGCCGGGAAGAGGAACGCGCCGCCCAGCCCGGTGAGCGCGCTGAGCACCGCCATGGCCCAGAGTGGAGCCGCCCCCACCAGCAGGAGCGCCGCCAGCAGGCCCTGGCCGACGAAGCCGATCAGCTCGCCGCCGATCATGAGGTTGCGGCGCGGCCAGCGGTCGGCCAGGACGCCCCCGAGGAGGATGAGGGCGACCCCGGGAATCGCGGCCGAGGCCAGGACCAGCCCCAGCGCGGCGCTGGACCGATACACGTCGAGCACCGCGAAGATCAGGGCCACCTCGGTCATCGCCGTCCCGAGGTTGGAGACGAGTCGGCCCAGGAAGAGGAGGCGGAACTCGCGAAGGGCGAGTGGGCCGAACCGGGACGCAGGCACGGCGACGGCTCCTTGGCGACCCGCTGCCCTGACCGCAGCGGGACGGATGGAGGGGGTGTGGCGTCCTCAGGGTATCGGGGGCGGGCCGCCCCGAGCCCGGGCCGGTCTCTCTCGCGCCACCCCGTTGCCGGTGGTCACGCCGCTGGCGACCCGGCCGGCTGGGCTGCGCTCGCGATCGCGCGGCCCGATCGCTCCATCGCCCCGCCGCGCCGTGCCCGCTCGGCCCCGGCGGCGGCTCGAATCCGGCAACCGCTCGAGGGCGCGCCGGAGCTCCCCTCCCACCTGGGCTGGAGCGCCCGGTCGCGATCTGCGGCGCGGCACCTGCGGACCCCGCGGCAGGACCGTCGAGCCTCCCCCCGAGAGGTGTCCGCCCAGCCGGGGCTGCTGCTGCCGCCGGCGACCTCCCGGTAGATCCGGAGCCGCGCACGCTCCCGCTCAGCCGAGGAGACGCGCCCAACGCCGATGGCCAGCAGAGCCTCTGAGATCGCGCCACGATCGAACGCGTAGCGGAAGCGGACCGTTTGCGCTGCTTTCGTTCCGCGCCGCGAGCTGAAGATGGTGGAGGAGGAGCGGTGCACTCGGCGGAGCGGGCTGGGTGTGCAGGGGTCCCTGGTATCGGCGTCATTGCAAGTGAAACTTTGCAATGATATCTTGTCACGGTGCCAACCCAAGACGACGACCCGCTCACGACGTGGTTCGATCCAGAGCGCGATGTCCGGCTCGACCCCCGGAGCCTGAGGGGGATCGCCCACCCGCTGCGCGTCCGGCTGCTGGCTGAGCTGCGCGACACCGGTCCATCCACAGCGACCGCGCTCGGCCGGCGGCTGGGCCAGTCGAGCGGGGCCACCAGCTACCACCTGCGCCAGCTCGCCGCGTACGGCTTCGTGGTGGACGTCCCGGAGCGCGCCCGGGGCCGCGAGCGGTGGTGGCAGGCTGCCCACCGCGGCACCTTCCTGGACCTGTCAGCGCATGAGGATCTCGAGACCAACGTGCTCCAAGAGGAGTACTTGCGGTCGGTGGCCATCACCTATTTCCAGAGGATGGAGGGCTGGGTGCGCCGCCTTTCGACGGTCGGTCCCGAGTGGACCGGGGTCGGGACCATCAGCGACGTGATCCTCCGGCTCACGCCCGACGAGACCAGGCAGGTGGAGCGCGACCTCTGGGTGCTCTTGGAGCGATTCCGGCGGGATGACCCCGAGCGCGAGCCCTCCTTTCCTGCCGGCGCCGAGCGAGTGGAGTTGCAGATACAGATCCTTCCCCAGCCGCGGCCAATGGGAGGAGAGGCAGACCCGGCATGACAGGTCAGCCGGGGCGGCGCCCCCTGGTCGGCCTGCTCGTTGCCCAGGGCATCTCCCTGCTGGGCACTCGAATGTCCATGGTGGCGATTCCATGGTTCGTGCTGGTCAGCACCGGGAGCGCCCTCGACACGGGACTCGCGTCGTTCTCCGAGATGCTCCCCTACGTGGCAGCCTCCCTGCTGGGAGGACCGATGGTGGACCGCCTCGGCCCCAGGCGGACTTCGGTGCGGGCCGACGTGGCTGCCACCGCTGCGGTCGGGCTTGTGCCGCTGGCCTACGTGGCCCACGTTCTGTCGCTCCCGCTGCTCTGCGTGCTGCGGGCTGGGCTGGGCGTCCTCCGCGGTGTCGGAGACTCGGCCAAGGACGTCCTGCTCCCGTATGCGGTGGACCACGCTCCCACCCCGATGGAGCGAGCCACCGGGCTGGTGGATGGAGTCAGCCGCACGGCCTCGATGATCGGTGCCCCCGTGGCCGGCGTGCTGATCGCCATCGTTGCGGCCCCCTCGGTCCTGGCCATCGACGCGGTGACCTTCACCGTCGCGGCGGTGGCGGTGGCCGCCGCCATGCCTGCCCCGACGACACGGACGTCACGCTCCGCCCGCCCCGGACGCGAAGACGGCAGGGACACCCCGACAGGTTCCAGCGAATCGTACTCGTCCCAACTGCGCGATGGGCTGATCTGGTTGCGCGGGGAGCGCTTGCTGTGCGCCATCGTCCTGATGGTCGGGACCACGAACCCGCTCGACCAAGCCGCCACCGCAGTTGTGGTCCCGGTCTGGGTGCGCGTTCACCACGACGGACCCTCGGCACTTGGCGCGCTCTTCGGGGCGCTGGCCTTGGGGGCGGTGGTCGGCAACGTGGTCACCACCTGGCTCGCCCCCCACATTCCCCGCCGGCTCGGCTATGGCGTCGGCTTCCTGCTGGCCGGCACTCCCCGATTCGCCGTCATGGCCCTGGCGCCGTCACTCGCGATCGTTGTCGCCGTCACCTTCGTGGCCGGGCTGGGGGCAGGTGGCATCAACCCGATCCTGGGCGCTGTCGAGTACGAGCGGGTGCCCCGCGAGTTCCAGGCTCGAGTGCTGGGAGCGGTCGGAGCGCTGGCCCGGGCAGGCGTCCCGGCGGGCGCACTCCTGGGTGGGGGCCTGGTCGCGGGACTGGGGCTCACCCCGACGCTCATCGTAACCGGCTTGGTCTACTTTGCTGCCACGCTCGTCCCTTTCATCTTCCCGGTGTGGCAGGCCATGGAGCGCGCGGCGGCCCCGCGTCTTCCGGCAGCTGGCAGCCACTAGCCCCCGCCCGATCGGGTCGGGAGCCCAAAGGTCCGCCCCAGATAGAGTCCGGGCGAGGAGGAGGACGTTCGCTCACCCGAGCGCGCCGCCCCGCAGACGCGAGTGGCAGCAGATCGGACACCGGGGGCCGCTCCAGCCCCACCGCCTGCTCCGCGTCTCCCGTGCGTCCGGGGTCGTCCGTCTGCGGACCACCCGCCTCCGGTGGCCACCACTGCCCGCGGGCATGTCCTCACCGGCGCACCGCGATCGCGGCCGGCCCGAGCCGACCAACCGGATCACCCGTCATCACCCCGGCCGCCGCTATCGCAGAAACAGGGACTCGACGGAAGCCCGGAGTTCCGTGGCGGGCGTCGGCAGCGCCGGGAAGCCGCAGATCGCGCGGTGAGACGCCATCTGTGCAGCTGGCGCCCGCTGCTCCCATTCACGTGGCAAAAGCCACGTGAACGTCCACGATGGTCGTCGAGCGGTCGAAGCCATCCCACGCCAATGCCCCGGCGCTCTGATCGAAGCGCCGAGTCAGGTTTGTGTCGAGGTGGATCGAGAGGTCGATGCAGACGCCAGCTGCGCGGCTCCGCACCTCCTCGATCACCATCTCCACCTGCGGACCGAGCGGATGAAGCTGGGCCGGTCGCTGCACTGACCGTATCGGTCCAAACCCGAGCTCGCTCGACGGGAGACCGTCGCTCACCGCCATCCTCAATGCGGCCACCGCGCTCGTCCTTCGTGGCGGAGCCGGCCAGGCACTGCTGTAGCCGGCCTCGAACGCACGTGCACGCCCAGCATAGTCGTCCGCATCGAAGCGGCGATGAATCGACCTTGCCAGTTCGGCCACGCGACTGTCCGCCTCCAGTCAGTCGAGGAAGTCTGTGCGCTGAACCGCCTGAGTCGCCAGTGCCAGCAACTCCTGCTCCTCGGCGTCGCGCGGCTGTGGCACGGGCCCGGACCGGACGGCACCCCGCCGTGGCTCCAGTTGGCGGACCGTCCAGTCTGGCCTGGGTGCCACGGCCCCCGTCCCCTACACTGGGACGGTCACGGAGGCGGTCGGGCCGTCGATCGCACACGTGACCACGACGAGCAGGTGAGCATTCCCGCTCATCGACGCTGTACCAGAGCCAGGCTGAGGATGCGCCGCGTGGACAGCGTTCCACGACGAGGTGGGTGTCAGGGCCTGAGAGCCATGATCCATCCCTGCCTCATCCGTGCGTCCGTTGACCCAGTTGTCATCCCACACCGTCCAAGCCATAGGGTCACGCAGCGACGCTGCGGCCTCAGGTATCGACAGGTCTCCGCCGCCCCGGGTGGGCATCTCGAGCGAGCTGCGGCCGCAGGTTCGAGTCCCCCTGTTGTCGGGCGCTGCCCCGTCGGCCGGGCAGAGCTCATGAGCAGTCGGATGGGCTCGTCCGGCCAGGGTGGGCTGTGGGCATGCCACCGTCAGCGGGGCCGATGGATCGGCAGCGGCGGGCGGCGTGGCGTGGCCGGACACGCCACCTCCGACGGGGGCGGTGACGAGAGTCGCAGGGGGGCGGCGAGGCGGTGCTTTCGGGGTGCCCCCCGTCCGGGTCGCTGGTGACGTGAGCGCTCATGGCCCGCGCGTGGCCCGGGGCCGCGGCCGCACCGGCCCGCAGCGGCGTCCGGGTGCGGGCTCAGATTCCAGCGGACCCCGAGCCGGCCATCCGGGTTGCGCTCGGCCGGGCCCACGAGAGATCTCAGCCAGCGTCGACGGCGGCCGACTGCGCGACGGCTCGCGGCGTTCCCACACCGCATCCGAGGGGCTGCGCGTGGCCCAGCGTCCCTGACGGCGCCGGCCGGCCGATCGATGGTCGACAGCGGTGGCCAGCTCAGCCGGGCTCACCGCCCACAGGGCCGCCCCCGGCGAGGTCGGCCTGAGCGGCCCGGTGGCTCTGGCCGACGAGCAGTGCCCTGCTGGCTGACTGCTCGACTCGGCCCGGTCCCTACGCCGCTCCTCCCTGCCGGGCCGGCGGCCCCCGCAGCCGGTCTGCTGGGGCCGCGAGCGCTGCCCGGCTGGGACCCCAACGGCTGGGGGGTCGCCGCGCTCACCGCCCTGGCCGCCGGGGCGCACCGCGGCCGACACCTCGCGGGCCCATCCGTGCGATGCCGCCGGCGGGGGCGGGCGGCGGCGACGGGCGCCGGCGCGCGTGCGCACCCCTCACCGCCGACCAGGGCCTCCCCGCCGTCGCCGCCGCCCGCCCTACCACGCCACCGGCTGCCGGTCGTGGAACAGGAGCCCGGTCGGACCGTCGTCGGGCAGGGTGGCGAGGAAGACGGCGGTGTCGGCCCCCTCCGCGGGGGTTCGCGGCGCCTCCGGGCCGCCCATGTCGGTCCGAACCCAGCCGGGGTCGAGGCAGTTGACCAGCACGCCGGTGCCGCGAAGCTCCGCCGCCAGCTGGGCGGTCAGCATGTTGAGCGCGGTCTTGGAGACGCTGTAGGCGGGGCTGCCGGTCTCGATCGCGCTGAGGCGGCTGAGACCGGTGGAGAGGTTGACCACCCGTCCGTAGCCGCGCGCCAGCATCGACGGGACGAAGGCGCGGACCATCCGCCAGACCCCGACCAGGTTCACCTCCAGGGTGGTGGCCAGCACCGCCTCCTCCACCTCCAGCAGCCGGCGCTCGTCGTCGAGGAGCACCCCGGCGTTGTTGACGAGGACGTCGACCGCGCCGAAGTCGGTGCGGCAGCGCTCGGCGCAGCGGCGGACCGATGCCGGGTCGGTGACGTCGAGCTGGATCGCGCCGGCGGCGCCGCAGGCCCGGGCCGCCCGGGCGGCCGCGGCCGGGTCGCGGGCGCTCACGATCGTGGTCAGGCCCCGCTCCACCAGCTGGCGGCTGGTCTCGAGGCCGATGCCGCGGTTGGCGCCCGTCACCAGCGCCGTCCGCGCCGCCGGCCGCTCGGCGCCCGTCATCTGGTCCGCCTCGGCGGGCGGGGTTGCCGCGGGGCCGGAACCCGGCCGTCCTCGACGTCGCGCCGGCGCTGGATCAGGCTGCGGCGCCCGGGCGGCCCGTAGCCGCCGCCGCCGCTGGTCTCGACCCGGAGGATCGCCCCCGCGGCGAGCGTCAGCGTCCCCTTGGTGGGGATCGACACCTCACGCCCGTCGGCCTCGACGCGGACCAGCCGGGTGGGGCCGGCGTCCCCGCCGCCGGCGGCCCCCCGCGGGGCGAACGCCGGGTTGGTCTGCTCGGCGTAGTAGGTGACCGTCTGGGGGCGCCCCACCACCTGGTAGTCCCGTCGCAGCCCCAGGCCGCCCTGGAACCGCCCCCGTCCCTGCGACCCCGGGATCAGCTCGGTCCGGAGGATGCGGACCTCGTAGCCGCTCTCGGCCACCTCCACCGGCATCAGCCCGACATTGGACAGGTAGGTGTCGACGCCGTCCAGCCCGTCGCCCCCAGGATGGGCGCCGGCACCGCCGCCGACCACGTCGGCCAGCACCGACCGGCGCCCGTCGGCCGGGGCACGGCTGCCGATGTTGACGGCGAAGAACGCCACCGTGCTGCTGCCCACCGCCCGGTCCGGCCAGATCGCCGCCATCGCCCGGATCAGGGTGTCGGCGAGTCGCTGGCAGGTGTTGTGGCGCACCGACACCGCCGCCGGGAAGTCCGGGTTGAGGACGCACCCGCTGGGACACACGATCTCGACCGCGTGGAGCAGGCCGTCGTTGACGGCGGCGTCCGGGCGGGTCATCGCTCGCACCGCGTAGACCACCGCCGCCCGGGTGCTGGCCCAGGGGACGTTGAGCGCGCCCGCCACCTGGCCCGCCGAGCCCGAGAGGTCCACCAGGAGCCCCTCCCCCTCCTTGGTCACGGCCGCGTGGATCCGGGTGGGCGGACCGCCTCGGCCGTCGTCGTCGCAGAACCCCTCGGCGCGACCGATGCCGTCGGGAAGGTCCCGGAGCGCGGCGCGGGTCGCCCGCTCGCTCAGCCGGAGCGCGTCGGCGAAGGCGGCCCGCACCTGTCGCAGCCCGTGGCGCTCCACCAGCTCCAGCACCCGGCGGCCGCCGAGCTCGCAGGCGGCCCGCTGGCCGCGCAGGTCGGAGAGGGTGCTGAGGGGGTCGCGCACGTTGGCCCCCACGATCTCGAACACGTCACGGTTCTCCGCCCCGGCGCGAACGAGCCGCACCGGGGCGAGGAGGAGGCCCTCGGCGAAGACCTCGCCCAGGTCCGGCCCCTCGGTGCCGGGGTTGACCCCGCCGACGTCGAGGTGGTGGGCGGTGGTGCCGGCCCATGCGACGAGGCCGCCGCCCCGGAAGACGGGCGCGATCACGTTGAGGTCGGGGGTGTGCATCCCGCCCAGGTAGGGGTGGTTGGCGAGGAAGACGTCACCCTCTGTGATCGAGCCCGCCCACCGCTGGCGGATGCTGCCCACCACCAGCGACATCGCGCCCAGCTGGGCGGGGATGTAGTCGGCCTGCGCCACCAGCGCCCCGTTGGCGGCGAAGAGGGCGCACGAGAAGTCCTCCATGTCGCGGATGATCGGGCTGTAGCTGGAGCGCTTGAGGACCCCGCCCATCTCCTCGGCGGCGGCCAGCAGGCCCTGGTGGATGAGCTCGAAGGTGATCGGGTCGAGGGCACGGCGGCCGGCGTTCATGCCGCCGGGGTCTCCCGCAGCCAGCAGTCGCCGTCGCCGTCGCCGTCCAGGCTCTGACCCGCCAGGACCAGGGTGGTGGCGTCCATCTGCTCGACCAGGGCGGGGCCGCGCAGGTGAAAGGTCGGGGCCAGCTGCTCGCGCCGGTAGACGGGGATCGCGACGGCGCGGGGGGTCAGCGGCAGGCGCACCCGGCGGAGGGCGATCGGATGGGGAGCGGGCCCGGCCCCCGCCGCCGGGCGCGGGCGCGCCGCCTCGGTGGCGAGGGTCCCGAAGGCGGCGACCCGGAGGGTCACCAGCTCCACCGGCTCCGTCCGGCTCGCGTGGCCGTAGGCGGCGTGGTGGGCGGCGTCGAAGGCCCGACGCAGCCGCCCGAGCGCCGCCGGGGTGGTCCCGCCGAGGGGGATCCCCAGCGCATAGCCCTGGCCCAGATAGCGGCAGTCGACGCTGCCCAGGCAGCGCACCGATCCGGCCTCCGCCCCGTCCCGGGCGAGGGCCGCGGCCAGGGCCCGCACGGTGGACCGGAACCAGGCGGCCACCTCGGGAAGGATTCCCGGCTGCAGCGGCCAGAGGACGGTGCGCGCCTCGTCCATCCGCAGGTCGGACGCGATCAGGCCGCTGGCGGCGAAGCACCCCGGGTGGGCGGGGATCAGGGCCTGGCGCAGGCCCACCTCGCGCAGGAGCTGCCCCGCGTGGAGCGGCCCGGCACCGCCGAAGGCGACGAGGGTGCAGCCACGGGGATCGATCCCCCGCTCGACCGAGACCCGCCGGAGCGCCCCCGCGATCTGGGCCAGGGTCACGGCCAGGATCCCCACCGCGGCGGACTCTGCATCCAGGCCGAGCCCACGGCCCACCCGCCGCACCGCCTGGCGCGCGGCGTCGGGGTCGAGCGCGATCCGACCCGCGAGACGGGTCTTCGTCCCGAGGGTGCCCGCCACCACATGGGCATCGGTGACGGTGGCGCAGGTGCCACCGAGGCCATAGGCCGCCGGCCCGGGGCTGGCCCCGGCGCTCTCGGGCCCGACCCGGAGGCGGCCGACCCGGTCCACCCGGGCGAGGCTCCCGCCGCCGGCGCCGATCGCGACCACGTCCACCGCCGGGCACAGGATCGGATGGCCCCCCACCCGCTGCTCCGGCCGGACCGGCGGGACCCCGCCATCGACCAGGCACACGTCCAGCGAGGTGCCGCCCATGTCCATCGAGATGAGCCGGTCGAGCCCGTGACGGCGGCCCAGCTCGGCCGCGCCGGCGACCCCGCCGGCGGGGCCGGAGAGGACCAGCCGGTGCGCCTCCCGCTCCGCGCGCTCGGCGGCGACCGTCCCGCCGTTCGATTGCATCACGACCAGCCGGCCCCTGACCCGGGCCGCGTCCAGGCCCCGTTCCACCTGGAGCAGGTAGCGGCCGACGACCGGCCGCAGCGCCGCGTTCAAGGCGGCGGTCGCGGTGCGCGGATACTCCCGGTACTCGCGCGCGCAGGCCGCCGAGCGGGTCACCGGCACGCCCGGCAGCCGCCTGGCGATCGCCTCGGCGAGCCGCACCTCATGGGCATCGTTGCGGTAGCTGAACAGGAGCGCCACCGCCACCGCGTCGGGCTGCCGCTCGGCCACCGCCGCCGCCACCCGCTCCGCCTCGCGGTGGGTGAGCGCCGTCACGACCCCGCCGCGGTGGTCCAGCCGCTCCGCCACCTCGAGCCGATCGCAGCGCGCGGCCAGCTCCAGCGGCGGCGTGGGGGCGAGGCTGTACAGCTGGGGCCGACTGCCGGATCGGAACCCCAACACGTCCCGGAACCCCCGGGTCATGACCACCACCACCCGCGCGAGCCGGCCCGTCAGCAGGGCGTTGGTGGCGACGGTGGTGCCGTGGCAGACAAGCCCGATCGCGGCGGGTGCCGCGCCCCGCCGCTCGAGCTCGCTCAGCGCGGCGAGGAACGCCCGCGACGGGTCGTCGGGGGTGCTCGGCACCTTGACGACCCGGAGGCCACCCGCGCTGCCGATCGCGATGGCGTCGGTGAAGGTGCCGCCGACGTCGACCGCGGCCGTCCAGGCCTCCCCATCCGCTGGCCGCCCCTGGGCGACCGCTCCCGCGACCCGCGGCCGGCGACTCGGGGGCGCCCCGGTCACCGCGAGCCGCGGAGCAGGGGGAGCACCCGCTCGCCGAGGAGCCTCAGCGTCTCGCGCTGGACGCCCGGGTCCATCCCCGGCCAGTAGGCGCGGGCGATGAAGTGGAGGGGTCGGCCGGCGCGGTCAGCGAACGACTGGATCCCCTCCGCCACCTGCTCCGGTGGTCCTGCCAGGATGGTGTCGCGCAGCCCCCCCAGCTCCTCGGCGGTCGGCGGTGGGGGAAGGGCCCGGCGACCGCCCAGGCCGTAGCGCCGGTGCTCCATCTCCCCGTACTTCCAGGCCACGTAGTGATGGTGGGGAAGGACCCGGTCGAATGCATCGGGCCCCTCCCAGACGAAGACGGGGACGTGCACGCTGGCGGTGAAGGGCTGGCCCTGGCGGCCCGCGGCGCGGCGGGCCGCCAGGGCCCAGCCCAGCTGGCGGGCGAGGCCGCCCGGGGTCACCTCGGTCGCCATCAGCCCGTCGCCGATCCGGCCCGCGCGTCGCACCGCCGGCTCGGCCATCGCACCGATCCAGAGCGGAGGTCCGCCGGGCCGGGCCGGCCGGGGGGTCACCAGCACCTGCGGGTAGCGGACCAGGCGGCCGCCTTCGACCGGCTGCCCCGCCCACGCCTGCCGCAGGGTGACCACGGTGTCCTCCAGCAGCTGGCCACGCTCGCCGGTCGGGATCCGCAGCGCCGCCAGCTCCTCCGCGCGCCAGCCGAGGCCGAGGCCGAGGATCAGGCGGCCGCCGCTGAGCAGGTCGACCACCGCGGCGTCCTCCGCCAGTCGGACCGGCTCGTGCAGCGGGGCCAGCAGCAGGCCGGTGCCGATCGTCACCCGCTCGGTGCGCGCGGCGATCGCCGCGCAGAGCGGGAGCAGGGCGGGCAGGTAGCCGTCGTCGACGAAGTGGTGCTCCGACACCCACACCGACCGGATCCCGAGCTGGTCCGCCAGGACGGCGAGCTCGATCGCCTGCCGGTACAGCTCCTCGTCCGTCCGTCGCTCGCCGGGGACCCGTTGGCAGGTGATCAGCCCGAACCCGAGGTCCACCCGCGTCAAAGGGGCACCGCCGGCGCCGGATCGGCCTCGATCGAGCCGGGGCCACGATCGGGGACGGTGCGGTGGCCCCGGAGCCGCTGCGACCTGGTGCGCGTCCGCTCGGGGACCCCCACCTCGACGGTGCCGGGGTCCATCAGGACCGCAGCCACGATGGCGCTCCGGTCCGCCGGGTCGGGACCGGGATCTCAGCAGGGTGGGTGAGGGCCAGGATGTCGTCCCGGTCGGCACCGGCCCCCACCGCCGGGGCCGCCCGCTCCCCCAGGTGGGCGGGGCGGGATGCCGCGAGGGGTGGGGCACCGGCCCGCGCTTCCGCCAGCACCGTGGGCCACTCCCAGGCTGCCCGAGCCCGAAAGCGGTCGCGGGTGGCGGCCCGCGACCGGTGCACACGGTCCAGGGCTCCCGCCCCGCACCGGCGGCCGCCCTCCCGTGCCGCTCCGGACCCGCGCAGGTGGGGCACAGCGGTCATGGCCGCCTCACAGGATGCTGAGGCCGCCGTCGACCGTCACCACCGTGCCGGTCACGTAGGCGGCGGCGTCGGAGAGCAGGAACACGATCACCGCCGCCACCTCGTCGGCGCGTCCGAGCCGACCCAGCGGCACCGCCGTCTCGACATACGCCGCCCCGGCGGCGGCGTCGTCCATCAGGCGCAGCATCGGGGTGTCGATCACGCCCGGCGCCACCGCATTGACGCGGATCCCGGCCGGCGCCCACTCCACCGCCATCTGACGGGTGAGGGCGGCCACCCCGGCCTTGCTGGCCGCGTAGGCGGCGCTCGGCTCCCTGCGGTCGGCCCGCTCGGCCGCGACCGAGGCCAGGCAGACGATGCTGCCGCCGCCCGAACCGTCCAGCCCTCGCGCCACGGCCTGGCTGACGAGGAAGGTCCCGCGCAGGTTGACGGCCAGCACCTCGTCCCACGCCGCGGCGCTCGTGACATCGAGGGGGCCGACGCGGTAGATCCCGGCGGCGTTGACCAGTCGGTCGGGCGGTCCGCCCAGCTCGGCCGCGGCGGCCGCCACCGCCCTGGCGACGGCGGCGGCGTCCTCGACGGCGCAGGGGACCTGGCCGGGCCCGGCGGGCGGCCCGCCGGGCGCCCCGAAGCTGCGGTCGAGCGCCACCACCCGCGCTCCCGCTCGGCGCAGGGCCGAGGTCGCCGCCGCGCCGATCCCGGAGGCGCCTCCGGTCACCAGCGCGCGCCGCCCTTCGAGCCCGGCGGTCACGAGAGCAGGATGCCGCCGTTGACCGCCAGCGTCTGGCCGGTCACGTAGTCCGCGTCAGCGGAGAGGAGCCAGGTCACCGCCCCGGCCAGGTCCGCGCCGGTGCCGAACCGCCCCAGCGGGATCGACCGCAGCACCAGGTCCTGCTCGCGCTCGAAGTCGGTGCGGTTGCGGAGGGCGCGGGCCCGCAGCTCGTCCCAGTGCATCCCGGTCGCCATGTTGCCGGGCGCCACGGTGTTGACCCGGATCCGGTGGGGGGCGAGCTCCAGCGCCAGCGACTGGGTCAGCTGGCGCAGGCCGCCCTTGGCGGCACAGTAGCCAGCTGCGCCGCGCACCGCCTGCTCGCCGAAGACCGACCCGACGTTGACCACCACCCCGCCGCTGCCCTGCGCGATCAAACGCCGTGCCACCGCTCGGGCCATCAGAAAGGCGCCCACCAGATTCACCTCCACCACATGGCGGAACGCCGTCAACGGGGTGTCGACGACGTCCGTCGCCGGGCCCCCGACCCCGGCGCAGTGGACGAGGGCGTCCACGCCGCCGAAGCGCGCCACCATCTGGTCCACCGCCCCCTCCACCGCCTTGTCGTCGGTGACGTCGCCGCTGCAGGCGAGGACCCCCCCTGCGGCCGCCAGCGCCGCCGCCACCCTCGCGACGGTGTCGTCCCGGTCGAACAGCCCGAGCGCGTGCCCATCGCCGGCGAGCCGCAGGGCGAGGCCGCGGCCGAGCTCTCCCGCGGCGCCGGTGACGAGGACCCGCATCAGGGTACCGCGGCGGCGATGTCGGCGCAGGTCGCCAGCCAGACGTCGCCGCTCGCTCGCGCCCGAGCGATGAAGCGCCCCAGCAGGGGCAATCGCGACGGTCGCCCGATGATCTGGGGGTGCATGGTGAGGATGCAGGCCCCGCCCAGCTCGCGGATGCCCTGGAGCTCCCCCTCCCAGATCTGGGCGACGCGGTCGGGGGCGGAGATGCTCTTGCTCCAGACGTCACCGGCGAACCAGAAATGGGGCGCGTCGTCGAGGGTCCAGTGGACCGGCAGCTCCACCACCGGATGGTCCGGGTGGCGATAGGGGCGGATGTCGTCCATGAGGTTGGAGGAGTAGACGATGCGGTGGGCCGCCAGGATCCGAAGGGTGTGCGGGCTGAAGTCCCACGACGGTGAGCGGTATCCCCGGATCACCGGCTGGAACCGCTGCAGGACCGCCAGCGCGCGACCGAACTCGTCCGCCTCCTGGTCGGCGGAGAGCCGGGTGGGCGACACGTGCCGGTAGCCGTGGTGGGCGAGCTCGTGCCCCTGGGCGACGATCGCCTCCACCCGCTCCGGGTGCCGCTCCGCCACCCGCCCGGGCACGAAGAAGGTGCTCAGGACCTCGGCGCGGCGCAGCTCCTCGAGGATGAGCGGCACCGCCACCCTGGCGCCGTAGCGCCCCTGGGAGAGCACCCCGGGGCGGTCGGCATTGGCGGGGTCCTCGCCCAGCCAGACCTCCTCGGCGTCGAAGTCGAAGGTGACGGCGCAGGCGCTGGCGGTGCCAGGCGGGAGCCTCATCGGCCCCCGCCTGGCCCCTCGCCCGGGCGAGGGGCCGCGCCCCCCGCCGGTCCTCCGCTCACCCCGCCAGCGACCACGTCGCAGGGTCGATCTGGGCGTAGATGTCCTGGGGGAGGGCACCGTGGAGGGTGGTCCGGATGGCGGAGATCTGGTAGTCGGGAAGCGGCAGCCACAGCCCCACCACCTGCTGGGCGAGGTAGGTCTCCAGGCGGTACAGGGGAGCGAGGCCGGGCGCGGTCCGCACCGACGCGATGAGGTGGTCGACCTCGGCGCTGTGGTAGCCGCCGCCCCAGTAGTTGCCCGTGCCCCAGATCTGTTCCGCGCTCGGGAACGCCCCCCCGGGACCCCAGTTCCACTGGGCCGGCGAGTAGGTGTTGAGGTCCCAGCGGCAGGGGGGCGCCGTCGGGCAGACGCCGGTGAGGGAGTACATCTCGCTGACCGAGTGCTCGTCGAGCCTGATGTCGACCCCCGCCCCCGAGGCGGCCGACTTGTAGGCCTGGACCTCCTGGTCCAGCGGCACGTCGCCCGAGGAGTAGATGAAGGTCAGGGCGAGCTGGCTCCCCGCCCTCACCCCGGCTCCGCACTGGCC
This sequence comes from Candidatus Micrarchaeia archaeon, assembly GCA_035533215.1. GTDB lineage: Bacteria > Chloroflexota > Dormibacteria > Aeolococcales > Bog-877 > DAHUZL01. The sequence goes on along the minus strand of DATLUG010000033.1, from coordinate 29,915 downwards.
GGCGCCGCCGCCAGGGCGGCTGCAGGTGTCGGCCCCCCCGGGGTGGATCGCCCAGCCGTGCGCGGCGAGGAGCCGCCGGGCGGCGGCGACGCTGAACGGGTACAGGTTGGAATGCTCGGCCCGGTCCGCCAGGGTGGACCCGTTCACGGTGGGAACCGGTCCATAGGTCGGCGTCGCGTAGCCGTGCCAGACGTCGCGGATGTAGAGGGGCTGGTCGACCAGCCGCTCCAGCGCCTGGCGGATGTAGAGCTGGTGGAGGATGGCCTTGGTGGCGGGATTGGTGAAGTTGACCTCGGCCATGCTGGTCGTCTCCCACTTCCAGGGAGCGACCTGGAAGCCCTGCCGCCGGAGCAACCCGATCTGGCTCACGTCGGTGAACGGCACGTAGCCATAGGTGAGCTGGCCGCTGCGGAGGGCGTTGAACTCGGCGGAGTCGCTGGTGAACGGCACCAGCTCGAACTTGGCCAGCTTCGCCCGGTCGGGACCCGAGTAGCCGGGGTTGGGGCGGAACACGCTGAGACCGGTGGTCGCGTCGTAGGCCGTGAGCCGCCACGGTCCGTCGACCACCTTCCACAGGGGGTTGCTGGTGTAGGTGCCGGGGGTGCCGGACTGGCGGGCGAGGAATCGGTACACCGCTCGGGCCCCCCCCGGGGTTCGGTCGTAGTTCCCGATCGGTCCGGCGGCGGCGGTGCGGTCCCACGCCTGCTGCGGCAGCGGGTCCAGGAACGACAGCTGCTGGAGCAGCAGCCAGGTGTGGTTGAAGGCCTTGTCGAAGGTCATCACCACCGTGCGCGGATTGGGATAGCTGACGTGCCTGAGGTTGGACGGGAAGAGCCCCGGCAGGTACGGTCCGTACTGCCCCTTCTCCGCCGAGACCAGGTTGATCCACATCTCGACGTCCCGGCTGGTGACCGGCCGGCCGTCGGACCAGCGGTACGGCTTGAGGGTGATGGTGAGGGTGCGTCCACCGTTGCTGTAGGTGGGCAGGTCGGCCAGGCTGAGCCGCTCGTTCACCACCGGCTGACCGGTCCGACCGACCCAGTAGAGGGGCCGGTACAGCTGTTCCTCGAGCAGGAAGTTGTTGACGTACCAGGTGTTGGGGGTGGGGATCGGGAAGATCCAGTAGGGACTGCGTCCCGGGCTCATCGCGAACGTGACGGTTCCCCGGTGGGCGGGACGGGGCGCGGGGGCGGCCCCGCAGCCGGCTGTCACCAGCACGGCCGCGAGCGCCACCGCGAGAACGGATCGCTGCCACCGCGACCACACCATCCGAGCCATCAGCCATCCCCCTCCAGACGCCGCCGGGCGGGCCGAGCGGCGCCGGGGCGCGTCATCGGCGAACCCCTGTACCCTCCTCCCGCCTCGGCCCAGCCGGTCGTCGGCGATTCTCCCACGCCGCGCTCATGCTGTCCAATACTTGAATGGACGCCTGTCCAGACCCGGCGGGTATGCTTTCGGCTGGGGGCCCGAGCGTTCGGTCGACGGGAGGACGGGGTGGAGCTTCGGGTCCTGCGCTACCTCGTGGCGGTCGCCGAGGCGGGATCGGTCACCCAGGCCGCCCGGGCGGTCAACGTGGCGCAGCCGTCGCTCTCCCGCCAGCTGCATCAGCTGGAGCGGGAGCTGGGGCTGGAGCTGTTCCGCAGGACCCGCGGCCGCCTCCAGCTGAGCGCGGCCGGCCGGCAGCTGCTCATCCCGGTGCAGGAGCTGCTCACCCGAGCCGACCACGTGCGCTGGACCGCGACCGAGCTTCGCACCGGGCTGGTGCCCCACCTCGACCTGGTCGGGCCGGCGGTGGCCATCAACGACATCGTCGCTCCCTACCTCGCCACCCTGGGTGCGTCCCGACCGCTGCTGCGGGTGGTGGACGAGCCGCCGGAGCGCTTGCCCACCGCGCTCGCCCGCGGGGCGGACCTGCTCGTCGCCGCGACCCCGCCGATCGCCGATGTCAACGTGGTCCTGCTGGCACGGCTGCCGATCTTTGCCTACGTGCCCGCCGGGCACCCGTGGGCCGGTCGAGCGCGGGTCTCGCTGGTCGAGCTCACCGGCGAGACGCTGCTGCTGCCCACCAGAGAGCACACCACCCGCCGCCTCCTCGACAGCGCCCTCCAGCAGCTCGGCCTCACCTATGGCAGGGTCACCGACTGCCGCCTGCCCCAGGTGGCGCAGGCGCTGGCCGCGACCGGGCACGGGGTGGCGGTGGTGTCGGACGACCCCCGCTTCGGGCTCCTGTCCCTGGTGGTGGAGGGTGTCGACGGCCCCATCCGTCTTCCCCTCTTTGCCGCCTGGGAACGCGGCCACTACGCGGACCGGGCCATCCGAACGATCGTCCGCGAGCTGGCCCAGTTCTGCGTGGACCGCTACGGGGAGGGCGTCCGCGGTGATGGGGTCGGGGCTCTCCAGCCCCAGGATCCCCACCACCTCCCGGTGGGCTAGCGGGCGGCGCGGTGTGCCAACGGGTGCCGGTCGGCGCCGGCGCGCGACGGGAGGGCGCCCTCTCCGCCTGTCCGTCCCGGGCACCCCGGACGGGCAGCGCCGGCCGCGGCGGTTCGGGGCGGTGGCCGGGCGGCGCCCCTCCCGGCGTCAGGCCGCCGGCGGATCGGTCCGGGGGCCGGCGAGCGGCGCCGTCACGAGGGTGCGGTAGGCGGCGGGTCCATCCGGGCGGTTGACCGACTGCATCAGTCGGAGCTCCGCCACCGGGAAGGTGCGGGGCCGGCCGTCGGGCCATCCGCCGGCAGCGCCCAGCCGGGCGGGGAGCCCCGGGGAGCAGGCCGGCCGAACCCGGGCGACCGTGCAGTGGGGCCGGTAGGGCTGGGCGCCGGGCACGAAGCCGTGGGCGGCGAGGATCGCCTGCCCGGTCCGACGGATTGCGAGCAGGTGCTGGTCGCCCTCGACGCAGCCCAGCCACAGCACCCGCGGCCGTCCCCAGCTGGGGAAGGCCCCGAGCCCGGCCAGGGTGAGGTCGAAGGGGTGGTGGACGGCCGCGACCGCGCGCAGCACGCGGGCGGCGCGCTCCTGCCCCGAGGCCGGGAGCGGTCCGAAGAAATGCACGGTCACGTGCAGGCCGGCGGGGTCCACCGGGGCCAGCTCTGGGTCCAACCGGGCCAGGCCGGTGACCGCCGCGGCCAGCGCCTGGTCCCGACCGATCGGCACCGCCGCCGCCAGGAAGACCGCCCCCCGCCCGTCCGCCCCGCTCATCCGCCCGCGCCGGCGGTCGACACCGCCGCCGACGTTCCGAGCACCGTGCCGGTGGACGTCTCTGCTCGCACCGCGACGTACGCCGCCGCCACCGGCACCGGCAGCCCGGTCTCGAAGCCCCGCCGGCGCCACGACCGCACCGCCGCCAGGGCGGTCGGGCTGGAGCCGGCGAGGAGCTCCCAGCGATGGACCTCGGTCGCCCCGTTCCAGCTCGCATACGCGGTGACACCGCCCCCGCCGCGGGTCCCCACCGCCAGCTGGGGAGGTCCGGGCGGCAGCCCGGTCCACCGCCCCCGGTACGCGCGGTAGCTGTTACCGGCGGAAAGCGTCGCCGTCATGACGACCCGCCCGCTGCGGCTCACCTCGGTGGTGGCGGGCTGGGAGCCCCAGCCGATCAGCAGGTGGCCGTCCGGCAGGATCTGCACGTTGCCCTGGGCGGAGTCGAGCAGCGGCGGTGCGTGGCCGTAGGCGCCGACCAGGGTCACCGTCCGCAGGCGCAGGTGGACCCGCAGCAGGAGGGCGCGGGCGGGGAGCCGGCGGGGCGACTGGTCCTCGTCGTCGAAGACCGAGACCAGCCCGTTCCCCCGCCATTCGACGTCGTGCTGGAGGCGGAAGAACGTCCCCCCCTCCATCCGCAGGCTGCTGGACCGGCCGCCGAGCCGCCAGAGCACCCGACCGGTCGCCTGGCTCACCTCGTAGGCGGAGTCGGTGTTGCGGGAGGAGATCAGGACGGTGCCGCCGGGCTGCGGGCTGATCCCGTTCACGTGGAAGTAGTCGTAGGGCGCGCCCGCCACGGTGGGGAGGGGCGGGTAGGCGGCGGACGGCCCGACGTGGCCCAGGCTGTGCCATTCGAAGAGGACGTTGCCGGTGGGGATGTCGATCGCCTCCACGATGCCGTCCCACACCGCCCCGTCGGCAGGGCCGCCCACCTGGCTGAGGTCCCGGGCCACCGGGCTGAAGGCGGTGATCCAGGCGGTGTCGCGACCACGCAGGAGGAACTCGTGCAGGTCGGCCGCATACCCGTTGCCGGCCCGCACGGTGGCGACGACCCGATAGTGCCGGTTGGCGATCAGGTCCTCCCCCCGGCCGTGGCCGGACACCACCTGGCCCTGCCACCAGGTCAGCACCGGCGCGCCCTGGAGGCGCTGCACCCGCAGGTTGGTGGCCTTGGTCCCCCCCGGCAGCGGATCGAACCAGATGAGGTGGCCGTTCGGACCCAGGATCATCGGGCCGCCCGATCCGTCGCCCTCCTTGGGGGCGAGGAGGAGGTCGCCGGGGGCGGAGTGGCCGCTCCGGCTGACCGCGACCCGCGGCGGCTGCAGCCCGGGGGCGGAGCGGAAATGCTGCAGCCCTGTGGCGGGCCCGGCAGCGGTCGAGGTCCGAAAGAGGCGAAGCCCCGCCGGCGGGACCGCCACCTGGAACTGGTCGCGGTCGCGGCTGGCTCCGCAGAGGGCGAAGCCGGTGAGCACGGTCACGGTCTCCCCCGCCGCGAACGGGCGGGTCGGAAAGAGGCTGCCGCCCTGGCCGTCGCTGTCCGCGACCCACCGCCCCCGGTGCCGCCCGGTGCGCGAGCCGATCACGCTGACCGGGCTCCGCTCCAGCCGAGCGAACGCGCGGCCCCGAAAGCTGATCTGGGTGGTCGCGGAGGCGGTCGGGGTCCCCGGGCTCGGGAAGACGCTGACCCGGTGGCACGGCGGCACGACCGCCGAGAGGGGAGGGCCGGGGCGGCGCGGCGGGGCCGGCGGCGGCCCGCAGGCGGCGGCAAGCGCAGCCAGAGCGGCGGCGAGCGCCAGCGCCGGCCCGCCGCGCCGGCCCCGCCCCCCTCTCCCTCCCCTCCCGCCCGGCCTGCGCCCGGCGGCCGGGGGCACGGCGCCCGGGGCCGTGCCCCCCCGCCGAGTCCGGATCACCCGGTCGCGGGGGCGGACGCGGCCCGGGGACGGACGGTGCGGGAGACCTTGAGCGGCCGACCGGCGCCGTCGAGCGCCCGCACGGCGAGGAAGCGGTCCGTGGTGGTGACCGCGATCGGGGTCTCGAAGCCGCGCTTGGCGACGGTCGCGATCGGGCGGAGGGACCTCGGGCCGGAGCCGCCGAGGACCTGCCACCGGGCCACCCCGGTGGCACCGTTCCAGCTGGCGTAGCAGGTGACCCGGTGGCGCGCGCCGGCCACCGCGGCGACCGCGGGACGGGTGGCCGGCTCGGCCGACCAGGCGGCGCGATAGGCGCGGTAGCTGAACCCCAGCGGCAGGTGGGCGTCGAACACCATCCGACCGCCGGCGGTGAACTCGGTGACGTCCGGCTGCGCCCCCCACCCGACGAAGACGTTGCCGTCGGGCAGGAGCTCGGTGTTGCCCTGGGACGGCACGGTCAGGGCCGGCCGACGGATCCACTGGTGGATGAGGGTGGCGGTCATCGTCCTGGTGTCGAGGCGGAGCTCCAGCCCGCGGGCGTGCAGCCGGCCCGGGGGCTGGTCCTCGTCGTCGAAGATCGTGACCAGCCCGCCGGGGTGGTACTTGACGTCGTGCTGGAGCCGGAAGAAGGTGAGGGGACCCATCTTGAAGCTGCTGTGCTTGCCGCCCAGGACCCAGAGGACATTGCCGGAGGCCTCCCGGACCTCGTAGGCGGCATCGGTGTTGCGCGACGAGATCAGGACGTTGCCGCCGGGCTGCGGGCTGATGGTGTTGACGTGGAAGTAGTCGGCCGCGCTGTTGAAGGGACTGGTGCCGACGTAGCTCTGGTAGGTGCGGTCGATGGCGACGTGGCCGAGGCTGTGCCACTCGAACAGGACATTGCCGGTGGCGACGTCGATGGCCTGCACGATGGCGTCCCACACCAGACCGTGGGCGGGCCCGCCCACCGTGGTCATGTCCCAGCTCACCGCGTTGTAGGCGGTGAGCCAGGCGGTGCCATGGTCGAGGAGGAACTCGTGGAGGTCGGCGTGGTAGCCGTTGCCGGCCCGCACGGTGGTGACCTTCTGGTAATGGTCGTTGAGGATCTCGTCAACGCCCGCGCCGTGGCCGGCGGCGTTGATCGAACCCTGCCACCAGGTCAGCACCGGCTGGCCGCGATAGCGCTGGACGCGCAGGTCGGTGGCCGCGGTCCCCCGCGCCAGGGGGTGGAACCAGACCAGGTCGTTGTGACCGTCGACGATCATCGGCCCCGCCTCGCCGGGCAGGCTGCTGGGGGTGAGGAGGATGTCGCCCGCCGATGGCGCCGCGTCACGGGTCACGACCATCGTCGGCGGGACCAGGTCGGGACGGCTGCGGTAGTGGCGGAAATCGCTGGCGGGTGCCGGCTTGGGGGCGGGGAAGCTGGGCAGGGTCAGGGCCGGGGCGGGCTCGGCGATCCCGAAGCGGACCGTGTCCCCCCTGCCGCCGCAGAGCCGGAAGTCGGTGCGGACGGTGACCGTCTCCCCGGCCGCGAACGCCCGGCTGGGGAAGAAGCTGCCGCCCTCGCCGTCGCTGTCGGCGACCAGGCGGCCGGTGTGGACCCCGCTCACCGACCCCGTCACCTGGATCGGCGCCGAGGCCAGCCGCCGGAAGGGCAGCCCCCGAAAGCTGACCTGGGTGGTCGGCGACGCGGTCGGCGTGCCCTGGCTGGGGTACACGCTGACCCCGGGGCAGTGGCCGGCGGCGAGGCGGGCGGCCGCGGGATGGGTCGTCGCCGCGCCCGCTCGGACGGCCGCCGCGCCGCCGCTGAGGGTGAGGCCCAGCAGCGCCAGCGGCGCGACCAGGATTCGGAGAAGGGGGGTCCGTCCCATCGAGGTCTCCCGTGCGGTCGGCCCGCGCCGGTCGCGTGCGGTGCGACCGGGGCCAGCGCGGATCGATGACGATCAGCCTACCGCGGTTACCTGTGCCCGGCGCGGAGCCGGGGGCCGGGCCGCCGCGCGCGGGCGGCCCTGCCCAGTTCCGAGCGGCGCCGACAACGGCCCAAGTTCTCAGGCTCCTCTCAGCTTCGGGCGCTCCCGCCGGGGGCGGCTCGCACCCCGTCGACACGGTCGAGGAAGCTCCCCAGCAGGGCCTGCTGCCGCTCGATGAACGGCTGGTCCCAGCCGTGGCCGGCGGCCTCCACCGCCGCCACCTCGACCTGGGGATGGCGGCGTGCCAGCTGTGCCAGCTTCGGGACGTCGACGATCCAGTCGTCCGCGGCCACGATCAGCAGGACCGGTCGCGGCCAACCGGCGACGAGCGCGCGGAAATCGTGGCGGAGCCCGTCCCGGAGCCAGGCCCGCGCGGCCCGCGGGGAGGCCCGCAGCTGGTTGTCGAAGTTGATCTGGGCCGACCGCTGGTCCACCTCGGCACCCTCGACCAGGTGCCGCTTGTACCAGTCGCTGGCCCGGCGCTGATGCGCCAGCCAGGTGATCGCGGCGAAGACGCCGGGGGCGGTGAACGCCGCCGCCTGGGCATGGAACCGGCGCCGCACCACGGAGGGATGCAGGAGCGGGGTGTGGAGGACCAGGCTGTCCACCCGCTCCGGCCGCCGGCGGGCCAGCTCCAGCGCCACCGAGGCGCCCAGGCAGAGCCCGGCGATGTCGAAGCGGTGGTGGCCGAGGGCGTCGGTCAGCGCCTCCAGCTCGCCCGCCAGCCCGGCGGCGGTGTGGCGCCCCGGCAGCGGGGCGGAGGCGCCGAAACCGGGGAGGTCTGGGATCAGCACCGTGCGCCGGGGCAGGAGGGCCGGCAGCCAGCCCTCGAAGTTCTCCGCCGAGCCCAGGAATCCGTGGCAGAGGACGAGGACCGGTCCGATGCCGCCGGTGACGAAGCGGAGCCGGCCCTGGGGCCGACCCAGGACCCCCTCGCTCAACGCGGGCGGGAGTGGCCCCGACGCCACCCGCCGATCCGCCTCGGGCACCGGGATCGCGCTCACCTGCCGCCGACGGGGGCGGCGGTCGGCCGCGCGGCCTCCTCGCCCTCGTCGGGCCAGGCCGGCAGCGGTCGTCGGACCGCCCGGTCCTCGCGATAGCCGAGGGCGTACTCGCCGGCGAGCACGGTCTGGAGCTCGCGGGTCCCCTCGTAGATGAGGGTGGCCCGGCTGTTGCGCAGGTAGCGCGCCGCCGGGCACTCCTCGCTGAAGCCGGTGGCGCCGTGCACCTGGAGGCAGTCGTCCGCGCAGCGGCGGGCATTGTCGCTGTTGACCCACTTGGCCAGCGCCGACTCCCGGCTGCTGCGACGGCCGCGGTTCTTCAGGAAGGCGGCCCGGAGCCACAGCAGCCGAGCGATGTCACGGTCCCGCGCCATCTGGCCGATCATCTGCTGGACCAGCTCGAAGCGGCCGATGGCGCGGCCCCGCACCTCGCGCAGCCTGGCGTAGTCGCAGCTGAGGTCGAGACAGGCGCGGATCGTCCCCGCCGCCCCGCTGGCGACGCAGAACCTGCCGCTGTCGAGACAGCTCATCGCCACCTTGAAGCCCTCGCCCTCCTCACCGATCCGGTTGGCCTCCGGCACCACCGCGTCGTCGAGGAAGACGACCGCGGTCTCGCTGGCGCGCAGGCCGTACTTGCCGGTCATCGGCTGGGTGCGGAGCCCCGGACCCGCCTCACTGCGCTGGACCGCGAACGCGGTGATCCCGCGCCACCCGGCCTCGGGGTCGATGGTGGCGAAGGTGAGCAGCAGCTCCGCCGAGTGGCCCATCGAGATCCACACCTTCTGGCCGCGGAGGAGGTAGGTGTCGCCGGTCCGGCGCGCCACCGTGCGGAGCGCCCGCACGTCACTGCCGGCATCGGGCTCGGTGAGCGCGAAGCACCCCTGCTGCCGCCCCTCGGCGAGCGGGCGCAGCAGCTGCTGGCGCTGGGCCTCGGTGCCCCACTGGTAGAGGCCGGTCATGCAGAGCCCGGCATGGACCGAGAGTGCGGTGCGGCAGGAGGCGTCGACGTACTCCAGCTCCTCGCAGGCGAGCCCGAGGGCGATCCAGTCCAAGCCGGCCCCGCCGTAGCGCTGCGGGGTGCACACCCCGGGCAGGCCGAGGCCGGCCAGCTTGCTGAAGAGCTCGGGATCGGAGCGCTGGTCGCGGTCCAGCTCCGGGATCGGGGGGGCCAGCTCGCGCCGGGCGAAGTCCCGGATGGTCGCCTGGAGCTGCTCCTGCTCGGAGGTGAGGTCGAGGTCGATCATCGGGTCGGGCGCGCTCAGCCGCCCTGGTGGCTGTCGATCTGGGCCCGCTGCAGACGCCCCGAATAGTCGATGTAGACCGTCTTCCACTCGGTGAACTCGTCCATCGCGGTGGAGCCGGCCTCGCGGTGGCCGTTGCCGGTCCACTTGGTGCCCCCGAAGGGGAGCTGGATCTCGGCTCCGATGGTGGGAGCGTTGATGTACACGATCCCCGACTCCAGCCGGTCGACCGCCTCCATCGCCCGCTCCAGGTCGCGCGTGTAGACCGCCAGCGAGAGACCGAAGTGGGTGCTGTTGGCGACCGTCATCGCCTCCTCGAACCCATCCACCGGGATGATGGCGGTGGTGGGACCGAAGATCTCCTCCTGGGCGATGCGCATGTCGGAGCGGACATCGGCGAACACGGTGGGCTGGTAGAAGTGTCCCCCGCCGAGCTCGCCCTCGGTGGCGACGTCGCCGCCGACGAGCAGGCGCGCCCGCTCGCTGCGGCCGGCGTCGGTGTAGCTGTGGATGCGGCGGAGCTGACGCTCGTTGATGACCGGTCCGACATCGGTGGCGGGGTCGAGGCCGTCGCCGAGGCGGAGCGCCCGCACCCGAGAGACCAGCCGCTCGGTGAACTCCGCCACCCTGGTGCGGTCGACCACCAGCCGCGAGGTGGCGGTGCAGCGCTGCCCGCTGGTGCCGAAGGCGCCCCAGAGGGCACCGTCGACGGCCAGCTCCAGGTCCCCGTCGGCGAGGACCACCATGGCGTTCTTGCCCCCCAGCTCGAGGCCCACCCGCTTGCCGGCCCCGCCGCAGGCGGCGGCGATGGCGTGGCCGACCTCGGCCGAGCCGGTGAAGGAGATCGCCGGCACCTGGGGATGGCGGACCAGCGCCGCCCCGGCTTCCTCGCCGGTGCCGGTGACGCAGTTGAGGACGCCCGGGGGGAGCCCCGCCTCGATCAGGATCTCGACCAGCCGCACCGCCACCAGGGGGGTGTCCTCGGCGGGCTTGAAGACGACGGTGTTGCCGGCGAGCAGCGCCGGCATCAGCTTCCAGGTCGGGATCGCCAGGGGGAAGTTCCAGGGGGTGATGCAGCCGACCACCCCGATCGGCACCCGCTCGGTGAAGCAGCGCTTCTGCCGCAGCTCGCTGGGGACCGTCTCGCCGGTGGGGCGGCGGCCCTGGCCGGCCATGAAGAGGGTCATGTCGATCCCCTCCTGGACGTCGCCGCGGGCCTCGGTCAGCACCTTGCCCATCTCCTGCGTCATCAGCCGGGCGAGCTGCTCCTTGCGCTCGGTGATGAGACGGGCAGCCCGCAGGAGGACATCCGCCCGCTCCGGCATGGGGGTGCGCGCCCAGCTTGGGAAGGCTGCCCGGGCGGCCTGGACGGCGGCGTCGACGTCGTCGGCATCCCCGGCGGCGAAGCGCCCGACCACCTCGGCGGAGCGTGCGGGGTTGTGCGACTCGAAGGTGGCGCCAGACACCGCGTCGCGCCAGCGGCCGCCGATGTAGTGGCCGTGGGCGGCGCCGTCCGCGACCGGCGCCGCGGCCCCCGCGTCGGTCATCGGCGGGTCGCCCGGACCGCCGTCGCCAGCACCTCCAACCCCCGGTCCAGCTCGGCGTCGGTGATGACGAGGGGGGGGATGAGACGGACCACGTTGTCGTGCAGGCCGCAGGACAGGATGATCACCCCGGCCTGGAGACAGGCGGCTCGGATGTCGGCCACCCGGTCGGCGTCCGGTCCGCCGGCGGCATCCCGGAACTCGAGCCCGACCATGGCGCCGCGGCCGCGAACGTCGGCGGGGCCGCTGCCCTCCGCCTGCCAGGTCTCGGCCTGCGAGCGGCAGCGCTCGCCGATCGCGGTCGCCCGGCTGAGCAGCCCCTCCTTCTCGATGGTGTCGACGACCGCGATCGCGGCCGCGCAGGCGACCGCATTGCCGCCGAAGGTGGTGCCGTGGGCGCCCGGGTCCCACACCCCCATCAGCTCCGAACGGGCAACGATCGCACCGATGGGCAGGCCGTTGCCGAGGGCCTTGGCGGTGATCAGGATGTCGGGGACCACCTGCTCGTGGTCGACCGCGAACCAGCGCCCGGTGCGCCCCATCCCGCTCTGGACCTCGTCGCAGACGAGGAGGATCCCGTGGCGGTCGCAGACCCGACGGAGCATGGCGAGGAAGCCCGCCGGCGGGACGATGTAGCCGCCCTCCCCCTGGATCGGCTCCACCAGCATCGCGGCCAGCTGGCTCGGGGCCACGACGTGCTCGAAGAGCTCCTCCAGCTTGCGGCCCTCGGCGATCGGGCAGGCCTGGTCGGGGGCGTGGTCGCAGCGACCGAAGCAGTACGGGTAGGGGGTGACGTAGACCTCGGGCAGGAGCGGGGCGTAGCCCTCGCGGTAGTGGGAGTTGCTGGTGGTGCAGGTGACGGCGCCCATGGTCCGTCCGTGGAACCCGCCCTGGAAGACCAGGATCCCGGGCCGGCCGGACGCCCGCCGGGCCAGCTTGATCGCCCCCTCCACCACCTCCGCGCCCGAGTTGGCGAAGAAGACGGTGTCGAGCGGCCCCGGCGCGATCCCGGCGATCCGCTCGGCAGCCTCGGTCTGACGGACGTGCTGGCTGACGACACTGGTGTGCCAGTAGCTGTCCACCTGGGCGTGGACCGCGGCGGAGACCGCCGGGTGGCGGTGTCCCAGGCTGGTCACGGCGATCCCGCAGCCGAGGTCGAGGTAGCGGCGTCCGTCGACGTCGGTGACGAAGACCCCCTCGCCGTCGGCGATGACGAGGTCGGTGTAGCGGGAGTAGGCGGGGGACACCACCATCCGGTCCCGGTCCCGCCAGGCCCGGGAGCGGGTCGCCGGCTCGTCGGGTCGGTGGGCGGTGTGGCCGGTTCTGGCCGGGGCGGTGGGAAGGGTCTGGGTCACGGTGGTCCTCCTCCGGCGCATCTGCCGGTGAGCTGAGGGTCCTCGTTCGGAGGCTGGGGCCGCGCCGGGCGGCCAGGACCGGACGGGCGGAGGCTCAGCCCGGGGGCGGGTGGCCGTCGGCCCCCCACCACGTGCCATGACCCAGATGCTGCATCCGCCCACGGTAGCGCGTTTGGCGCGGGCGGGGAGGGGGCACCCGACCACCGGTGCCGACCCGTCGGCCGCGGCTCGGCCTAGCCGCAGGGACGCCGGAAGGGCCTCGCCCAGAGCGGGGGCTCACCCCTCCCCCACCCAGCCGGGCGGGTGCGAGCGGGGGTGCGAGCGGCCGAGCCGCCCGCCGCACCGCCCGGGGCATCCGAATGGACGTTCGGTTATCCACGGGTGCCTGTGGACACTGTGGACAACGGCCCTCTCAGGGCCCGCTGGTCCCCTCGCGCCCGTAGCGATCATCGAGCCGGACGACGTCGTCGAGCTCGGGGGTGGACACCTCGCAGAGGTCGGTGTCCTCGACCGCGATCATCCGGTGGCGACGCCCGCTCGGGATGTGGGCGCCCGACCCGGGTTGGAGCCGGCGGGTGCGGAGCGTCCCCTGCTCGTCGTCGAGCTGGAGATCGAGGAGGCCGTGGAGGACGTAGACGGTCTCCTCCTTGCGCTCGTGGTACTGCAGGCTGAGCGCCTGGCCGGCCCGCACGTGGATCACCTTGCCGGCGTAGCGGTCGGTGACCCCGAACCAGATCTCGTGGCCCCACGGCTTCTCGACCCGCCGCGGCCGGTCGGCCGCCGGGGCCCGACCCGGGTCAGCCACGACGGGCGGGCGCGGCCGCCTCCCCCCTGGGCCGGTCCGCCTGGGCCAGCTCGGCGGCGGCGGCGATCAGCCGATCCACCCGTGCGTCGTCGCTGGCCTCGCTGTACACTCGCATCAGCGGCTCGGTCCCTGACATCCGGACCAGCACCCAGCTGCCGTCGGCGAACCAGTACTTGAATCCGTCATCGGTCCGCGATCGGACCACCGCCTCGCCCGCGATGGTCGCCGGCGGATTGTGGGCGAGCCGCTGGTCGAGGGCCTGGCGCACCTTCGGATACCCGTCCCGTTCGAAGCGCACGTCGCGGCGGGCGTAGGCGTGCGGCCCCACCAGCTGGTAGACGTGGGCGAGGAGGGCGGAGAGCGGGCGACCGGCCTGCACCACCATCTCCGCGATCAGCAGCCCGCTCAGGATCCCGTCGCGCTCGGGCAGGTGGCCGCGCACCCCGAAGCCGCCCGACTCCTCCGCCCCCAGGATGGCGTCGACCTCGCGCATCCGTGGGCCCAGATACTTGAACCCCACCGGCAGCTCCTCGACCGGGCAGCCGTAGCGCTCGCCGAGCCGGTCCAGCATCGAGCTGCTGGTGATCGATCGCACCACCGGCCCGCGCCAGCCCCGCTGCTCGCAGAGGTGCCACATCAGGAGGGCGGCCACCTCCAGCTGGTTGACGAAGCGCCCGCTCTCGTCGAGGATGCCCACCCGGTCGGCGTCGCCGTCATTGGCGATCCCGAGATCGAATCCCCCCGCCCGCATCGCCGCGATGGCGGCCCCGAGATTGACCGCGATGGGCTCGGGATGGAGGCCCCCGAACCCGGGGTTGCGCTCCTGGTGCAGGCCGGTGACGGTGGTCGCGCCTCCCTCCAGCAGGCTGGCGACGTAGCCCGCACCGGAGCCGTACATCGCATCGTGCACGATCCGGAGGCCGCGGGCGCGGATGGCGTCGCCATCGACCATCCGGGCCACCTGGGCCCGGTACGCCGGCAGCGGGTCCACCATCTCCACCAGCCCGGCCGCCATCGCCGCCTCGAAGGGCATGGTGCGCACGACACCCGCCTGGGCGCGCGCGGTCTCCTCCTCCAGGCGGGCCACCACCTCGGGACCGGCCGATCCCCCGTAGTCGGGCTTGTACTTGAGGCCGTTGAACTCCGGCGGGTTGTGGCTGGCGGTGACCACCACGCCGCCGGCGGCGTGCCGGTCGACCACCGTCCAGGCGGCCACCTGGGTGGGCGCGGGCCCATCCAGCAGGAGCACCCTCCGGCCGTTGGCGGCGAGGACCCGGGCCACCTCGCGCGCGAACAGCTCCGCCGAGAACCGCGTGTCGTGGCCGACCACCACCTGGCGGTCGGCGGCCACGTCGGCGAGGAACGCGGCCACGCCCTGGCTCACCGCCCGCACGCTGGCGTAGGTGAAATCGTCGGCGACCACGGCTCGCCAGCCGTCCGTGCCGAAGCTGATCCGCTCCGCGGCCACCCGATGACCTCCCTGCCGCCCCCCGGCCGGACCCGCCCATTGTAGGAGGCAGGCCCGGCTGTCCCGGCGGCGGTCAGGCGCTCGGGGTGGGCGCGGAGGAGCGGGCGCCGGCGGCCGGTGCGGCGGGCGGGCGACCGGTCTCGTCCCCCAGCGTCGCCTCGTACACGACGAAGCGGCCGCGCCCCTCGGCCTTGGCCCGGTAGAGCGCGAGATCGCACTCCTGGAGCAGGGTCTTGGCCTCCACCGCACCAGCGGCGGCGATGGTGATGCCGACGCTGGCGCCGGTGGTCACCCGCACCCGGTCGCTCACCACGATCGGTCGCCGGAGGGCCTCCAGGATGCGGCCCGCCAGTGCCTGGCCGACGTCCGGCGCCGCGGCGTCCTCGATCAGGATCGCGAACTCGTCACCCCCGAGCCGGGCGCAGGTGTCCGAGGTGCGCAGGCAGCTGCGGATCCGCCGCGTCATCTCCAGCAGCACCTGGTCCCCAGCCTCGTGGCCGAAGCTGTCGTTGATGTCCTTGAAGTGGTCGAGGTCGAGCAGGAGCAGGACGAGGGCCCGGTGCCCGCGCTCCCGGGCCGCCAGGGCGTGCTCCAGCCGGTCGCGGAGCAGGGCCCGGTTGGCGAGGCCGGTGAGGGGGTCGTGGAGCGCCTGGTGGCGGAGCTGGTCCTCCAGCGTGACCCGGTCGCTGATGTCGCGCAAGGTGACGACCATCGCGCCGGCGTCGGGATCCGCCAGCAGGTTGGTGGGCACGACGTCGAACGAGCGCCACCCGCCGTCGCGGGCCAGCAGACGGCAGTCGACCGGGAGCCCCGGACCGGGGGCGCCGTACGCGGCCCCGACGCTGGCCCGCAGCGCGGCGAGGTCGTCCGGGTGGACCAGACGCTGCCACTCGGGCGGGTCAGCGAGGTCGAGCGGACGACCGAGGAAGCTCTCGACCGACGGGCTGACGTAGAGGAGCCCACCGCCCTCGTCGATCGCCACGATGAGGTCCGACGCGCTCTCCACGAAGGCGCGGAACCTGGCCTCGCTGGCGATCGCCGCTTCCACCACCGTCACCCGGGACAGCTCCGCCGACACGGCGGCCGCCAGGCAGCGCCAGGTGGCCGCGAGCTCGGCGGCCAGGGGACGCGCCGTCGCCACCGCCACCGTCGCCCAGTCACCGGCGGGAAACGGGATCGGGAACAGGAGGAGGTGCGGCCCGGCGGACGTCAGGGCCAGCGCCCGGACCAGCTGGTCCTGCGCCGGGTCGCCCCGGGGCACGCGCCCGCCCTGGCGCAGCCGCCGCCGGAGCGGGGCGGGCGCCGTCCCGGGCACCACCACCACCCGGAGCGCGTCCGCGCCGGACAGGGTAGTGGCGAGCGCCGCCGTGCCGGTGGCGAAGACCTGATCACCCCTGACCGTCTCGCGCCCCAGCCGGGACGCGGCCCGGCCTGCGGCCCTCCAGACGGAGGCGGCACCGGCCGCGGCCCCGATGGCCACCACCGCCTCGTCGAGGATGGCGGCCAGGCGCAGGGCTCGCTGGCGGCGGCCCAGCGCCTCGCGCACCAGCTGGGTCAGCACGGCCGCGAGCGGAAGCCCCGGGAGCAACCCCGTCACCGCGGCGGGGGACAGCTCCAGCCGACCGGGCGGGTGGCCGATCGCGGCCGCGGCCAGGTAGGCGGCGGTGAACCCGAGCAGGATGAGGGCGGCGGCGCGCCGTCCGCAGCCGAGGAGGGTGAGGCAGCAGCCGGCGTAGACCACGGCGAGCACCACCTCGACGTCGGCCACCGCCAGCGCGACCGCGGCCAGCGCCACGACCGTGAGCGCCTCGCCAGCCGGGACGAGCCGGTGCCCGCGCCCGATTCCGCTCCACCACCACCCGAGCCACAGGAGCCCCAGGGCACCCCCGGCCCGCACCGGCGCGGGGGCGTCCCCGGTGAGGGCGAGCACCGGGACCAGCGCCAGCACCGACAGCAGGGCGAGCGCCCGGGCCGCCAGGCGGACGGCGGCGTCGAGGTCGGGGGGGGCGGCCGGCGCGCGCGGCCCCCACCGCCGGTGACCTCTCAGCACCACCAAAGTCATCCCGGGTCTCTTCGGCCCTCGCGGCCTGGCTGGCGCGGCCCAGGCGTCTGGGCGCGGCTCCAGGAGTGTGGAACCGAGGCCGGGCAGAGCCGGCCACCGGTGGGCACCGACCCGGTGGCCGACCTGTCACAGATTCGGACGGGCGGCTGACTGGCGGCGACCGGCGTGGGACGGCTCGCAGGCCCGGTCGGGCCTGCGAGCCGGGGGCGCCGGACCGAAGGGGCGACACCGGTCCACGCGGTGCCGCCCGGGTCCGGTCGGTTCAGGGCTTGGGAGTCGGGGTGGGGGTCGCCGCCGGCCCGGTGCGCGTCCCCAGCGTCGTGTCGACGATGGTTTCGGCGACGAACGTGTTGGGGTGACCGGCCACCGCGACGCCGCGGACGATCACCTCGTCACCGAGGTCGATCTGGGTCGGGCTGATGCGGCTGCATCCCTTCACGGGGCCGTGGTACACGCAGGTGGTGGTGGTCGTGGTGATCTCGAAGAGGAACCTGCGACCGCTGGGCGCCCGCACCACCAAGGTGCCGCTGGTCGAACCGCTGTCGATCCGCCGCACCCGGCCGATGACCCGCACCACGGCTGGGGTCGCGGTCGGCGTGGGGGTCGGGGTGGCGGTGGGGGTGGGGGTGGGGTGGGGTCGGATCCCGCGGGTGGTGTCGACGATGGCGTTGGCCAGGAAGACGTGCGGATGGCCGGGGATGGTCGCTCCCCGCACGATCACCTCGTCACCCAGCTCGATCTGCGAGGGGCTGATCCGGGTGCACCCCTTCACCGGCCCGTAGTAGACGCAGGCGGTGGTGGCGCCGCTCAGCTCGAAGAGGAAGCGCCGTCCGCTGGGTGCGCGCACCACCAGGGTCCCCTCGTCGAACATGCCGCCGCTGCCGCTGTCGGTCGCCCGCACGCGTCCGATGACGCGCAGCGGCGACGGCGTCGGGGTGGCGGTCGGGGTGGGGGTGGGGGTTGCGGTCGGGGTGGGGGTGGGAGACGGGACGCCGAAGCCCGTGTCGAAGATCCGGATGGCGACGTACAGGGGGCCGGTGTTGACCAGCTCGCCCCGGACCACCACCACCGAGCCGGGGGGGATGTCGGCGGGGTTGATCCGCTCCATCCGGTGGCCCGGACCGGAGCCGGCGGCGTAGGCGCGGGTGAGCCCGTCCAGGGTCAGCTGGGTGAGGTGGCCAAAGGGTCCCTGGATCTGGATCTGGCCGGTGCCGAAGATCCCGCCCGAGCTGGCGTCCGTCACCACCTGGCCGATGAGGGTCGGGTGGAAGTGGCGCCACCGGTATCGCAGCATCTTGACGGTGCGCGCGGGGATGGGGCGGCGATGGGCGTGGTCGTGCGCCGATGCGGTCGTCGCCGACGCCGCCAGCGATCCGCCGACGGCCGTCAGCAGCAGCGCGATTCCAACGAGCGCGCTGCGCATACGCGTTCCGTGCATGGTCAAACCTCCGCGTGGCCCCGGTCGTGAGGATCGAGGCGGGGGCCGTACCCCGGCTTCCGACGCTCACGGTAGGCGCGGACCTGCGACGTTGCCTGAGACGCGGCTGAGAGTTGCGGGGCGGTCCGCGCCGGGCCGTGCCGCCGCGTGCGCACGACCATCCACGGTCGCCCGGGCCTGAGCGAGGCGCCCTCCGCAGCCGGTCCGTCGGGCAGCCGACCAGGGCCGCCCGATCGGTCTGACCGCGGCTCGCGGGCGCTACCCTTTACCGATGGACGGAGCACCGGGCGGCCCGCTCGCCGCCGAGCTGCGGTCGGCGCTCCGGGGCGAGGTCAGGTTCTCCGCCGCCGACCGTGCGCTCTACGCGGTCGATGCCTCGATCTACCGTCAGCTCCCGATCGGCATCGTCCACCCGCGCGACGACGAGGACGTCCTGGCCGCGCTCGACGTCTGCCGTCGCCACGGGGTGCCGGTGCTGCCCCGGGGAGCGGGCACCAGCCAGGCGGGCCAGAGCTGCAACGAGGCGGTGGTGCTGGACCTCGCCCGCCACATGGACCGGGTCGTCGCCATCGATCCGGAGCGGCGGCTGGCCCGGGTGCAACCGGGAGTGGCGCTGGACCGCCTGCGCAGCGCGGCTGAGCGCCACCACCTCACCTTCGGGCCCGACCCCTCGACCCACCAGGTGTGCACCCTGGGCGGAATGATCGGCAACAACTCCTGCGGGGTGCACTCGGTGATGGCGGGCACCACGGTGCGCAACGTCGAGGCCCTGGAGGTGGTCACCTACCGCGGCACCCGGCTCAGCCTGGGCCCGGAGGGGCTCGACGCCGCGCCGCTGCCCGGGACACCGCCGCGCGACCCTGCCGCCGCCATCCGCGCCGACCTCGCCCGGCTGGCGCAGCGGGTGGCGCCCCTGGTCCGGGCACGCTTCCCGGACATCCCCCGCCGGGTCTCGGGGTACAACCTCGACGAGCTCCTCCCCGAGCGCGGGGCCAATCCGGCGCGCGCCCTGGTGGGCACCGAGGGGACCTGCGCGATCGTGCTGGAGGCGACGGTGCGACTGGTGGCAAGCCCGCCGGGGCGCGCGGTGCTGGTCCTCGCCTACCCCGACGTCGCCGACGCCGCCGACGCCGTTCCCGAGGTCCTGGCCCTCCACCCGATCGCGGTCGAGGGGATCGACGACCGGCTGGTCGGGGCGGTGCGGCGGCGCGGGATCAGCCCCGTCGCCACCGCGGCCCTCCCCGAAGGGCGCGGCTGGCTGATCGTCGAGTTCGGCGCGGCCACTCAGGACGAGGCGGTGGCGGTGGCGGAGCAGGCCCGGCGCCGACTGGGCCCGGCTCCGGGGCTGCTGGTCGGCGACCGGGCGGCGGCGCAGGGGTTCTGGCGGATCCGGGAGGCCGCCCTGGGGGCGACCTCCCGCGCGCCCGGCCGCGGCCCCGCCTGGCCCGGCTGGGAGGACTCGGCCGTCCCCCCGGCGCGGATGGGAGCCTACCTGCGCGAGCTGCGCCGCCTCCTCGATGCCCACGGGTACTCCGGCGCCTTCTACGGCCACTTCGGCGACGGCTGCCTCCACACCCTCACCGACTTCGAGCTCACGACGCCGGCCGGGGTCCGCACCTTCCGGGCCTACGTCGAGGCCGCTGCCGACCTGGTGGTGAGGTTCGGGGGGTCGCTGTCCGGCGAGCACGGGGACGGCCAGGCCCGGGGCGAGCTGCTGGTCAGGATGTTCGGCCCCGAGCTGGTGGAGGCGTTCGGCGCCTTCAAGGCGATCTGGGACCCGGATGGACGGATGAACCCGGGCAAGGTCGTGGACCCCAATCCGCTCGATGCGAACCTGCGCCTGCGCGCCATCCGGCCCGGCGCCGGCCGGCGGCCGTCGACCTTCCGGCTGGTCGATGACGGCGGTCGGCTGGCCCTCGCCGCCCGGCGCTGCGTCGGGGTCGGCGCCTGCACCCGGACCGCGGGCGGAACCATGTGCCCGAGCTACATGGTGACCCGTGAGGAGCGCCACTCGACCCGCGGCCGCGCCCGCCTCCTCTTCGAGATGCTGGAGACGGGATCGGTGCCCGGCGGCTGGCGGAGCCGGGCGGTCAAGGAGGCGCTCGACCTGTGCCTCGCCTGCAAGGGCTGCCGGGCGGAGTGTCCGGCCCAGGTCGACATGGCCACCTACAAGGCGGAGTTCCTCTCCCACCACTACGCCGGTCGGCTGCGTCCGCGCTCCGCCTACGCGATGGGCCTCATCCATTGGTGGGCCGGTCTGGCCCGGGTCGCGCCCGACCTCGTCAATAGCGCGATGCGGGCCCCCGGCCTCGGCGGGCTGCTCAAGCAGGCGGCCGGCATCGCCCCCCAGCGGCATCCGCCCGCCTTCGCCAGCCAGACCTTCCGGGCCTGGTTCCGCAGCCGGCCCCCCGGTCCCACCGGGGGGGAGCGGGTCCTGCTCTGGGTCGACACCTTCAACGACCACTTCCGCCCGGACACGGCCCGGGCCGCCACCGCGGTGCTGGAGGCGATGGGCTGCGAGGTGGTCATCCCGGCCCGGCGGGTGTGCTGCGGTCGGCCCCTGTACGACCACGGAATGCTCACCCTGGCGCGCCGCCAGCTGCGCCGGGTGCTCGCCGCCGTCGGCGACGAGGTCCGCCTTGGGACCCCGGTGGTGGGGCTCGAGCCCAGCTGCCTGGCGGTGTTCCGCGACGAGATGCCCAACCTCCTCGGCGACGACCAGGGCGCCCGCCGGCTGGCCGGCCAGGTCCACCTGCTCGCCGACTTCGTCCAGCCCCGGCTGGACCGGCTCCCGCTGCGCCCGCACGGGGTGCGGGCGCTGGTCCAGCCCCATTGCCATCAGCGCGCCGTCTTCGGGCTGGACCCGGACCGGTCGGTGCTGGCCGCGGCCGGGCTCGCCGCCGAGATCGTGGACGGGGGCTGCTGCGGGATGGCGGGGGGGTTCGGCTACGAGCGCGGCGAGCACTACGACGTCTCCATGCGCTGCGGGGAGCGGGTCCTGCTGCCCGCCGTCCGCGCCGCCGACCCCGCGACCCTGGTGATCGCCGACGGCTTCAGCTGCCGGGAGCAGATCGAGCAGGGGACGGGCCGGGGCACGCTCCACCTCGCCGAGGCGCTCCGGCTCGCGCTCCCACCCGCCTGAGGCACCGCCCGCGGCCCCAGGCTGGGGTGGCGGCTACCTGCGCGGTCCGGCCCGCACCCCGGCCGGGTGGGGCCGGTCCGCGCGCCCGCTCTCCGGCTCCCCCTCCATCTCGGCCGCCCCCGCGCCCAGCACCTCGCGGAGCACCTCCGCTGTGTGCTGGCCGAGGGTGGGGGGCGGCCGGCGGACCGGGAGCGACTGGCCGTCGAGCTTCCAGGGAGCCCCGACCTGCCCGATCGGGCCCGCCACCGGATGGTCGACCGCCACCACCATCGCGCGGTCCCGCGCCAGCGGGCTCGCGAATGCCTCGGCGACGTCCAGGATGGGCCCGGCCGGGATGCCGCTCCGCTCCAGGCGCTGGAGCCAATCGGCCCTGGTGCCTCGGCGCAGACGGGCCTCGATCGCCGCCGCCAGGGCGACCTGCTCCGCCTGCCGCTCGGCGTTGCTGGCGAAGCGGGGGTCCTGGGCCAGCTCGGGCGCCCCGATCGCGTCGCAGAACCTGCGGAACTGACCGTCCGATCCCACCGCGATGTTGACGAACCCGTCGGCGGTGGCGAAGGTGCCGTAGGGGGCGATGGTGGGGTGGTGGTTGCCGGTGCGCTGGGGCGGCGCACCGGACGCGAAGAGGCGGCCCGCCTGGTAGGTGAGCAGGGCCAGCAGGGCATCGTTGAGGGCGACGTCGATGGTGCGCCCGCCGCCGGTGCGCTCCCGCTCCCACAGCGCCGCCAGGATGGCGTGGGCGCAGAACATGCCGGCCGTGATGTCGCCAACCGGGACCCCCACCTTGGTGGGCGGCCCGTCGGCCGCGCCGGTCAGGCTCATGAGCCCGGAGGTGCCCTGGACGATCTGGTCGTACCCGCTGAGGCGGGGCTGGTTCTGGCCGAAGCCGCTGATCGAGGCGTGGATCAGCCGGGGATGGCGGCGGCGCAGCGCGACGGCCCCGAGACCGAGGCGGGCGGCCGCACCCGGCTTGAAGTTCTCCACCACCACGTCGGCGGTCGCGGCCAGTCGGAGGGCGGTGCGACGGTCGGCCCCGACCTTGAGGTCCAGGCAGACGCTGCGCTTGTTGCGGTTGACGGCGAGGAAGTACGACGACTCCCCGGCCACGAACGGCGGCCCCCACTGGCGCGATTGGTCGCCGGTCCCGGGCGGCTCGACCTTGATCACGTCGGCGCCGAGGTCGGCGAGCAGCATCGTGCAGTAGGGACCGGCGAGGGCGTGGCTGAGGTCGACGACCCGCACCCCGGCGAGGGGGACGGGCGCCGGAGCGGGGCGGGTCGGGTCAGGCCTCGGCGACACGGACGTCGCCGGCCCCGACCCCGCCGGCGGGCGGCGGGGGCGCCGCCGCCGGCCCGCGGCCGCGCGGCCGCCGGACCAGGAGGCGGATCCGGCCGCGGGTCTGGCGGAAATGCCGGAAGCGTCCCTCCCGCTGCTTCAGCAGCGTCTTGAGCGGCGTCTGGACCAGCTGGCTCAGCTCGGCCGCCAGCGCCTGCCGCAGCACCCGGGCGACCACCTCGGGCTGCTCGTGGGCGGGCAGCTGCTCCGGCACCACCCGGTCGACCAGGTGGAGCGCGACCAGATCGGCGGCGGTCACCTTCAGCCGGCCGGCGAGCTCCTGGGCATGGTCGGCGTCGTGGTACAGGATGGCGGAGGCGGCCTCCGGCGCGATCACCGAGAAGATGGCGTTCTCCAGCATCAGGATGCGGTCGCCCAGCGACAGCGCCAGCGCCCCGCCGCTGCCCCCCTCGCCGACCACGACGCACAGGATCGGGGTCCGCAGCCGGCCCAGGCGCGCCAGGCACTCGGCGATGGCGCCGGTGACGCCCTGGGCCTCCGCCTCCTGGTCGGTGGCGGCGCCCGGGGTGTCGACCAGGGTCAGCAGCGGCAGCCGGAAGCGCTCGGCCAGGGTGAACAGCCGCTGGGCCTTGCGGTAGCCGCCGGCGCGGGTGTGGCCGCCGCCCGGCCCGGTGCGGTCCTGGGCGACGAAGACCACCGCCCGGTCGCCGAGGCGCCCGAGCCCGGCCATGATCGAGGGATCGTCCTCACCCTGGCGGTCGCCGTGCAGCTCGACCACGTCGGCGAGCACCCGGCCCACCAGCTCCCGCCCACTCGGCCGGGCCGGGTGGCGCGCCAGCTCCACCGTCTCCCAGACGTCGCGCGGCGGCCGGGGCGGCGGCGCCAGCCGGGGGCCCGGGTCGGCCGAGCTGCCCGGCGGCGTCGGCTGCAGCAGCGCCGCCACGGTGCCGAGCACGGCGCGGAGCCGGGAGCGCTCGACGATGGCGTCGACGGTGCCGTGCCGGAAGGCGAACTCGGCCGAGCCCGGGGGCACCGGGTCCCCGCTCGCCTGCTCGTGGACCCGGGGCCCGACGAAGGAGACGCGGGCCCGGGGCTCGGCCAGGACGACGTCGCCGAGGCTGGCGAAGGACGCCAGCACCCCGCCCATGGTCGGGTCTGCCAGCACCACCAGGAGCGGCACCGCCTGCTCCCGCAGGCGCGCCGCCGCCGCCGCCGTCTTGGCCATCTGGAAGAGGGCGACGATGCCCTCCTGGAGGCGGGCCCCCCCGCTGGAACACACCACCACCGCCGGGCTGCGGTCGCGGCGGGCGGCGTCGAAGGCGCGGGAGATCTTCTCCCCCACCACGCTGCCCATGCTGCCCCCCAGGAAGCGGAAATCGAAGACCGCCAGCACCACCGGGGTGGCGAGGATCCGCGCCCGCCCCGTCACCACCGCGTCGAGGAGGCCGGTGAGCGCCTGCGCCTCCTCGATCCGGCGCTCGTAGCTGACCCCGTCGGAGAAATCGAGCGGATCGGCTGACCAGAGGTGGCGCTCGGTCTCGCGGAAGGTGCCGCGATCGACGAGCTGCTCGATCCGCTGGGGCGCGGTCAGGCGGGTGTGGCGGCCGCAGTCGGGGCACACGCCGAGGTCGTCCAGGCCGGCATCGCAGCCGGGGCAGCGCGGGGGCGTGCGGTCCACCACCGCGGTCTCAGGCCGGGGGCCGGTCGGCACCGAGGCGCAGGGCCGGCGGCTCCTCGCGCAGGAGGGCAACGTCCGCGACCTCGCGCAGGTGGCGGAGCATCGCCGACGCCGCAGCCTCCGGGAGGCCCGCCTCGATCGCCGCCAGGATCCGGTGGTGGGCCTCCAGCGAGCGGCCCGGGCGCCCGGGCTCGGTGAGCGACTCCACCCGGCTCTCGTGCACGACGTCGGCGATCTCGTCGATGAGGTGCTCCAGCACCCGGTTGGCGGCGGCCTCGGCGACCGCGTGGTGGAAGGCGAGATCCCCCTCGATCCCGAGGCCGCCGTGGGCGATGTCCCGCTGCATCGCCGTCAGCGCCGCGTGCATGGTGGCGAGCCCGGCGGCGGTCCGGCGCTGCGCCGCCAGCGCCGCCAGCTTCACCTCCAGGCCCTCCCGCGCCTCCAGCACCTCGGGGAGTCGGCGCCGCCGCTCCATCAGACGCGGCAGCGATTCGCCGAACCCGCGGCGGCGGCGGAGGAAGGCGCCGCCGCCGTGACGGATGTCGACGAAGCCCTGGGCCTGCAGCACCACCAGGGCCTGGCGGACCGAGCTGCGGCTCACCTCCAACCGCTGGGCCAGCTCGCGCTCGGCGGGGAACCGGTCCCCCACCCCCATCCCGGTCTGGCGGACGTGGTCCGCGAGCCGCTCGACGAGGTCCTCGTACAGTCGGCTCCGCTCCAGCGGGCGCAGGGCGGACGCCGGGGCGGTCCCCATGGCCGGAGTCTAGCAGGCTCGGAGGACAGGTGGTCCGACCATTGACTCGCCATGCGGCCCGGAGTAAGCTTCCGCCCGACGAGCGCGCGGTCGGGCCGCTCCCGGCCGCGACGCGAGCCGCATCAGGGAGGCGTGAGGGCGAGGATGCACATGCAATCGCAGCGGTCGAGGCCGTCCCCGCGGGGGCGGCGGATGGTGGTCCCGCGACTCGCGGGCACCACGGTGGCGGTGGCGCTCCTGGTGGCCAGCTTCGGCGCGGCAGCGGCAGCCCAGCGCCCCCGCGGGCTCCACGGAACGGTCTCCTACGGCGTCCTCTCCTGCTTCACCGGCACCCTGGCGAGTCTGGGCGAGGCGATGCTGCAGGGCTCGCAGGTGGCGCAGAAGGCCGTCAACCAGGCGGGGGGCGTGCTCGGTCACA
Source organism: Candidatus Micrarchaeia archaeon (assembly GCA_035533215.1). Lineage (GTDB taxonomy): Bacteria > Chloroflexota > Dormibacteria > Aeolococcales > Bog-877 > DAHUZL01. The sequence goes on along the minus strand of DATLUG010000033.1, from coordinate 4,665 downwards.
AGCTGAACCTCTCCCACGCCGACACCCAGTGCGACGAGGCCGACTCGGTGCCGGCCCTGCGTCAGCTCCTCGCCGTCAGCAACATCGCGGGGATCATCGGGCCCGAGACCCAGGAGATCGCCGCCGACAGCCCGATCATCACCCAGGCCAAGATCCCGGACGAGTTCCAGGGCGGCAGCACCCTCTTCGACAAGAACAAGGACCCCTACCTCTGGCGGGACAGCCCCTCCGACTCCCAGCTGGGCGTGGCGATGGCCCTCTACGCGCACCTGAAGGGCTACCACCGCGCCGCCCTCCTCTTCTACTCCGACATCGCGGCCCAGACCTTCATCAAGCCCATCAAAGCCACCTGGAAGAAGCTGGGCGGCACCGTGGTCTCCAACATCACCGTCGCCCCCGACCAGACCAACTATCAGTCCCAGGTCCAGCAGGTGATCAAGACCCACCCGCAGGTGATCTTCACCCAGACCGACGCCGCCACCGCGGCGGTGCTGTTCCAGAACTTCAAGGAGCAGGACAACCTGGCCATCCCCTTCGTGGGCACCGACGTGACCGGCGGCTCCGAGTACCTCAAGGCGGTGACCTTCAAGCAGGCGCACGCTCACCTGACCTCGGTCTACGGGACCTCGGTGAGCGGCGCCGCCACCACCGCGTTCAACAGGGTGTTCGCCTCCATGAACGGCAAGAAGGCGATCCCGCTGGCCAACGCCAACTACGCGTACGACGCGGTCGTCAGCCTGGCGCTGGCGGACGACCTGGCGGGGACCACCGCCGGGCCCAAGGTGATCAAGGTCATGACCAAGGTGACCAACCCCCCCGGCACCCAGTGCTTCTCCTACAGCCAGTGCGACCACCTCATCCGGGGCCACCGGAAGATCAACTTCCAGGGCGCCAGCGGCAACCTCGACTACAACAAGTTCCAGAACGTCTTCGGACCGTACGGAGCCTTCCAGGTCGCCACCAACGGCGTCGAGAAGCAGGTGCGGCTGCTCACCGCCAACGCCCTGGCCAAGGCCACCCCGTGACCGAAGGCGTCCGGGCGGTGCCGGCGTGAGCGCCGGCACCGCCGCCGCCCCCCGACGTGCGCGCCGCTCCCCCGCCGGGGGGCGGCGCGTCCCGGTACGCCGCGGCGGACAGAGGACAGGCGTCCTTCCCGAACACGCCCGGGCCTGAGCACGGGAGGTGGGTCATCAATGAGGTCCTGCTGACGCTCGGCTTCGGCCTGGTGTCGGCCGCCATCCTGTCCCTGTCCGCGGTCGGCTTCTCCTTGGAGTACGCCGTCACCAACATCGCCAACCTCTCCCACGGCGAGATCCTCACCGTCGGCGCCTACGCCGCCTACCTGGTGCAACGGCAGACCGGCAGCCTGCTGGCGGCGGCGATCGCGGCGGCGCTGGCGGGCGGGTGCCTGGCGCTGGCCGTGCACACCACCGTGATCGAGCGGTTCGTCTCCCGGGGGACGCCCCGGATGAGCATCTTCATCGCCACCCTGGGGCTGTCCTTCGTGATCCAGAACGCCCTGGTGATCATCTTCGGCGCCACCAACGTGGCCTACTCCATCCCCCAGGGGGCGCCCCGCCACATCGGCCCCTTCCTGTGGACCCCGACCGAGATCACCATCCTGGCCTCGGCGGTGGCGATCACGGCCGCCCTCTACGGCATCATCCACCACACCAAGTTCGGCAAGGCCCTGCGGGCCGTCTCCCAGAATCGCGACCTCGCCCGGGTCACCGGGATCCACGCCCGCCGGATCGCTGCCGCCACCTGGTTCCTGGCCGGCCTGGTGGCGGGCTACGCCGGCTTCGTCCTGGCCGAGAGCGTCGGCACCTTCAACCCCTACTTCGGCTTCAGCTTCTTCCTCATCACCCTGGCGGCGGCCGTCGCGGGCGGCCTCGGCAAGGCCTTCAGCACCATGGCGGGGGCGGTGCTGGTCGGCATCGCCCTCCAGTTCACCGGCGCCTACGTCAGCTCCAGCTACGAGCTGGCCTTCGCCTTCGCGATCCTGGCGCTGGTCATCCTGGTCCGGCCCCGCGGCCTGTTCAGCCGCGGCCGCCTGAGCGTGTTCGAGTGAGCCAGTACCTGGTCTCGGTCCTCACCGAGGGATCGATCTTCACCGTCATGGCGCTGGGGCTGAACGTCATCTGGGGCTGGGGTGGCGACTTCGACCTGGCCTTCTACGGCTACGTCGCCCTCGGCGCCTACATGACCCTGGTGCTGACCATCGGCCGGGCGGTGCCACCGGCGGAGTTCATCCTGGGGCTGCAGCTGCCCTACCCGCTGGCGGTCCTGCTGGGAGCGCTGGCGGCCGGCCTGATGGGGCTGGTGGTGGGGCTGATCGCCCTCCGCCACCTGCGCGGCATCTACTTCTCGATCGTCACCTTGGGGGCCGTCTACGTCCTCTACGTGCTGGCCGGCCAGTACGTGCCGCTCTTCGACGGCTACAACGGCGTCTCCGGCCTCTTCGACCCCATGGGCTCAACCTTTGGGCTCACCTACCAGACCTACCAGTACTTCTTCCTCGGGCTCTGCATCGCGGTCGCGGTGGTGGTCTTCCTGCTCCTGGAACGACTGTCGGGGAGCCGCTTCGGACTCGCCCTGCGCTCCACCCGCGAGGACGAGCGCGCCACCGCCGCCTTCGGCCGCAACATCTACTGGCTCAAGCTGCGCGGCTACGTGCTGGGGGCGGTGGTGGGCGGGCTGGCCGGCGGCCTCTTCGCTGGCTACCTCACCGCCTTCAACCCGTCCGCCTGGTCGCCGATCGAAACCATCGTCGTCTATGCGTCGATCCTGGTCGGCGGCAAGGGCAACGGCCGCGGGGTGGTGCTGGGGGTGTTCCTGATCGCGGTCCTGCTCCAGGAGTCGACCCGCTTCCTGCCCCAGGTGCCCAACAATCCCGAGCTGGTCCTGGCCCTCCGCGAGATGGTGATCGGGCTGGTGCTCATCGCCTTCATCCGCCTGCGCCCCCAGGGACTGCTGCCCGAGCGCCGCCACCTCGATCGGGAGGGCGGGCCCGGGACCGGCGGGCCGCCGCCTCTGGGGGCCGGAGCGTCCCACGCCGCCCCCCAGGTGGGGTCGGCCGAGCCGGACGCCTCGTGAGCGTGCCGGCGCCCCCCGCCGGGGCCGCCCCGCCGGGGCCGGCGCTCCAGGTGGAGCAGCTCACCAAGCATTTCGGCGGGGTCAACGCGGTCACCGACTGCAGCTTTGCCGCGCCCCGGCACCGGGTCACCGGGCTGATCGGGCCCAACGGCGCCGGCAAGAGCACCGCCATCGACTGCATCTCCGGGTTCAAGCGCCCCGACGCCGGCATGGTCCTCTTCGGCGACCGCGCCATCACCGGTCTCCCCCCCCACCGGATCGCCCGCCTCGGCCTCGTCCGCACCTTCCAGACCCCGCGGGAATGGCCGCAGCTGACGGTGATGGAGAACTTGATCCTGAGCCGCTACCAGCCGCGCCGGGAGGGCCTCTGGCGAGGAATGCTGCGGGGCGGCCACGTCGCCGACCAGGCCGAGCTGGCCCAGGTGCGCGAGGTGCTGGACCAGTTCGGCCTGCTCGGCCTGCGCAACGAGCGCGCCGGCAACCTCAGCGGCGGCCAGAAGCGGCTCGTGGAGTTCGCCCGGATTCGGATCGCCGAACCCGAGCTGGTGATCCTCGACGAGCCCATGGGCGGTGTCAACCCGGTCCTGGGCGAGCGGATGGCGGCGGCGATCGAGACCCTCGTCGCCCACGGGGCCGCGGTCGTCCTGGTGGAGCACAACCTCCCGTTCATCGAGCGGGTGACCCAGCACGTGGTGGTGATGGCCCACGGGGCGGTGATCGCCGCCGGGCCGTTCGAGGCGATCCGCTCCGACCGGGCGGTGATCGACGCCTACCTCGGCACCCAGCGCACCGATGACGCCTGACAGCGGCCCGGCCCCGGCGCTGGTCGTCACCGGGATGACCGCCGGCTACGGGGGGGCGCCGATCGTCACCGACGTCAGCGTCACCGCCAGGCGGGGGGCGATCACCGCCATCGTCGGCCCCAATGGCGGGGGCAAGTCCACCCTGCTGAAGGCGATCGCCGGGGTGATCCGGACCACCAGCGGCCGGGTCTGGGTGGAGGGACGCGACGTCACCGGACAACCCGCCGAGCGGGTCGTCCGCCAGGGGATCGCCTACGTCCCCCAGGTGGCCAACGTCTTCCCGGAGCTGTCGGTGCGGGAGAACCTGGAGATGGGGGGATACATCAGGCGCAGCGGGGTGCGGGAACGGATGGACCAGCTCTTCGAGCTGTTCCCCGACCTCCACCGCGCCACCCGCCGCGCCGCCAACACCCTCTCCGGCGGTCAGCGGACGATGCTGGCGATGGCCCGCGGCCTGATGGTGGACCCGGTGGTCCTGATCCTGGACGAGCCCAGCGCCGGCCTCTCCCCCCAGTTCCAGGGCCTGGTCTGGGACCAGATCGAGCAGGTCAAGACCACCGACGTCGCGGTGGTCATCGTCGAGCAGAACACGAGAGAGACCCTCCGCCACGCCCAGTGGGCCTACGTCCTCACCCTCGGTCAGAACCGGCTGGAGGGGACGGGCCGGGACCTGCTCGCGGACGACCAGGTCGTCGCGCTGTACGTCGGCCGGCTCACCTGAGGTCGTCGGGCAGGCCATCGCGCCGGGTGTCCCTCCCGAGCGCGG
>DATLUG010000032.1:0-20036 GCA_035533215.1 Candidatus Micrarchaeia archaeon | reverse complement strand
GCTCGGGCTGGTGGTCGGCGTCGCATGCTGGCTGTTGCGCCTCCCGGACCCCGTCATTCTCGGCATCTTCGCCGGTCTCACGGCGGCAATTCCGATGGTGGGAGGGATCATCGGTGTCGTGCCGGCAGTGCTGCTCGGCTTCACCATCAGCCCGGCATACCCGATACTGGTGCTCGCGGTGCTGCTGGTGATCCAGCTCATCGATGCCAACACCGTTGTGCCGATGGTCATGAACCGCGTGGTGTCCCTGCCGGCGCTTGGTGTCGTGCTCGCGCTCCTCGTGGGTGGCGCGATCCAGGGGTTGATCGGCGCGATCCTCGCCGTCCCGGTGGCGGCCGCGCTCCAGGTGCTCCTGGTGCGAGCCGCGGTGCCGGCAATCCACCATGCACAGGGGCGCACCGACCAGGCCTACGCCAAGGCATACGTTCCGCTCTCCGCGAGCCTCAAGGACTCCGCTCCACGAACGGGCGGGCGACGTGTCAATCCGCGCTGACGCTCAGAGCGGGATGTTGCCGTGCTTCCGCTGTGGCGTCCGGACCTGCTTGTCTCGCGCCATCCGCAGCGCGGCGATCAGCGCGCGACGCGTCTGGCGAGGCTCGATGACATCGTCGATGTAACCCCGTTCCGCCGCGTAGTACGGATTGGCGAACTGTTCCCGGTATTCCTCGATCAGCTCCTCTGAGCGCTGCTTCGGATTGGCTGCCTGGGATATTTCGCGCTTGAAGATGACACTGACCGCGCCCTGCGGACCCATGACCGCGATCTCCGCGGTGGGCCAGGCCACGTTGTAGTCGGCGCGGATGTGCTTGCTGCACATGACGTCATAGGCCCCACCGTAGGCCTTGCGCGTGATCACCGTCAGCTTGGGGACCGTGGCCTCGCAGTAGGCGTAGAGGAGCTTGGCGCCGTGGCGGATGATGCCGCCGTACTCCTGCGCCGTCCCCGGCAGGAACCCGGGGACGTCGACGAAGGTCACCAGCGGGATGTTGAAGGCATCGCAGAAGCGGACGAAGCGCGCCCCCTTGATGGAGGCGTCGATGTCGAGGGCCCCGGCCAGCACCCGCGGCTGGTTGGCGACCACCCCGACGGGCCGGCCGTCGAGCCGGGCGAACCCGGCCACCAGGTTGGCGGCGTGGAGCGGCTGGACCTCCAGGAACTCGCCTAGGTCGACCACTCGGGTGATCACGTCCCGCATCTCGTAGGGGTGGCTGGGCTCGTCGGGGACGAGGGTCTGGAGCTCGTCGTCGGCGCGGCGCCAGTCGTCGGTCGGCTCCCGCCGGGGCGGGGCCTCGCGGTGGTTGGAGGGCAGGAAGGAGAGGAGCTGGCGCACCGTCTGGAAGGCGTGGTCCTCGCTGTCGGCCTCGAAGTGGGCGACCCCGCTGCGGACCCCGTGCACGTCGGCGCCCCCGAGCTGCTCGAACGTCACCGCCTCCCCGGTGGTGACCCGGATCACCTCCGGGCCGGTGATGAACATGTAGCCCACCTCCCGCACCATGAAGATGAAGTCGGTGATGGCGGGCGAGTAGACCGCGCCACCGGTGCAGGGACCGACGATCACCGACAGCTGCGGGACGACCCCGCTGCAGCGCACGTTGCGGTAGAAGATGTCGGCGTAGCCGGCGAGCGCGACCACCCCCTCCTGGATCCGGGCGCCGGCGCTGTCGTTGAGGCCGATGCAGGGGCAGCCGGTCCGCTCGGCGAGGTCCATCACCTTGCAGACCTTCTCGGCGAACACCTCGCCGAGCGAGCCGCCCATGAAGGAGGCGTCGTGGGCGAACAGGCACACCTGGCGGCCGGCGACGGTGCCGTGGCCGGTCACCACCCCGTCGCCGAGCACCCGCCGCTCGGACATCTCGAACTGGCTGGAGCGGTGGACCGCGAAGGCGTCCAGCTCCACGAAGGAGCCGGGGTCCAAGAGGCGGGCGATCCGCTCGCGGGCGGTCAGCCTGCCCTTGCGGTGCTGCAGCCGCTCGGCCTCGCCCCCGCGGTGGACCGCGTCGTAGCGGCGCTTGCGCAGCTGGTTGACCAGCCGCTCGGTGGTGGACGGGGCCGGGGGCAGGACGGGACGGCGGTCGGCGCTGCGACCGGGGCGCTCGACCCGGCCGTCGCCCGGGCGGCCCGGGGCCGGCCCCGTCTCTGCCGGCCTTGCCGGGATGCGGTCGCCGGCATCCGCCGGGGGGACGCGGCGCGTCGCCACCTCAGCCGGCCGCCGGGGGCGGTCCGCCGTCCCCGCCCCTCTGCCACGCCGTGGGGTCGTGGCAGAACAGCACCCGGAGGGGGTCCAGGGCCTTCACCTGGCGGACGGCCTCGCGCCACCGCGCCCGGTCCTCGGGCTCGGCGCCGAGGCTGCAGTCCTCGGCCGCGAAGGACTGGGCCGAGTCGGCGGCGTCGCCGCCCAGGACCACCGTTCCCTGGTCGGTCTCCACCACCACCGCCTGGTGTCCCACCGTGTGACCGTAGGTGGGCACCACCCGCAGCCCGGGGAGGATCTCCCGCTCGCCGTCGACCAGCTCGAAGCGGGCGTGCGCCACCTCGAACCACTCCCAGACGATCCCCTGCCGTCCCCGGGCGGTCTCGTGCTCGCGCCGCTGGACCACGAACGGGGCATGGGTGAAGACGGCGTTCTGGCCGCAGTGGTCCCAGTGCAGATGGGTGTTGACCACCATCCGCACGTCGGCGGCGGCCAGTCCCAGCTCGGCGAGGGCGACGTCGATCCGGCGCGCCACCGGGCGCCAGTCCCTGACGAACGACCCCGGCCGGGGCTCGCCGACCCCGGTGTCGATGAGGACCACCCCGGCGGGGTGGGTGACGGCGAATCCGTGGACGGGGACGGTCGAGCCGGCGTCGGGGTCGCCCGGGGGCGCGGTGACGGCGCCGAGGTCGACCCGCCGGACGTCCGCCAGCGTGAGGGTGCGGGAGCTGGCCATGGGAGCGATGGTAGCCACCGCACGGGGTGGCGGCGGCTCGCCTCTCGGGCGGGCGCCGCCGCCACCGCCGCCCGGGCCGGACCTGAGGGCGCCTCCGGGCCGCGATGATCACACGGTGACCGGGCATCCAGGCGACCGCATGCCCGGGCCCGGCCCGGCGCCGATCCGGGCCGACGCCGGGCCGATCGCCGGGATCCACCCCGCCGAGTGGGGGTCGGAGCTCCTCGGGACCGCCTGCCTGATCCTCGGCGGCCTCAGCGCCGTCTGCCTCGACTTCGGCCGGGGGACGCCGCTGCCGCACCTCCTGCCCTCGGCGTCGTGGCGTCTTCTGCTCACCGGCCTCCTCTTCGGGGGGACCGGCAGCCTGATCGCGGTCACCCCGGTCGGCCGCCGCAGCGGCGCCCACCTCAACCCCTGCGTGACGCTCGCCTTCTTCGCCACCGGGCACGTCCACCGCGACGACCTCCTCGGATACGCCCTGGCCCAGGTGGGCGGCGCGGCCGCCGCAGCGGTGCTGGTCGCCCGGCTCTGGGGCGGCGCCGCCCGCAGCGTCGCCGACGGGGTGACCCGTCCGGGGCCCGGCACCGGCGCCCTCGCGGCGGTCGGGATCGAGGCGCTGATGACGGCCATCCTCGTCGCCACCATCCTCCTGTGCGTCTCCCATCGCCGCAGCGTCCGCTGGACCCCGCTGGCGGTCTGGGTGGTGGTCGCGCTCCTGGTCCGGTTCGGCGCTCCGTACACCGGCACCAGCCTCAACCCGGCCCGGTCGCTGGGCCCGGCGCTGGTCGCCGGCCAGCTCGGCGGGCTCTGGATCTACTGGGTCGGGCCGCCCGCGGGGGCGCTGGCGGCCGTGGCGCTGTTCCGGCTCCTGGGACGGGGCCGCCGGCCGCTCACGGCCAAGCTCTTCCACGACGTCCGCTACCCCAGCGTGCTGCGGTCCAGGCTGGCGACGGCGGGGGGCCGGGACCCCGGCCGGGATCAGATCGAGGCCACCGGCCGGTAGCGGCCGAACTCCGCGACCAGGACCGAGCACACCTCGCCCACGCTGGCCTCCGCCGCCAGCGCCTCCCGCATCGGGTCGAGGAGGTTGGCGGTCCCGCCCGCCGCCCGCCGCACCTGGTCCAAAAGGCGGGTGACCCGGCCGCCGTCCCGTCGGCTCCGGACCCGCCCGAGGGCGGCCACCTGCTCCGCCTCCAGGGCGGGGTCGATCCGGAGGATGGGGAGGGCCCCCCGGCCGCCGGCCTGGAAGCGGTTGACCCCCACCACCGTGCGCCGGCCGCGGTCGAGGGCCTGCTGGTCCCGGTAGGCGGACTCCTGGATCTCGCGCTGGTAGAAGCCCTGCTCGATGGCCGCCACCGCCCCGCCCCGGCGGTCGATCTCCTCGATGAGGCCGCGAGCCCCCGCCGCCAGCCGCTCGGTGAGGTCCTCCACCAGGTGGCTGCCGCCGAGGGGGTCCGCGACCCGGGCGGCGCCCGACTCGTAGGCGAGGATCTGCTGGGTGCGCAGGGCGATCGTCGCCGCCTCCTCGGAGGGCAGGGCCAGCGCCTCGTCATACCCGTTGGTGTGGAGAGACTGGACCCCGCCGCACACCGCGGCGAGGGCCTGGAGCGCGACCCGGACGGTGTTGTTGAGGGGCTGCTGGGCGGTGAGGGTGGCGCCGCCGGTCTGGGCGTGGACCCGGAGCTGCTGGCTGCGGGGCTGGGTGGCGCCGAACCGCTCCCGCATGATCTCCGCCCACAGCCGCCGGGCGGCCCGGAACTTCGAGACCTCCTCGAAGAAGTCGCTGCCGACGTTGAGGAAGAAGCTGAGCCGGGGGCCGATCTCGTCGACCGCCAGGCCGGCATCGAGGGCGGCCTCGACGTAGGCGATCCCGTCGGCCAGGGTGAAGCCGATCTCCTGGACCGCGGTCGCGCCCGCCTCCCGGATGTGGTACCCGGAGATCGAGATGGGATTCCAGCGGGGGAGGCGGCGGCGGCAGTACGCGAACGTGTCGGTGACCAGCCGCAGGCTGGGCCCGGGCGGGAGGATGTAGGTGCCCCGGGCCGCGTACTCCTTGAGGATGTCGTTCTGGATGGTGCCGCCGAGCCGGTCCGGGCCGATCCCCCTCAGCTCCGCCGCCAGCTCGTAGAGCAGCAGCAAGAGGCTCGCCGGCGCGTTGATCGTCATCGAGATCGTGACCCGGTCCAGGGGGATCCCCTCGACCAGGCGCGCCATGTCCTCGACGGTGTCGATCGGCACCCCGACCCGCCCCACCTCGCCCGCGGCCTCCGGCGCGTCGGAGTCGTAGCCCATCTGGGTGGGCAGATCGAAGGCCGTCGACAGGCCGGTCTCGCCCTGCTCCAGGAGGTAGCGGAAGCGCCGGTTGGTCTCGCCGGCGGAGCCGAAGCCCGAGTACTGGCGCATGGTCCACAGCCGGCCCCGGTAGCCGTCCGGGCGCAGCCCGCGGGTGAAGGGGAAGGACCCCGGCCCGGGCGGGGTGGGCGGTCCCGCGCCGTACGCCGCCTCGACGGGGAGCCCGGAGTCGGTCACCCCGCCCGGGCGGTCGGGGTCCACCTCCCGCCCGCCCGTCATCGGCCCGCCCCCGGCAGCTCCTGGCAGAGCTCGACGAGGACCCCGCCCGCCCCCCTCGGGTGAACGAACCCCACCAGGCGGTCCCCGGCTCCCGGCCGCGGCTGCCGGTCGATGAGCGTCGCACCCCACGCCTCCCAGGCCCGGAGCGAGAGGCTCACGTCCTCCACCCGGTAGGCGAGGTGGTGCAGCCCCTCCCCGCGACGCTCGAGGAACCGGGCCACGGTCGAGTCGGGTCGGCGGCTGGCGAGGAGCTCGACCCGGGCGTCCGCCACCTCGAAGAGGACCGCCACGATCCCATCGGGCTCGACCGCCTCGCGGGCGACCGGGCCGTGGCCGAGCCAGAGGGTGTGGCGGGCGATGGCGGCGTCGAGGTCGGCGACGGCCAGCCCGACGTGGTCGATGGCGAGGACCGAGCCCGGGGGGTGGCTGGGCCGGGTCACGGGACCGCCTCCGCCGGGGCCGAGGGGACCGCCCTTCGGCCGGCGATCGGCGGGGAGGCGCTGCAGCGATGGAGGCCGACCGCCATCGCCACCGCCAGCGGGAAGAGCTGGGCGAGGTAGTTGGCGTCACTGCGCCAGCTGGCCCAGAGGAGCGCAACCGCCACCGCCGGGGCCGCCGCGGTCCAGCGCCCGCGCCAGGCGCACACGCCGACCACCAGGGCCAGTCCCAGCGCCGCCACCGCGAACAGGACGGTCCGCAGCACCGGGGCGGGGGCGGGGCCCAGTTCGGTGACGAGGCCGATGCCGTAGGCGTAGGCGGGCTGGCGCACCAGGGCCACGATGGCGGCGCCGGCGTCCCGGTAGACCAGCAGCCACGGAACCACCGCCGCCGCCAGGGCGGCGGCGAACCAGCCGAGCCGGCGGGAGGGGCGCGGAAGCCGGGCCGCCAGGACCACGTAGCCCGGCACGATCACCCAGGTGAGGGGGTTGGTCGCCGCCGCCAGCGCCAGCAGCACCGCCGACCAGCGCTGGCGGTCGAGCAGGACCAAGGCCAGGGTGGCGAGGGCGTAGGCGAAGAACTCGCCGTCGCCCTGGGCCGCCGCCGCCAGCACCGACCCGCCCCCGAACTGCAGCAGGAGCAGCATCACCACGGCCGGCCAGAGCCAGCCGGCGGCGAGTCCGGTGACGACGAGCCACACGGCGGCGCCGGCGAGGGTCCACGCCACCCGGGCGGTGGGGCCGGCCCGCGCGACCGGCAGCATCCAGACAAAGCTCATCGGCGGGTAGCCGAAGACCGGGAAGGCTCGCGAGCGCCCCTCATGGCGGCCCGCGGCCACCGCCGCCCGCCGCAGGGCGGCGTCGCTCGGATAGCGCCGGCGCCCGGCGAACCGGCCGCGGGCAAGGGGAGTGGCGACGAGGATGCTGGCGTGGAGGCGGCCAAGGCAGGCCACCTCGGGGGTCCGGTACGGGTCGCGTCCGGCGAGGACGTCCTGGGCCGCGCAGAGGGTGGCGGCGGTGACGTCGGCGCCGATCCCCGAACGCGAGCGCAGGTATCCCGGCACCTGGAGTCCGACCACCACCGCCATCACCAGGGTCAGCGCCGGCGCCACCACCAGCACCCGCTGCGGGCGCCAGCGGACCAGCCACCCGGGCGGGGGCTGGCCCAGGGCCAGGGCGCAGACCACCGCCAGGCAGGGGTAGCAGACGACGGTGGCGGCGATCACCCCCCCCGCCCAGCCGGCCGGGATGTGGCCGTCGAGGGCCAGGACCAGGTCCCAGACCAGGACCACGACGAAGAGGACCCCGAGACGCTGGGCGGTGGTCCCCGAGACCCGCCAGGGGCGAAGGCCCCGGTCGCCGCCCAGGGGGCGGTCCCTCCCCGGACCCGCCCCCTGGGCCGGGGGACGGCTCACGAGGGACCGGCGGCGGGGGCACCGGGGGCGGCGACCGGGCCCTCCAGAGCCCGGGCCACGTAGACCGCGACGTCCTGGCTGGCGAGCTGGTCGTCCAGCCCGGTCGCGCCGATCCCCTCCGCGAACATGGTGGCGCAGAAGGGGCAGGCGGTGGCGGTGGCCGAGGCCCCGGTGTCGGCCGCCTGGCGCACCCGCACGTGGTTGATGCGGGTCCCCCTCCCCTCCTCCATCCACATCCGCCCGCCGCCCGCGCCGCAGCACATCGCCTCGCGCCGGCAGCGCCGCATCTCCACCAGGGTGACCCCCGGGAGCGCGCCCAGGACCGCCCGCGGCTCGTCGTAGATGTCGTTCCAGCGTCCGAGGTAGCACGGGTCGTGGTAGGTGAGGCTCCCCTCGGCCACCGGGCGGGACGGCCGCAGCCGCCCCTCGTCCAGCAGCCGCTTGATCAGCTGGGTGTGGTGGACGACCTCGAACCGTCCGCCCAGGTCGGGGTATTCGTTGGCGAAGACGTTGAAGCAGTGGGGACAGCTCGCCACCACCTTGCGCACCCCGCCCGCGCGCAGCCGCTCGATCACCGAGGCCGCCTGGACCTGGAAGAGGTACTCGTTGCCGATCCGGCGCGCCGGGTCGCCGCTGCAGCGCTCCTCGTTGCCGAGCACCGCGAAGTCCAGCCCGGCTGCGCGCAGGATGGACACCATCGCCTGCGCGATCGGCCAGTTCCCCCGGTCGTAGCTGGTGGCGCAGCCGACCCAGTAGAGCCACTCGGCGGAGGGATGGTCGGCCAGGGTCGGCACCTCCAGGCCGTCGCTCCAGCGCGCCCGCTCCGTCGCCGGCAGCCCGTACGGGTTGCCGCGCTGCTCGATCGACTCCAGCGCGGTCCGGGCCGAGGCCGGCAGCGACCCCTGCTCCAGCACCAGGGCGCGGCGGAGGTCGATGATGGTGGGGACGTGCTCGATCAGGACCGGGCACTGGTCGACGCACGCGCCGCAGGTGGTGCAGGCCCACAGCGTCTCCGCCAGCACGGTGGGGCCGATCAGCGGCCGGCTCCCACCTGTGCCCGGGGCGATGGTCGTCGACCCCGCCGGGAGCGCGCCGACCTCGGCCTGCCAGGCGCCCTGCGGCACCGGCTCGCCGCGGCAGCTGGCGTACCAGGCGTCGCGCAGGTCGGTGATCAGCAGCTTGGGGGACAGCGGCTTGCCGGTGTTGTAGGCGGGGCAGTGGGACTGGCAGCGGCCGCACTCGGTGCAGGTGGCGAGGTCGAGGTCCTGCTTCCAGGTCAGCTGGCCCACCTCCGCCACGCCGAAGTGCTCCGCGTGCTCGAGGTCGAGCAGGCTGAGGCGGCGGCCGGCCGGCTCCAGGCTGCGGAAGAGGACGTTGGGGAGGGCGGTGAGGATGTGCAGGTGCTTGCTGTGGGCCAGGTAGACCAGGAAGGCGGCGATGACGGCGAGGTGGGCCCACAGGAAGGCCTCGTACAAGGCGTCGATGGCGAGGCCGTGGAATCCGGTGAACAGGTGGGCCGCCGCCGCCGACACCGGCCGGAGATTGACGACCCCGTCCCGGCCCGCCGCGATGAGGGTGGCGTAGAGCCCGATCTGGGTGAGCATGACGCAGGCGATGCCGGCGAGGATGATGGCGGCGTCGGCGCCGTGGCTGCCGCGGAAGCGCCGGGGTCGGAGCCCGTAGCGGTTGAGGGCTGCGAGCAGAAGACCGGTGAGCACCGCGACCGCCAGCAGGTCCTGCACGAACGCCACCGGGCCCCACCACGCCTGGCGCTCGAGGTCGAGCGGTGGCACCAGCGCCTCCAGGCCGGCCTCCAGGATCTCCAGGTTGAGGATGACGAAGCCCCAGAAGATGAGGAAGTGGGCGACCCCACTGAAGGGCCAGCGCAGCAGCCGCTGCTGCCCGAGGACCAGCACCAGGACCGAGCGCAGCCGGGCCAGCTTTCGGTCGCGCCGGGCGGCCGGGGCGGCCCGGCGCAGGCCCCGCCAGAGGGGCGCCAGACGGCGGACGAACAGCCCCGAGGCCAGCCCCGCCAGCAGCACCAGCCCCACCGAGTTGAGCCAGATCACGGGGGATCGTGGAGGATGGCGAGGGTCAGCGCCAGCGCGCCGAGGAGCAGGACCAGCGCCGAGAGCGCCCAGAACCAGGCCGGCTCCTCGATCCAGAACGGGCCGACCCGGCGGTACCGCCCGCCCCGGCTCTGGTTCGGATCGTCGGGCTCATCGGCGGCGGGCGACCCCAGTCCCATCGCCGCCGATGGTAGCCGGTGGGCGCGCGGGGCCAGCCCTTTGCTCAGCGGCCGCTCCACCGGGGTGGTCGCTTGCCGAGGAAGGCGGCCACCCCCTCCGCCGCGTCCGCCGAGGTGAAGGCGGTCATGAAGCCGTCGAGCTCGGCGGCGAGGCCCTCCCCGAGCGGGCGGTCGAGCCCGTCCGCGACCGCCCGCTTGATGGCGGCGACCGCCACCGGGGCCTGCGCGGCCAGCCGCTGCGCCCACTCGATCGCGCGGGCGCGGACCGCATCGGCGGCCACCACCTCGTGGACCAGCCCGAGGCCCAGCGCGGCCTCCGCGTCGAGCGGGTCGCCGGTGAGCAGGAGGGCGAGGGCGGGGCCCCGCCCGATCAGGCGGGGCAGCCGCTGGGACCCGCCCCACCCGGGGATCAGTCCCAAGGTGACCTCCGGCTGGCCGAGCCGCGCCCCGGCGGCGGCGATGCGGATGTCGCACGCCATCGCCAGCTCCAGCCCGCCACCGAGGGCGAAGCCGTTGACGGCCGCCACGATCGGCAGGCGCATCCGGCTCATCCGGAGGGTGAGCGCCTGTCCGGTCGCGATCCAGCTGCGGGTGGCGTCCGCGGAGGCCTGGAACTCGTTGATGTCCGCCCCGGCGACGAAGAATCGCGCGCCGGCCCCGGTGACGACCGCGGCCCGGGTGCCCTCGTCCGCCTCGGCCTCGGTGAGGGCCCGGTCCAGGGCCGCCACCACATCCCGGCTGAGGGCGTTGGCGGGCGGGTGGTCGATGGTCAGGACCGCCACCCCGCCCTCGCGCCCCAGCCGCACCTCGCCCGCCACCACCCACCCTCCCTGCCACGACCGCCGACCCCGACCCCCACCGCGCGTTGCGAGTGTAGGCGGACCGGCCTGGGGGCGGCGGCCCGCCTGGGCTCGTAGGCTTGGCGGGATGGACGCATCCGAGCCGGCGGGGGCGCCTGACCCTTCGGGGCCGCCCGCGCCGCCCGCGCCGCCCGGCATCCCGGACGCGCTGGGGCCGCTGGACGACGCCGCGCTCGACGCGCTCGCGGACGCCTGGCGGGCGGCCGAGCGGGCGGTGCGCGCGGCGATGGCGCCATACGAGGAGCGGCTGACGGCGGTCCGGGCCGGGCTGGGCCGGATCGCGACCGAGCGCCGCCGGCGCGAGCGGCAGCGGCACATCCGGTCGCGCCAGGCGGTCCGCACCGAGGTCCGCCAGGGATCGGCCCCGTCGTTGGAGCAGGTGCTGTCGGCGGCGGAGCCCCTGCTGCCCGACGCGAGCGCCCTCGGCGACCTCCAGGTGCTGCTCGACACCGGCGGCGAGGTGGCGCTGGGATACCCGGGGACGCGGACGCCGGTCCTTCCGATGACCGACGGGAGCACGGTCCGCAGCGTCATGGACCTCGGCGAGGCCCGCCGCCTCTTCCAGGAGGGCTGGGAGGTCGGCGTGCCGGCGCGGCCGGGCGTCCGCGTCCACACCCCGGGGACCCGCCTCGAGCGCCTCCTCGAGGTCGGCCGATGCTTCGTCCGGCTCCGTCCGACCGATCCGTGAGCGTCGCCGGGCGGGTGGTCGGCCTCACCGGCGGCGTCGCCACCGGCAAGTCGACGGCGGCGGCGATGCTCCGTGAGCGCGGGGCGGTCGTGGTCGACGCCGACGAGCTCGCCCGTCGGGTCGTCGAGCCGGGCCAGCCGGCCCTGGACGCGATCGTGGCCGCGTTCGGCCCCACGGCGCTGGCCGCCGACGGCACCCTGGACCGGTCCCGGCTGGCGGCCCTGGTCTTCGCCGACGCGTCCGCCCGCGCCCGGCTGGAGGCGATCACCCACCCTCGGATCCGCGCCCTCGGGGACGCGCTGGTCCGGGCGGGGCAGGCGGCGGGCGCGCCGGTGGTGGTGTACGACATCCCCCTCCTGTTCGAGGTGGGCCGAGCGGCGGACGTGGACGGGGTCCTGCTGGTCTATGCGCCCCCCCACCTCCAGCTCGCCCGCCTCCAGCGCCGCGACCGGCTCGGGCCGGACGAGGCCGCCCGTCGGCTGGCGGCGCAGTGGCCGATCGACCGCAAGCGCCCGCTCGCGACCTGGGTGATCGACAACGGTGGCACCCGCACCGCGACCCGGGAGCAGGTCGAGGCGTGGTGGCGTCAGGTGGTGGGCACCGCCGGCGACGGCCGGGCCGGCTGAGCGGTCGGGACGGCGGCGGCGGCCCGCACACACGCGTTCGCCGGTCTATGCTGGGCGGAGTCGGGGTGGCCCGGCCCAGCGACGCTGCGGATGCGGGAGGTTCGCCTCGATGGCCAACGCGATGGCGATCACGGTCCCCAACCCCTTCCTGGGGGTGGACACGGTGGGGTTCAGCGTCCGCTACCCCGACGAGAGCGAGCCGGGCGCGCCGCCCGCCGACGTGCCGATCATCATCGAGGGGGACGCCGAGCGGATGCGCCCGCTGGCCGGCCGGCTCCGGCTCTTCCCCCGTCGGGAGTGGTTCGTCGACTGCGACCAGATGGGTGAGGCCTACACCTGGACCGATCCCATCGCGCTCACCGACGAGGTCCTGGTGATCGCCTTCCGCGACCGCAGCGGCGGCCCCGGCCTGACCCTGCTCGACGCCTGGCGCAACCAGCTCCTCAACCGCCTGGTCCCGCTCGCCTTCCCCTTCCTGCGCGACTGCGTCCGGATCGGCCAGCTCCGCCTGAGCGCCGAGATCGAGGTGGCGATCCAACCCGAGGGCCAGCCGGCGCTCGCCCTGCGGGTGCCGTGGCGCGACATCGTGCCCGTCAACGGCAGCCTGGTCCTCTCGGAGCTCTGAGGGGCCAGGACCGGGGTCAGCCGGGGGTGCGCCTTGGGGTGGGCGTCGGGGTCGGCCGGCGGGTCGGCGTCGGCGTCGCCCGCGCGCGGCTGGTGGGCACGGCATGCGCCGAGGGGCTCGCCGAGCGGTGCGGGGTCGGCCGCGGGCTGGGCGTGACCACCACCACCGACGGCTCGGGGCAGCCGTAGGGGACGCTGGGGAGCACCACCGCGTGGGTCGGGGTCGCCGTGGGCCGCGGGTGGGAACGGCTCCCGGTCGGGTGCGGCCGAGGGGTCTGGTGCACGTGGATCACGATCGGGGTCTCGCTCGGGCAGGGCGGGACGGGCGGGATCGGGGAGGGCGAGGCGGCCTTGATCACCAGCGTGACCAGGATGACGAGGCCGCCGAGGAGGACGGTCGCCACGAAGGTCACGGCCCCCCACTCGCGGCGCAGCAGCGCTCGGTCGAGGCGCCTCATCCCTGGCCCACCCGGCCCCGCCAGCGCTGCCAGGAGAGCCAGCCGAGGCTGCGCGCCTGCTGCCGCAGCCGGGTCTGCAGGGCGGGCGCCGGCGGGTGGGCGTACCGCTCGATCGGCCGGGTCAGCCCGGCCTCCAGGGCCCGCCGGAAGTCAGCCGCCCCCAGGCCGGGGAAGGCGGTGACGGTCCGGGCCAGGTCGTGGCCGCCGAAGTGACTGTCGCTGGAGCCGACCGCCGCCCCCAGGGCGTCGCGGTTGGCGGCATAGAACGCGTCGAGGGCGCGGGCCCGGCCCCTGGTGGTGAGGCTCGTGTGACGGAGCTCGATCCCGTCCAGGCGCTCACGGGCGATCAGGCGGCGCAACCCCGCCGGGGTGATCGAGGCGAAGTAGGTCGGCATGAACGGGTGGGCGAGGACGGCCAGGCCGCCGCGGTCGCGGATCGCCCGGATGGTGTCGGCAACGGTGAGTCCCATCCGCACCGGGCCGTCGAGGAAGAGTCCGAGGACGTGGACGCGGCCCGGCGCCTTGGTGGTCACCTCCTCACCGGCGACCACCTCCACCCCGAACTCCGCCCCGGCGTCGCCGGCCTCGGCAACCCCGGCGGTGGTGTCGTGGTCGGTGACGCAGATCACCCCCAGCCCGGCCCGCGCCGCGGCCCGGACCAGCTCGCGCGGGCTGACCATCCCGTCGCTCCGGGTGGTGTGCAGGTGGGGGTCGGCGACGGCGAACCCGGGCGGGACCGCGCCGGCCCCCGTCCCGAGGAGGCCGGCCACCGCGGCTGCCCCGTTCAGCGGCTCTGGCCCGGGGTGGAGGCCCGTGCGCCGGGGGCGGCCTGTGGCTGCGCCGGCGCGTCGAGGTCCCCGTCGCCACCCTCGGTGCCGGGGCGGCTGCGCTGGTTGAGGATGCGCAGGAAGTCCTGCGCGCGCGCCATCGCCTTCCAGCGCTCGGGGTAGAAGTCCTCCGCCACCACGGTGCGGTCGGCGATCCGACGGACCGACACGCACCACTTGTTCAGCGCGTGCGAGACCTCGACCTCGAAGTCCCCCTCGACACTCGGGTAGCGCACGGCATCGTCGCCGCGTCGCGGGCGTTGGATGGCCATCGCGGTACCTGTGAGCACGGGGGACAAGGGACGCGTGTACGCGTCGGCGGCTGCATCTGGCGGGCTAGTATAGCGCCTCCTCGCGGGGCCCGGGCTCGCCGGTGTGTGTTTGCCGCGGCCTAGGTCGCGGGCGCCCCCGGCGGGGTGGCGGCGAGGGCGGCGCGGAAGACCGGGCCGAGTCGCGGATCCAGCGGCAGGAGCTCCACCAGGGTCCGCACCCACCCCTCCAGGGTGCCCACGTCGAGGAGCCGCCCGGTGTATTCCACCCCGACCACGGGACCGTCGGCGAGGGCGCCGCGGATGCCGTCGGTGAGCTGCACCTCCCCGAGCGCGCCCGGCGGGGTTCGCTCCAGCGCGGCGAAGACGGCGGGGGTGAGGACGTAGCGCCCCATCAGGGCCAGGTCGCTGGGGGCCTCTCCCGGCGGGGGCTTCTCCACGAGGTCCGTCACTCGGAACACCGGCCCCGGACCGCTGATGGCGGCGACGCCGTAGCGGCCGATCTCCACGGCGTCGCACCGTCGCAGCGCCACCACCGGACACTGGTGCTCGGCATAGGCGTCCATCAGCTGGCGCAGGAGCGGGACCCGGCCGATGAAGAGGTCGTCCGGCAGCAGCGCGCACACCGCCGCCTCGCCGGCGACGGCGGACGCCGCCCGCAGCACGGCGTCGCCCAGGCCGAGCGGCTCCGGCTGCTCCACCACCTCGATGCGGGTGAGCGCGTGGATCGCCCGCACCTCGTCGAGGAGCGCCCGGTCGCCGCGGGCCTCCAGCGCCCGCTCCAGTCGCGGGTCGCGCGCGAAGTGGGCGGCGAGCGCCTCCTTGCCGGGACCGGTGACGAGGACGGTGCGGATGATGCCCGACGCGCGCGCCTCCTCCACCGCCCACTGCAGCACCGGCCGGCCCCCGACCGGGATCAGCTCCTTGGGGATGGCCTTGGTGACGGGCAGGAAGCGGGTTCCGAGGCCGCCGGCGGGGATGACGACGGTCTCGATCGATGCCATGCCCTGGGCCTCCCTGTCCAGCGACGGCTGCCGGCGACCGCCTACCGGCGCGGCCCGCGCTCCTTGCAGGCGACGCAGACGGTCGCCCATGGCAGGACGGCCAGCCGTCCCGGGGGGATCTCGGCGTCGCAGACCTCGCAGCGCCCGTAGCGGCCGGCATCCAGCCGGCGCAGGGCGTGCTCCACATCCTGCATCATCTGGCCGAGCTGGCGCGCCGTGGCTCCGCGGTTGAGCCGGTCGTGGGCCTCGGCGGTGAAATCGCCGGCGCGCTTGCCGTACTGGATCGTGCGGCCGCCCTCGGCGGCGGGGGGTCGCAGCGACTCCAGCTCCCGGGTCAGCTCCTCGCGCCGGAGGACGAGCGCCGCGCGAACATGGGTCGCATCGCCCTGCACCCTCCTGGGTCCTCCCGCTCGCGAGGGGCCGGCCGCGCCCCACCGACGGCGCGACGCGAAGCGACGCGACCCCGATCATCCCGCGCCCGCCTGCCGGCCGCAAACCGGCGCGCCGGACCCGGCCCCTCGAAGGGCGCCCGCGGGCCGCCGCGGTCAGGCAGCCCCGGCCTCCCGGTGCCGCAGGAGGGCGACCCCGATCACCAGGCCCGCGGCGGCGCCGCCCAGTCCGACCCAGGCGGGCCCCGGGACCTGCTCCAGCGTGCGCAGCACCGCCGCCCAGAGGGCCTCCTCGTCGTCGTCGCCACCCGCCATCGCCCGCTCGAAGAGCCGCGCCCGGGTGCTCGCCGAGAGCGGCTCCGGCGCCAGCGCGTCGACGATCAGCAGGGCGGTGTCGGCGATCGCCCGGGTGGTGGGGTCGGGCGGGGCCTCACCGCCGTCCAGCCAGTCGGTGAGCGCCCGCGCCATCCGCCGCTCCGCCCGGCTCACGGCGTGGTCCCGGCGGACGTCGGCCCCGGCTGGACCAGCTGGCCCTCGTCGAAGTCCGGGCCGAGGCGGCGGCGCAGGGTCGCGGTCGCGCGAAAGATCAGCAGCTTCACCGCCCCCTCGCTCTTGCCCATCACCTTGGCCACCTCGGCGTTGCGCAGGCCGGAGCCATAGCGGAGCGCCACCGCCCGGCGCTGATCGGCCGACAGGTGCTGGAGCGCAGCCCGCACCCGCAGCGCTCGCTCGCCGCGGACGGCGGCCGCCTCCGGCCCCTCGCCGGGGTCCATCGCGGTGTCGGGGAGCTCGCTCCACCGCGGCCGGCGGTGCTCCCGCGCGAGGAGGTTGCTGGCGACCCGGTAGAGCCAGGCCGAGTACGGCACCCCCCGCCACTCGAAACGGGCGATCTCCTCGAAGGCGCGCGCGAACGTGGTGGCGGTGACGTCCTCGGCCCGTTCGCGGCTGCCGGTCTGGTGGTAGGCGTAGGCATGGATGGCGTCCACGTACTGGTTGTAGAGCTCGGCGAAGGCGGCGCGGTCGCCGCCCTTGGCGGCGAGGACGATGCGATGCTCCTCCTCCAGGCTCTCCGGGGTGCGCGCCCGTCGCCAGGGGCCGCCGGACGCGGGCCGCGGGATGGGCTCCGGGCCCCCCTCCACCTCCGACAAGTCGGCGGCGAGGGCCACGGTTACGGCCGGGCCACGGCGATGGGGCCGAGCAGGCCGAGCGCCCGGCCGGCCGAGGCGAACGCGTCGAGAGCCCGGTCCAGCTGTTCGGCGGTGTGCCCGGCGGTGACGATCGTCCGCACCCGACCCCGGTCGCGGGCCACGGTGGGAAACCCGATCCCCTGGGCGAAGACCCCCCGTTCGCGGAGGGCGTCGGCGAGCGCCATCGCCCGGCCCGCCTCCCCCACGATCACCGGCGTGATCGGCGTCTCGCTGCCGCCGCAGTCGAATCCCAGCCCCTGGAGCCCGAGCTTGAAGCGGCGGGCGTTGGTCCAGAGGCGCTCCTGGCGCTCGGGCTCCGCCTCCAGCACCGCCAGCGCCGCGATGCAGGCCGCCACCACCGCCGGCGGGTGCGAGGTGCTGAAGAGGAACGGCCGCGACCCGTGGACCAGGAGCTCCCGCACCGCCATCGGCCCCGCGACGTAGCCGCCCAGCACCCCGATCGCCTTGCTCAGGGTGCCGACCTGGATCAGGACCCGGCCATGGAGCTGGAAGTGGTCGACGGTGCCGCGGCCGCCGCGGCCGAGCACGCCCGAGCCGTGCGCGTCGTCGACCATCACCGCGGCCTCGGCGGCCTCCGCCCGCTCCACGATCGCGGGCAGCGGGGCGATGTCGCCGTCCATGCTGAAGACCCCGTCGGTGACGAGCAGGACCCGCCGCCGGCCGTCCCGCCGGGCCGCCGCCAGCTGCGCCTCGCAGTCGTCCACATCGCGGTGGCGGAACCGGTACCGGGCGGCCTTGGTGAGGCGGATCCCGTCGATGATGCTGGCGTGGTTCAGCTCGTCGCTGACCACCGCGTCGGGCTCGCCGAGGACGGTGCCGAGGACCCCGAGGTTGGCCGCGTAGCCGCTCTGGAACGTAAGGGCCGCCTCGGTGCCCTTGAACGCGGCCAGCCGCCGCTCCAGCTCCTCGTGGAGGGTCTGGGTCCCGGCGATGGTGCGGACCGCCCCCGAGCCGGCGCCCCAGGTCCGCGCCGCCGCCACCGCCGCCGCCACCAGCTGGGGGTGGGTGTTGAGTCCGAGGTAGTTGTTGGAGGAGAGGTTGATCAGCCGGCGCCCGTCGATCGTCACCTCGGCGTCCTGGGGCCCCTCCAGCACGGCCAGCGGCCGCAGGCGCCCCTCGGCGCGCAGGGCGTCGAGCTCGGCGCGAAGGCTGGCGAGGCAATCAGTCATGGATGGGGTCCATCGCCAGGATAGATCAGCACCTTGCCGCCCCGGCCGGAGCGCGCCACCGCCAGCGCCTCCGCGAATCGGTCGATGGGGAACCGGTGGGTGAGGAGGGGACGCACGTCGACCGCGCCCGACTCCAGGTACCCCGTGGTCCTCACCCAGGTGTCGAACTGGCGCCGCCCGGTGACCCCGAACACGGTCACCCCGCGCATCACCACCAGCCGGTCGAGGTCCAGGGTCGCGGCGGTGTTGCCGAGCCCGAGCAGGCTCAGCCAGCCCCCCGGGGCGAGGACCGCGAGGCCGGCCAGGAGGAGGTCCGGGGCTCCGGCCATCTCCAGAACCACGTCGGCCTCGCCGCCCAGCGCCTCGGCCAGCGCGCCGGTGAGGTCCGGCGGCGCCAGGGGCCCGGTGTCGACCACGGCGTCGGCGCCCATCGCCCGGGCCATGGTCAGCCGCTCTCGCGTCCGGTCCACCGCGACCACCCGGGCGGCCCCCTCGGCCCGGGCCACCCCCACCGCGGCGCAGCCGATGGGGCCGGAGCCGGTGACCAGCACGGTGCGGTCGTGGAGCGGGCCCTGGAGGGCCGCGTGGACGGCGTTGCCCATCGGCTCCTGGAAGGCCGTCACCTCCGGCCCCAGCGCCTCCGGGGTGGGCCAGCAGTTCCGGGCCGGGACGACGACCGCCTCGGCGAGGGTGCCGTCGACGTCGACCCCCAGGATCCTGGTCGCCTCGCAGACGTGGTAGTTGCCGCGGCGGCACTGCCGGCAGACCCCGTCGACGAGGTGGGTCTCGACCCCGACCAGCTCCCCCACCCTGGGGCGCTCGACCCCGGGCCCGACCGCCGCCACCCGCCCCGCCATCTCGTGCCCGATGACGCGGGGCGGACGGACCCGCCCGGCGGCCCACGGGCTCCAGTCGACGATGTGCAGGTCGGTGCCGCAGATCCCGGCGACCAGCACCCGCAGGAGCGCCTCGCCGGGCCCGGGGGCCGGCGCCCGGACCTCGGCCAGCTCGACGCCCGGCCCGGTCCGTCGCTTCAGGATCGCGCGCATGGTGCTCCACCCACCCCGGGACCGCCCGGGTGGCGGGTCACGTCCGGAGCGCCGGCCCAGTCTAGGCCGCGCCCGGAGCGAGCCCGGCGCGCTGGGCCGGCGGCTCAGGTGCAGGCGGCGGCGAGGGACCGCAGCGCGGGCTCGAGCACCTCGGGCTGGCTGGGGAACGGGTGCACCAGCTCCGCCAGCAGCGCCACCGGCACCCGCGCCCGGATGGCGAGCGCGAGCTCGCCGATGAAGGCGTCGGCGCCCCCACCCACCGCGCACGCGCCGAGGAGGATCCCCTCCTCCCGGTCGGCCACCAGCTTCACCCGCCCGAGCCGGTCCCCGTCCGCCGCGGCGCGGGCGGTGGCACCGACCTCGGCCTCGGCGGTGACCACCTCGGCGCCCTCGGCGCGGGCCTGGGACTCGGTCCGGCCGACCGCGGCCACCGGCGGCGTCGTGTACACGACCCGGGGGATGGCCCGGTAGTCGGCCCGGGCGGACCCGCCGGCGAGCGCGGACGCGACGATCCGGCCCTGGTAGGCGGCGGTGTGGGTGAAGGGCGCCACCGCGGTGACGTCGCCGGCGGCGTAGACGTGCTCCGGGCCGATCACCCGGCAGCGGTCGTCGATCGCGAGCCCGCCGCCGCCGGGGGCCAGGCCCAGGGTCTCCAGGCCGATCCCGTCGGTGCGCGGCCGCCGGCCCAGCCCCAGCAGCACCCGGTCGACCACGATGGCGGTGCCGTCGTGGCACCGCAGCCGCGCCCGCCCCGCCTCGAGGCTCGCCGCCTCCACCCGGGTGCCGAGCCGCACCACCGCCCCGTCGGCCCGGAGCACCTCCGCCACCAGCTCGCCGGCCAGCGGCTCCTCGCGGGGGAGGAGCCCCGACTCCGCCTCCACCAGGGTGACCCGGCTGCCGAAGCTCGCGTACACCTGGGCCAGCTCACAGCCCACCGGGCCGCCCCCGAGGATGGCCAGCGACGCCGGGAGCTCGTCGGCGGCCAGGGCCTCGTCGCTGCTCCAGGTCGGCACCAGGTCGAGGCCGGGGATGGTGGGCCTCACGTCGGTCGACCCGGTCGCGATGACCAGCGCCCCCCAGGCCAGCAGGCGGTCCCCGACCCGGAGCCGGCCGGGGCCCTCGATCACCCCCCGTCCCCGGACCAGGGTGGCACCGGTCGCCAGCAGCTGGGCCGCGGCCTCGGCGTCGTCGCGCCCCTCGGCGATCGCGTCGCGGCGCCGGGTCGCGCGCGCCCAGGCGGGCCCGGCGGCCCCGGGGTCGACCGCCC
>DATLUG010000031.1:0-86814 GCA_035533215.1 Candidatus Micrarchaeia archaeon | reverse complement strand
GCCGACGGGGTCGAGACCTGCACGCCGTTCTGGACCATAATGTCCTCCTCCCAGCTCGTCCCGGGGCCGGTGAGGCCGAGGTTCGTAAAGGTCACATCCGGCGTGTAATCGCCCAACGGGCTGGCCAGGCTAGTGCCATAGCCTGGGCTCTCTGCAATCCATTCCGCGCTGGTGAGCGGCCCGCTGTACGGCTGCTCAGTCGAGAACGTGGCTCCGGTGGTGTCATCTGTCAGAGTCATCGTCGCCTCCCCATTGCCCATGTAGGCGACAGTCGCGGTCATCTGGTCGCCCGGTGAAACATACATGTTGATGTTCACAGGGGGGGCAGGATACGTCTCGTACCAGGGCTGGAAGGTGACCAGATTCGTGCTGGGGTCGTAGATCTCGTCGACGCCAGTCTGGAGGACATCGTTGTTCGTGACGCCGTCAATTCCGACCCACTCGGAGGTATTGGTCACGGTCGACGAGGCGTAGATACTGGGAACGTTGAAGTTGCCGCTCGCTCCCGTGTAGGGTCCGTTGCCCACGGTGTAACCGGACCAGTTCGGATAGCTGTAGATCGGGATCGTGCTTGTCGGCGTCGGCGTCGGCGTCGATGTAGCTACCGGCGTCGCGGTCGGCGTGGGAGTCGGTGTGGCCACCGGCGTCGCAGTGGGGGTGGTGGTCGGTGACGCCCAGGTGACCTGGACAGACCCGCTCGTGGCGATCCGAGCCCCGGAGGCTGCGTGCAGGTACACGGTGAACTGGTATGTCCCCGGTGGGCTCGGAGCCGTGAGCATCCACTGGCAGTTCGGGGCCGTGCACCAGTCGCTCGCCTTGGGCGTTGTGTTGACATTATCCGTCAGGTCCCAGAGCACCGCGTATGCCCCCGTTGGCCAACCGGAGCCGGTGACGGTCACCCCCGCCGGGTGCCCCGCCGGGACCCGCTGGGAGCCCGGCCGGAGTCCGAGTGTTGGCACCGGCGGTGGCGGCGCCTCGATCCTCACGCGCTGACGCCGAGTCGTCACGTACCACGGGCGCCCGTTGGACGCCCGCGTGAGCGTGGCCACTCGGAACGCCTGGTATGTGTCTGCGTCCTTCGTGGAATCGGTCGCGGCCTGCTCCCACCAGCCGGTGGCGGTGTGGACAAGTGGGGCCACCAGCGTGATGGCGCCGGCGGCCGAGCCTGGGATCGCGGCGCAGCGGTAGGTCATCGGCCTCCCGGCCACCGATACCCCGGTCGGCCCGTCCTGGCATGGGAGCCAGCCCGCGGTCGGCCCCAGGAAGAGCGCGATCTGGGTCGTCTGCGCCCCGCGCTGGCCGATCGCCGGCCACCAGGTGCCGTGGTCCTGCCAGTCTCGCGGGAGTTCCGCGCCGGGGAGCGCCCGGGTCGCCACCGCCACCTGACCCTGCTGCGGGAGCGCGGTGAGGCGGCGGACCGTCGGCGGCGTGCGGAGTGGGGTCGCGATCGTCCGGGTCGCGGCGAACGCAAGCCCAGCACTGGTGCCCGCCAGCACGACGGCCACCGCCGCGGCCAGCGTCAGGAGTCGGCGGATCGTCGGGGTCATGGGCTTCCTCCGAGGGCGGGGTGGCCCAAGAGCCGCCCCCCTTGGTTGTACGCCCGCGGCGCTGCGCCGCGGGTGACACGGCGACCACGAGATCGGCACGATGAATCAGTCGGCCCGTCATTCCCAGAGGGCCGCCCGGCTACGCCTCCCGCTCGGCCTGGGCCGCCGCGAGCGCGTGGGCCAGCGCCAGCCCGACCGGGCAGCTCCCCCGGTCGACGGCGCCCGAGCGGACGGCATGGTCGCTCCCACACGCTCATGCCGATGGTGTACGACGAGGCGGGGCCGTCGAGGTGGCGACGGCACCTCGCCCGGGCCTCCACGTGGTGGCGGACGGTGGGGGCGCGATTGGGATGGGCCCTGCGATGGGCCCCGACACGGTCGTGGTCCATCGCAGGGCCCCGGCGCTGGCGGGGCTCGCGGGATCGCCTCAGGGCGGGCGCGTCGCGCCAGGAGCGGGGCGTGGGGCGGAGCCTTGCCGCCGGTCTTCGGGAGCTGGCAGTGCGGGGCGGGCACGCGAACCCTCCGAGCGCTGGCTTTCGGTTTGGGGTTCGATCCCCGCACTGTCCGGACTATAGACCCATCTCAAGGATCTCAAGAAGCTCGATGAACTTCTCACCGTCGTTGCAGCGGTAGTAGATGTCTGCCGCACGCGTGGGACGCTGAACCTGGAGGCAGTAGAGATCCGGCACTCCAATGACCGGAAAGCCACCCTCCCTGGGCTTGCGGCTCAAGAGCACGTCGAAGTTCCGCTGGATCTCGTCCCACCGCTGTGGGCTTCCGACCAGCTGAACAGCTTGGGCGAGGAACGCTGCCCCGTACCTGACGCCGTAATTCGGATTAGGCTCGGGCGGTATGCCCATTGGTTACGTCCATCCCGTGTCGGCGGGCCACCTCCACCCCAAGCTGAAGTTGCTCCGCGGACGGGGGCTCTGGACTGATCCATGCAGTGAAGTAAGGGATAGTCTCCCCGTCATCCGTCATCTTCCAGCCGAACTCCTGATGCGACATATTGGTCACGTCCGCCGCACCCAAGCCGTGGAGAACTTCAAGGGTCTCGTTGACGATCGCCAACTCGTCTGCCGAGAACTCCGTGAGATCGGGGGGGCGTAGCGCGACGATTCGCTCTTGCCTGTAGTTGAAGTAGGGCTGAACGTCCAACCGAATCGAGCCGTCCTCAATGAGGCCGGCCCGGATAGGTAGGAGCAGACGAGGCGCCGGACCGTCTTGGAGGTGCTGATACTCGGCGTCGGTGATGGGCGAGCCGAGCCGCCAATAGGCCGCGAAGTCCGCGTAGAAGAGGATCTTGTTGAGCTTCGTGGCCCCAAAGGTCGGGTCACCCGCCGACTGGCGCGCGGCGTAGACGAGCAGCTCGCGGAACTTCGTCTCGTTCATGACCTTGGGACTCCCGATACTCACCTACCTCCGCCCGCCGACCCTTATCTAAGCGGTGCTCGACCCCTCAATCGAACACGCGTACGCTACAGCATCGTAACAGCCCTTAGCATATCGGTCAATTTTCGGACGCGCAAATGGCCCTATGGCTACGTAGTTACCGGGGCGTAAGTTGACCACCGAACACGACGGGTGTCTGGGTGCCCCACTCTGCGGAGCCTATTTGCGGCGCAGAGGGAAAGCGACGGCGCCGTTGCCGCCGGGGTGACCGGAAGTGACGTTCCCCAAAGACTACCAGGCCCGGCGGCGCACGTTCCGGCCCACAACGCTCACCATCCGGGCCGCGCCCTTGATCGCCTACGCGATCGCCAGCGCGACCGGGCAGCCGTCGGGGCCGCCCCAGCGGCAGCTCGGGCAGGTGGTGCGGTGGGTGGTCAGCTCGGCGGCCAGGTGGCCGGAGACGGCTGGCCTCTCGGCCCGGGCGGCGGCGTCGGCGGAGCGGGGCATGGGGCGGGCATCCGAGGGTGGCGGGCGACACCACCACCATGGGCGCCGGGACCGGCTCCGGCGGCCTCGGGCGGGCAGGGCGCACGGGCCGGGCTGGGGGGGAGGCGGTGACGGCACCAGCCGGGCTCGGCTCCCGCCAGCGGTCCCCCCGAGAACGCCGGCCCGGTTGGCGTCAGCGTTGGCGTCAACAGTCAAAAACTCCTATGCGCCCACCTAAGTCTCCCTCGCAGGATCCCCATCTCTTGACTTTGAGGATTGCCCTACCCGCACGGAGAGTCGAACTCCGGTTCCCACCTTGAAAGGGTGGTGTCCTGACCGCTAGACGATGCGGGCGATCGTCGCTGCCGCCATCGTAAGCGCGGCGACGACCGCGGTCGCTCCGGCGCGCCCCCGGCGGCCTGGGCGGGTGGGACGCGAATGCGGCGGTGCATGCCGGACGACCTGGACGACCCCGGCACCCGCCCCGTTCGGTGCGCGTCCGGGATCAGACCCGGCGCTTCCTATAATCGGCGCGGGCGGACCGCTCCCGCTCCCGGGCGCCGGTCTGCCCGTCGCGGCCGGCATCACCGAACGAGGTGCGCCGCTCGTGACGAGCTCCCCCCCGACAGACCCCGGGGCCGCAGGCAGCCGGCGGTCACCGGTCGACGCTTCGGCCGCAAGCCGTCCCGCTCCCGCATCGGCGTCCCCGTCCGCGAAGGGGCCGGGCCGCGTCGCCGACCGGTACCCGAACCTCGGCACCCGCGGGGTGACGGTGAGCAGCAGCCCCGGTGCCGACGTCTCCATCCTGAGCTCCAGCCTGGAGGGGTGGCTGGTGGCGGTTGGCCTCCTCTGTGCCGGGGCGCTGGCGATGGGCGTGTACGTCCTAGTCCTCCATCACTGAGCCGGTGAGCCCGGCCCTCGGCCTGGACCCGCCGGCAGGCCTTCCCGGGGATCGGCGGCTGCGCTTCGCGCCCAGCCCGACGGGCCCGCTCCATATCGGCAACGTCCGCACCGCGTTGTTCAGCTACTGCCTCGCCGGACCGGGCGGTCGGTTCCTCCTTCGCATCGAGGACACCGACCGCAACCGCCTCGACCCCACCAGTCTCGCCTCGATCCTGGAGAGCCTGCGCTGGCTCGGGCTCCTGTGGGACGAGGGGCCCGAGGTGGGTGGCCCCTGCGCCCCCTACGTCGAGTCGGAGCGGCTTCCCCTCTACCGGGTGGCGGCCGACCGGCTGCTCGGCAGCGGCGCCGCCTACCGGTGCTTCTGCACGGCGGAGCGCCTGGAGGGACTGCGGACCGCTCAGCGCGCAGCCGGCCAGCCGACCCGGTACGACAACCGCTGCCGGGCGGTGCCGGCCGCGGAGGCCACGGCGCGGGCGTCCGCGGGCGAGCCCCACGTGGTCCGACTGCGCGTCCCCGACGGCGAGACGGCGTGGGACGACCTGGTCCAGGGGTCGAGGCGGATCGACAACCACGCTGTGGACGACCAGGTCCTGCTGAAGTCGGACGGCTTCCCCACCTACCACCTCGGCCACGTGGTCGACGACCACCAGATGGGGATGACCTGGGTCATCCGCGCCGACGAATGGCTGCCCTCCACGCCCAAGCACCTCCTCCTCTATCAGGCGCTGGGCTGGCGACCGCCCGCCTTCGGCCACGTCTCCCGGGTGCTGGCTCCCGACGGCACCAAGCTCAGCAAGCGCCACGGGGCGGCATCGGTCCTGGAGTACCGCGACCTCGGCTACCTCCCCGAGGCCCTGGTGAACTTCCTCGCCTTCCAGGGTTGGTCGCCGGGCAACGAGGAGGAGGTGTTCTCGCTCGCTGAGCTGCGCGAGCGGATGACGGTCGAGCGGCTCCAGGCGAGCCCCTCGATCTTCGACCGCCAGCGGCTCGACCACCTGAACGGCGTGTGGATCCGGCGCCTCGACGTCGCCACCCTCGCCGATCGGCTCGCGCCCTGGCTGCCGGCGGCCACCGCCGAGCAGCGGCACGCGATCGCCGCGATGGTGCAGGAGCGGATCAAGCGCCTCGACGAGGTCCCCGCGCTCGTCGCGTTCGCCTTCCGCGAGCCGGAGCCGGATGCCGATCAGATCCGGGGGCGTCTCGATCGTGCCGAGGCCCTCTGGATGCTGGACGAGGCCACCCGCGCCCTGGACGCCGACCCCGCCGACTTCATGGACCGGTTGCGGACCGCCGCCGGCACCCCGGAGCCGGGAACGACCGAGCCGGCCTCCAAGCAGCGGGTGCGGGACCGGATGCACGTCGTTCGGGTCGCGCTCACAGGCGAGCCGATCTCGCCCCCGCTGCCCGACTCCGTGGCCCTGGTGGGGACCGAGCTGGCCCGGGCCCGCCTCGGGCGAGCCCGGGCCGCCCTGGCGGCACGGCCGGGCTGAGCGCGCGGGTCGCCCTCCCCGGGCCGGCCGATCAGGCTGGCCCGGCAGCGGCCCCCCAGGGCGTGACCCACGGCATCGCCGGCCACTCCTCGGCCGCGGCGGGGAGCGGGATGGCGGTGGCCCCGTCGAGGGCCTCGCGGATGATGTCGGCGTGGCCGAGATGGCGGCCCGTCTCCTCGACCAGGTGGAGGAGCACCCAGCGCACCGACCACGCCTCCACATCCTTTGGGAACCACGGCACCCCCGGCGGTACCGGCACGGCCTGGCCCAGGTCGGCGATCGAGACGACCGTGGCCCGTGTCTGGCGGGCCACGGCGGCGTAGCGCTCCAGCAGCCCCACCGGGGTCTCGTCGGGGCCGACCCGCTGGTGGGCGAGGAGCGCCTCCTGCTCGTCGACGACCGGCGGGACCAAACCCGGCATGGATTCGCCTCCTGGGTGGCCGGGCCCCGGTGGGGTGACTGGCCGCTGATCCGCTCCCGGCCAGCCTGGGACCGAAACCTGGCCATCCTCTGGGGCTCGTCGACAAGGGCGGCGTCTGGTACCTGGTGGCGACCACCGAGCACGGCCGGCGCACGTTCCGGGTCAGCCGGGTGCGTTCGGTGTCGATCACCCGCGATCCGGTGACGCGGCCCGAGGGATTCGATCTGGAGACGGCCTGGCAGGGGATTCTGTCCGCCAGCGAGGAGCGGCGGCGGCCGCTCGCGGTCACGATCCGGGCCGACCCAGCGGCGGTGCCGATCCTGCGCTTCGTCCTCGGGACCCGGCTCACCGAACGGGACGGAGCGACCGCGGGCCGCGTCGAACTGATCGTCCGGGGCTCCTCGCCTCGGGTGGTGGCGGGCGAGCTGGCCGGCTTCGGCGACCTGCTGGAGGTGGTCGACCCGCTCGAGGTGCGTCGCCACCTGGCCCAGGTCGCGGACCAGCTCCGGCGCGTCTACGGGCCGTCAGGGAGCATCGCCGGACCGGCCCGGGCGCCCCGGCCGCCAGCCGAGGTCGGATGGGACGGAGACGAGGCGTGAGTGCGATGGGGGCCACGATCGTGCGCACCCAGGGCACGACGCCCGGTCACCGAGCGAGCCGGGGGTGGGTCCGAGTGCACCGCGCCGGCGTCCGGGTGGTGGGCTGGGGGATGGATGCCCTCGACCAGCGGCGCCCGCCGCTGACCGGCTCCCCTCAACCCAAACCGCGCACGGCCAGCGCAGCCATCACGCTCGCCGACGTCCCTCCCGGGAGCCGCCCGGGGGCAAGTCTTCCTGTGACCGCGGACTCCGATCCGTCACCTGCCCGGCGCGCGCACTCGGCCAGCGAGCGGGCAGCCCGTACAATGCCCACGGGCCTATCGCCCGGGCCGTGCGGAATCCGGGAGTCGCCCGGGGCCGAGGGGGGCCGGGTCCCGACCTTGGGGCGTCGCCAAGTGGTAAGGCGCCTGACTCTGGATCAGGTTATCGGAGGTTCGAATCCTCCCGCCCCAGCCAGCACCTGCGTTCACGATCACCCTCGGCGGGGCGCCGAGCCGCGGCCTCGGCACCGGTTGGCACCAGCCCCGGGCCGGCGCACCTCCCGCGGTGGCGAGGCCCTGCAACGGCGAGGGCTCCATCTACCGGCGCCAGGACGGCCACTTGGCGGCGTCGCCGTCCGCCGCGGCGGACGGCGACGCCACGCTGACGGCGCTCGGGTGAATCTCCCCAGAGTTACTCGTCGACGGTCGCCACCTCGCCCTCGTCGAGGGGTGAGGGTCCGGGAGAAGGGGTGCAGCAGCTCACGGTCAGTCCGCACCTACTGCGGACCCGCACCGCTCCAGAGGTGGCCGCTGCGGGAGCGGCACAACCCGCACCGTCGAATCACCGCGCGACCTCCTCCTTCGCTCTGCCTCATCGGAGAGGCACGCGCCGCATCAGTCATCAGCTTCTCGACATCACCGCCCCGTCACCATTCCCTTCTCGAACAGCGCCTTCGCTCCACTCAGCTCGGCCAACGAGACTCCGGCCTCGAGCCGCCCTCGCCAGGCTGGCTCCTCCGCCTCGTCGGCGGCCAACACCGACACCCATTCCATCGCGGCGGACGTGCTCAGCGCGACCACGCCGTTCTCGTCGCCAAAAATCAGATCCCCCGGAATCACGGTCACCCCACCCACCGTAACCGGCACGTTGACCGCCCCCTCCAAGCCCAGGATGCGGGTGGTCACCGCGGCCACCCCCCGCGAGTAGACGGGCAATCCGAGCTCGGCGACCTCGAACACGTCAGTGATCGGCCCATCGACGATCGCCCCGACTACGCCCCGCTGCTTCGCCGCCACACTCACGATGCCGCCCCAGCAGGCTCGCCCCGAATCCCCCGACTGGTCGACCACGACCACGTCTCCAGCTTCCACCACGTCAAGCGCATAGTGGAGCGCCGTCGAGTCCAGATGCGGCAGCCGCACGGTCACGGCGCGGCCGACCATCTTGAATCGTGGCAGATTCGGTTGAAGCCCTCGGATGAACCCCATGTCCGTGTAGTGTCCCAAGGTCGATGGACTCAGATTCCGCATGGAGTCGATCAGCGAGGCATCAGGGCGCCTCGCCAGTGGCGCCAGTCTGAACATCTGCACTCCCAAAGGGCCCGCCGCGACTCACCAGCGGGTCCGGCCGCACGGCGGCGCGGCCGGACCCCTCGACGCCCTACTTGGTCAACGACCAACCGGCAGGATTGATGCCCTGCAGCACACTCTGGGGCAACACGCCGTGCAGGTGCTTGCTGATCACCGAGATCTGGAGCACCGGCACCGGCAGGAAGATCACTGGCAGCTGGCGGGCGAGATAGTTCTCATACGCATACATGGCACTCACGCTGGTGACCATATGCGTCCGGTTGATCAGGGCATCGGTGTGCGGGTCGCTGTAGCCGCCAGCATACAAGGCCCCGGTATTGAAGAGCCCCTCACCGGTCGGCAGGTTGGTCGGGGATGAGAAGTTCCACATGGCGCTGCCAGAGAATGTCAACAGGTCCCAATTGCACGGAGGCGCCATCGGGCAGCGGCCCTCGAGTGCATACAACTCGGTGTCGTTGTGAGGTTGCAGATCCAGGGTGATCCCGGCCTTCGACCCCGCCGACTGAATGGCTTCAGCCATTTGGATCACCTGCTGGGTCGTGTTTCCATAGAGGAGGCGGAGGCGAAGCGGGGTTCCCGCCTTGATCCCCGCGCCACAGTCGACCGCCGCCGTCCCGGCTCGCGCACAGGTGTCGGCTCCGTTTGGATGGATGGCCCATCCGTGGCTGCGCAGCAAGGCGGTCGCGGCTCGGATGTTGAATGGATACGGATCGTGCCGCTCGAACTGGTCAGCCAGGATCCCGGCCGTCTGGGGCACGGGACCGTAGTCTGGGGTGGCATATCCATGGAAGATGGCGCGTATGTACTGCGGCTGATTGATGAGGTGGGCGATCGCCTGACGAACGTATGCCTTGTCCATGATCTGCTTGGTTGGCGGGCTCGTGTAGTCCACCTTCATGTAGTTGATCGCCAGCCACTGCCATGGCACCACGGTGTAGCCTGCCCGCTTCAGGGATGGCATCAGGCCAACGTCCTCGATCGGCAGGTAGCCGTAGTCCACCTGCCCTCCTCGTAGGGCATCGAACTCAGCCGTCGCCGATGTGTACGTCAGGATGCGAAACTCTGCGAGTCTGGGGTGGACGGGACCAGAATAGCGACGGTTCGGGACAAACGTGCTCTCGCCGGTGGCGGCCACGTAGTCCTTGAGCACCCAGGGCCCGTCAACCACCCGCCAGAGCGGGTTGGACCCATAGGCGGCGGTGTCGGCGGACTGGGCGGCGAGGAACTTGTAGACGGCCACCGCGCCCTTCGTGGTCATGTCGTAGTTGCGAATGGGGCCGGCGGTGGAGGTCTTGTCCCAGAGGAACTGGGGTAGCGGGATGATCTCGCTGAGTTGGTTGTACAGCAGCCAGAGGTGGCTGTAGGCATGCCGGAAGGTGAGGCTGAACTCGCTCGGACTTGTCCATGTCGCTCTGGCTATGCTGTCCGGGATCAGGCCAGGCGCGTAGTTCGCCCATTCCGCCTTGTTGGCGGTGACGAGCTTCAGGAAGAACTCCACGTCCCGACTCGTCAGGGGGTGGCCGTCCGACCAAACATAGTGCTTCAGTCTGATGGTGACGGTCTTTCCGCCGTTCGAGTAGATGGGCGGATAGGCTAGGCTCTGACTTGGATTGAACGTGTCCTGGCCATTAGCCCCGATCGCATAGAGGGGCGGATACATCTGATTCAGGAAGTCGTTGACGCTCGTGTAGAAGTCGTTCGGTGCGTTGACCACGGGGAATATCCAGACGGGCTTGAACCCCGCCGTCATCGCGAAAGTCGCGACGCCGCCATGTGCCGTTGCGTGAGAGCGGGCAGTGGCGGCGGATGCGCTTCCAACCCCAATGGCGATGGCCGCGGTGAGGAGTATCCCTCGGGCCAGCCGACTTCGGATCAGGGTGGGACGCGCTCGTCGGCCCATCCTTCGTGGCCAAGACAACATCATCGTATTCCCTCCAGTTGGCCTTGCCTGAGCCTAGCGAGCGGCAGTCTGGATCGCATGCATTGTGGGCGATGGCGCCGGTGCAGCGAGAGCGCGGCTCGCCTTCGGCAGAGATTGAACGGTGGGGTCGACGCGGTACCGGCGCTGGTCAAGCCCCGGGAGGAGTCGCCGGCTGACGGCGATGCGTTCCGTGTCGATGTCATGAATGACGACTCCTTCTCGCTCCTCACCGAGCTGTGCCCGGACCACTCCCAGGGGGTCCACCACCATGCTCAGGCCAATGCAGTGTTCGCCGGCCTGTCCGGCGGCGAGGATCCAGCAGGTGTTCTCGATGGCGCGCGCGCGGACGAGGGTGCGCCAATGATCCTCTTTGAGTGGACCGCGCTGCCAGGCGGCCGGGACAAGCAGGACGTCAGCCCGCGACTCTACGAGCAGGCGCGTCACCTCTGGAAAGCGCAGGTCGTAGCAGTTGAGCAGGCCGAGTCGAAAAGGCTCGACGTCGAAGACCACCAGGGGGCCGTCCCCAGGCACGATTTGGTCCGATTCACAATAGCCGAAGGCGTCGTACAGGTGGAGCTTGCGGTAGCGGTGCAGGACGTCGCCTCTGGCTCCGACGACCACGATCGTGTTGTAGGCCCGATCGCTGCCGCGCAGCCGCTCGTGCATGCCGGCCACGATCGTCATGTCATGTTCGAGCGCCAGCGAGCGGAGCAGGGATACGAATGCGCCGCGCATGGACTCCGCGGTGTCGGCGGGCCGCGCTCCGCCATAGAGGCTGACCATCGCCTCCTCTGGGAACAAGCACAGCGATGCACCACCGCGGGCGGCGCACCGGCAGAGCCGCGCCACGACGTCGCGGTTGGACGCCTTGTCTTCGGAGGCCTCCATCTGGGCGACGGCAATCCTGATGGCGCTCATCTTCCGTCGCATCGCGGTGTCATCGGGGCCTCCGGCGATGGAGGGACGGATCCGAGGGATCGAGATGACGACACATCCACTGCTCCGCATCGTCGGGTGTGCCCTGGGTGATGGCGGACACCACCCCTTCGTAGTTGATGAGTTCGTGCTCAATGGTGGTGATGGGGACGTCGGACAAGCGCTGGATCCGCACGCTGAGCGCAAATAGCCTGTCCACGTCGTCGCGGAGGTATTGGTTTCGCGTGGCTGTCGCGACGAGGGAGTGGAACCGCCGGTCCATCGCAAGATGCGCAGCTTCGTCTGGTTGGCTCACACGCTGGCGCGCTTCGCGGAGAAACACGACCAGGGCCGCCCGGTCCTGGTTGGTGGCCCGCTCAGCCGCGAGGCGGGCTGATAGCCCCTCGATCGCTTGGCGCAGTTCGAAGACGTGGGTGAGGTCCGTGAGGCTGACGTGCGAGACAAAGGAGCCGCGACGGGGAACCACATCGACCAGCCCCTCGTGGGCGAGCCGATGAATGGCCTCTCGCAGGGGGGTCCGGCCGACGCCCAGAGCTGCCATCGTCTCGCGCTCGGCGATCAGGGCCCCCGGCTCCAGCTGGAGGCTCACGATCAGGTCTCGGAGTTGGCCGTACGCCTGATCGCTCAGGCGGCCGGCTCTCGGGGCAGTGGCTAGCACATCGGCAGTATGCCGGTAATATATCTACGGGTCAAGGCACCTGGCCAGCTCGCCCGCCCCGGCTCGGCCGCTCGATCGCAGGGAGGCAGCCACGGCCACCAGCTGGGTCGTCACCCCCGGGCGCGATCCCCTCGTCCTGACCACAGGGCAGCTCGGTCACCGAGCGACAGGGTCGGCCAGCTCCCGCACGCGGCGCCCACGACCAGGGCTCGAATGGCGGGCGCCGATCACCGCCCGGTCCCGTCGACTCCTGCCCCACTCCTCAATCCGCTGCGTCGCCGCCGGCGGGGCGTGCCGACCGCCACGTCATCCCACCCGGCGCCAACGCCAGACCGCCTTCGCATGGCGGCCCGAGATGCGGTCCGCTGGACCTTGGTGCCGGCGACCCGCTCCCAGGTGGTCACAGGCGCGATGGAGCCCGCGCCCGTCGCCCTCTGGGTGCCGGGACGGCCGGCGGCCCAGGCCGTCCCACCCGGACGGCCGCGGCCGTCCGGGTGGGACGCGACCCGTCGGCGGCTTCCCCTCCAGACCGAGCAGCTCCGGGTGATCGCAGGCGGCTCGAGCCAGCGAAGACCGTCGGGTGCCGGGCGAGCTCGAGATCGGCTGGTCGCAGCGGCTCGGTGCGGCACCGGCTCAGCCGGTGGCATCGCGCCGGGACCGGCCGCGCTGGCGCCCCCGCACCTGCTGGTCGAGGACCACCTTGCGCAGCCGCACCGCCCGGGGGGTGACCTCGACGCACTCGTCCTCGGCGATGAAGTCGAGCGCCTGCTCCAGGGAGAGCTGCAGATGGGGGGTGAGCCGCTCCAGCTCATCGCCGGTGGAGCTGCGGACGTTGGTGAGCTTCTTCTCCCGGGTCGGGTTGACGTCCATCTCGTCGAGGCGGGCGTTCTCGCCCACCACCATCCCCTCGTAGACCTCGGTGCCGGGTCCGATCAGCATCGTGCCGCGCTCGCCGAGCGCCATCAGCGCGGTGGTGGTGGCCAGCCCGCGGCGGTCCGCCACCATGGAGCCGTTGCGTCGGGTGCGGAGCTCGCCGTGCCAGGGCTCCAGGCCGTCGAACACACTGTGGAGGAGGCCGGTGCCGCGGGTCTCGACCAGGAACTCGGTGCGGAAGCCGACCAATCCGCGGGCGGGGATGCGGTAGCCCATCCGCACCCAGCCGGTGCCGTGGTTGACGATCTCGAGGAGGCTCCCGCGCCGCAGCGCCAGCAGCTGCGTCACCACCCCCAGGTACGCCTCCGGGACGTCGACGGCGAGTCGCTCCATCGGCTCGTGCAGCCGACCGTCGATGGTGCGCGTCACCACCTGGGGCTTGCCCACGGTGAGCTCGAATCCCTCCCGCCGCATGGTCTCGACCAGGACCGCCAGCTGCAGCTCGCCACGGCCCTGCACCTCCCAGGTGTCGGGTCTCCCGGTCGGCAGCACCCGGAGCGCCACGTTGCCCACCAGCTCCTGGTCGAGCCGACCCTTGACCAGCCGCGCGGTGAGGCGGCTCCCGTCCGCCCCCGCCAGCGGCGAGGAGTTGATCCCGATCGTGACCGCCAGGCTGGGCTCGTCGACCAGCAGGGCGGGCAGCGGCCGGGGGTCGTCGGGATCGGCGAGGGTCTCCCCGATCGAGATCTCGGGAAAGCCCGCCACCACCACGATGGCGCCCGGACCGGCGGCGTCGACGTCGACGCGATCGAGGGCCCGGGACTGGTAGAGCTCGGTGACGCGGGCCCGCTGGACGGTGCCGTCGACCCGGCACCAGGCCACCATCTGGCCACGGCGGATGGTGCCGTGGTGGACGCGGCAGACCGCCAGCCGGCCGACGTAGGGGGAGGCGTCGAGGTTGGTGACCAGGGCCTGGAGGGGATGGTCCGGGTCGTGGGTCGGCGCCGGGATGTTGGCGAGGATGGCGGCGAAGAGGGGGCCGAGGTCGGTCCCGACCACGCCCGGCTCGCTCGCGGCCCAACCGGCCCGGGCGTTGGCATAGAGGATCGGGAAGCCGATCTGGTCCTCGTCGGCGTCGAGGTCGAGGAAGAGCTCCTCCACCTCCCGGACCACCTCCGCGACGCGGGCGTCGGCGCGATCCACCTTGTTCACCACCACCACCACCGCCAGCCTCGCCTCCAGGGCCTTGCGGAGCACGAAGCGGGTCTGGGGCAGCGGCCCCTCGGATGCGTCGACCAGCAGGAGCACCCCGTCGACCATCGCCAGCGCCCGCTCCACCTCACCGCCGAAGTCGGCGTGCCCGGGGGTGTCGACGATGGTGATGGTGGTGGTGCCGACCTGGACCGCGATGTGCTTGGCGAGGATGGTGATGCCCTTCTCCCGCTCCAGGTCGCCCGAGTCCAGCACCCGATCGCTCACCTCCTGGTTGAGGCGGAACGCGCCCGTCTGCCGGAGCATGGCGTCGACCAGGGTGGTCTTGCCGTGGTCGACATGGGCGACGATCGCCACGTTGCGGAGGTCGTCGCGGTGGAGCATCCGCGCCCAGGATAGCCGGGGGTCCCGATCACCCCGGGCGGGCCGCCCCCGGACCGGCGCCGCGGACGGGCGGGCCTCACCCCCGCCCTCAGTCCAGCTCGAGCTCGTGACCCTCCAGGCGGAGCAGGAGGCGCTTTCGCTCCAGCCCCCCCGCATACCCGCCGAGGCCGCCCCCGGTCCGAAGGACCCGGTGGCAGGGGATGATGATCGGGATCGGGTTGCGGGCCAGGGCGTTGCCGGCCGCCCGGGCGGCGCCGGCCACCCCCGCCGCCCGAGCGATGGCGGCGTAGGTCGAGACCTCGCCGTAGGCGATCGCCCCGGTGGCGCGAAGCACCGGCTCCGCGAACCCGCGGATCAGCTGCCAGTCGCAGGCGACGTCGAAGGCCCGGATCCGCCCCCTCCCGTACGCCTCCAGCTCGCGACGGATCGAGGCCAGGCGGGACGGGAGCTCCACCAGCCGGGGCGAGACCGCGACCGACAGCTCGCGGAGGACCCGGTCCTCACCATGGTCGATGAAGGCGAGGCGGACCAGCCCCACCCGGGTGACCGCGGCCAGGAGGCGACCGAGCGGCGTGTCGAACGCGTGGTAGGCGACATCGACGGCCCCGGACGCCTGGGCCGAGTCGCGCCACCGGTCGTCCAGCCCGGCGGGCGGCCGGACCGGCAGACGGCAGGCGGCAGCGGCGAGGTCGCGGCGGATGTGGATCATCGGTCAGTCTCCCTGCGCAGGCGCACGAGCGCCAGGTGGACGTTCTGGCGGGACGCCTCGGCCGACGTCCCCGTCGCCGCCGCGATCGCGGCATACGAGAGGTCGCCGACCACCCGGAGGGTGAGGGCGGTCCGCTGCCGGCTGGGCAGGGCCCGCACCCGCGCCCACAGGGCCTCGTCGGCCGGCTCCGGGATCGCCGCCACCCCGTCGGTGTCGGCACGACGGGCGGCCCGGGTGGCGGACGCCAGCTCCGAGCCCCGGCGGCGGCGGTCCCGGTGGTGGTCGATCGCCTTGCGGTGGGCGATGGTGAGGATCCAGGCGCGCAGGTTGCGGTGGTCGACGAGCCGGGGGAAGGCGCGGAGCGCGGCGAGGAACGTCTCCTGGAAGCAGTCCTCGGCTCCCTCGGGACCGACGGCGGCGACCAGGTAGCGGTAGACGGCGGCCCG
The DNA here is from genome assembly GCA_035533215.1 of Candidatus Micrarchaeia archaeon. Taxonomy (GTDB): domain Bacteria; phylum Chloroflexota; class Dormibacteria; order Aeolococcales; family Bog-877; genus DAHUZL01. Next base: position 71,266 of record DATLUG010000031.1, on the reverse strand, counting down.
ATGGGCGGCGTAGAGGGTCGGGAACGGCACCTCGTCCATCGCTGCATTCAACGGCCCTGCGGCCGCCGACGTGAGGTGGTCCACCGGCCCGCGCCGGGTCGGAGGGGCGCCGGGGCTCGCCCGGGCGGCCCTCCGCCGGACCTCAGCCCGAGCGCCGCACCCAGACCGTGACCGAGCCGGTCGCGAAGGCGGCGCGGTAGGAGCGGGCCAGGATCGGCCGGACCCCGGGCCAGAGCCGCAGGGCGGAGCGGTCGGTGACGATCACCCGCGGCCGGCCCCGATCGACCCGGTCCAGCACCCCGGCGGCGCCGAGCCAGTACTCGTTCATGTAGATGGTGGGGGTGACCAGCTGGGGCCGCAGGGGGGCGAGGAGGTCGATCCAGGCGTCGGCCGACCAGACGACGGCGCTCGCCCCCGCCAGGCCCTGGTCTCGGAGCCACCGGGCGGCCACCGCCTCGGCGTCGTTCTCCTGCCCGAACGCGGCGCGGAACCGGGCCGGCGAGACCGCCCCGGTGAGGCGCCCGATGAAGTTCTGGTAGTAGACCCCGGTGAGCGGGAGGGAGTAGAAGGCACCGGGCGGACTGAGCAGCGACCAGCCGATGCCGACCGGCAGCAGGACCGCGACCGCCAGCAGACCCTCGCCGAGCCGCGCCGGGGAGAGCCATCGCGGCCGCCGCGGGCGAACGACGCTCGCGAGCAGGACCGCCAGCGGGGCTGCCGCCGGCAGCCCCAGGTGCGGGTAGGGACGATTGGGCAGGGTGGCGACGATGAGACAGGCGGCCGCCCAGATCCACACCAGCAGGCGCCAGCCGGCGATTCGGCGAGCGACGATCGCCCCCCCCAGGAGCGCTCCCGCCTCCACCAACCGGACGGCGACGTTCAGGAAGGTGGGCGGCAGCGAGCTGGCGGCGTAGCCGCCGTAGCTGGTGGCGAGCAGGAAGGCGAGCCGGCCCGGTCCCACCCGGACCGCGTAGGGCAGGAGCGCCGCCGCCACCAGCACCGCGATCGTCCCCAGCAGGACCAGGACGCGGGGCCACGCCCCGGCGCCGCGGCGGACCGCCAGCCACAGGGTGGCGGCGGCGACGACGTCCAGGGCGGTCTGCTGGTAGAGCACCGCCGTCGCGAACAGCGCGCCCGCGCAGACCGTCCGTCCCACCCATCGCCGGCGCTCCCCCGCCTCGTCGGCCCACAGGATCGCGAGGACGCCCAGCGCCGAGGGGCCGATGAGAAGGTTCTCGGGCAGGGCGAGGTCCCCGTTGAGGATGGGGGTGCCGAGGACGACGGCGGCGAGGCCCGCCCCCACCGCCGCCCGCACCGGCCCCTGGCGGGAGCGGAGGATCACAAACACCACCACAACGGCGGCGAGGCCCGAGAGCCACGAGAGCAGGTGGAGCGCCGCCTCCGAGGGCCCGGCCAGGGCGAGGACCAGGCCGTAGGTCCAGAAGAGGAGCGGGGGCTTGTTGTTCCAGACCGCGCCGTAGAGGGTGTGGCCGTGCTGCGACAGCCAGGCGGTGACGGCGTACCCGGCCTCGTCGGTGTACCAGTGCGGCTCGAAGAGCGTGGGCACCCGCAGCAGGGTGAAGATCAGGATCGGCGCGGCCCACCCCGCCCATCCGAGGGTGTGCGCCCTGGTCCTGGGAGCGGCCGCCGCGGAGGCGGCGACCGCCTGGGCGGGGGCGCTCGGTCGTGGGTTCCGCTGGGTGTGTTGCACGGCCCCATCGTGTGCCGCCGGCTCGGGCTCCCCGGCGGATGGTAGCAGCGGCCCCCCGCCGGCTCCGGTCAGGGCGTGCCGTCGGCCTGGATGCGATAGACGATGCCGCGGCCCCCGTCGAGGAGCAGGAGCGCCCCCCGGGGGTCGACCGCGACCGCGACCGGGTGCTGCAGGCCCAGGGCGAAGACGCTGACGTCGGAGATCGGCGCGGTGCCGTCCCGGCCCAGCACGATCCGCACCACCCGCCTGCCGGGCCCGGCGGCGGAGTGGGCGAGGCCCCACTCGGCGACGAACAGGTTGCCGCGATAGCCGGGCGGGAAGCTCCTCCCGGTGTAGAAGGCGATCCCGGCCACCCCGGCGTGGGGCCCGAGGAAGGCGGCCGGCGTGGTCACCCCGCGGCACGCGCCCCGCATCACGAGCAGTCGGGCGTCGGGCCAGCAGCCGGGCCAGCCGTACCAGCCCCCCGGGAGGATCCGCACCAGCATGTCGGCGGGCTCCGGGTCAGCGGCCGAGCCCAGCCGGAGCCGGCCGTCCACGGCGGCATAGAGACGTCCGGTCCGCGGCTGGACGGCGAGACCGGCGGCGTTGTCGAGCCCGGTGGCCACCGCGGTGAGGTCGCGCCCGCTGGGGAGGAGCGAGAGGACGCTGGCGGCATACGGGTCCGGCTCGCGGCAGGCGTTGCAGGTGGACCCGCTGCCGACGTAGAGGCGACCCCCCGGTCCCGGCACGATCGCGTCCTGCTGGTGGAGCCCGTGCGGGAGGCCCCCCACCAGCCGCCGCCGCACGGTGGGCCTGCCGTGCGCCAGCCTCACCCGGTCGACCTCTCCCCGGGCGGAGACGTAGAGGGTGCGCCCCACCCAGGCCAGCCCGCGCGGCGACGGGAACCCCACGGCGAACCGCACCGGGCGGCGGCTGCCCTCCGGGACCGCCACCACCGCGCCCGACGCCTCGGCGACGAAGAGCCTGCCGCCGGGCCCGATCGCCATCGCGGTGGGGCGGACCAGCCCCCGGGCGTAGACCTGGGCGCGGAACCCGGGCGGGACCTCGACCCCCGCCGCCGCCGGCAGGCGGGCGGCGGCGGCCGACGAGGCCCGGGCCACATGGCCGGCGCCGGTCACCTGGTGGCCGGTGGTCGCGCTCGGACGGGGGGGGCCGGTGGCGGCGCAGCCGGCCACGACGAGGGCCATCACCGCCCACGCCCCCTCGCGGAGCCCGGCTGCCCTCGCCCCGCGCAGGGGGGTGGGCACCGGGGCCGGCCGCATCCCCATCAGCGGGTGGAACGCCCGCCGTCCTGAGCGGTTACGACGGCGGCCCACCACCAGGCCGCTGAGGATACGCCGCGGGCGGTCCTCGCCGCGGCCCCGAGGGCCCCGGATCGGGGCCGTCGCCGGGGGCTGACGGACGCCGGGACGGGCGCGAAGCGCCTGCGACCGGATCGTTGTGGCCAGCGGCCAGCGCGAGGACTACGCTGTCGACCGTGGACTACGCCGCCTCGGCGACCGCCTTCCGCGGCCTCCTCCAGGATGGGGAGAGCGTGATCGCCGCGGCCGCGGTGCGGATCACCGGGACCGCGTCCAACGCCCTCAGCTGGGGGCGACCCCCGCTCGGCGTCGCGGGCAGCCCCGACGACCCCTGCGAGCGCGCGGCCCGCGAGGGGACGGCGGGGAGCCTCGCCACCGCCTATCCGGGCTGCCGCGGCCTGCCCGGGACCTGGCTCCTCGCCGTCACCGATCGCCGCCTGGCCGTCTGGTATCCGAGCGTCGGTCCGCGCAAGGCGCTGGTCTGGTCGGTCCCCGCCTCCACCCTCCTCGACGCCGCCCCGGCCGGCCGCCACCGCCTGCTCGCCCCCACGATCCGGCTGCGCTTCGCCGACGGGTCGGCGATCCGTCTGAACTGTCTCGGGCAGCGCGAGTTCCTCCTCAGGCTCGCCGCCCACCGGGCGACCGTCGGCGGCGCCGGCCGCACCTCCGTCGGACCGCACGCCGCCCCCGGCTGAGCGGCCCCCCAGGCGCACGCCCGGGGCCTCCGGCGCGCCGGTCAGCCCGGGCTCGCCGGCGCGACCGCGCCGGTCCGCTGCCGCCAGGCCTCGCCGTCCGGGTACCGGTAGCGGCGCACCGACTCGGGACGCAGGGCGGTCCCGAAGCCGGGCGCGGTGGGGAGCGCGTAGCGGCCCCCGGAGGCGGCCACCGGGTCCTGGAAATGCTCGTGCAGGCCCTCCACCCATTCCACCGTGCGGTCGGCGCGCTCTCCGCCGACCGCGAGCGCGTCGAAGGCCGCCAGGTGGACCACCATCTCGCACAGGCCGACGCCGCCGGCGTGCGGGCAGACGGGGACGTCGTGGAGGGCGGCCAGGCAGAGGACGGCCAGCACCTCGTTGACACCGCCGAGGCGGCAGGCGTCGAGCTGGCACACGCCCATCGCGCCCGCGGCCAGGAACTGCTTGAACATCACCCGGTTGTGCACGTGCTCGCCGGTGGCAACCGTGACCGGGGCCACGGCTCGGGCGATCGTCGCGTGCCCGAGCACGTCGTCGCAACTGGTCGGCTCCTCCACCCACCGGAGGTCGAACGCCATGAGCTGCCGGGTCCAGGCGATCGCGGTGTCGACGTCCCAGACCTGGTTGGCGTCGACCGCCAGGCGCCGCTGCGGCCCGATCGCCTCTCGGGCGATGGCGCACCGGCGCCGGTCGTCCTCCAGGCTCTGGCCCACCTTCAGCTTGACCAGCCCCCAGCCCTCGGCGGCGGCCTGGCGGCAGCGGGAGGCGAGCTCGTGGTCGGCGTAGCCGAGCCAGCCGGGTGCCGTGGTGTAGGCGGCCAGCCCCTCGTGGTCGAGGCGCGCGACGGCGGCGGATCGGTCCGCGGCGCGTCCGCGCAGGAGCGCCAGCGCGGTGTCGGGCGTGAGCGCGTCGGTGAGGTGGCGGAAGTCGATGCACGCCACCAGCTCCTCGGGAGGGCAGTCGACGAGGTGCCGCCAGAGCGGCTGGGCGGTCCAGCGCGCGCGCAGGTCCCAGAGCGCGTTGACGATGGCGGCGGTGGCGAGGTGGATGACGCCCTTCTCCGGACCCAGCCAGCGCAGCTGCCCGTCGCCGGCGAGCCGACGCCACACCCACCCCATGTCGGAGCGGATGGCCTCCAACGGCAGCCCCACCACCAGGGGCGCCAGCGCCTCGATGGCGGCCACCACCACCTCGTTGCCCCGCCCGAGCGTGAACGCCAAGCCGTGCCCCTCGATGCCGTCGTCGCGGTCGGTCTCCACCACCACGACGGCGGCGGAGTAGTCGGGATCGGGGTGCATCGCGTCCGACCCGACCCGGGCCGCCGAGGTCGGGAAGCGCACGTCCGCCGTGCGCAGCCGCCGGATCAGCTCGCTCGTCGCCGGTCCCTCCCCGATGCGATCCCACGACGGTAGCAGCTGCCGCGCCCGCAGCCCTGCCGGATGGGCGCCCCGGCGGCATCGCCGTGACGTACCATGACCGACACAATCGAAGAGCCGCCCGGGCAAATGGGAATCCGGTGCAGGGCCGTCGTCCTCCGTTTGGGGTCGGCCCGAGTCCGGAGCTGTCGCGCAACTGTGAGCGGGGAGCTCGGACCGAGTGCCACTGGGACGCGAGTCCCGGGAAGGCGGTCCGCGAGCCACGATCCGCGAGCCAGGAGACCGGTCCGGTCGGTCCAGAGCACCCCCGCGCGCAACGGGAGGGACGGGCCTATGGTGGCGGGCCGGCCTTCGGCGAGGGGTCCCCCAGCCGCCGGAGGACCCGACATGGTTGGGAAGTGGGGGGCCAGCGCGACTCTGGCCCTGGTCGCGCTCGGACTCGCGGGGTGCGGCCGGGCGGCCCCCCACCCGCACCAGACCGCCCGGTGCGCCACCGTCTCCGCCCCGCACGTGACGGTCGTGGTCGAGGTGTCGACCCACCGGGTCCTCGATCGCTGCGTCGTGGTGGCCCGCACCGGCGCCAGCGGCGAGGCGGTGATGCGGCGCAGCGGGGTGGAGATCGCGCTCCAGCACTTCAGCTTCGGCGACGCCGTCTGCCAGCTCGATCGCGTCCCCCCCGCGTACACCCACTGCTTCAGCACCGGCCGGCCGTACTGGGCCCTCTTCGTGGCCCCCGCGCACGGGCTCTTCCGAGCCGCCAGCACCGGGATCCAGGCGGTCCACCTGGAGGCCGGGGAGGCGCTCGGGTGGCGCTACGTCCCGGCCAAGGGCCGAGCGGCTCCGCCGCCGCTGCCCAGGGTGCGGTGACCGAGCAGACGGGTCCCGATCCGCGCGCGCTGGGGGCCTGGGTGGCGGCGGTCGTCCTCGTCGTCCTCGGCAGCGACGACCCCGTCGTCCGCGTCCTGGCGCTCGCCGCGGCGCTCCTCCTCCTCGCCCGCGGGCGAGGGCGCCACGCCGGGCTGCGTCGGCCGCTCGTCCTGGTCGGGGCGGCGGCGGCCGGCACCATTGTCCTCAACACCCTCCTGAGCCACACCGGAGCCGACGTCGTCGTCTCCCTCCCCGGGTGGCTCCCGGGCGTCGGCGGCCCGCTCACCGCCGAGGCGCTCCTGTTCGGGATCGACATCGCGCTGGGGCTGAGCGCCTGCCTCGTCGCCGCGCTCACCCTGGCCCGGCTGGTGGAGCCGGAGGCCCTCGCCGGGGCCCTCCCGGGCCCGCTGCGGCACACCGGCGCGGCGCTGGGGGCGGCGCTCACCCTCGCCCCCCGGCTGGCCCAGGGCGTCACCGCCATCCGCGAGGCCCAGGCGATGCGGGGCTGGCGGCCGCGGGGGCTGCGCTCCTGGGCGGCGGTGGTGGTGCCGGCCGTCCTCACCGCCATCGAGGGGTCGCTGCAGCTGGCGGAGGCGATGGAGGCCCGCGGATACGGTGCGGGTCGCCGCAGCGCGTACCGGGAGCGGCACTGGGGCGTGGGCGACACCGTGCTCGGATGCTGCGCCGTGCTCGCCCTCGGCCTGTTCGCGGCGGCCGCGCTCACCGGCGGCAATCCGGGATGGTACCCGTACCCGACGCCGACGGCGCCGGCGGCCTCGCCGCTGCTGCTCGCCGCCTGCGCCGTCCTCGTCCTCCCGGCGGCGGCGGCGTGACCGACGCCGGCGCGATCGCCAGCCTGGAGCGCTTCAGCTACTGGTACCCCGGGACCGAGCGGCCCGCGGTGGACGACGTCACCCTCACGCTGGACCACGACGCGGTCATCCTGGCGGGCGACTCGGGGTCCGGCAAGACGACGGTGCTGCGCACCCTGAACGGGCTGGTCCCCCATTTCCACGGGGGTCGGGCGCGCGGCCACGTGACCGTCCTGGGCCGGGACGCACTGCGGACACCGACCCGGACCCTCGCCCGGGCCGTGGGGATGGTGTTCCAGGAGCCCGAGACCCAGCTGGTCCTGGCCCGTGTCGCCGCCGACGTCGCCTTCGGCCTGGAGAACCAGGCCGTGCCGGCCCCGATGATCCGCGAGCGGGTGGCGGGCGCCCTGCACGCCCTCGCCATCGGTCACCTCCGCGACCGTCGGGTGGCCACCCTCTCCGGTGGCGAACGGCAGCGGGTGGCGCTGGCGGGGGTCCTGGCCCTGGCACCGCGGGCGATCGTGCTGGACGAGCCCAGCTCGCAGCTGGACCCGGCCGGGGCCAGGGCGCTCGCGGACGCGCTGGCCGGCTGCCTCGACCGCGGCATCGCGCTGGTGCTGGCGGAGCATCATCCCGAGCGGATGCGGATGCGGGGCGCGGTGACCCTCCAGCTCGCCAACGGCCGTCTCACCGCGCCCACGCCGCCGCCACGCCGGGGCCACCGTCGGTGCCGGCAGCCACCGGCGGACCATGGCGAGGTCCTCTGGTCCACTGACGGGCTGACGGTCGGCCACCGCGACCCGGTCCTCGAGACGGGGCGCCTCCACGGAGTCCGCGGGGAGGTCCTCGCCTGCACCGGGCCCAACGGCAGTGGCAAGACCACCCTGCTGCGCACCCTTGCAGGCTTCCTTTCGCCGCTGACCGGCTCGGTCGAGCGCCGGCCCGTTCGCGCCGCCTACCTTCCCCAGGATCCCGGCGCCCTCCTCCACCTCCCGACGCTGCGGGCCGAGCTCCTCCAGACCCAGCGCTGGCTGGGCCGCAGCGCTCCCCTCCGCCCCCTCCTCGACGAGCTCGGGCTCGGCGGCCTCGGGGACCGCGACCCCCGCGACTGCAGCGTCGGCGAGCGGCAGCGGGCGGCGCTCGCCGCGGTCCTGGCCGGCGAGCCGGAGCTGATCCTCCTCGACGAGCCGACCCGGGGGATGGACGCGTGGGCGCGGGGCGCCTTGGGGCGGGTGATCGACCGACTGGCCACAGGCGGCGCCGCGATCGTGGTCGCCACCAGCGATGCCGAGCTGGCCGACGAGCTGGCCGACCGCCTCCTCGTCGTCCGGAGCGGCCGGCTGGAGGCGGGGCGGCCGGCATGACCCTGCTGCTGGTCTCCCTCGCCGGGCTCGGGCTCTTCCTCTGGCCGTTCACCGGCCTCGGCCTCCCGGCCTCCACCCCGGCCCTCGCCCTCGCCGTGGGGACCACCCTGGTGCTGCTCCTGGTGGAGGTGGGTCAGCGCCGGCTGGACAGCCGCCGGCTGGCCCTGCTGGTGACGATCAGCACCATCGACGCCGCCATGCGGGCCGCGGTGGTGACCGGGATCGGCGGCTTCAGCCCCACCTTCTTCGGGATCCTCTGCGGTGGCTACGTGCTCGGCCCCAGCTTCGGCTTCGCCTGCGGGACCCTCTCCCTGCTGGTCTCCGCCGTGGTCACCGGCGGGGTCGGACCCTGGCTGCCCTATCAGATGCTGGCCGCGGGCTGGGTCGGCGCGGGCGCGGGGCTGGCCGGGCTGGCGCGCCGGCACGGCCGCCCCGGGCGACCGGACCTGATCCTCCTGGGCGCGGTGGGGGCCGTCAGCGGGCTCGCCTTCGGGGCGCTCCTCGACGTGTGGGACTGGACCTTCTTCCGGGCCGCGCCGCAGCTGGGGTGGAGCCCCGGTCTCGCCCCGATGGTGGCCGCAACCCACTTCCTGCGCTTCTACCTGGCCACCTCGCTCGCCTACGACAGCCTGCGCGCCGTCGGCAACGCCCTGATGGTGGCGGCCTTCGGCCTGCCCGTCCTCTGCGGCCTGCGCCGGGTGGCGGCGCGGTTCACCGTGGTCCTGGAGGCCGCCGCCGTCGAGACGGCGCCGCCCCCCGCGGCCGAGCCGCGGCGGCGCGGCGTCATCCCCGCCGCGGGCGGCGCCCGCGGACGGTAACCTCGAGCCATGATGCCGCGCGCCCCAGCCTCCGACGGTCGGGAGGTTCCCGGGAAGGGCGCGGCGCGGGCCCCGGGCGGGGCAGCCCGGGCCGCCCACCCGCTGGCGACCCGCTGCCCACGGTGCGAGGTCGAGATGGTCCCCGAGCACGCCCACTACCGCTGCCCGCGCTGCGGCACCCGCGACTCCTGCTGCATGTGAGGCGGAGGCCCGCTGAGCGGGCGGTCGCCAGGCCCCTCCAGCCCCGGCCACCCGCGCGGCAGCGCGGGTCCCGGCCCCGCGGCCGGCGCCGGCGGCGGGGTGGCTCAACCGGTCCCGGCGCCCCCCCATTCGCGGCCAAGCCGGCCCATGAGGAGCAGGTCACCCGCCGCCCCGTCCCGCCAGACCGACTCCCGCACCATCCCCTCCTGTCGGTCGCGGCGCAGCCCGCCCGACGCGCGCTGGACCGCGGATGGGCGAGGATGGCGGGCTGGGGGCATTCCTCCCGCACCGCAACCCGCCGGCGGCGGGACGGAGGCCTGAACACGCCGCGCTGGACCATGCGCCGATGAAGGTTCCCGCCTCGGAGTCCGCCGCCGGGATCGGCGCCGCACCGGGACCCTCGGCTCCGCCCACCATGCCGGCGGACGCCGCCGCCGCGGGCGTCCGGCCGCGGCGCGGCTGGACGCGGGTCGTGCCCGACCCCCTGCGGGTGCCAGCGTTCCGACGGTTCTGGCTCGGCCTCTGGCCCCTGCTCCTCGGCAAGTGGATGCAGCTGGTCGCACTCGGCTACCTCACCTTCTCGCTCACCCACTCGGTGCCCGCGGTCGGCCTGGTCGGGGCCGCCGATGGGCTGCCCGCCCTGGTGCTGGGTCTGCCGGCCGGGGTGCTCGCCGACCGCGCCTCGCGGCGCCACGTCCTGATGGCCACCACCACCGCGATGGCCGCCACCGCCTTCGGCCTCACGGCCGCAGTCGTCACCGGCCACGCCGGCCTCCTGGTCCTGGTCCTGGCCGCCGCCGCCTTCGGCAGCGCCGACGCGGTCGACGTGCCCAGCCGCCAGGCCCTGGTCGCCGACCTCGTGCGCGAGGAGCAGCTCCTCGGCACGGCGGCCCTCACCTCGACCGCCTCCAGCGCTACCCGGATCGTGGGACCGAGCCTGGCCGGCATCCTCATCGGGTTCGTCGGGCCGGCCGCCTGCTTCGGAGCGATGGGCGCCTTGGCGCTGCCGTTCCTGGCGGTGGTGGTCCTGGGCCTGCGGGGCGTCCCCCGGACGACGCGACCGGCGGACGGCCACACCGCCCTCCAGGACCTCGGGGAGGGGCTCCGATGGGCCGCACGTGATCCCCGCACCCGCTGGATCCTGATCGCGATGGGGGCGCTGGCCATCCTCGGCGTGGGCTACATGCCCTACCTCCCGGTGCTCGCCCGCGACCAGCTCCACGGCGGGGGCCAGCTCCTCGGTCTCCTGTACACGATGGGCGGGATCGGGGCCCTGGCAGGTGGAATCGCCATCACCGGCCTCAGCCGACGGCTCCCGCGCGGACGGCTGCTGATCGGCGCCGCCCCCCTGTACACGGCGGCCCTCGTCACCGTGACCCGGGCCACCACGGCGCAGGTCGCCTTCCCCGCGCTGATGGGGGTGAGCCTCGCCTTCGTGGCCCTCAACACCGCCAGCCTCAGCGCCCTCCAGAGCGAGACCCCGGCACGCCTGCGGGGCCGGGTCCTCGCCTGCTACTCGCTGATCTGGGGCGTGACGCCGTTCGGCACCCTCCTCTATGCCCTGCTCAGCCGGGTGGTGCCGCTGTTCGACGCGATCGCCGGCGGCGCGGTGGCGGCCGGACTGGTGCTCCTCGTGGCGGGGACCCGGCCGGCGGTGCGCTCACTTCGCTGAGCCACGGGCCCGCCACGCCTCGTGAAAGGGCCCGAGCCGCCTCGGCCGATCCAACCGGGCGGCTGGCGGCGCTGGGCCGCGGCGGGGGCGACGGGGCCCCGGACCTCTCCCGCAGCCGTGTGCGCTCGCCGGCGCCGACGGTCGCAGGTCCGGCCCGACGACCCGCTCCGGGGTCGGCACCGTCACAGGTCCCCGTCCCCGTCCACCACCAGCCGCACCAGCCGCCACGGCCCGGGACCGATCTCGACCAGGGCTCGGAGGTGGTGCAGCCGGTCGTCGGCGCGGAGTCGGCGACGCCCCGCCTGCAGGCGCGAACGGTCCCGGAAACGCAGGCGCAGCCAGACGGTCGGCCCCCCAACGCCCATCCCGCCCGGCTCGGTCGGACCCGAGCCCCGTGCCCAGCAGAGCTCGGCCCGAGCGGGTTCCCAGGCCGCCCCCACGCTCTCGATCCGGTCCAGGTGCTCCAGCAGGCGGACCCGGGCCGGACCCGTCGTGCATGCGCGGAGGGCGGCCCGATCGCCGGAGGCGCAGGCCCGTTCCAGGCCGTCGACCAGCTCCCGAAGACGCGCCGCCGTCACCCCGGGCCCCGGTCGGCGGCGGAGCCACGCGGGCACCGTCAGCGCTCGCCCGCCGTGGTCCGAAGCGCCCAGGCGTGCAGCGCGCTGGCGAGGCGCGTATAGGCGGTCCGCATCGCCGGGTCGGTGCAGCTGAGCGGCCGGCCGTCGACCTGTGCCCGCAGTGCCGCATCCGGCGCCCACGGCAACAGGTAGCACGCCACCTCGCGCACCTGCGCCTCCAGTCGGCTGATGCGCAGCAGTCGAGGACGATAGCCGTTGAGGACCGGCCAGACCGCCTCCGCGGCGACGCCCAGCCGGGCGCACTCGAGTCGGTACCGCTGGGCGTCGCGCAGGCCGCTCGGATCACCTCGGAAGGGCACCAGCACGATGTCCGCGCGCTGCAGCCAAAAGCCGATGCCCTGCCGCGGATCCGCCGCGGCCGCGAGCGGCGACCCGCGACCGAGGTCGACCACCACCACGGCGAAGGCCGGGGCGAGGAGGTAGGTGAGCACGTAGTCGAGGTGCTCGGGACCGATCCCGTCGCGGTAGCGGCGCGAGGGGGGTGCCAACAGCACCCGCAATCCCGACGCCGGTCCCCGCGCCAGGTACTGGTCCACGTCACCCTCGCCAGCGGCGATCTCGGGCAGCGCGTCGAGCAGGTCGGCCAGGGTGGGCTGCGTGTCGGCGCGCAGGCGAAGGTCCAGGTCCGGGACGTCCAGGTCGCCGTCGACGAGCACGACCGGACCGAGGGTGCCATCGGTGGCGAGGCGGGCGGCGAGCCCGTGGGCGACCGTGGAGCGGCCGCTGCCCCCTCGTCCGCTTCCGACCGCGACGATGAGGGGCCGTCCGGGGCGTGGGCTCACCACCCCCGGCGACGCGTCGGTCGTTCCCCCTCGGTGTCGGCGGCCGGAGCCGCGCGCAGACAGGATGCGGCCACGGAGCCGCGCGCCGGCGACCCGCACCGCTCCGACCACCGTGCTGGCGGGGCTCGGGGCCTCTCGCCCCACCCACCGGCGCGGGGGATCGCGCACCGGCTCGATGGTGTCGGCCGCCAGGAGGAGCGGATGGCAGCCGACCAAAGGCGCGCCGGGCTGGGGCCGGCCGGGGCGGGGCGCCGGCTCCCTGGCGACGGGGCGGTCGGGGACCGGCAGCGGCGCCGCGGCAGCGGACCGGACCGGTTCCCCGCGCGGGCGGGCTGCGCGCTGGGGCGGGCCGGCCTCGATCACGAGCACACCACTGCGGTCGACGGGGTGGGGGCGCCGAGGAGGCTGGACCCGAACCCGTGAGCGAGTCGGGCGATCCCCGACCCGGCCACCTCCACCGATCGGAGCCCGAGCAGCGCGAGCAGATGCAGGGCCACCGGCCGCCACAGGTAGACGCGCACCTCGACCGGAGCCGCCGGGGCGTAGGTCGGCGCGGCCCGAGCGCCCAAGCCGCTGGCGCAGCCGGAGAGGAAGGTGTAGGCGCACCCACGTCCGACCGCGACCGGCGGGACGGGGCCGGGGCCGCTCTCCCACAGGTTGCCCGGCGGCGATCCCGCCAGCGGGTGGCAGGGACCGAGACCCGCTGCGGCGACGACCCGCGCCAGCACCAGGTCCGCCGACCCCACCTCGTTGCCGCAGCCGGTTGGGTCGACGGGACCGGTGCAGAGCTGGAAGATGCCGGTCGCCTCCAGCTCCCGGACGTCCAGGGCGCCAGCTCCGCCCTCGGCCGCGGCGGCGGCGAGGCCGGCGAGCTGGGCGTGGGCGTCCAGCACCCCGGCGCCATCGACCGCCAGGCCGGCGATCGGCAGGAGCACCAGCCCGAGGAGGATGGCGAAGGCGGGGATCAACTGGCCCGCGCTGCGTCCCGGCCGCGGTCCCACGGCCCGCGTCAGCACGCGTCTCCCTCGGTGGTGACGGCGACGTCACGGCTGCGGAAGGCGTCGATCTTCGCCACCGCGTCCGCGGTGAGACGCAGGGGCAGCCAGGCGCCGCCGCCGGGCAACCACCCCAGCCGGGGTTGCACGGCCAACACCACCCGGACGTCGCCGGGGTCGGCTCCGCCGGTGCCGGGGCCGGCGCCGCCGATACGGCAGAAGGCGCGTCCGGGCCGGCGCCCGAACCAGATGGCGTCGGCGCCACCGGTGCGGCTCAGGGCGAGCGCGGAGGCGTCGGGGACGCTGCCGACACAGCCGCCGGCGAGCCCGTCCCGGAAGCGGACCCCGGCCAGGGGCCGGCTGGCCTCCACCACCTGCGCCAGCTGCCGGTGACCATCCGCGCAAGCGGCGGTGGCGTCTGGAGCTCGTGCGGCGACCAGCGCCGCGGCCTCCGCCGCCGCATCGAGGGCGACCTGGGTGCGGGTCAGCTGCACCACCGCGACCATGCCGACCACCAGCAGGGCCACCAGGGGGGCGACCAGCGCGAGTTCGACGAACGCTTGGCCGGCGAGCGCTCGCTGCCGCGGCCGCCTCGCCATCCTCATGCGGTGAGCTGCTCCACCTGCAGGCGGATGTGGGCATCGATGGGGAGCCGGTCCCGACCCAGGCCGAACGGCATCGGCACCAGCGGACGAAGCGATCCCCGGACCCAGACATCGACCGCGGTGGCGGGCCAGTCGGCGTAGGTGAGGCACACGTGAATGACCCCGGGCGGCGCCGGCAGGCGGCAGCTCCGCATCGCGGCTCCCACCCCGAAGCAGGTGCCCGTCGTGCAGGCTGGATCCTGCGGTCCATCCAGCTCCGCCGGCGCCGGCCCGAAGCCGCCGCCGGCGCCGCCCGGCAGGGGCCCCGGTCGACACGGCCGGGCGCTGGACGGCACCGCCTTGCCGTCCCGGTAGCGCGTGCAGGTCAGCGGCAGACCGCATCCGGGACATGCCGTGACGATCCGGCTGCCGAACAGCGCCATCGGGAGAAGCTGGGCCAGCTCCGCGCGGCCGGAGCCGAGATCCGCCAGCGGATAGGCCGCCGCCACCGACCCGGAGGCGAGCCTCGCCCCCTCCAGGACGTCGGCGTCGGCGCCGGCGTCGGCGAGGGCCAGCAGGGCCACCTGGAGCAGGCCCATCACGAGCAGCAGGAACAGACTGGCGGCGAGGGCGAACTCGACCATCGTCTGGCCCGACGCCCCGCGTACGCGGGCGGGCCGGGACGGTCCGCGCCGGGCACTCACGCCAGCGCTCCCAGCAACCGCGCGAGCGCCGGGTACAGCACCAGCGCGATGAACGGGAGCAGGATGCAGAGCCCGGTCGGCAGCAGCATCTGGACCACCTGCCGCTTTCCCGCCGCCAGCAGGGCGTCACGCTGCTGGTCGCGCAGGGTGGCCGCGAGCTGCCGGAGCACCGGGCCGACGGCCGCGCCCTCCGTGCGCTGGAGCCGCGCCACGGTGGCGAGCGAGGCCAAGGGCGACAGGCTCAACTCGGTGGCGAGGGCGTCGATGCGCTCGTCGAGGTGAGCGCCGCCGGTGAGGGCACTCTGGGTCAGGCAGTCCAGCAGAGAGTCACTCGCCAGCCCGCCCACTTGGGTCACGACCTCCTCCAGCGCTCGCCGGAACCCGATGCCACCGCCGGTCTGCTCCAGCACCATGAGGTCGGCCAGGATGGGAAGCTGGCCGAGGACCGTCCGGCGGCGGCGCCGGCCGCGCTGCACCAACTCGGCGGCCGCCAGCCCGGGCACGGCGGCCACCGCGGCGACGGCCACCGGGAGCGGGAAGACCGCCCAGCCGAGGGCGGCGACGGCGACCAGCACCGCCGCCACCGCCGCCGCACCACCCGCCACCGCGCCGGCAGCGGCGCCAGGATGGATCGCCACCCCCGCCTGCCGCATCCGCCGCTGCAGCCGGGCCCCCGGTCCGCGCGCCAACCAGACGGTCCGGAGCGCCTCGGACCATGGCGGGGGTGGCAACCTGGCCGGCCACCAGCGAGCGGCTGCCCCTCGACCGCGCCCGCGCGCGTGACCACGCCGCGATGGGGGACGCAGCCCCGCCCGGCGGCGGTGCGCCAGCCAGCGGGCCAGCCGCGGTCGACGGGGCAGACATGCGGCGCCGGTCGCGGCAATGGCGGCGAGGGTGGCGGCCGCCGCCAGGCTGAGCCACGCGCCCGCAGGGAGCGCCGGCAGCGCCGCGATGGTCATGGATCGTCCTCGTGCCGCGGCGGCGGCGGCGGCGGGGGCAGGGGGAGCGCCGCCGTGGGCGCGAGCGCGCGGCGTGGCTGCGGGGGCGAGGCCGACGTCTGCCCAGCCGACGGGGGCGCCGATGCGACGGCTCGACCCTTCGGCACCACGGGCGTCGCGTCGCCCCGCCGGCCGGGGGGCCAGCGGCGCCCGAACCAGGCTCGCCCGATCGCCGCCGGGGCTGGGCGCCGTCCGGTCGGCGCTCGCCGGTCATCTCGGCCCCGGTGATTCGCCACCCGGGGGCCACGGCCGCGGGGTGCGCCAGGTTGGCGCTCCGGGGCCGAGCCGGCGGGATCGGCGACGCGGATGGGAAGGCGGTCCGGCTCCGGCAGACGCAGGATCCGGCGCATCCACACATACCCGAGGCCCATCACCAAGGCGATCCCTCCGAGGACGACCTGTCCCTCGGTGGTGGCGTAGGGGGCGAGATAGACGGGATTGACCAGTCGCAGCACCAGCAGAACCGCCACCGGCATGCAGCAGATCACTCCCGCCCCGTACCGCCCCTGGGCCTGCTCGGCGGCGACCTGGCCGCGGACCAGCTCAGTGGCGCGGGCGGCTCGTCCCAGCTCCTGGAAGAGGGGGACCAGCTGCCCGCCGGAGCGGTTGCCGACGATGAGGGCGACCGCGAGGAGGCTGCCAAGGGGATCGTCGAGGCGGGTCTCGGTCTCGCGCACGGCCGTGTCGAACGACACCAGCCGCGTGCGCTCCACCAGGCGGCCGACCTCGGGACGCAGCACCACCGGCCCCCGCTCGGCCAGCACCTCGAGACTCTGCCGCACCCCCTGTCCGGTGGGGAGCAGCTGGACGAGCAACTCGATCGCCTCGCCCAGCGCAAGTCGGCGTGCACGTCGGGCGCGCGTCCACCGCAGCCCCCCGATCGCCATCCAGCCGGCGGCGGCGGCGATCCCGAGGGCCACGCCGAGGACCGGCAAGCCCACCGCCACCCCGGTGATCCATCCCACCGCCGCGCCGACCGCGGCGGCGGCGACCGACCGTGGCCGCCGGCGCTGGGGCTGCGCGGGGTGGTCATGGCTCGGCGGCCGGGACCGACGCCGGCCTCGGCGGCCGGCCGTGCCAACCAGAAGGCCGACGGCGGCGGCGGCCCCCAACCCCACGGTGAGCGCTGCGGTGATGGTGAGGGGGGACACGAGCGCCGATGTCCCCGATCAGAGGGCGAGTGCCGGGTCGGACAGGTGACGAGCGAGGGCGTCGAGATCGACGTCGGCGGTCCGGAGCTTGTCACCGACCTTGGCGGGGAGGTCATCGAGACGGAGCCGCCTCCAACGCCAGCGGCCGCGGCCGCGGTCGTGGCGGCACACCTCCTCCACGACCGGCCACCCGCATTCCACCGCCCCGGTGACGAGCGCCACCTGGTCGACCAGACGCCGGTCCCGTCCGGTGGGGTCCCGGTGGCGGCGGAGGTGGATCACGAGGTCGACCTTGGCGGCGACCTCGTGGGCGATCGCCGCCGGATCGGCCCGAGCTTGGGCCGGGTGCCTCCGGATCAGGGTGTTGAGGCGATGGACCGTGTCACGCACGCTGTTGGCATGCAGGGTGGTGCCGCTCCCGTCATGGCCGGTGCCCATCGCATCGATGACGTCAAGCGCCTCCGGACCGCGCGACTCGCCGACAAAGATCCGGTCCGGCCGCTGCCGGAGGGCGTTGCGGACCAACTGCTGGATGGTGATCGCCCCCTGGCCCTCGACGTTCGCCTCGCGTGCCTCTAGCGAGATGCAGTTCGGACGCCCGCCCTCGCGGGTGCGGACGTGGAGCTCGCGCTGGTCCTCGATGGTGATCACCCGCTCGTTGGCCGGGATCTCGTTGATCAGCACCCGCAGGAGGGTGGTCTTGCCGCTTCCGGTCCCTCCCGAGATGACGATGTTGAGTCGCCCCCGCACCGCCGCACGGAGCAGGATCATCAGCTCCCAGGGCATCCCCCCGGCTGCGACGAGATCGTCGAGGGTGGTGAAGCGGGCGAGGTGATGCTTGCGGATCGTGATCGCCAAGGGCGCGGCCACCGGAGGCAGCACCGCATTCATGCGGGAGCCGTCCTCCAGGGTGGCGGTCACCATCGGGCTGGCACGATCGAAGTGGGTGGACCCGTGGTCGAGGTGCTGCTGGACCAGATCGACGAGCTGCTCCTCGTCGTCGAACTCGATCCCGGCGGCCATCTGCCGGCCGTCACGCACCACCAGCACCTCCTTCGGCCCGTTCACCAAGATCTCCTCGACCTCCGGGTCGGCGAGCAGTTCCCCGAGGGGACCGAGGGGCGTGACCCGGGCGAAGACCCGGCGACCGAGGGTCCGATACTCGACGCGCGAAAGGACCGGCAGCCCCTCGAGCGGGGCCCGCGAGTGGTACTGGCGGAGCTGCTCGTCGACGAGTTCGCGGATCCAGGACCGGTCCTGGGCCACCAGCCGGGTGCCGGCACGGCGCCCCAGTGCTGCGGTGATCTCCGACTGCACCGCCGCGAGCACCAGCCGCTCGGCATGCTCGGCGGGGCGGGTCAGGCCAGCACCAGGCGCAGCGTCGGAAGGGTCCGGCGCGCCAACCAGAGCATCAACGGTCGTGTCGATCATGTTCGAGTGGCCAGGGTCACCGCCGCCGGCGTCATCAGGGGCGTCTGCCACGCGCCGGTCGTTGGCCGGTCCGGCGCGGCGGCCCGGGCGACCGCGCGGGCCAGCTCGGTGAAGCCTCGGCGCGGCCCCCCCGCGGTCACCATCGGCCGGTGTCTGGTCTCTGCGCGCAGGGCGGGGCCCGGGTCCAGGGGAATCCGGGCCAGGACCGGCAGCCCGTAGGCAGCCTCGAGGTCGGCGGCCGCGTGGGGCAGCGAGGTCCGCCCCCAGCGGTTGCAGACGATTCCCTCCCACCGATCGTTGGTCAGTCCGGTTGCCGCCCGTCCGCCCAGGGTCCGGTCGAATGACACCGATCCCACCTCGGTGGCCGTCACCGTCCAGAGAACACCATCGCAGTGCCCCACCACCGCCGCGGTGAAGGCCCCGATCAGGGCCCCGGCATCCACGACCAGCCAGCGGTGGGTCGCCCGCAGCTCCGCGACGATCGCCCCCACCAGCTCAGGCGTGCAGGCTCCGGTCTCGCCGGGGTCGTCCAGCCCGGTGAGGACGTCGAGCCCACCGGAGCGCTGCACGTGGCGCGAGACCAGCTCCCCATCGAGCGGGCGTAGGAGCGCCTCGTGGGCGAGGAACCACAGCGATCGCTCCGGATCGAGGTCCAGCTGCGTGCTCAGTGTTCCCAGCACCGGATCCGCATCGATGAGGACGGTGGGACTCTGCTCGGCCAAGGTCGCCGCCAGGTTGATGGCGACAAAGCTCCGCCCCGGCGCCCCGGGTGGGCCAGTGACGGCGATCGCGGTCGACTCCCAGCCGGTCTCGTCGGTCGATCCCTCCGGGGCCGCCGTCGAGTGGTCGGCCGGGCCGCGCTCGGCGGGACGCCAGCCGGTAGCGCGTCCGAGCCGCATGGGCCAGGTCATCCGGTCGCGCCTCGGCTCATCCGCCCGAGCGGGTGTGGCCAGGCCGCTGACGTCCCCTGCCTCGGGCGGTCTGGGTGACTCGGGCCAGGGGCGGTGCCACGCAGGCGTGGAGGGCGGACCGGTCGGCATGGCGCTGGATCGCCGCCAGGGCCACTGCCGGATCGGACACCGCCGCCTCGGCGCCGGGGCAGACGGCGGTCCCGGCGGGGACCGCCCACAGCAACTGGGTCGCTTCCATGAACAGCCACTGGCTCACCAGCGATGGCGGAGCGCTGATCTCGATTGTCTGCGCGGCCGGATTCACCCCGTCCACCAGCACGCTCGAGGCCAGCGGGACGACGCAGCCAGCGCTCGCCGACGCGCGGCAGAGGTCGGCGCTGGGGACCACCAGCCCCGTCTGGGTCCCCGATACGGCGAAGAGGTCTACGCGTCCACCGGCCGCCAGCCCCGCCGGGAGCTCTGCCAAGCGGAGCGTGACCAGGCGGCCCGTGCCGCTGCCGCGGCGGGCGAGGTCGTGCCAGAGCAGCAGCTCACCCGCGCGCAGATCGACCAACGTCACGGCGCCGGCCACCTTCGCGTAGTCGCGCTGCGGGATGACGTCCGCGGCCGACGCGGCGGTGCCGACCCGCACCAACTCACCCTGGGGGTTGAGGTCCTGCGTGGTCGCGCTCAGGATCGTGCCGGCCGGGAGGGGGTGGGCGGTGACCAGCACCCGCACCTCGCCAGCCTCGGCCCGGGCCCCCAGGTAGAGGATTCCGGACAAGGCGGCCACGAACGTCGCGGCAGCGGCCGCCACGGCGGCCCACGCCCGCACCGTCACCGTCCCGAGCGGCCGCGCGTGCACCCGCACCGCAGCCAGCGGACCGCGATGCCGGTTTCCATGCCGACCTCCGTCCAGCCGTCCCCGCGCCATTGTTGACGCTGGCCGTCCCCGTGACCAGCGCTGCGCTCCCGGCTTGCGACGAGACGACCGACACCTCGTGGCCGTTCCAGCCGAGGGTGCCCGGGGTCGCGCTGCCGGGCACGGACGGCGGAGCGAGTTCGTCGGCGGGGGGTGATCGCGGCGGCAGCGGTCGCCGCCGGACACGCGGTGGTCACGGGTTACCTTGCCGTAAGCGGATGTCCGCGGGCGGCGCCGCGGGCGGGGCGGCCCTCATGCGGCCTCCAGCAGACGGAGTGCGGTCGCGTCCCCGCGCAGTCGGGCGAGGCCGCGCTTGTAGAGCCCGCGCACGCCCTCGCAGGTCATGCCGGCCTGGGATGCGATCTCCGCCGTGGTTCGACCCTCCAGGACGTGCGCCCGCATGACCAGGGCCTGCCGTGCGGTCAGTCTGCCCAGGAGTCCCTCCACCACCCGCCGTTCGAGTACCAGGGCATCCGGCGCCGTCTGCTCCGCGACCAGAGCTGGATGATTGGGATTGAGGGCCAGCAGCGCGTCCAGCCCGGGCCCGGCGTGCCGGGCTCGAACGCGGTCCGCCTCCCACCGGTGGTGCCAGCGGTGAAACGCGATCCGGCGCAGCCACGCTCGCAGCACCACCTCCTGGTCCCCCCCGAAGGTGGGCAGCCGCACGATCGCGGTTGCGAAGACGTCCTGGACCAGGTCGGCTTGGTCCTCCGGCGAGCGGTGTCCGAAGCAGCGCGCTACATCGTGACGGAAGGTGGCGAACATCCAGGCGACCGCCTCGGGGTCCCTGGCGCGAAGGCGTTCGACCCGCACGGCGAAGTCCACAACCGATCCTCCCTGCTTGGCCCGGAGGACGGCCCCCGCCCGCCGGGCTCTCCTTCCCAGGGCACGAGTCTTGCCCGTGAGTCGGGGCCGGCGTCCCCGAGCTCGCCGCCGGCGCTCCCGGGTTCGTCCGCCGCCCCTCCCGGACGCCGCCGCCGGACTGCACGGTTTGTGCAGTCCGGCGGCTGCCGTACCCTGGGGCCGCCTACCCGGGGCCCCGGCCCGAAGGCAGGCGCAGGAGAGGACGTGCCCCGGATCCCAGTGCCACTGGTCCTCGTCGTCGACGACGATCCTCGGGTCGCCGAGACCGTGGCCGCGCTGCTCCGGCCCGAGGGCTACGCCGTCAAGGGCGTGCAGAGCGGGTCCGATGCCCTCGCCGCGATGACCGCCTCGCAGCCCGACTGTCTGGTGGTGGACTGGGCGATGCCCACCCTGAGCGGCTTGGAGATGGTCCGCCGCCTCCGCCAGCAGGGGAGCACGGTTCCGGTCGTGATGTTGAGCGCGCGGGGTGACGCCATCGATCGGATGGCTGGGTACGACGCTGGAGTCGACATATACGTCGACAAGTCGGAGGATCCCGGCATCCTCCGAGCGGCCGTCCGTCGGCTCCTTCAGCGGCAGGGTGGTCGACCCACCCGCTTCGACCATCCGGGACTCACCATCGACTCCGGGAGCTGGACCTGCGTCGTGGACGGGCACCCGGTGGCCCTTCCGCGACGTCTCTTCCTACTTCTCCACCTCCTCGCCGGGCAACCGGGGCAGGTGCTCCGCAAGGAACAGATCGTGTATCAGGTGTGGGGGGTGGACTCCGACGTCTACAACCGAGCAGTGGACAATGCCGTGGCCGAGCTGCGCCGCCTTCTCGGTGAGCCGCCCGGAGCACCGCGCTTCATCCACACCGTTCGCGGGATCGGATACAAGTTCGAGGTGGTGACGTGATCACCCAGCCCTCGGGCGCCCAGTCCCGGCCGCCGCTCGACGGATCGAACGTGGCCGAACCCTCGGCTGGTCACCGGCGACTGGGCGCTCTGTCGGTCGGACTGGTCGCCGCCCTTGACGACGGTGTCCTGCTGCTGGACCCTTCGCTGCGCGTCCTGAGCTGCAATCCGGCGCTGGCGCGGCGGATGCCGCTGAGCGTCCTGTGCGACCCGTCAGGTCACCTCAGGGTCCCGGGCCTCGTTCGGCTGGCCCGCGATGGGCTTCGGGGGAGCGACCGCGCAATTGGAATGGTCGAGCTCGACACCCGCGATCAGGTGCGCGGTCCGCTGCGCCGCCGCGCGCGACCGGCCCGGGTCGAGCGGCCGCCCGGGCCGGAGGCGCCCGCGCGCTTCGCCGCTCCCGCCCCCGAGGAGGTTGCCGGGGACGCGCCGGCAGACCGCCCCACCTCCGATCCGAGCGCCGGCGAGCCTGCTGGCGGCCGGTGGCGTCCCCTGGTCCGCGCGGTAGCGCTCGGAAGCCCGATCCATGCCTGCGCCCTCGTGCTCCGCGACCCTGGCCCGATCGGGACGATGGGGTCGGCCCGCGAGCTTATCGCGACCCTCTCGCACGAGCTCAAGAGTCCTCTCTTCCACGCCCAGCAGGCGGTGGAGGTCCTGACCCAGTACCAGGTGCCGCACGACCCCGAGTTCGGCCCGGCGGTCGATCGGGCAGCGTGGTCGATCCGTCACATCAGCGCGGTGGTGCGGGACCTCGTCGACCTGCTCCATCTCGACGACCCGCGCGAGGTCGTCGTCCACCAGACCCCGGTCGACGTGGTGCGGCTGGTGCGGGAGGTGGGTGAGACCTACGGGGCCCTGGCGGGAGCTCGCGGGATCACGCTTGAGATCGGCGTCGACTCCGGGCCGCCCCCGATCCCCCGACTCAGCCTCGACGAGCCGCTGATCACCCGCGCCCTGGGGAACCTCATCGACAACGCCCTCAAGTACGCGCCCACGACTGGGCCGGTGACGGTCGGTGTGCGTCGGGCGGGCAGCCTGGTCAATCTGGAGGTGACCGATCGGGGCCCGGGAATCGCCCTCGGCGACCAGCGACGCATCTTCGAGCCCTTTGTGCGCCTCCCGGGAGCCGCCCCGATCTCGGGGAGCGGCCTCGGGCTGGCCCTCGCCCACCGGATCGCCCGATCCCACGGTGGGACGCTGACCGTGGAGAGCCGCCCCGGCATGGGCTCGACGTTCCGGTTGAGCCTTCTGGTGCCGCCGGGCACCTAGAAGCCCCGGACCCCCGCGGTCCGAGGAGGTCGGGCTCCCTGGGGTCAGGGGAATCGGACCCCAGTCGTCCGGCTCGGTCCGAGAGACGACCGGGCGTGTCGTGGCGACGCCCCACCTCGCCGCGTCTTAGAATGCCGTACGCCCCTCCTGGCCCGGGCCGGCCGGCATGTGGGGCCGGCCCGCATAGCTCAATTGGTAGAGCAGGGGACTCTTAATCCCAAGGTTCCAGGTTCGAGACCTGGTGCGGGCACCAGGTCTCGAGTCCAATCGCCAGGCTGATCGACATGGCGCGCTCAGGTTGGCCACCCGATGACAGCAGTCGCGGACGGACGACGCTGGATCCTGCCGCATGCCGGCGGACGGCGGCCGGCAGTCGGGGAACCGCGAGGGGAGCGTGTATCCGCGCACCCACGGACGGTGGGTCGCGCAGGTCACGGAGCCGACCGGCCGACGCGTCGACCGGGACGCCAGGACCCGCGTCGAGGCGGCCGCCAGGGTCGCCGCGGTCCCCGGCGCGAGTTCCAGACCGTCAACATCGGCTGAAAGCGGCCCCTTGTGGGCCCTGCGGGCGACCCTGGTTCCCTTACCGGCGATCGGCCGGGGGGGAGGTGCCGGACGCGTGGGCGCAGATCCGGCGGCGCCGGGCAGGGGGTGGGGGTCACGGCGATCGGCCGGCGCCTTCAGGTGGCGGCGACTCGTGCGGAAGCGGCACCGGGCCCCTCTCTTCGCGGTGGGCCATCACCTCAGCCAGGACATGGGGCGGCTCGACGTCCAGCGTCAGACCGGACGGTCAGGAGCACTCCCCCTCGGTCCGCAGGGCGGTCAACGACCTTTCCCACGACGTGCTCACGCTCAGGAAGGTCGTGCACCACCGCCGCACCGCACGCGTCGGGGGAAGCGCCGCCTCATTGGTGCGCGACGGTCATGCGCGGATGCCTCTGCGCCGACCGCTTCGGAGCCACGTCGCGAGCAAGAGCGCGCTGAGCGCTCGGCTCAGCTCACTGCGCTTGATCCGACGGACGCGCGTGGTGGCGAAGACGAGACCATCCGCCAGGTTGACCGCGACTGAGGTGGACCAAACGCCGCCCCTGGGCGGCAGGTGGGCCGCCATCGGAGTGGCGACGTCAGCGGCGGCGGCGGCGATCGGACAACGCGCGGGCGCTTGCCGGGCGACTGCGTCGCACCGGCGCTGCCGTTGCTCGGCGAGCCTCCATTGGCCGATTCGCGCACGTTGCTGCACGGTCCGCTCTCAGCCTGCTCTCAGGTTCCCGTTCGGCAGCCGTGCTATCCTGGGTTGCGGAGTCGTCGGTCACCCGGGGCTTCCATGCACCGTGCGTCGCTCCATTTCAGACGACTGCGCCACATCCGGACGCTGCTGTGGTGCCTCGGAGTGCGCCCCTTCGCCGCGGCGGGTGTACCCGGGCGCCCCGGCGCTGCCGAGCGCGTGTCGGCGAGCGTGAGGAGGTCGATGATGTCCCAATGGCGACCAAACGCTGACCACGGCCGAGTCCAGCTGTCGCGCTGGCGGCTCCTGCTCCTTCCATCCGCGACCGTTGTGGTCGCACTCGTCGGGCTCCTCGCCGGCCCCGGCACGGTGGCAAGCGCCGCCGGTGCCAACACCGTGACGGTGACAGCCGCCCCCGGCAGCCTCGTGGCCAACGGCACCGCCACCGCCAAGGTCACGGCCACCGTGACCGACAGCAGCGGCACCCGCGTCGGGGGCGACACCGTCACGTTCACCACCCCCAGGGGCGTCGCCGCCTGCGGCTCCGTGTCGCCGTCCAGTGCCAAGACTGGCACCTCTGGCAGTGCCGCGGGAGAGGCCGCCACCACCTACACCGCCGCCACCGTGACCGGAACCTGCACCGTCACCGCGACGGAGTCGGCCACCGGTGCCGCCGATGCCGTCACCATCGGCCAGACCGGCAACCGGGTCACCGTGACCACGGCGCGGTCGACCCTCCCGCCCGACGGCACGTCGACGACCGTGGTCACGGCCACGGTCACCGGCTCCGGCGGCCCGGTTCGGGGCGACACCGTCGACTTCGTGACCAGTCCCGCCGCCTGCGGCGCGCTGCTCTCGCGGAGCGTCAACACCGACAGTGCCGGTCAGGCCAAGACCACCTACACCGCCTCGAGCACCGCAGCCACCTGCACGGTCACCGCCACCGACGCCACCGCCGGGGGATCGGGGTCCGTCACCATCTACCAGTCCGCTCGGGCGGTGGTCACAGTGGTGGCCAGCCCGTCGACCCTGCCGACCAACGGGCGGGCGACGTCGGCCGTGACCGCCACCGTCATCGCCGGCGGTCGCGCGGTCGTCGGTGACATCGTCACCTTCACCGTCGCCCCGTCCAGCTGCGGCACCGTCTCCCCGACGTCCGCCAGCACCGGACGCCTCGGTCGAGCCCGCACCACCTACACCGCGTCCTCGGTGGCGGAGCGCTGCGTCGTCACCGCCAGCGAGGCGTCCCAGCACAGCTCCGGCACCACCACCCTGACCCAGTCAGCGGGCGCGTTCGCGATCTCGCTCACGTCCAATCCCGCGACGCTGCCGCCCGACGGCCACTCCACCGCGGCCGTGACCGCGACGGTTGCCGGCCCGGCTGGAGCCGTCAGCGGCGACACCGTGTCCTTCCGTCTGAGCGGGGGCACCTGCGGGTCGCTCTCGCCCGCGTCGGCTCCCACCAACGGCAAGGGTCAGGCCTCCACCGTCTACACGGCCGCGGGCAGCGCCGGCTCGTGCCAGCTCACCGCCACCGAGGCCGATCGGCAGCGCGCGGCCGTCTTCACGATCGTCCAGAGCAGCCCGGTCCCGGGTCCTGGGGGCTACTGGCTCGCGACCGGCAATGGCCATGTGGTCCAGTTCGGCAACGCCGGCTTCTTCGGCTCCTTCCCCAGCCGCCACATCCGCGTCGGCGACGTCGTGGCCATGGCCGATACCCCGAACGGAAGCGGCTACTGGCTCGCGACCGGCAGCGGCCACGTCTTCCAGTTCGGCAACGCCGGCTTCTACGGCTCCTTCCCCAGTCGCCGCATCCACGCCACCGACGTGGTCGCCATGACCGCAACCCCGAGCGGGCGCGGCTACTGGCTGGTCACCGGCAGTGGCCACGTCTACCAGTTCGGCAATGCCAGCTTCGAGGGATCGCCGATCAGCCAGCACCTCCGGCTCACCGACGTGGTCGGGCTCAGCACCCTCCACAGCGGGCAGGGCTACTGGGTCGTGACCCGTGACGGCCACGTCTACCCGTACGGTCGAGCCCGCCAGGAGGGATCGCCGGCGACCCAGGGACCCACCGTCGACAACGTGGTGGGCCTGGCCGCCACCGCCGACGACGGCGGCTACTGGATCGCCACCTCCGGCGGACAGGTGTACCCCTTCGGGGACGCGCCCAACCTGAGTCACGGCACGCCGCCGAGCAACGTCGTGGCGCTGGTCGGACGATAGGTCGGCGGCGGGGGTGGCCGGCCTCGAGCCGGCCGCCCCCCATCGCGCAGCCCAGAGCCCGGATCCCGGTCACACGGAGGCGGTCGGGTCGAACCCGCCCTGGGCCGGCAGCAGCATCTCGGGGGGCAGGGTGGGGGGCACCGGCACCTGGGCGCAGCACTCCTGGACCACGTCCTCGGCCCGGATCCGCTGCACCCACAGCTCGGGGCGCAGGGTGAGCCGGTGGGCGAGGGCCGGCGCGGCCAGCGCCTGGATGTCGTCGGGGACCACGAAGTCCCGTCCCCGCAGCGCCGCCCGCGCCCGCGACAGCTTGAGCAGGGCCAGACTCCCGCGCGGGCTCGCCCCCACCTGCACCCGCGCGCTCTGCCGGGTCGCCCGCACCAGGTCGACCACGTACCCCACCACCTCGTCGGCCACCGTCACCCCCTCCACCGCCGTCTGGCAGGCGACCAGCTGGGGGCCGTCCAGGACCGCGTCCAGCGCAACCTCGTCCTGGCGCCGCGCCCGACGCTCCTGCAGCATCCGGGCCTCGTCCCCCCGTTCGGGGTAGCCGACCGCGGTGCGCAGCAGGAAGCGATCCAGCTGGGCCTCCGGGAGGGGATAGGTCCCCTCGTACTCGATCGGGTTCTGGGTCGCGAGGACCAGGAACGGGCGCGGCAGGCGCGCGGTCGTGCCCTCGATCGTGACCTGACGCTCCTGCATCGCCTCCAGCAGGGCGGCCTGGGTCTTGGGCGGCGAGCGGTTGATCTCATCCCCCAGGACCAGGTTGGCGAAGATCGGCCCCGGGCGGGTCTCGAAGTCTCCGGTCCGTTGGTTGAAGATGGTGGACCCGGTGATGTCGGAGGGCATCAGGTCGGGGGTGAACTGGATGCGGGCGAACTGGAGGGTCATCGCCTGGGCGAAGGAGCGCGCCAGCAGGGTCTTGGCGAGCCCGGGAAAGTCCTCCAGCAGGACGTGACCATCGGCGAGCAGCCCGATCAGGACCAGCTCCAGCACCTCGCGCTTGCCCACCACCGCCCGCTCCACCTGCTCCAGCACCCGCTCGGCGTGGCCCCGCACCTCGTCCAGGCCCAGGGGCGCGTCGTCCGTCATGGCCAGACCTCCTGCATGCCGGCCCAGCGTGCCACAGGCGCTGGGTGGTGTCGAGGCCGGCCGCGAACGGGCGGCGCCGCCCGTCGGAGCGGGTCGGGTCCGGCTCAGGCCTGGGCGCGGCGGAAGGCGAGGCACGAGTTGTGCCCGCCGAAGCCGAACGAATTGCTGAGGACCACGTCGACCGTGAGGCTGCGGGCGCCCTGGGTGACATAGTCGAGGTCGCAGGCGGGGTCCTTCGTCTCGAGGTTGATCGTCGGCGGGATCCGCCCCTCCTGGATCGCCCTCACGCTCACCACCGCCTCCAAGGAGCCGGCCGCGCCGAGCGAGTGCCCGATCATCGACTTCACCGAGGAGATCGGCACCCTCGGCGCCCGCTCCCCCAGCAGCCGCTTGATGGCGAGGGTCTCGACGGCATCGTTGAGCGGCGTCGAGGTCCCGTGGGCGCTGATGTAGTCGATCTCGTCGGCGCTCACCCGCGCCCGCTCCAGCGCCCGTGCCATCGCCCGGTGGGCGCCGCCGCCGCTGGGATCGGGGGCGGTGAGGTGGTGGGCGTCCGCCGTCGCTCCGTGGCCCGCCAGCTCGGCCAGGATCGGCGCCCCCCGACGACGGGCGTGGGCCTCGTCCTCCAGCACCAGCACCGCGCAGCCCTCGGCGATCACGAACCCGTCGCGGTCCCGGTCGAACGGGCGGCTGGCGTGCTGGGGGTCGTCGTTGCGCTGGGAGAGGGCCCGCATCGCCGCGAAGGTGCCGACCGCCAGCGGCGTGATGGTGGACTCGGTGCTGCCGGCCAGCATGGCCACCGCGTCCCCACGACGGATGATCTCCGCCGCCTCGCCGATGGCATGACCCCCGGACGCACAGGCCGACACCATGGCGAAGTTGGGGCCGCCCACCCCCAGCATCATCGAGATCTCACCGGCGGCGATGTCGATCAGGATCATCGGACTGGTGAAGGGGCTGAGCCGGCGCGGTCCGCGCTCCAAGAGGGTGCTGTGGGCGTCCTCGGTCACCTGGAGCCCGCCGATGCCGGAGCCGATGATCACCCCGACGTCGTGGCGGTTGGCGTCGGTGATGGGCAGCCCGGAGGCCTCCACGGCCTCCTGGGCGGCGAAGAGCGCGAACTGGGTGAAGCGGGCGGTGTGCTGGACGTGCTTGCGCTCCATGAAGCTCTGGGGGTCGAACCCGCGGACCTCCCCAGCCATCTGCGAGGCGAACGGCGCGGGGTCGAAGCTC
The DNA here is from genome assembly GCA_035533215.1 of Candidatus Micrarchaeia archaeon. Taxonomy (GTDB): domain Bacteria; phylum Chloroflexota; class Dormibacteria; order Aeolococcales; family Bog-877; genus DAHUZL01. The sequence goes on along the minus strand of DATLUG010000031.1, from coordinate 42,549 downwards.
TGGATCCGGTCGATGCCATTGCGGCCGGCCAGGAATCCCGACCAGGTCGCCTCCACCCCGATGCCGAGCGGGGAGATCGCCCCCATCCCGGTCACCACCACCCGCCGGGCCGGACCGGATCCGCTCTCAGCCACCCGTCGCCTCCCTTCCGTCCCGGGCCCCGGCCGGCACCGCCACCCGGTCGCCGCCGGGATGGCGGGCGTCGTCGAGACCGGTGGCGGTGTCGCCCCAGCGCAGGAGTATGCCGCCCCAGGTGAGGCCGCCTCCGAACGCCACCAGACCGATCGGGGCACCTGTCCGGCAGCGCCCCGCCGCCGCTGCCTCCACCAGGGCCAGGGGCACCGACGCGCTCGAGGTGTTGCCGTACCGGTCGACGTTGAGGACGAAGCGGTCGATCGGCAGCCCCAGCCGCCCGGCGGCGGTGGCCAGGATCCTCGAGTTCGCCTGATGGGGGACGACCAGTTCGATGTCGGCGGGGGCGATCTCCGCGGCCGCCGCCAGCTCCCGGACCAGACGCTCCAGGACCTGGGTGCTGAAGCGGAAGACCTCGCGCCCGTTCATCACCACCGCCCGTCCCAGCGAGCGCGGTGGAGCCGGCCGGCCGGGGGCGAGCGGGTCGGGCATCGACCCGGGACCGACCGGGGCCGCCACCAGGGAGTCGGCGCCGCGGCCGTCGGCGCCCAGGCGGACGGCCAGGATCTCGCTGCCGGGGTCGCCGGCCGGGCCCACCACGATCGCCCCGGCGGCGTCGCCGAAGAGGACGGCGGTGCCGCGGTCGCGCCAGTCCACCACCCGGGTGAAGATCTCGCTGCCCACCACCAGGACCCGCCGCGCCGCCCCGGTGCGCACCAGCGCCTGGGCCACGCCCACGCCGTACACCATCCCGGTGCAGGCCGCCTGGAGGTCGAAGGCGACACCGGGGGGGCAGCCGAGCCGGGCCTGGATCCGGCAGGCCACCGACGGGAACGTGACGTCGGCGGAGCTGCTGGTCCCGATCACCGCATCGATCCCGGCGGCGGGGAGCCCCGCCGCCGCGAGCGCGACCTCGGCGGCCCGGAGCCCGAGGTCGGCAACGGACGTCCCGGCCGGGGCCACCCGGCGCTCCCGGATCCCGGTCCGGGTCGTGATCCACTCCTCCGAGGTCTCGAGGAAGGCCGTCAGCTGGCGGTTGGCCAGCACCGGGGCCGGCACCGCCGCCCCGACCGCGACCACCCGGCAGCCCGGGAGCGGCACCAGCTCCGCTTCGGGGACGCCCTCGGTGAGGCCGCTGGCGTGATCGCCGCCGCCGACCGCGCCGTCGAGGTTCGTCCCCACGGGACCTGCAAGGCCGGGCCCGCCCGCTCGGTTACGCGCGGAGGCGCGACGGCACACGGCGGGGCGGGCCGGCAGGGGCCGCGTAACCAATCGCAACCGGGTGGGACTGTGCAGGAGAACGCAGGGTCGTCGGTCGACGATCGCGCCGCCGCGGGGCCGCCCGCGTCGCGGGGCGTCGGACGGCCCCGAGCGCCCGCCCCGAGTTTCCCACGGGAGGTGTCGATGGCGCCGTCGGTCGTCCGCCCGGTCGGGCCCGAGTCACCGGACCGGCCGCACCCGATCACCGGCGCCGCGGCGGCTCCTCGCACCGGGTGGAGCTGCCCCGCCTGCCGCGCCTCGCATCCCCTGGCCCTGGCGCGCGAGCAGTGCTTCGTGTGCCCGACGTGCGCCCACCACACCCGGATCGGGGCCCACCAGCGGATCGCCCAGCTGGCCGACCCGGGCAGCTTCCGCGAGTGGGACCAGGACCTCGCCGGTCACGATCGGCTGGGGTTCGTCGACACCCGCCCCTACCGGGATCGCCTGGCCGAGGCCCAGTCCCGCCACCAGCTCCCCGACGCCCTCCTCAGCGGCGCCGCGCGGATGGGCGGCCATGCGGTGGGGCTGGCCGCCTTCGACTTCCACTTCATGGGTGGCAGCCTCTCGGCGGCGGTCGGCGAGCGGCTCGCCCGGGCGGCCGAGCGGTGCGCGGCGTCACGCACCCCGTTCGTGTGCGTGACGACCTCGGGGGGGGCCCGGATGCAGGAGGGCGTCTTCTCGCTCCTCCAGATGGCCAAGAGCGTCGCCGCCCTGCACACCCTGGCCGAGGCGCACATGCCCTTCATCTCGATCCTCGCCGACCCGACCATGGGGGGCAGCATCGCCAGCTTCGCCGCCCTCGGCGATGTGATCGTGGCCGAGCCCCGGGCGACGATCGGCTTCACGGGAGCGAGGGTCATCGCCCAGGTCACCCACGAGGAGCTGCCGCCGGGCTTCCAGACCAGCGAGTTCCACCACGCGCGGGGCCTGATCGACGCGGTGGTCGACCGCCGTGAGCTGCGCCCGTGCGTCGTCGGGCTGCTCCGGGTGCTCGCGGCCCCGCCGGGACGGGCGGGGGCCGGCGCCACCGCGGCGTGACCGCCGGCTCCAGGAGGGCCCGGGGCCTGCCGGAGCCCCACCCAGGGGGTGCGGCTCCGGCGCCAGGGGCGCCTCCCACCCTGCCGCCCGGCGGCGGCGATGCAGACCGGGCGTGGGAGCGCATCGAGCTCTCGCGCCACCCCGATCGCCCCTACGCGCTCGACCTCATCGCCCGCTGCCTGGACGGCTTCACCGAGCTCCACGGCGACCGCCAGGGCGGGGACGATCCTGCGGTGGTCATCGGACTCGGCCGGCTGGAGGCCGAGCCGGTCGCGGTGGTCGCCAACCAGAAGGGTCGCACCCTCGAGGAGCGGGGCCGGCGCAACTTCGGGATGGCCCATCCCGAGGGATACCGCAAGGCCCAGCGGCTCTTCCGGCTGGCCGGCCGACTGCAGCTCCCGGTCCTCAGCTTCATCGACATCCCCGGCGCCTACCCCGGGGTGGCGGCCGAGGAGCGCGGGCAGGCGTGGGCGATCGCGCAGACGATCGAGGCCCAGCTCACCCTGCCGACCCCGTACGTCGCGGTGGTCATCGGCGAGGGCGGGAGCGGCGGCGCCCTCGCCACCCTCCTGGCGGACGCGGTGCTGGTGATGGAGCACGCCTTCCTCACCGTGGCCTCGCCCGAGACGGCCGCGGCGATCCTCTTCCGCGATGCCGGCCGCAAGCGCCACGCGGCGGCCGCCCTGCGGCTGGAGCCGGCCAACCTCGTGGGCTGGGGGATCGCCGACGAGGTGGTCGCCGAGCCCTGCGGCGGGGCCCATCTGGACTGGGACGGCGCCGCCGCCCTCCTCCGCCCCCGGCTCGTCCACCACCTCCGCCGGCTCGCGGAGGAGGGGGTGGACGCGGCCCGCCGGCGCGATCGCTACCGGCGGATCGACGGACTGGCCGCCGCCCCGGCCCCGGTCCGGAGCTGAGCCCGCCGGCGCCGGGTCAGCTCGGTCCCGCGGCGGCGCGCTCCAGCTCGGCGAGCAGCTGCTCGACGTCGGCGTCACCGGTGCGGAGCTGACCGACCGCCGCCCGCAGCGCGAAGCGGCCGCCCACCTCGGTCCCGGAGCAGAACACCACCCCGCCGGCGTCGAGGCGCGCCAGCACCTCCCGGTTGTGAGCGGCCAGCCGGTCCTCGTCGTCCCATCCCGCGCCCACCGGATGGTGGCGGAAGCACACCACCGCCATCGGGGCGGGGGCCAGCCGCTCCCAGTCCGGCCGCCCGTCCACGAAGGCGACCACCCGGCCTGCCAGGCGGACGTGCTCGCGGATCCGCGCGGTCAGCCCCTCGGCGCCGAAGTAGCGCAGCACCATCCACAGCTTGAGGGCGCGGAAGCGACGTCCCAGCGCCACCCCGGTGTCCATCAGGTTGTCGGGACCGGCGGGGCCAACCCCCGCGCGCAGGTAGGCGGGAACCAGGCCGAAGGCGTCCCGCAGCCGCTGCGGGTCGCGGACGAACAGCACCGAGCAGTCGAGCGGCACGAACAGCCCCTTGTGCGGGTTGACGACGAGCGAGTCGGCACCCTCCGCCCCCGCCAGCAGGGCGCGGTGCTCGGGGGCGATCGCCAGGGCCCCCCCGTAGGCGGCGTCGACATGGAGCCAGATCTGCGCCGCGGCGCAGATCTCCGCGATCGCGGGCACCGGGTCACAGCTGGTGGTGGAGGTGGTCCCGACCGTGGCCACCACCGCCAGCGGTCGCCACCCGCGGCGGCGGTCCTCCGCGATCGCCGCCGCCAGGGCAGCGGGGTCCATCCGGAACTCCCGGTCGGCCGGGACGACGCAGTACCCGCACCGACCCAGCCCCAGGGTGGTCACCGCCCGCTCGACCGAGGAGTGGGTCTCGGCGGATCCGTAGACGCGGAGCCGCGGGAGGTCGGGACGGCCGGCGAGCCCCTCCTCGCGGATGCCGAGCCCGGCGGCCTCCCGGGCGGCGGCGAGGGCGGTGAGGGTGGAGACCGAGGCGGTGTCGTTGATGTGGCCGACCCAGCTCCCGGGCAGGCCCATCAGCTCGGCGAGCCACCGGGTCGCCAGCGTCTCCAGCTCGGTCGCCGCCGGTCCGGTCCGCCAGAGCATGGCGTTGCTGTTGAAGGCGGCGGCGAGCCACTCGCCGAAGATCCCCGGCCCCGAGGCCGAGGAGGCGAAGTAGGCGAAGAAGCGCGGGTGGTTCCAGTGGGTGAGGGCGGGGACCAGCAGCCGGTCGACGTCAGCGAGGATGGCGTCGAGCGGCTCGGGAAGCCGGGGCGGGTGGGCGGGGAGCGCTCCCAGCACGCTGCCCGGGGCGACCGCGGCGAGGGGCGGACGCTCGGCGACCGTCTCCAGGTAGCGGGCGACCTGCTCCACCACTCGGTGCCCGTGCCGGCGGAAGGCGGCGGGGTCCATGTCGCCGAGCCCGAGCTGGGCCGGGTCGAGGGCCGCCCCGGTCGGGCCGCCGGCGCCCATCGCCTCGGGCGTCAGGGTCCGTTCCCGCGCCGAAGGCCGCCGGCAACCGGCGGCAGGGCGGCCTCCGCGGCGGAGCGCTGGCTCCGGTACGCGCGGGCGATCCGGCGGACCGCGGTCTCGGCTCCGAGGGGGATGACGTGGAGGCGAAGCCGCGGGCGCGCCCCGATGGCCGCCGCCAGCTCGGTCGCCAGCTCCACCCCCTCCCCGGCGCGGATCCGGCGGGCGGCCGGCTCCGGGATCGGGCAGTCGCGCAGGCGCTCCCGCACGAAGGTCAGCATCCGCTCGGATCGGAGGACGCCCACGCTGGCGAAGATGGGGACCGCGGTCGGCACCACCTGGTCCACCCGGAGGAGGAAGCGGTCGAGCGCGTCCAGGTCGAAGACCATCTGGGTCTGCAGGAACTCCACCCCCGCGGCTGCCTTTCGCTCCAACAGCGCCATCTCGCGGCGGACCGGGGCGAAGGGGTTCACGACGGCGCCGCGCGGCAGCGGGTCGGGCGCCGTCCAGGCGGGCAGCCGCTGCAGCACCTCCAGCACGCTCACGCCGATGCCGGGCTGGTCCGGGAGCGGGTCGCCGCGAACCACCAGGATCCCGCTCGCCCCCATCGCCGCCGCGCCCACCGCCTGCTGGCGCAGGCCCAGGCGATTGCGGTCGCGGCAGTTCAGGTGGACCACCGGGCGGACCCCGCGCCGTAGGCAGGTGGGGATCGCCGCCAGCGGGGAGAGCCGGGCGCGGCCGGCATGGTTGTCGGTGAGCCCGACCACAGGGATCGCGGGCGCGAGGTCGTCCAGCGCTCGCAGGACCCGGCCGAGGTCGGGACGGAGCGGCAGCGAGAGCTCGACCGAGCAGTCGGCGGTGGCTGGCATCTGCGCCGCATCCTACGTGTCTGTACCATGCGCGAGGTGGGAGAACCTGCGCCTGACGCTGGCCGGGCGGCCCTGGAGGTGCGCGAGCTCTGGCGCTCGCTGCCCTTCGCCACCGGGATCCTGGACATCCTCCGGGGGATCACCTTCCGGGTCGAGCGGGGCGAGTTCGTGGCCATCATGGGCCCCTCCGGCAGCGGCAAGAGCACCCTGCTCGGCTGCATCAGCGGGTTGGACCTGCCCAGCCGGGGCCAGGTCCTGCTGGACGGGATCGACATCACCCACATGCGCGAGTCGCAGCTGGCGGCGATCCGCAACCGCACCGTGGGGATGGTGTTCCAGGCCTACAACCTGATCCCCAGCCTCACCGCCCAGGAGAACGTCGAGATCCCCCTCTACGTCGGCAACCACCCCGGCTCGCCGTCGGCCCGCGCCAGAGAGCTCCTCGGGCTGGTCGGGCTCGACCACCGCCTCGGTCACCGGCCCAACCAGCTCTCCGGCGGTGAGCAGCAGCGGGTCGCGATCGCCCGGGCCCTGGCGACGGCGCCGCCGATGGTGATCGCCGACGAGCCCACGGGCAACCTCGACGCCCAGTCGGGCACGGCCCTCCTCGACCTCCTCGCCGACCTGCGCCAACGGACCGGCACCACCTTCATCGTCGCCACCCACGACGACTCGGTGGCGCGCCGGGCGACCCGGGTGCTGCGCATCGCCGACGGCCAGCTGGTGGGCGACGAGCTCGCCCCGGCTGGCGCGAACGGCCACCGAGCGGGGCCACTCGCCGCCCGGGGCGCGGACGGCGTGACCGGAGGGGGCGGCGCGACCGAGCCGGCCGGGACGACCGAGGGACACCCCGAGAGGTGAGGCTCGCCCTCACCCTCCGCTACACGATCCGCTCCCTGCGGCGGGGCGGGGAGCGCACCGCGCTGGCCGTCTTCTGCATCGGGGTGGGGGTGATGGCGATCGTCTCCCTGCAGCTGGCGGCGGCGATGGTGAGCGGATCGGTGACCTCCACCGTGCGGCAGGCGAATGGCGGCGACGTCTCGGTGGTGTCGATCGCGGTGCCGCTGCAGGCGGGTCAGCTCCAGGTCTTCCGCCGGCTGCAGGCCAGCGGGCTGATCACGCGGTGGACCGCGGTCGCGGAGGCCGAGGCCACCGTCACCGCGGCCGGCGGCCACAGCGCTCCCACCGTGGTGGACGCCGTCGACCCCGCCGCCTTCCCGCTGACCGGGCCGATCGGGCTGGCCGCGGGCGCCCGCGGCAGCTTCCGCCAGCTGGTGGCGCGGGCGGGGACGGTCGTCATCGACAGCTCGTCCGCGAGCCAGCTCCATGCCGCCGCCGGCGATCGCCTCGCGGTCAGCGCGCTGGGCGCGCTCCGGACGGCGCAGTGGCGGGTGGGCGGGGTGATCAGCGGGGTCGCCCCGGCCTCCTTCGGCGGCACCGGCGTGCTCTTCGTGGGCCGGACGACGCTCCGGCGCCTGCTCGGGAACCGGCCTTCCGTCTATGGCGCCGTCTACGCCGACACCCAGAGCGCCGCGGGGGCGGCCCGGGTGGCCCGCCGGATCCACGCGCTGCTGCCGCTCACCACCGTCGAGACGGTGCACCAGGCCCTCCACCAGGACCAGAGCGCCGACAGCGGTCTCAACACCTTCCTCAGCATCGCCGGGCTCCTCGCCCTCCTGATCGGCGGCATCGGGATCGTCAACACCATGCAGGTGAGCCTCTCGCGGCGGCGGATGGAGATCGCGATGCTGAAGACCACCGGCTATCGCCGGCTCGACCTCTACCGGCTCTTCGGACTGGAGGCGGCGTGGCTCGGTCTCGCCGGCGGGATCGGCGGCGCCCTCCTCGGGACCGGGCTCAGCTTCGGCGCCAGCCGGCTGCTGGTCGCCCTGGTGGGGATCCCGATCGCGTTCACGGTGTCCCCCGCCATCGTGCTCTCCGGGGTCGGCATCGGCGTCGCCACCGCCTGCATCTTCGCGGTCCTCCCGATCGCACGCCTCTCCGGGATCCGACCGATCGCGGTCCTGCGCGACGAGACCGCGCCGCGCTCGTTGACCGCGGCCGCGCCCACCGCCCTCCTCCTGGTCCTGATCGCGGCCCTCTTCTGGCTGCTGGCGGCGGCGGTGCTGGGCAGCCTCGCCCTCGCCTTCTGGCTGGTGGTGGGGACCGGGATCGCGCTGACCGTCCTCACCGCGATCTTCACCCTGGTGCTGTGGGTGGTGGGACACCTGCCGGTGCCGGAGCGGTACTCGGTGCGCCACCTGGCCCTGGTGACGGTGGCGCTGCTGGTGGCGGTGGCGGTGGCGCGGGTCCCGGTGCTGCGGGCGGTGGGCGCCGTGCTGATCGCGATCGCCCTGCTCGGATACGTGGTGGTGGTCCTGCCGCGTCCGTTCAAGGTGGTGGCGCGGATGGCACTGCGCAACCTGGAGCGCCAGCGCGCCCGCACCGCCACCACCGCGGTCGCCCTCTTCGTGGGGGTGTTCGCGGTGGGGCTGATCCTCATCATCGGCACCGACCTCCGCTCCGACCTCAACGGCTTCCTCACCAAGGACGCCACCGACAACGTCTTCGCGGTGGCGCCGCTGCGGGACAGCGCCGGGCTGGTCCGGGCCGCCACCCGCTACCCCGGGGTGCCGCAGCAGACCTCCCTCGCCGTCCAGGTGCAGGCGCTGACCGTGGACGGAAAGCCGCTCCGATCGGTCCTCGCCACCATCCACGACGGGGCCGAGCAGGCGGTGCTCGGTCAGCTCGGCGGGATCGACGGCTTCGCCCTGGGCCGGCACCAGCTGCCCCAGATCGCGGTGACGGACGGCCGCCAGCTCCGTCCCGGTGACGTCGGCACCGGCAACGTGCTGGTGCCGGCGGGGCTGAATCGGAGCGCGCCCCGACTTCTGCTGGGCGACCGACTGACGGTGGTCGCTCCCGGCGGCGGCAGGCCGGTGGCGCTCCGGGTGGTGGGGTTCTACTCGCCGCTGGCGGTGCACAAGGGCGGCATCAACCTCACCCTCACACTGGCCCCGATCCTGGGGGCGCGATCGCTGGCCGCGTCGGTGGGCGGCAGCACCGAGAACCTCGTCATCGCCTTCAAGTTCCCCCAATCGCTGCGCGCCCGCGCCGTCCGTGCCCTGCGTGCCAGCGCCCCCGGCGCGGTCGTGATCGACCTCACCGACCTCGCCCAGGTGGTCGACCAGTTCCTCGGCAACGCGATCGCCTTCCTCGCCGCCATGGCCTCGCTGGCGCTGCTGGCCGGGATCGTGATCATCGCCAACGCGGTGGCGCTGGCGCTGCTGGAGCGCCGCCGCGAGCTGGGCATCCAGAAGGCCGTCGGCCACAGCTCCGGGACGGTGCTCGCCCAGGTGCTGGTGGAGACCGGGGTGGTCAGCGGGCTGGGGGCGACCTTCGGGATGATCGCGATCGCCCTCGCCGTTTCGCTGCTCGCCCACCGGGCGCTCAAGCTGTCGCTCGGCATCGCCACCCCGCTGGCGCTGGCGATCATCCTGGGGGCGGTGGTGGTGGCGGTGCTCACCGCGGCCCTGGTGGGATGGCGGCCGGTGCGGGTCCGGCCGGTGGAGGTGCTCCGCTATGAGTGACGGCGCCGCGGCCCGGCTCGGCCCCCTCGCCTCCGGTCTCGGCGCCCCGCGCCTGGAGGGGCGAGGCAAGGTGACCGGCCGGCTCCGCTACACGGACGACCTCCGGCTCCACGGCCTCTGCCATGTCCGCCTGGTGGTGAGCGACCTCCCCCACGCCCGCATCGTCGGGGTCGACGCCGGGCCGGCGCGATCGGTCGCCGGGGTGGTGGCGGTCGTCGTCGGCGCCGACCTGCCCACGGTGTCGGCGCCCGGGCCGGACCAGCCGCTGGCCCGCGACGAGGTCTTCTATGTCGGCCAGCCGGTGGCGGCGGTGGTGGCCGAGACCGAGTCCGCCGCCGAGGACGCCGCCCAGCTGGTGGCGGTGCGGCTGGAGCCGCTCCCCTTCGTCGTCGACCCCGAGGCGGCGATGGCCGACGGCGCGCCGCCGGTCCTGGGCGGGGACGGCCCCGGCGCGGCCGAGGCCGGGGTCCACGGCGCCGTCACCGCCGACGGCGACGAGCCGCGCCCCCCCAACTGCGCCGCCGCCACCAGGATTCGACGGGGTGACCCCGAGGGTGCCCTGGCCCGGGCGGCGGTGGTCGTCCGCGGCCGCTACGAGGTGGCCGCCGCCCACCAGGGCTTCCTGGAACCGCACACCGTCGCGGCCGAGGTCGGGCCCGACGGCGTCTGCACGATCTGGTCGCCCACGCAGGGGGCGTTCCTCTCACGCCGGATCACCTGCGAGATGCTGGGGTGGGCGGAATCCCGGGTGCGGGTGGTGCCGATGCCGGTGGGCGGGGGCTTCGGGGGCAAGATCCTCCTGCTGGAGCCGCTGGCGGCGCTGCTCGCCGACCGGGTCGGTCGCCCGGTGCGCCTGACGCTCACCCGGACCGAGGAGTTCCTCCTCGGCCGGGGCGGCCCCGGGGCCACCATCGACCTCACCCTGGCGGCGGGACCCGCAGGCGACCTCCTCGCGCTCCACGGCCGGGTCGTCTTCGACTGCGGGGCGGGATCGGAGGAGCACGCCGCCACCGCGCTGGACCTCCTCGCCAGCACCTACCGCATCCCCGACCTCGACCTCCTCGGCTACGACGTCGCCACCCACAAGACGCCGGCCACCGCCTATCGCGCACCGGCGGCGCCGCAGGCGTTCTTCGCGCTGGAGTCGGCGCTCGACCAGCTGGCGGCCGAGGCCCAGCTGGACCCGCTCGAGCTCCGGCTGGCCCACGCCCCCGACGCCGGCGACGTCCGACCGGACGGCCGCACCTGGCCCGCGATCGGCCTCAGGGCGTGCCTGGAGCGGGCGCGCGACCACCCCCTCTGGCGGGAACCGGTCCCGGCGGGCGAGGGCGTCGGCCTCGCGGTCGGCTGTTGGGGCGGCGGCCTGGAGCCCGCGGCCGCCGCCTGCCGGGTGGAGCGGGACGGGACCTTGGTCCTCCAGCTGGGGGCCTCCGATCTCACCGGCAGCCACACCACCCTCGCCGGCCTGGCCGCCCAGGCCGCCGGGCTCACGATGGACCGGGTGCGGGTCGAGCTGGGCGACACCGGCAGCGCCCCCTACGCGGGCGTCGCCGGCGGCAGCAAGACCCTGTACTCGGTCGGCCCGGCGGTGCTGCAGGCGGGCGAGGCGGTGCGGCGGCAGCTGCTCGAGATCGCGGCCGGCGAGCTGGAGGCGGCGGTCGAGGACCTGGAGCTCCAGGACGGGGTGGTCGTGGTCCGCGGCAGCCCGGCGCAGCGGCGCACGGTGGCGGAGCTGGCGGCGCTGGCCCAGCGGTTCGGCGGGCGGTACCCCCCGGTGGAGGCGCTGGGCCGGGTGGCGATCCGGACCCAGGCGCCGATGTTCACGGTCCACCTCGCCCGGGCCCAGGTGGACCGCGCGACCGGGGCGATCGCCGTCACCGGCTATGCGGCGGTCCAGGACGTGGGCCGGGCGCTCCATCCCGCCGAGATCGAGGGCCAGGTGCACGGCGGGGTGCTGCAGGGGCTGGGGCGGGCGCTGGGCGAGGCCCTCGTCTGGGACCGCGACGGCCAGCTTCGGACGGCGAGCTTCGCCGACTATCTCCTGCCCACGATCGAGCAGGCGCCGCCGATCGCCGTCGAGCTGGTCGAGGTGCCGAGCCCGGATGGGCCGATGGGGGCCCGCGGGGTGGGCGAGCCACCGGCGATCCCAGGCGTCGCCGCGGTGGCCAACGCGGTGTACCGTGCCACCGGGGTGCGGCTCCGGACCGTCCCGTTCGACACCTCCGCCCTGACCCACGGCCCCTCCGCCTGAGCGGAGGGCGCCGCCGCGGCCCCCGGGGCCGTCAGCTCCGGGGTCGCGGCGGGCCCGCGCCGGCCAGCTGCGCCACCTGGTGGGGGTGGTTGTGGTGGGCGACGCCCTCGCCGGCGCAGAGGCCGGGCGGGCAGGGGTGGCACGCCTCCACCTGGATGGTGGTGTGGCGCAGCTGGAAGCGGTCGCAGAGCCGGTCCGAGAGCCCCTGCACCAGGTGCTCGGCATCGGGGAGGCTCTGATCGGCGACGGTGAGGTGGCAGGAGAGGGCTCGGTGCTCGGCGGTGAGCGCCCAGATGTGGAGGTCGTGGACGGCCACCACCTCGGGGGTGGCGAGGATCAGCCGCTCCACGTCGAGCAGGGCCACCCCCGGCGGCACCGACTCCAGCAGGACCTGGACCACCTCGCGGACCAGCCGCACCGCCATCACCGCGATCAGGGCCGAGATCGCGAGCGAGAGGACCGGGTCGGCCTGCCGCCAGCCGGTGGCGAGGATGGCCAGCGCCGCCACCACCACCGCCAGGCCCGCCGCGACGTCGGCGCCGGCGTGCAGGAGCGCCGCTCGCACGTTCAGGGAACCGTCGCCCCGCAGCCAGACCGCGCTCACGCCGTTGGCCAGGATGCCGAGGCAGGCCGCCGCCAGCATGATCCCGGCGACCGGCCGCCCCGGGTGCTCCAGCCGGGCCACCGCCAGGACCGCGACGCCGCCGACCACCACCAGCAGGAGGACCGCGTTGGCGAGGGCGACGAGGACCCCGACCCGGTGGTAGCCGTACGTCTGGCGCCCGGTGGGAGGGCGAGCCGCCTGGTGGGCGGCCACCGCGGCGAAGGCGAGGGCGAGCACGTCGACGCCGACGTGGCCGGCATCGGCGAGGAGCGCGACCGAATGGGCGAGGAGGGCGGCCACCAGCTCGATCGCCAGCACCGCCGCGGCCAGGCCGGCGGCCTGCGCCAGGCGCCGATCGCGGGAGCGCGGGCTCATCCCGCCATCGTAGTCCCGGTCCGCGCCCCTCCTACCCCGAGCCGTCCCCCAGCGACGGCTCCCAGCGGGCCAGACGGCGGATGCCGACCGCCACCACCATCCCCACCGCCAGCGCACCGGACCCGAGCAGGAGCAGGGGGATGAGGATGATCGACGGGTCGGGGCCGGTCGCGGCGATCATCGCCCCGGGCAGGATCGCGTGGAGAAGGTGGGAGCCGGGCACCCGCAGGATCGCGAGCAGATAGGTCCCCGCCAGCAGCGACGAGGCGACGAACCAGAGGCCGACGAGGTTGGCGACCAGGAGGCCCACCCCCCGGACCGCCCGGCGGGGGTCGGCCGCGCCGTAGTTGGGGGCGGCGGCGCCGGCGCCGACGGCGACCGCGACCAGCCCCAGGGCCAGCCAGACGATGCCGACCGCGAGGATGGCCAGCTCCGCCGGGCTGCCGCGGCGGATGACGCCGATCGCGAGCGCGACCGGCAGGCTGAGCCCGGCCACCAGCAGGGCGGTGCTGGCGACCTTGGCCCGCACCAGGCTGGCGGCCGAGATCGGGCTCTGGCGGAGGAGCTGGATCGCCCGCCCCTCCAGCGGGACCGCGGGCACCGCCAGCACCTCGGACAGGAGGAAGGGCACGAACGGCGTCACCGCCACCCCCTCCCAGAAGCTGAGGCCGCCCCCGCCGCCGAGGTGGAGCGACGGGACCGCCACTGCGGGGTAGGCGAAGGCCACCACCAGCGCGGGGACCAGCCGTCCCAGCCGGCGCAGGTCGCGGCGCAGCGACCGCCAGTCCTTCCGCGCCATCGCCGAGGTCAGCCGGGGGCGGGGCCTGGCCCCGGGGCGAGCGCCCGCGGGCGCGTGGCGGAAGCCGACACCCTCCAGCGCGGCCGCCATCGACCAGCCCTCCGGCGCCGCGCCGTCCCCCTGGCCGCGGTCCGACTCGCGCCCCCCGTCGGCGGTCTCGGTCGCCCGGCGGCGGGCGGCACGGCGCGCGCTCCGGCGCCGGGGCGCGGCCTCCGCCATCGCCCCCATCCCCGACACCAGGGCCCGCCTGTAGGCGAGGTGGGCGGCGGCGACCACCAGGGCGGTGGCACCGACGGTGAGGAGGAGCCAGCTGGTGGCCCCCCCCCAGAGGCCGGCGGCAGCGTCCGCGAGCGCATGCGCCGGCCAGGCGGTGGGGAGCCAGGCGCCGCGCCGACCGAGGGCCACCACCGAGCTGAGCGCCGCCCGCGGGGGGATGGCGGCAGCAAGCCGGTGTCCGCCCGATCGGGTGAGCACCAGCCACCCGACGTACAGCACCGCCGTCACGAAGGCGCCCGCCACGTTGGCGACGTCGCGGGCGATCCGGGGCGGCACCAGGCGCAGCACCACCGCCAGGATCAGGAGCTGGAGCGCGGTGGTCGCGATCGGGAGGGAGAGCGCCACCACCACCCCGAGCAGCAGGAACATCGGCCCGGCGCGGTGGGCGGTGCCGAACCCGGCCAGACCGACGAGGAGCAGGAGCCCCAGCAGGGCGTTGGTGCGGACCGCCACCAGCAGGCGGGCCAGGAAGATCACCGAGATGTCGAGCGGGGCCAGGGTGAGGAGGGTCAGCTCGCTGCCGAGGAAGAAGGCGGTGATCACGCTGGAGAGGCCCAGCACCAGGGTCAGGACCGCATAGCCGGTGAGGGCGGCGGTGAGCAGGCCGGTGGAGGCCCGGGCGGCCACGGTGCCGACCCCGAACCCGATCCCGTAGGTCAGCGCCCCGGCCACCGCGCCCAGGGCCAGCAGCATGGCGAGGTAGCCGGCCAGGCGCAGGGGGGTGCGGGTGCGCACCTGGAGGCGGTTCCAGGCGCTCCGCACGTCGGCGACGACGATCGCCGTGAGGGGGGCGCGCCGCTCTGCCCCGCCCCACCCCTGGGCGGCGGGGTCGTGGGCGCTCAGGGAGCCCTCCCCGACCGGCCGCCGACCGGCCGGGCGGCGGTGCCCTCCCCCAGCAGCCGGTCGACCAGGGCTCGCGACTCCGGGCCGCCGGTGAGGGTGAGGAAGAGGTCCTCCAGGCTGGCTCCGGCCTGGTCGGTCCCCCGGCGCAGCTCGTCCAGGGTCCCGATGGCGATGATGCGACCGCGCTCCATGATCGCCACCCGGTCGCAGAGCGCCTCGGCGATCTCCAGGATGTGGGTGGACAGCACCGTCGTGACGCCCCGACGGCTGAGCTCCTGGAGCAGGTCCTTGACCCGCCGGGCGGAGCGCGGGTCGAGACCATTGGTGGGCTCGTCGAGGAGGAGCACCTCGGGCCCGTGCACGAGCAGCGAGGCCAGGCCGATCTTCTGGCGCATCCCATGGCTGTACCCGGCGATGAGCTCGTCCTGCTTGTCGGCGAGCTCGAAGAGGCGCAGGAGCCGCTGCACCCGGTCGCGCCGCTCGGCTCCGCCGGGGACGCCGTAGAGGTCGCAGACGAACTCCAGGAACTCACGGCCGGTGAGGTTCGGGTAGACGATCGGCTCCTCGTCCAGATACCCCAGCCGGGCCTTGGCGCGGCGGGGGTCGCGCTGGATGTCGGTGCCCGCCACCCGAGCGGTGCCCGCCGACGGGTGCAGGAGGCCGGACAGCATCCGCAGGGTGGTGGTCTTGCCCGCCCCGTTGGGGCCCAGCAGGCCGACGATCTCGCCCCTGGCGATGACCAGGTCGATCCCGTCCACCGCGGTGAAGTTGCCGTAGCGCTTGGTGAGCCCGCGGACCGCGACAGCCGGGTCCTGCGCCGAACCGGCGGTGGCGACGGACGCGGGGGCGCCGCTCATGCCCGTCAGCCGGAGCGGCCGGCGTTCCCACCCAGCGAGGACCGTCGAGACTGACCCCCGGACCCGGCTGACCGCGAACGGCCGCGGGCGGCGAGAAGGCGGGGGAGGACGACCCGGGCGGAGGTCAGCGCCGCCGTCTGCCAGAGGGGCCGCCCGCTCCTTCGCCCCGGACGCCGCCCGTCGGCGGCCCCCGCCCCGCCGCCGGCCTCGACCAGCTGCTGGAGCTGCTCCTGCCACGCCCTGGGCATGGTGGCGAACCACTCCGCCGCCGTGGCCGGGGCGGCATCCGGCCCCGGGCGGTGCCGCCGGCGCAGCCAGACCGCGGTGCCGACCGTGACCACGATCGCGGCGGTCGCCGCCAGCCGGGGGCCCTCGCGGCGCAGCCGCTGACGCAGGTCGAGGTCGGCCCGAAGGCGGCGCTCGAGCCGCTCCAGGGTCGCCGCCATCCGCAGGCGGGTATCGGCTACGGCCTGGCGCGCTTGGTCTGCGCTCTCGCCCATTCCACGTCTTCCCGAAGGCTGGCGCGGGTCAGCGCCAGGGGGGCCAGATGACGGTGTCCGACGGCGACCGCGGCCCCGGCCAGCGCCACCAGCAGGAAGGCCCCGGCGACGATCCCGGCGACCAGGGTGTGGTTGCCCCGCCAGGCGATCAGGATCGCCAGCCCGAAGCCGACCAGATAGCCGAAGCCGACCAGGGCCACCACCGCCCCGGCGAGGAGCCAGGCGGCGCGCCGGAGGGTCGCCAGCAGCTCCGCCCGGGCCAGCCGCACCTCGGCGCGGAGGAGCGCGCCGGCTTCGTCGGCGAGTGCGTCCACGATCCCGCGCAACGACTCGTCGGCGGCAGGCACGGCACGCTCCGGCGGCGGCATGCTTTGAGAGTACCCGATCGCCGCTCGCGCTCTACCTACCATGGAGGCTGATGTCGCCCACGGCCTGCCGACTCCGCCACGCGCCGGCGGAGCTGGTCTCCAGGCTGCGACCGATGGTGGCGGCGGGGCGCTGCCTGGTCGCCTCCGACTTCGACGGCACCCTGGCGCCGATCGTGACCGACCCCACCCGGTCGGCGATGCTCCCCACCGCGCGGCGGGCGCTGGAGCGGCTGGTGGACCGGACCCCGGTGGCGGTGGTGAGCGGCCGCCACGCCACCCTGCTCGCGCAGCTGTGCCCGATCCCCGGCCTCACCCTCATCGGCAGCTACGGGCTGGAGCGGTGGGTCGACGGCGAGGCGCGCCCCGATGCCAGGGCCGTCGCCTGGCTGCGCCAGTGGGCCCACGACTGGGAGGGGGTGACGGCCGCGGTCGAGCGCGCCGTCGTCGGCTCGCCCCCGGGGGTCCGGGTGGTGCGGAAGCCCTGGGGGATCTCGGTCCACCTCCGCGAGGTGGTCGGTCAGCGGGTGCCCCTGGAGCGCCGGCTGGCGATCGAGCTGCGGCAGCTGGCGAGGAGCGTCGGGCTCAAGCTGGTCCGCGGACGTCTGGTCCTGGAGCTGGTGCCGCCGCTGCGCTGCTCCAAGGGGACAGCGCTCCTGGGCCTGCTGGAGGCGACCCGTCCCGCCGCGGCGGTGTTCGCCGGCGACGACCGGGGCGACGTCCCCGCCCTCCGGCTCCTCGCCGGCCGGCCCGGCCTGGCGGTGGCGGCCGCCCTCGCGGTCACCGGGCCGGAGACGCCCCGCGCCCTGCTCCGGGTGGCGACCGGGGTGCTGGCGGGTCCCCGGACCTGGGCCGAGCTGCTGGCGCAGCTGGCGGCGTGAGGACCGCCCGCCGGCCCCGCCGGTCAGTCGCCCAGCAGGTCGCGCAGGTCCTGGAGCTGCTGGGTGATCCAGCGGGTGATGTCCGCGCTGCGGACGGTCTGGCGGAGCTCCTGGGCGCGGTGCTGGCGCTCCCCCTCGGGCAGGGTGAGGGCGAAGCGGAGGGCCTCGGCGGTCTGGTCGATGTCGAAGGGGTTGATGGTGAGGGCGGAGTTCCCCAGCTCCTCGTGGCAGCCGGCGTTCTCGCTCAGCACCAGCACCCCGCCGCGGGTGTTGCAGACCACCCCCTCCTTGGCGACCAGGTTCATGCCGTCGTAGATCGGGTTGACCAAGAGGGCGTCGAACGACTTGTAGGCGGCGACCGCCTTGTACATGTTCTCCTCCACCTCCAGTCGGATCGGCATCCAGGCCCCGGTCTGGAAGCGGCGGTTGACCCGGGCGGCGGTGCCCACCACGGCGCCGAGGTAGGAGCGATAGGCATCGACGTTCTGCCGTGAGCGCTGCAGGAAGGCCCAGAAGACGACTCGCCCGCGCAGCTCGGTGTGGGTCTCGAGGAGTCGCTCGTAGGCGAGGAACCCGCGCACGATGTTCTTGCTGAGGTCGGTGCGGTCGACCCGCAGGATGAGGTACTCCGGGCGCCAGGCGGCGATCAGCGCCTCCTGCCGGAGCACCTCCTCGTGGCGGGCGAGCGCCTCCAGTTGGGGCACGTCGATGGAGATCGGATACGGACGCACCCACACCGAGCGGCCGTCGACGAAGACCGTGCGCTCCCGATGGTCGACCGCCAGCCCCAGGTTCTCCTCGCAGGTGAGCAGGAAGTTGCGCACGTCCAGCGACGTCTGCAGGCCCACGATGTCGTTGCCGAGGAGTCCCACGACGATGCCGTCGCGCATGTGCCGGGGCAGCACCTTCCAGTACTGGGGGGTGGGCCAGGGCACGTGGATGAAATGCTGGAGGCGGGCCTGGGGGAGGCGCGCCCGCACCAGCTGGGGCAGGCAGTAGAGGTGGTAGTCCTGGGTCAGGACCAGCACCGGCTGGTCCAGCCGCTCGGCCTCCGCCACCACCCGCTCCGCGAAGGCCTCGTTGACGACCAGGTAGCCGTCCCGCCAGGCCTGCTCGGTGCGGGCGTCGAGGATCGGCTGGCGGCCGAGGTCCCAGAGGTAGTGCTGGATGAACCACAGCAGGGGATTGCTGATCTCGTTGTAGTAGCGAGCGTAGGCGGCGGGGTCGGTGGCGACGTAGGCCACCCGGAACCGTTCGCCGTCGTCGGTGGTGACGGTGGTGGGAGCATCGCCCCCCCCGCGCTGGGCGAGGCGGCGGTCGGCCTCGCCGCGCTCGGCGGCCACCCAGACGGCGTCGGTGGCCCGCGCCAGCGCCCCCATCGCGGTGACCAGGCCACCGCCCCCGCGGGTGATCCGCTCGGTCCCATCCGCAGACTGGTGGCTGTCGACCGGGGGACGGTTGGCGACCACGATCGGCCTGCGGCCGCCGAGCACCTGGCGCAGGTACGAGTCCAGCAGAGGCACCCGCCTAGCATGGCGGACCGGGGCACGGCCGGGTCGCCGCCGGGACCGCTCCGGTAGCATCCCGGCTGTGAAGGTCGCCATCCCGCGAGAGACGGCGCCCGGGGAGCGCCGGGTGGCGGCCACCCCGGACTCGATCCGCCGGCTGGCGCCGCTCGGGCTCACCACCGTCGTCCAGACGGGCGCGGGCGCGGGCGCCGGCTGTCCCGACGAGGCCATGGCCGCGGCCGGGGCCACCGTCGCCCCCGATCTCGCCGGCTGCCTCGCCGGCGCGCGGCTGGTGTGCCGGGTGCAGCCGCCGTCGGCCGAGGAGGCCGAGCTGCTCCCGCTGGGCTCGGTTTTGGTCGGCTTCCTGCCGGCCACCACCCCGGCGGCGGTGCTGCGTCTCCTGGTCGAGCGCCGGATCACCGCCTTCAGCTTCGAGTTGGTGCCCCGCATCAGCCGGGCCCAGGGGATGGACGCCCTCTCCTCGCAGGCCTCGCTGGCCGGCTACAAGGCGGTGCTGCTGGCGGCGGCCCGGCTGCCCAAGATCCTGCCCCTGCAGATGACCGCCGCCGGCACCATCGCCCCCGCCCGGATCCTCGTGATGGGGGCGGGCGTCGCCGGGCTGCAGGCGATCGCGACCGCGAGGCGACTCGGCGCGGTGGTCGAGGCCACCGACGTCCGGGCGGCGGCCAAGGAGGAGGTGACCAGCCTGGGAGCCCGCTTCGTGGCGCTGGAGTTGGACGCGCAGGAGGGGACCGGCGGCTACGCCGGCGCCCAGAGCGAGGAGTTCCTCACCCGCCAGCGGGAGCTGGTCGCCCAGCGGGTGGCGGACAGCGACGTGGTGATCACCACCGCCGCGATCCCCGGGCGGCGGGCGCCGGTGCTGGTCACCGACGCCATGGTGAAGGCGATGCGAGCGGGCTCGGTGATCGTCGACGGCGCCGCCGACACCGGCGGCAACTGCGAGCTGACCGTCGCGGGCGAGGAGGTCTCCCGGCACGGGGTGACGATCATCGGCTGGCGCAACCTGCCCGCCACGGTGCCGGTGGCGGCCAGCCAGGTCTACAGCCGCAACGTCGCCCAGGTGGCGGCCCACCTGGTCAGGGAGGGCGAGCTGGTGCTGGACTTCGACGACGCCATCACCAGCCAGAGCTGCGCCATCCACGACGGCGAGGTCCGCAACCCCCAGATGCGGGAGGCGCTCCAGTGAACGCCCACCTGGTCAGCGAGATCTCGATCCTGGTGCTGGCGGTGTTCGTGGGGTTCGCGGTCATCTCCCGGGTCCCGACCATCCTGCACACCCCGCTGATGTCGGGCAGCAACGCCATCCACGGCGTGATCCTGGTGGGGGCGATCCTGATCACCGCCTCTGCCCACGGCGCCCTCCAGCTGGCCGTCGGGGTGGTGGCGGTGGCGCTCGCCACCATCAACGTGGTGGGCGGCTTCGTGGTCACCGACCGGATGCTGGAGATGTTCAAGAGCCGCCGGCCGCGCCGACCGGGACCGCCGTGAGCCCTCCGCCCGGCCTCACCCTCCTCTACCTCCTGGCGGCGGTCCTCTTCATCGTCGGGCTGAGCCAGCTGAGCTCCCCCCGCCACGCCCGCCGCGGCAACCTCATCGCCGCCGTGGGGATGGCGCTGGCGCTCGGGACCACCGTCCCCCTCCTCCACCCCAGCGGCCTCACCCTGGGGCTGATCGCGCTGGGGATCGTGGTGGGGGCACCGGTGGGAGCGCTGGCCGCGCGGGCGGTGCGGATGACCGCGATGCCGCAGATGGTGGCCTCGTTCAACGGCGTCGGCGGGGGAGCGGCGGCGCTGGTGGGGGCGGCGGAGTACCTGCGCGCCCCGGTCGGGGGCGCCGCCCTCGCCCTCTCCCTCCCGGTGGTGTTCAGCGTCGTGATCGGGGCGGTCAGCTTCTCCGGCTCCGGGATCGCGTACGCCAAGCTGCAGGAGCTGATGCGGGGCACCCCCATCACCTACGCCGGCCAGCAGGCGGTCAACGGGGCGGTGGCGGTGGCGATCGTGGTCCTGTCGGTGCTGCTGGTGGTGAGCGGGGTCGGCGGGGCGGCGCTCCTGGCCCTGCTCCTGCTCGCCCTCCTCCTGGGGGTGGCGTTCGTCCTCCCCATCGGCGGGGCCGACATGCCGGTCGTGATCTCGCTGCTCAACGCCTTCACCGGCCTGGCCGTGGCCGGGGACGGCTTTGTCGTGGGCAGCCCGGTGCTCATCGTCGGCGGCACCCTGGTGGGCGCCTCCGGCACCTTCCTCACCAAGATGATGTCGGACGCCATGGGCCGCTCCCTCGGCAACATCCTGTTCGGCGCCTTCGGCCAGGTGGTGGCCACGGTCGGCGCCACCGCCGGGCCCGAGGGGCGGAGCGTGCGCGCCGGCGGCGCCGAGGACATCGGCACCCTGCTGGCGTACGCGCAGCGGGTGATCATCGTCCCCGGGTACGGACTGGCGGTGGCCCAGGCCCAGCACGCGGCCCGGGAGCTGGCCGACGCCCTGGAGCGCCGCGGGGTGACGGTCGACTACGCCATCCATCCGGTCGCCGGGAGGATGCCGGGGCACATGAATGTGCTCCTGGCGGAGGCCAACGTCCCCTACGAGCAGCTCAAGGAGATGGACGTCATCAACGACAGCTTCAAGAACACCGACGTGGCCCTGGTGGTGGGCGCCAACGATGTCGTCAACCCCGCCGCCCGCAGCACCCCCGGCAGCCCGATCTTCGGGATGCCGATCCTGGACGTCGACCAGGCCCACGCGATCGTGTTCCTGAAGCGCTCGATGCGGCCTGGCTTCGCCGGCATCGACAACGAGCTGCTGTACGACCCCAAGACCGTGCTGATGTTCGGTGACGCCAAGGACTCGCTGACCAAGCTGGTGGCGGTGGTGAAGGCGGCGTGAGCGGCGCCGCCGGATGCCCGGCGGCCCGGTTGACCCTCGCCGACCGGTCTCGGTACGGTCGCCCGGCGGGGACGGCGCTGCTCCCGGTGGACGCCCAGCGCACCATGCTGGAGGGGGACCAGGCGGTCCCGGGCGCGGCTGCCGTGCGCGGCGAGCGGGCGGGACTCCCGGCCCGTGCCCGGGCGGCGGGGACGGTCGTGGTCCAGGTCCACAACGACGGGCCGGCCGGATCCCCCGACGCGTCCGGGACGGTGGGATGGGAGCTGGCGCTCGCGCCTGTACCCGGCGAGGCCGTCGTGCGCACGCGGGGGTCGGACCCCTGCGCATCCAACCCCGACCTGGCCGCAGCGCTCAGCCGACGGGGGGTGCGCTCGATCGTGGTCGGCCGGATGCCGAGCGCGCACGGCACCCCGCCACCGGCGGCGGCGCCCTCCGCCACGGCTTCGCGGTGACGCTGGCCGCCGACGCGCGCGCCACCTACGACAACGCCGAGCCGGCCCGGACCATTGTCAGCGCGGTGGAGCGTGACCGGGCCCGCGAGGGGGTCACGGTGGTCCCGGCCGGCGCGGTCGACGTCACCGACCGAGCCGGCGGTCGCCGGCGCCCCCGCCGGATCAGCCGCGCGAGGGCCGGGGGGAGGCGGGGGCGGCGTAGCGGAGCGGCAGGCAGCTGGTGGTGGGGAGGGCGCAGGTGACGAACCGGTGGATCCGGGGGCGGCCGGCCACCCGGAAGACGTACACGGGCACGGCGAAACCGGCGTCCACCACCACCGCCAGCTGGTCACCCACCAGGCGCGCGGGGGCGGCGGGGCGCGGGGCCGGTCGGGCGGGCGGATAGGGCCGGAGATCGGGTGCGAGTCGGTAGCGTCCGGGGTCCACCCGGCGTCGATCGAGCGCCGTCACCACCTCGGTCGGGCTCACGGTCCGGTAGCGGGCCCGCGCCCCCACCGCCGGGTACGGGAGTCGTCCGCCGGCTCCGACCACGGCCATCCGGCCGTAGCCGTCGGTGGCGACATCAACCTCGATCCGGGCCGGCGCCCCGGTGATGTCGACGACCGGGAGCCCCATCAGGGTGAGATCGTAGGTGATGCGACGGTCGGAGCCGTTGACGCGCGTGAGCGCCGGCAGCAGGGTCAGGCCGCCGCCGGCCAGGAGGTGGTGGCGGGCGACGAACGCGCGCGCCACCCGGTCGGCCTCGGCGACGGTGGGGGTCGCGCCGATCTCCTCCACCGGATGGTTGGGGTGGAGGGCGAAGGTGAGCAGGCCGGCCGCGGTCGTGAGCTGGAAGCCGGTGCCGGCGCCGAGGTTGTAGGCGAGTCCGCCGCCGATCGCCATCGGGGGGCCGACGAGGCCCAGGCCCCTGGCGAAGTCGGCCACCGCCGTCGACGGGTTGAAGGGCACCCGGCTGACCGCGACCTCGGCCGGAGCCGCCGCCAGACGGCCGTCCGCGACGAAGGGGCCGGCGAGGCGCAGCGGCTCGGCGGCGACTCCACCGAGCGGCAGGATGCCGAAGGGCAGCGGGGTCGGGGTGCGCGACACCGTCGGCACCGCCGGGCCCGGGCCCGGCGCCGGTCGTCCGGCGCAGGCGGTCAGCGCGACGGCGCACAGGAGGCCGAGGAGCGGGCCGGCGCGGCGGGGACGGGGGGGGCGCCGTGGCGGCATGGCTGCCAGCATCCCAGAGGCCCGGACGGCCGGGGGAGCGAAGATGTCGGCGATGACCTACGAGGAGGCGCTCTCCGAGCTGGAGCGGGCGGCCCGGCGCGGCATGCGGCTCGGGCTGGGGCGGGTGCGGGCGCTCTGCGCGCGGCTGGGCGACCCCCAGGCGGGCCGGCCCGGGATCCTGGTCGCCGGCACCAACGGCAAGGGGTCGGTGTGCGCGATCAGCGATGCGATCCTCCGCGCCGCCGGCCACCGAGTCCTCCGCCTGACCAAGCCGCATCTCACCAGCTACCGCGAGCGCATCTGCGTCGGTGGCGACCCCGTCTCGGAGGACGTGTTCGCCGACCTCATCGCCCGGACCGCAGCGGCCGGTACCGGGCTGGCGGCCTCGGTCGGGGCCCCGACCCATCACGAGCTCATCACCGCGGCCGGCTTCCTCGCGGCGGCGACCTTCGACGTCGAGGCCATCGTGTGCGAGGTCGGGCTCGGCGGCCGCCTCGACGCGACCAACATCTACGACGGCGGGGTGGCTGTCATCAGCACCATCGGGCTCGACCATCAGGCCCAGCTCGGCACCACCCTGGAGGCGATCGCGGTCGAGAAGGCGGCGATCATCAAGCCCGGCAACGACGTGGTGACCGGCTGCAGCGGCCCCGCCCTGGCGGAGGTGCGGGCCGCGGCCGAGCGGGTCGGCGCCACCGTGCTCGCGCTGGGTGAGCAGCTGACCGTCGACGCCGAGGGGCCGGGTACGGATGGGCCGCGCCGGATCGCCGTTGCGACGGCGGCGGAGCGATGGACCGACCTCACCCTCACGCTGGCCGGCGACATCCAGCTCACCAACGCCGCGCTGGCGGTCGGGGCGGCCACCTGCCTTGGGCGACGCGGCCTTGCCGTCCCAGAGGCGGCCGTCCGGGCGGGGGTGCGCGACGCGCGCTGGCCGGGGCGTCTGCAACTGGTCGGCACGGCGCCCCCGGTGCTGGTCGACGGTGGCCACAACCCCCACGCGATCGAGGCGATCCTCCCTGACCTTCGGCGCCTGGCCGCCGGCCGGCCGGTGACCCTCTGCTTCGGGACGATGGGGGACAAGGATCACCGCGCGATGCTCGGTGCGCTCGCCGGTCTGGTCCCGCGGCACGTCGTCCTCACCAGGGCCCAGAGCGAGCGGGCGGCGGATCCAGACGCCCTGGCCGCCGAATGGGCGGAGGTGGTCGGAGTCGGGGAGGAGCCGGTGCTGATCGAAGACGTCCCCCGGGCGGTGGAGCGGGCGCGCTCCCTGGCGGGCGCAGAGGGCCTGGTGATCGCCTGCGGCTCCATCTACGTCGCGGGAGAGGCTCTGGCCGCCCTCGGCCAGGGCCTGCCCCCGGACCCGGTCCCCGCCGCGGCGACCGCCGGCCGCTGAGTGCGGTGGGGGGGCGACCGCGGTCCTCACTGATCGATCCGTTCGGTCCCGGCTGAGCCTGGGCACCCCGGCACAGGGCCGCCCGGATCCCCGGGCAGCCGCCAGCCGCATCCCCTCGCTCGTCCCGCGGGGCTGGCGTTCGTCGAAGGGCTGGCGCGCCGGCCGGCCGCCCAGCAGCTCCCACCGATCACGGGCCGGATCACCGGGTGGCCGCCGGTCCGCCTCCTCGGCTGGTCGGCGCCCTTAGTCCCGACCTCCTGGTCCTGGAGGAACCCATAAGCGGCCTCGCCCGCCAATGAGGCCGGGGGTCCTGCGACTGGTCGCGCCGGCGCGGATGGTCCTTCGCTCCTCCCACATGCTCTCGATCCCCGCGGCCGCCAGCCGCTGATCGAGGGCCGCGTCGACGCCCTGCGCCACCGCCGGCACGTCGGCGGCGGGGGCGCTGACCGCCAGGGACGATGTCCCCGCCGTCCTCGAGACCGACGTGCCCTCCCGTGATGCGCGCGGGCGTGCTCGTGGCAGCCCGACCGCCGCCGTCCACGCCGTGATCCTGGTGGTGGAGGTGATCCTGCTGCCGCCGCCGCGGTGCACCTCGACCTGGCGGCGGGGAGTCTCGTCGCGGCGGGGGCAGCCGTCGGCCTGCTCGCCCTGGTCCGCGCCCCCACCGCCCCGGCGGCGACGGGACGCGGCGCCCGTCGCGCCCACGCGCTCGGCCTCGCCTGGGCGGTGGCGGCGGTGGGCCACCCCCTGTACGCCCTCGACCCGCTGGCACCGGCCGTCCCCGCCCTGCAGCGGACCTCACCGCGGGACTCGGCCCTCGGCGACGATCCCCTCCGTGACGGGTGGAGCGGTGCCGAATCGCTGCGGCCGGTCGCGACCACCGTCGTTGCTCGCGGCGGTCGGCGCCGCGGCGGTCCGGCGGTGGGCCATCCGGGCCCCTGGCCGCGCACGCTCCGCGGCCGCGCCCGGCGCCACGCGCCACGCGGGCGCCCGGCCCGCGGGGCCAGCCCCGCTCCGCCCCGGCGGCACCACCGATCGCGCCGGTCCGACCCTCACCGACCCCTCGCGGCCGGGCCGCCCGCCGCGGTCGCGAGGTCTGCCAGCACGTCATCGACGGTGGGGAGGGCGCGCATGCCGGCCGCGATCCGGCGGGCGGCCCGGCGATAGGTGGCATCCGCCAGCACCGTCCCGATGGCGGCCCGGAGGCTCGGCACATCCTCGGCGGCGAGTGCACCCAGGGCGCGGGTCGAGCCGGCGGCGGGCTCGACGACCAGCCCGGCGCCCGCCGCGGCGACCCACCGCGCGTTGGCGAAATGGTCGCTGAAGAGCGGGACCACCACCACCGGCACTCCTGCGGCGAGCGCCCCCACGGTGGTGCCCGACCCGCCGTGGCAGACGACCGCGGCGGCATGCCCCAGCACGGTCTCCTGGGAGACCCACGCCTCCACGTGGACATTCGCCGGAAGCGGGCCGAGCGCGGTCGCGTCGGGGGCGTCCCCGACCGTGACCAGCACCCGCAGCGGCAGGCCCGTCACCGCCGCGATCGCCCCGCGCACCGTGGGGGTGCCGATCGACAGCCCGCCCGTGACGCTGCCGAACGTGACGTACACGAGAGGGGTGCGGTCGCCGCTCCACCAGTCCGGCAGCGGCTCCGAGGGGAGCGTGGGACCGAGACCGTAGCGGCGGGTCACCGCGTAGGGGGAGGGATCGAGGGCGGCCGGAAAGCGAGTGAGGTAGGGCGACGAGCGGATCCGCCGCACCATCCCTGCGCCGTAGGGCTCCAGCACCGGCGCGGCCAGGTCGAGTGAGTACGCCTCCGCGCTCGCGAGCGAGATCGCGACCTGAGCGTGGGGGATGCCGCGACGATCGGCGGCCACGGCCGAGGCGTACTCGCAGGGGTCCCGCAGGACGAGGTCCGGGCGCCACGTGTCGCACGCCTCCTCCAGCGCCGGCAGCATGGCTGCGGTGTCGAGCCGTCCGAAGATCTCGCGGTTGGCGAGGACCGCTGCCTCCGCCTGCGGGACCATCTGGAAGCGCTGCCAGATCGCCGCCAGCTCCTCGGCCGGCGGGTCGGCGCCGATCCGGAAGGGGTGGCCGGTCGCCTCGGCCGTCCCCGCCAGGAGGGGCGGAACCACCAACAGCGCCTCGTCTCCGCGCCGCGTCAGCGCCGCGAGGAATGGCCGCAGCGGATTGAAGTGGCCGGCTCCCTGCGTCGAGGCGATGAGGACCCGCATCACGACGACTCTAGCCAGACCGGGGACACGCTCTTACCGACGACGATGGGCGTCCGGTTGACACCGTCCGCCCCCTGGTGCCGGCGTCCTCCGCGCGCCGACGATGCGGCGGGCGTCGCGTCCGGCCTCCGTCGCGGGACAGCTGCTCGGTCACCTCCCGGCCGGCGCCTGCGGTGCGGCGGAGGACGTCGGCGAGGAGCTCGAGCTCGGCCTCCTCATACCCAGCCCAGATCTGGCTGAGCGAGGGGATCATCGGCGCGAACACGCGCACCAGGACCGAGTTCCGGTCGGGAAGGGCGCGAAGGAGGACCGGCCGCCGGTCCGACGAGCCTTCGCCTCTGCATCGGTGTCGGCATCGCCGCCGGCATCGCCTCCCAGCTCCGGGGCCGCCCTGGCACACGACCGATCATCATCGCCGGCAGTCTGATCGCCGCCGCCGGCCTCTATGTCCTCTCGCGCATCCCGGTCCACGGCTCCTGCCTCGGCGACCGGCTCCCGGGCATGGGCGTCATGTCGATCGATCTCGGCGCCGTCTTCGTAGCCGCCATGGCCGCCGCCAATGCCGACGTACCCGCCGACAAGACCGATCTGGCTGCCGCGCTCCTCAACCCCTGCCAACACGTCGGCCGGGCGCTCGGCCGGGCGGTCTTCTCCGCCGTCGCCACCTCCCGCACCAGCCAGCTGTTGGCAGCCCACACGTCTCCAGCCGTCGCGCTCACCGCCGGCTTCCAGCGGGCGCTGCTGGCCAGCATCATCGTCACGCTCGCAGCCGCCATCCTCGCGCTGCGCCCCAGCAAGGCACGCGGCATGGCGCCTCAGGCTCTCGTGGCGACAGCTCCCGAGCCCACTTGGTCCTGGCTGCGCGCCAGTCTCGGACTCCATCCTCCTCGGAGCTGCCCGGCCTTGTCGCATCGGGACTGCCGCCGCGCCGGGGGGCGGGCCTGCCGATGTGACCGCCGCCAGGCTCCCCCGCGGGACGCCTGCTGGTGTGCGCCCCGGTGGGCTCGGTCCGTCTCCACCCCGCCGCCGGCAGCACGGAAACCTCTCCCCGTCGGTCCGCACCCCGTGGCCCGACGTGAGCCCTGCCGGCATGACTCGGTCTCGCGTTCGCGGTCGAGTTCAGGGCTGTCCAGTTAGCCCTGGCCGGGTGGGTGCGCCTGTTCCTCGGGGGAGGGGAAGTCCCCCGTCTTGCCGTCGATCCGCTCCCGGATCAGGTCGGCGTGACCGTTGTGCCGCGAGTCCTCCTCGATCATGTGGTTGACCAGGCAGCGAGCCGACATCTCGGCAGAGTCAGGCGTGCTGAACACCACATCGAGCGAATCCAGATCCTTCAGGATCGACCGGGAGATCAAGCACTCCTCCCTCCAGCGCGAGAAGGCCTCGGGCACATCGGCGTCGACGACCCCGTCGAAGTCGGCGTGGGGCTGAGCGTCCGTGCGCCAGATCCGCCCAATCGGCTCTCCGGACAATCGCGGGCGGAACCAGGTTCGCTCCACCTCAGCCATGTGCCGCACCAGTCCCAGCAGCGTGAGGGTGGACGGTGGTACCGATGGCGCTCGCAGCTGCCCATCGCTGAGCCCCTGACACTTCCAGGCCAGGATGGATCGCTGGTCCTCCAAGAATCCGGTGAGGGTGGTGCGCTCGTTTCCGATCCAGGCCGGGTCGGGGGTTTGGTCCGTCATCGTCGGATCATAGGAACCGAAGCCGGACGGGGCGTCCGCCCAAGACCCCGCGTCGACGGTGGGAGCCCAACCACGAGCCGCTGGCCCGGGGCTTGCAAGGCGCCGGTGCCGGGCCCCATCACGGTGTCGGTCTCGATCCCACCTCCGACCCGCGGGCCGATTGGCGGCCCGGCTCACCGTGGATGCTCCCCTGCCGGTGCGTCCGTCCACGGATATCTCGAGCCAGGAGTGCCGGGAGGGTGCCCTCCACCCACACGCTCACCTCGACGTCCAGGCCCGGGATGCGGCCCGCGCATGCAGAACTCGGCGCCGCGCCGGGGCCACCGCCGTAGTCGCGCCCCGGGGGGCGCCGCCGGGCCGCCGCCGACGTCCATGACCTGCGGCGCCGCACTCCACGACCAGGTGCGTCGGCGAGCCGGACCGCCCGGGCTCGCGCCGACGAGCCCGGGCCGAGGGTCGGGGTCAGACCGCGGCGGGAGCCAGCGCCCCGGCGGCCGCCATCGCCTGGCGGGCCAGGCGGCTCAGGCCGGCCTGGTCCCGCCCCTTGACGAGCTCCGGGGCGAACAGGCTGGTGGTGAGCCCGACCACGTCCGTTCCGGCGGCCAGGTAGGGGGCGATCTCCTCCATCTCGACCCCGCCGCTCACCCACAGCGCGCAGTCCGGCATCGGCCCGCGGAGCGCCCGGATGAAGCCGGGCCCACCGATCGGCGAGGCCGGGAAGATCTTCACCATGTCCGCGCCCATGTCCAGCGCCTGGCTGACCTCGGTCGGCGTCTGCGCGCCGATCACACAGGCAACCCCGGCGGTCCGTGCGGCCCGAGCCACCTCGGGGACGAGGTAGGGCGTGACCAGGTATTGGGCCCCGGCGGCAACCGCCTCGGCCGCCAGCGCGGCGGTCACCACCGTCCCCGCCCCGACGGTGCACCCGGGCTGCCGCAGCCGCGCGATGATGCCGGCGGCGTCCGGGGTACTCATCGTCACCTCGACCGACCGGAACCCGGCGGCGACGACCGCGCGCGCGGCAGTCTCCGCCTCCTCGGCGTCCGACCAGCGGATCACCGCGGCGAGACGGTCGGGAAAGAGCTGGTGCAGACGGGCGTCGAGCATGGTTGGCCCCCGGTGATCGTCGGCTTCGCGACGATTCTACTCCACACGCTTCCGCCGCCGGGCCCCGCCGCACGCCGCCGCCCCGGGCCCGGCCCGACCGCAGCCGACGGTGCCCTCAGCTCGCCACCCGCGAGCCGCGATCCCGACGCCTTCGCGAAGGCGGCATCCATCGTCCCCCAACCCGACTCCGGCCGACACCGAGGGCCGCTGCAGCGATGGCCCCAGGCCGGATGGCCCGTCTCGCGAAGACGTCTCGCGGGGCATCGCCCTGCACCCCGACGCGTCGCCCCCGATGCCCCCTGCCCCTGCCTGCTTCGAGACACGGGGACTCCCGAGTCGCCGATGCACTTCAGCGTTGGGTAGGATGGGGCAGGGCGATGCGCGCGCATCGCCCTGCCGCTCCCCGACGACCAGATGTCGCCAGGATGCGACGTGCACTCGGGCTTGCGGCTGGGAGATGCTTCACGTCGATGGCCACCACCTGGACGAGCCCATCCAACCCCGCTGCGCCTCCGATGGCAGAGGACGCCGCGGGCCCCGGATCAGTCGGCGGCGGCCTACGATTGGGCAGAGCCGAGTGGCCACCGGCGTCGATCGGTGGGTGCCGCCATGAGGACGACGCATGACTGAGGCGGACGGGATGACCGAGGTGAGTCTCCTCGGCTACGGCGACAAGTTGACCGCCGCGCCGGGCGAGCGGATCTGCTTCATGGTGAGCACCGACCACCCTACCTACTCCAGCGATGTGGTGCGGCTGCTCCACGGCGCGTCGGACTCGAACGGGCCAGCCCTGATCACCGAACCGGTGGCTGCGGCACCCGCGGGCACCCATCGGGGTCGGATCCAGTCCACCCGGATCGGCTCCTTTGGCCACGTGCCGTTCAAGGGACGGCTTCGCGACCTCGCCGTGACTGCCTGGATATGGCCCACGCTTCCCGACGCCGGTAGGACTCAGGGAATCATCGCAAACTTCCGGGAGCGGCTGGGCGGCTTTTCTCTCCACCTCGACGCCCAGGGTCGGGTGGCGCTCCGGATCTCCGACGGACTCCAGGCGGACGTCACGGTTCGGTCCGAGCGCCCACTCGACGCTCGATCCTGGTACTTCGTCCTTGCCGACTTCGATGCCGGCACCGCCACCGCCACCATCCTCTACCGAGGCGTGGGCACCTGGGGGGAGCGGAGCAAGGAGTCCGTCGCGCTGCGAAGTGCCGTCAAACGCTGCGGCGCAGGGCCGAGCGACTTCCTGATCGGGGCCGCCCAGTGGCCAGGGACCATCCCTGACGACGACCTGTGGCCCCTGGGCCTGTACAACGGCAAGATCGACGCACCACGCGTGTACCGCAGATCGCTGGGACCAGAGCTCCTGAACCAGGCGTATGTTGCGGCCGAGCCGCCCGAGGCCCCGCTCCTGCCAGGCCGCTTCGTCGTCGGGGCCTGGGATCTCGCCATCGGCGTCCAGTCAGCCACCATCTCCGACACCGGTCGTTCCCAGCTGCACGGCACCTTGAGGAACTGTCCGGCCAGGGCCGTCACCGGTCACAATTGGTCCGGCCAAGGGGTGAGCCACCGCACCCACCCCAGTGAGTACGGAGCCGTTCACTTCCACGACGACGACCTTGGCGATGCTGGCTGGAAGCCTGACCTCCACCTGACGGTGCCGCACGACCTCCCGAGCGGGGTGTACGCGCTGCGTCTGCGCAGCGGGGGGATGGAGGACCACATCCCCTTCTTCGTGCGACCTCGGCGCGGAGCGAGCACGGCCGAGATGGCAGTCCTCTTCCCCACCTTCACATACATGGCCTACGCCAACGAGCGGATGCTTCGCTGGTTCTATTCACCCGCGGCACACCACCTGGAGCGGGCCAATGCCCACGATCGGTACGTACTCAGTCACCCCGGCCTGGGCCTCTCCCTCTACGACACCCACTCCGACGGCAGCGGCGTGTGCTATTCCTCGCGCCTGCGGCCGATCCTGAACATGCGGCCGGCCTACCGGTGGTGGCTCACGCAGGGCCCTGAGCGGCTTCCCGCCGACCTCTACCTGAGCAGCTGGTTGCGGTCGAAGGAGTTCACCCACGACACGCTCACCGACGAGGACCTCCATCAGGAGGGATCGGCCCTGCTCGAGCCCTACCGAGCCGTCCTCCTGCCTACCCACCCTGAGTACTGGACGGAGCCGATGCTCGATTCCTTGGATGCCTACCTGCGCCAGGGCGGCCGCGTCATGTACCTGGGAGGGAACGGGCTCTACTGGGTCACGGGTGTGCATGCTGACGCGCCCCACATCATCGAGGTGCGGAGGACCGGAGGGAGCCGTACCTGGGAGGCGGCCGCCGGGGAGACCTATCTGAGCACGACCGGTGAGCCCGGCGGATTGTGGCGCCACCGCGGGCGCCCGCCCAACGCCCTGGTTGGGGTCGGCTTCGCCGCCCAGGACGGATCGGCCTCCCGGGCTGCCGGCTACGTGCGGCTGCCCGACAGCTTCAGCCCACGGGCCCGATTCATCTTCGAAGGAGTCGCCGCCGACGAGATCATCGGGGATTTCGGTCTCATGAATGGAGGCGCCGCTGGATACGAGATCGACCGCTTCGACCTCTCCAACGGATCGCCGCCCTCGACA
Source organism: Candidatus Micrarchaeia archaeon (assembly GCA_035533215.1). Lineage (GTDB taxonomy): Bacteria > Chloroflexota > Dormibacteria > Aeolococcales > Bog-877 > DAHUZL01. The sequence continues at coordinate 10,380 of DATLUG010000031.1, read as the reverse complement.
CTGGTCCTGGCGACGTCAGCTGGCAGGCACGGTCCCGGCTACTTCGTGACCGTCGAGGACATCCTGGAGACGGGTCCGGGACTGAACGGCCCGATCAGTCCCCGCGTCCGCGCTGACATGATCTATCTGGAGGGATCCAACGGCAGCCGGGTCTTCTCGGTCGGGTCCATCAACTGGTGCGGCAGCCTCTCGCACCATCACGGCGACAACAACGTGTCGCGGATCACGGAGAACGTGCTCAGAGCCTTTCTGCAGCCCTAGGTCCACCGCCGCCGAGCGCGCGACCCCCGGCCGCTGACGTCGACTCCACCGAACGAGGGGGCTGCCAGAGCGGGGAGGATGTGAGGCAGCGCCCTCGTCAGGGAACCCGGTCGCAGATCGCAGCGCAGGTGGCGATCCAGACGTCGGGGCGGGCCTGGGCCTGATCGAGGAATCGTCGCAGGAGCGGCAGCCGCGACGGGCGCCCGATGACCTGCGGATGCATGGTCAGAACGCAGGCACCGCCCAGCTCGCGGATTCCAGCGAACTCAGCCTCCCAGGCCTGGGCCACGCTCTCCGGGGTCGCGATCGCCTTGGTCCACAGGTCGTTGGCAAACCAGAAGTGGGCTGCATCATCGAGGATCCAGTGAACCGGAATCTCGACCACCCCGGACTCCGCATGGCGATAGGGGCGAATGTCGTCCATCAGGTTGGACGAGTAGTCCAGCCCCGCGGTCCCGACCAGGTCGAGCGTGTGCGGGCTCAGGTCCCAGGAGGGGGAGCGGTAGCCTCTGATGGATGCGCTGTGGCGATGCAGAGCGGCCAGCCCGCGCGCCAGCTCTGTCTCCTCCTCATCCCGGCTGATCGAGGTCGGCGACACGTGTCGATAGCCATGGTGGGCCAGCTCATGGCCGCCGGCGACGATCGCATCGACGCGATCCGGGTATCGCTCGGCGACCTTCCCGGGGACGAAGAAGGTGGCCCGCACGTCCGCCCGGCGCAGCTGCTCCAGGATCAGCGGCACCGCCACCTTGGCCCCGTAGGTCCCCTGGGACAGCACGCCGGGCCGCTCCGCGTTCGCCGGATCCTCCCCGATCCAAGCCTCCTCCGCGTCGAAGTCGAACGTGAAGGCGACTGCACTCGACTTCCCAGTTGGCCACATCGACTCTCCTCCTCGCTGCATCCAATCCCGCACCGTCGCCGGGCCTGCGGACGTGTTGGGCTCGGACCGGCTTTGCCACCGGTTGCCCCGGGTCGCGCGCGGCAGCCCCCCGGTCGCCGTGCGCTCCCCGCCCCTGGGGCCGCATCGCCGAGCCTGCCGGTCCCCTGGCGACGGTGACCGATCCTGCGCGGACCTGGGCACCGCAGGTGCCCGGCCAGCCCTGGGCGTCGCGATGGGCGCGAGCCCAGCTTCACCTCGGTGCTGACCGGACGCGGGCCGTCCAGCCGCCATGGAGCGCTCGACCGCCGCTATCGAGTCATATGCCACTGCGACGGGTCGATGAGGGCATACGGGTTCTGGGGCAGCGGCACGTCCAGCGTCTTCTTGATGGCTGAGATCTGAAAGTCCGGCAGCGGCAGCCACAGCGCCGGCGCTTGGAGGGAGAAGAAGTTCTGCTCGCGATGGAGTGCCGCCACTCCGGTGGCGGTTCGCACAGCTTCAATCAATCGCTGCGCCGCCGAGCTGCGGTAGCCGCCGCCCCAGTAGTTTCCGGCCGACCAGATCTCGTCCCCACCGGGGTAGCCATCGCCCGCCCCGTACACCCAGTTCGCGGGGGGGAAGGTGTCGAAGTCCCAGTTGCAGGGCGGAGCAGAGGGACAGACGCCCCCGAGCGAGTAGATCTCTGACACGGAGTGCTCAGCCAGGGCGACGGAGATCCCGACCCGGGATGCCTCCGACTTGAATGCCTCGACCTCTCGCAGGATCTCGGGCTGACCAGTGGGAACCAGGAATGTGAAGGCCAGGCTGGCCCCCCGTCGAACCCCTGGACCACACTCGCCCGAACCCGAGCCGGGTCTCTGGCAGACTGCGACCCCGCCACCATGCCGGCGCCAGCCATGAGCCGCCAGCAGCCCCGCAGCCGCCGTGCGGCTGAACGGGTAGTGGTCGATCTGCTCGAACTTGTCGGGAAAGCTCGAGTACCCCGTGGTCGGCACCGGCCCGTACGTCGGCACCGCGTACCCATTCCAGATGTCCCTCACGTACGCCCTCTGGTCGACGAGGTGCTGGAGTGCCTGCCGGATGTACAGCTGCGCCAGCACCGACTTGGTGTGCGGGTTGGTGTAGTTGATCTCGGCGTAGCTGGAAGCGTTCCAGCGCCACGGCACGATCCTGTACCCACGGCTCCTCAGGTACGGAATCTGACTCAGGTCCGAGATGGGAACGTAGCCGTAGCTCAGGCTGCCGCTGCGCAGGCTGTCGAACTCCGCCGTGGTGCTGGTGAAGGGGACGATCTCAAATTTCGAGAGGGTCGGCCGATCCGGGCCTGAGTACCGGGCATTGGGACGGAACGTGGAGAGCCCGGTGGCCGCTTGATAGTTGCTCAGCCGCCACGGTCCGTCGACAACCTTCCATAGGGGGCTCGACGCGTAGGTGGCGGGGGTGCCGGACTCCCGACTGAGGAAGCTGTAGACGGATCGTGCTCCCGCGGGCGTGCGATCATAGTTCCCGATTGGCTGGGACAGGGACTCCCGGTCCCAGGTCTGGCGTGGCAGAGGGACAAGATAGGAGAGTTGCTGGAGCAGGAGCCAGTCGTGGTTGTACGCCTTGTTGAAGGTGATGGTGAACGTCGTCGCTGACGGATACGACGCCCGCACGACGTTGTTCGGAAAGAGGCCGGGGAGGGCGGGTCCGTACTTCGCCCGGTTGGCGAAGACGAGGTTCATCCAGAATTCGACATCGCGGCTGGTCACCGGCGCGCCGTCGGACCACCGGTATCGCTTCAGCGAGATCGTGACGGTGGTGCCGTGGTTGGAGTAGACGGGGAGGTTCGCCAGGCTGAGGCGGGTATTGACCTCAGGGCTGGCTCCGCTCCCGATCCAGTACAGTGGTCGGTAGGTCTGGAATTCGAATTGCTCGAAGTTGAAGTTCCAGTCGCTTGGGGTCGGGACCGGGAAGATCCAATACGGAAGGTAGCCCGCGCTCATCGCAAAGGTGGCGGTCCCTCCCGCTGCGGCCCGCGCCGCGGTGATGGCGGACGAGGCGGTGCCGGCGCAGGACGCCAGCAGGATCGCGCCAACTGCTATGAGGCCCGCGGGGCGCCATCTGAGCGGGCGGCGGCGGACACTCTCTGAAGGCACGTTGCTACCCCCTCCCCGGACGATTGACGTGACGGGCGAACCCGGACCGAGCCCTCCGCTCCGGCACCGAGGGAGCGGGGGGCATCGACGAATCAGCGTATATGATGTTCAATGTATGGACCCTACGTCGGAACCGGGAATCTGTCAACCGCCAGCGCGGAGCCAGGCCCGCGATGTCCGGTGGCGTCGGCCGCCGCGCAGCGGCCGCGGTGGGATGGGGGCGGGAGCGGCTTGCGGCCCGCTTCACCTGGCCGCCCCCAAGTCCCTCTGGCCCACTCCGTGACCGAGCTCCCGCGCAGCGCCGAGATCGTCATCGTCGGCGGCGGCGCCATGGGGTGCTCCCTCGCCTACCACCTCGCCAGCCGCGGCCGGCGGCCCCTTCTCCTGGAGGGGGCCACCCTCGGGGGCGGCTCCACCGGGCGCTGCTCGGGCGGGGTGCGCCAGCAGTTCGCGACCGAGATCAACGTGCGCCTCGGCATGCGCAGCGTCGCCCTCCTGCGCCGGTTCCGGGAGGAGGTGGGCACCGACCCCGGTTACCGCCCGATCGGGTACCTGCTCCTCGCGACCACCTCCGCGCTGGCTCGGTTCCTCGCCGCCAACGTCGCCATGCAGCGGGGCGTCGGGCTGGAGGTGGACGTGGTCGATCCCTCCGAGGCAGCCCGCCTGGCGCCCGGCCTCACGGTCGACGACGTTCGCGCCGCCGCCTTCTGCGCCACCGACGGGGTCGCCGGCCCGCACGAGATCACCCTCGGGTACGCGGAGGCGGCGCGGCGGCGCGGAGCGGACCTCCTGGAGACGACACCCGTCACCGCGATCCAGGTCGAGGGCGGCGCGATCCGCGGTGTCGCCACCGCGGCGGGCGACGTGGCCACCCCGTGCGTCGTCAACTGCGCCGGCCCGCAGGCCGCCCTCGTCGGCGCCCTGGCGGGCGCCCGGGTCGACGTGACACCGATCCGTCGGCAGCTGTTCCAACTCGCCGGACCGGAGGAGTGGGGCGCCGGGGTGCCGATGACGGTCGACCTCGGCACCACCCTGCACTTCCACGGTGAGGGCGACGGCCTGCTCTTCGGCCTCGACGATGCCGGGGCGGCGCCGGCCGGAACGATGCAGGTGAGCTGGGACGTGCTCGACCGGCTGATCGACCTCGCCGCCCACCGCCTCCCCCGCGCCCTCGACGCGACGCTCAGGACCGCCTGGGCCGGCCTGTACGAGATGACGCCGGACCGCCAGCCGTTCGTGGGCCCGGCCGTCGGCCCCGAGGGGCTCTGGCTCGCCTGCGGCTTCAGCGGCCACGGGTTCATGCTGAGCCTCGCCGTCGGCGAGAGCCTCGCCGCCACCATGTGCGGGGAGCCGGCCGCCATCGACCTGGGGGCCTTCGCCCCGGCCCGCGAGGCGGCCACGGGCGCGATCCGGGAGCAGCTGGTCTTCTGAATGGAGCCCGCCACCGGGCCGGGCCGGGTGCGGTGGCTCGACGCGGCCGCGCTCACCCGGCTCCTGCCCCCCAGCGCGGCCATCAGCGCCGTGGGGGCGGCCCTGCGCCAGGAGCGGTCGGGCGAGGCGATGGCGCCCCTGCGCGATCGGCTGGAGCTGGGGGCGACCGTCCTCATGACGATGCCGGCGGGAGGCCCCGACGGCCTGGGGGTGAAGGTCCTCACCCTCACGGCCGGCGACCGGAGCCGCGGGCGGCCGGCGATCCAGGGCGTGATGCTGGTCTTCGACGGCGGGGACGGACGGCTGCGCGGCGCCGTCGACGGCCCCCATCTCACCGCGCTCCGGACCGCCGCCCTCGCAGGGTGGGCGACCGCGCAGCTGGCGGACCCCGCGGCGTCGCACCTCGTCCTCGCCGGTGCCGGGGCGCAGGCGGCCCACCAGGTGGCCGCGGTCTGCGCGGTGCGACCGATCCGGCGGGTCACGCTGTGGAATCGCACCCGCCGCCGAGCGGAGGAGCTGGCGGCGCAGCTGGAGTCCCGCCACCCGCGGCTGGTGCTGGCGGTCGCCGACGATCTGGCCGCCGCCACCGCCGACGCGGACGTCGTCACCCTCGCGACCAGCGCCACCTCACCCCTGCTCGGGCGCGCCGACCTCCCGGAGCGGTGCCACGTCAACGCCCTCGGCGCCCACGAACCCACCGCGCGCGAGCTCGCCTCCGACGTCCTGGCCGCGGCCGCGGTCTTCGCCGACACCCTGGCGGGGTGCCTCGCCGAGGCCGGTGACCTCCTCATCCCGATCGCCGAGGGTCGGCTTGCCCGGGCCAAGGTCCGGCCGCTGGCCGACGCCCAACCCGGGGCAGGCCCGCTCACCGTGATGAAGAGCGTGGGGTCGGGCGTCTTCGACCTCGCCTGCGCCGCCGAGGCTCTGCGCCGAGCGGAGTCCGACGGCACGGGCAGACGGGACGCCGGGCGCCGCGGGCGGCGCCCGGGACCCGGCCCCGGCCGGGGAGACGGTCCATCGAGATGACCAGCCACCCCCGGCCCCCGCGACGGCCGCGGGCGCTGGTGACCGCCCCGGGGCGACCCCCGGACCTCCGGCCGCGGCGCCCGAACGAGCGCGCGTGTCAGCGGTGCAGGTCCGGCCGGCCTCAGCGGCGCCGGCGGGCCTGGCCGAGGATGCGCTCGGCGGCCCTCTCGGTCCCGGGGTCCTGCTGCAGGCGGTCCCGAACCGCGACGAGCCGGGACCGCAGCCGGGGGTCGGCCGCGAGCCGGTCCAGCGCCCCGATCAGCTCCGCCTCCGCGAACGTGTACGGGTCGAGCCGCACCCCGAGCCCGGTCTCGGCGACCCGCTGGGCGTTGTCGTGCTGGTCCCAGAAGAGCGGGAGGACCACCATCGGCTTGCCGAAGTGGCAGGCCTCGGTGACGGTGTTGTTGCCGCCGTGGGTGATCACGACGTCGACCTGGGGCAGGACCTGGGGTTGAGGGAGGAAGGCGGCGCCGTCCATGTTGTCCCCCAGCCGTAGCGCACCGTGCTGGGGCCCCAGGCTCACGATCACCCGGTGGCGGCTGTGGCCGAGCGCGTCCAGGAGGCGCTCCATCAGCAGGCCGTCGGCCGACCCCAGGCTGCCGAGGCTGCAGTACACCAGCGCTCCGTCACCCCGGCGGAGACGCTCGGGGAGGCGGTAGGGGCCGCCCTCGGCCCGCACGCAGCTCTCCAGCCGATGCCAGGTGGGCCCGAGCGGGCGGGCACGCTGGTAGTCGAGCACCTCGGGGTAGAGGGTGAGGTTGCAGGCGGGCGAGGGGTGGATGAAGGCCCCCGGGGCGAGCTCGGGCGCGCCCCGATCCCGCACGAAGGCCCCGAACCGCCGCCGCAGCTCCCCCATCAGCTCCTGCTCACGGCGGCGGAAGGCGTCCCACCGGGTGCGGTCACGGGTCGGGTAGCCGGAGAACGCGGGAGGGAGGGCGGGATCCTCCACCTCCAGCGGGTTGCAGGAGACGATCCGGACCCAGGGGCACCCGTGGGTGATGACGGCGGGGAAGGCGACGACGTTGTCCACCACGATCGCGTCCGGGTCGAGCTCGGCGAAGATCGCCCGCAGCCGGTCGTCGACGAACTCGGCGCCCGCCACGAGCTCGGTCCAGATCGGGAGCACCAACCCCTCCAGCTGCTCGATGGTGGGACGTCGAAACTGGGGCGCGGTCTCGCGGATGAAGTCCCGCCAGAACTGGCCGGGCTCCTCGGGCACGTCCGGAGCCGGCTTGAGGCGCATGCAGCGCTCCTCGAACCCCTGGAGGGCGAGGGTGCCCTGGAACGACTCCTCGATCACGAAGACGACACGGGCGCCGCGGCGCTGGAGCGCCTGCCCGATGCCGACGCAGTTGTTGGTGGGGCCGAAGGCGCCCTCGGGGAAGAGAACGATGGTCGGAGCGGCCATGGCGTCGACACGGTAGCAAGCGACGGCGGGGGCGGCCGCCCGGGCCCGGTCCGGGGGCGGGCGCGTGGGGCCCCCACGATGTGGCACCCTGCATGACACCGATGGCCAGGGTTCCCGCCTCCGACGCCCCCGCGCCGCCCCGCGGACCGCGCCAGGGGGACAGCCCGCTGGCGGGGATCCGGGTCGGCGTGGTGGGGACCGGCTCGATGGCGGAGGCGATGCTGGCCGGGATGCTGCGCCAGCGGCTGCTCACCGCCGACCAGGTGGTCTGCAGCCATCCGCGCGCCGCCCGAGCCGCCCACCTGCGCGACACCTACGGCGTCACCGTGGCCCGGGACAATCCCGCCGCCGTCCGCGGTGCGGAGCTCTGCCTGCTGGCGGTGAAGCCCCAGGTGCTGCCCCAGGTTCTCCCCGAGCTGGCCCCGGTGCTGAGCCGGGACCAGCTGGTGGTCAGCATCGTCGCCGGGGCCAGCACCCGGGCGCTCGGGCGCGGGCTCCGGCACCCCGCCATCGTCCGGGCGATGCCGAACACCCCGGCCCAGATCGGCCAGGGGGTGACCGTCTGGTATGCGACCCAGGTGGTCACCGAGGTCGGGAAGGCGCGCACCCGGGGCCTGCTCTCGGCCCTGGGGCGGGAGTTCGAGGTGGACGACGAGGGCCAGGTGGCGATGGCGACCGCGGTCAGCGGCACCGGGCCCACCTACATCTTCCTGTTCATCGAGGCGCTCATCGATGCCGCCGTCCACCTCGGCTTCGCGCGCCACGTCGCCCGCGAGCTGGTCCTCGACACCATGCAGGGGTCGGCCGCCTTCGCGCTCCAGAGCGGCCGCCATGTCGCCGAGCTGCGCGACATGGTGACCTCCCCCGGGGGGACCTCCGCCGAGGCGCTGGCGGCGCTGGAGCGGGGCGGCCTCCGCACCGTGGTCAGTGACGCGGTCTGGGCCGCCTACCGGCGGACCCTGCGGCTGGAGCAGGGCCTGGAGGGCGGGGCGGGGGCGCCGGCCGTCCCCGAGGAACCTTCGCGCGTGCCTCAGCCGGGGAGGGGCGGCTCCGCCTCGACCCGGCCGAGGAAGTCCTCCATCACGGCGAGGTAGCGCTCGGGCTCCTCCACGAATGCGAGGTGGGCGCTGGCCTCGAAGATGACCAGCTCCGCCCGCGGGATCAGCCGCTGCATCGCGGCCAGGTGCTCGGGGCGGCACTCGTCGTGGCGCCCGCCGGTGATGAGGGTGGGGACGCGGATCTCGTGGAGACGGTCGGTGACGTCGAACGCGCGGAGACGGCCGGTGGTGGTGAACTCGTTGGGACCGTTCATGGTCTCGTAGACTTGGAGCCCGGTCCCGGCGAGGCTGCGCTCGAAGCTGGCAGGCCAGGGCTGCAGCCGGCAGACGTGGCGCCGGTAGAAGGCGGCGACCGCCCCCTGGTACTCGGGGCAGGCGGTGAAGCCCGAGGCCTCGTGGTGGTCGAGGGTGGCCCGGACCTCGTCGGGCAGCTCCGCCCGCAGCCGGTTGCAGTCGGCGATCCAGCGGGGGATGCTCGCCGGGCTGCTGGAGAGGATGAGGCTCACCACCGGCGCGGCCCCGCCGAGGACCGCCGCCATCGCCAGCATGCCGCCCCAGGAGTTGCCGAAGAGGTGGCAGCGGTCGAGCCCCAGCGCCTCCCGCACCTGACCAAGCTCGTCGACGAAGTAGTCGACAGTCCAGAGCGCCGGGTCGTCGGGTCGGTCGGAGCGCCCGCAGCCGAGCTGATCGTAGAAGACGACCCGGCGGCCGGCGGCGAGCCCCTCCAGCGGCTCCAGGTAGTCGTGCGGTGTCCCGGGGCCGCCGTGGAGGCAGAGGAGCGGCACCCCGCCCTCGCCGACGCTGCGGGTGAAGACCCGGCCCCTCGCCAGCTCCAGCCAGCGCTCCTCGACGGGTGCCGACTCGGTCGCGCCCGCGTCCGTCACCGTCTTCACCTGCCCCGCTGCCGGACGGTCAGGAGTGGGCCGGTCGCGGGGGCTCGGCGAGCTGACGCAGGATCCCCTCCACCACCTGGTGGCGGGGCGGCCGACGGGTCCCGCCGCGGCGCGATGCGACGCCGCGACGCTCGGTGCCGAGGTGGAGGAGGTAGGGCTCCTGCTTGCGCCACACCCGCTCGATCAAGGCCCGGATGTCGGGCTCGTCCTCGCAGACGATGCCCTGGGCGAGCACCGAGCGCCGCACCGCCTCGGGGAGCTGGGGACGCTCCTGGAGGTTCAGCTGCTCCAGCGCCTCCAGGATGTCGTCGAGACGCCTGAGGAACTGGCGCCGTTCAGGCCCGGGCGCCTCTTGGATCATGGACGCACCAATTATCGCCCTCTCGACCCGCCGGCGGCTACCGGGTCCGTATACTCCGACGCGGCACAGGAGAGCCGCCGCTCTCGCGCCCCACCCCGGTGGTCGGGGGCTCGGCTGGGTGACCGAGGGCAGGGGGCCCCGGACGGAGCGCGGCCGGGGGTCCTGCCCGTGTATGCATCCGCCACCCAGGCCATCGCTGCCGCCGAGGCCGCCGGTGTCCACCGCCGTCGCGATGCCGACGCCCGCCGGGAGCCGGTCCGTCTCACCGACGCGCTGATCGCGACCCTGGAGTCCCTCCACCTCGACGGACGCAAGCGCGTACCGCCGGCGCTCCAGCCTTCGCTCGACGCCCTCAACGCGCGCCTGCCGGCGCCCTACCGCCGCGAGCTGCGCAGCGGGATCACGATCGCCCACCTGCTCGACCAGCTGTTCGAGCTCCAGGACGACCTGCTCGACCACCGGGTCGGGACGGGGCGCCGGCGCGTCATCGACCTCGAGGGGGACGACGTCCTTCCCACCGCCAGCTGACCGGGCCGGGGTCGAAGACCCAGCAGATCCCCACGCGGCGGCAGCGCACGGTGGCTTCACAGACGTCGCGGCGGGTGGAGGTGACCAGCACCGCGCCGAGCCAGGCGGCGACGTTGGGGATGATCGGGCCGCGGGACGTGCCGCTGCGGGGCGGCCCGAGGATCGGGACCGCGACCTGGCGAGCGGCGCAGGCCCACCCGGCGAAGCCCCAGCCGCGGCAGATCTGGTCGGCCGGGGTGTCCCCGTGGGGCCGGCGAACGCGGGGCGGCGCGGGCAGCGGCGGGTCAGCCACCAACCGCCGGCCCCGACAACGCCCCAGAAGGCGGCGACCCCGGGGTCGCCGCTCGTGACGATGGAGGTGGTGCCGAGCCCCAGCCAGGCGACCGCCAAGACGCG
>DATLUG010000030.1:0-27423 GCA_035533215.1 Candidatus Micrarchaeia archaeon | reverse complement strand
CACTACTGCACGCCCGCGGTGGCCCGTCTCAGGCTCACCACGGAGTTGGCAGCATGATCCGGGCCTACCCGCGCCAGCTCATCGCCGCATTCGGTATCCTTGGCGTGGCTTCGGTGTCCAGGAAACCGGGAGCGGTACACGGATGCGCAACAAGAGCGCACATGGGTTGACACGCGACCACTCCTCCCCAACTATCCACGATTAGGGTGGCCGGAGCCCCTCTGTAAACGGCAATCGAAAAGGGACCCACCTGGGGCGGAAACGATCACCGAAAAGGGGACCACCTTGGCCGGCCGCTGGCGCCCCGTACGTTGTCGGGATTGGACCCACCGACAGCGACAGGGCGGGAGGCATGACGACCAAGGTGGCTGAGATCGAGCGTATCCGATGGGCGTACCACCGAGAAGGGGCGGGGATCCGGGCGATCGCCCGAGCGTTTGGGGTGAGCCGGAAGACGGTCCGGCGGGCGGTGCTGGACCCGGGGCCGTGGGGGTCCCGGCCGGGGCAGCCCCGGCCGAGCCCGGTCCTGGACCCGGGGGCGCCCGTGATCCGGGGCTGGCTGGCGGCGGACCAGGGGGCGCCGCGCAAGCAGCGGCACACGGCGACCCGGATCCACCAGCGGTTGGTGGCCGAGTACGGGTTCACCGGGGCCGAGTCCTCGGTGCGGCGCTGGGTGCGGCAGCACCGTCCGCCGACGACGCGGGCGCTGACGGTGCCGCTCGTGCATGACCCGGGGGTGGACGCGCAGTTCGACTTTGGCGAGGCGACCGTGCGAATCGGGGGTGTGGCGCAGAGGGTGCAGCTGTTCTGTGCCCGGCTGGCGTACTCGACCCGGGACGTGCTGGTCGCGTTCCCCCGGCAAGTCCGCGAGGCATGGCTGGAGGGGATCGTCACCGCCTTCACCGTGTGGGACGGGGTGCCGCAGCGCGGCTGGTTCGACAACCCGAGCCAGCTGGGACGATTGCGGGCGGGCACGTTCGTGCCGGGCGAGGCGTTCCTCGCGCTCCAGAGCGCGTATGGGTTTCGTGCCCACCACGGCACCCCGGGTCAGGGCCATGAGAAGGGGCTGGTCGAGGGCCTGGTGGGGTATGGGTGGCGGACCTATCTGGTGCCGGTGCCGGACGTGCCCGACTGGGCCGCCCTCAATGCGGACCTGGCCCGGCGCACCGCCGCGGACTTGGCCGTGTGCCGCCAGGGGCAGGTCGACCTCGTGGGCACCCGCTTTGCCGCGGAGCAGGGGCGACGGGGGCCCCTGCCGGCCACGCCCCTGCTGCCGTGCACCCGGCATCCGGTGCTGGTCGGTCGGCTCCAGCCGCACGTGCGCTTCGAACGGCGGCCGTACTCGGTGCCGGCGGGGTATGCGGGCCAGCGCCTCACCCTGTGGGCCTTCGCCACCTGGGTGGAGGTCTGGACCCCCACCGCATGCGTCGCGCGCCACGAACGGCGGCCGGGGCCGGGCGAGCCGATCACCGATTTCTGGCACTACCTGCCGATCCTGGCGCGCAAGCCCGGGGCGTTCGACCAGGCCCTGCCGGTGCGGCAGGCCCAGTTTCCGCCTGAGGTGACCGCCCTGCTCGCCGCGCTGGAGACCGCGCACGGGTCGGACCGTCGCTCGGCGCACCGGGAGTTCCTGGCGATCTGCACCCTGGCACGGGACCACGATCCGCTCCGGTGGCGGGCGGCCTGCGCGACCGCGCTGGCCCGCGGCACCGGCACGGTCGCCGGGGTGCGCGCCGCCCTGGCAGGCCGTCCGCTGGCGGCGGCGCCGGGGCCGGTGGTCCCGTCGCGCCTGGCCACGGTGACGGTGGCCGCCGGGGATCCCGGGCAATATGCCCGGCTGCTGGCGGCGGCGCCGTGAGCACGGTCGCCGCCGAGCTGCTCGTCCGCGACGCGGCCAAGTGACTCAAGCTCCCGACGGTGGCGGCGCAGGCGGTCGCCCTCGCCCGCGAGGCGACGAGCGCCGAGCGCAGCCCGCTGGACTTCCTCGCCGCGGTGCTGATGGCAGAGGTCCAGCAGCGGGAGGTCAACGTCGAACACGCCCGGATCCGGGCGGCACGGTTCCCGGAGGTCAAGGACCTGACCACGTTCGACTTCGGGTGGGTGCCCTCCCTGAACGCGGCCCGCGTCGCCGAGCTGGCTCGGGGCGCCTGGATCGATCGGCGCGAGGTGGTGCTCGCCGTCGGGCCGCCGGGGACCGGCAAGACCCACGTCTGCACGGCGCTGGGGCTGGCCGTCTGCCAGCAGGGCCGGCATGTGCGCTTCGTCACCGTGGCCGAGCTCGTCACCGAGCTGGCCGAGGCCCAGGCCGAGCACCGCCTGTCGCGGCTGGAGGCGAAGCTGGACCGCTTGGATCTCCTGGTCTGTGATGAACTGGGCTTCGTCCGCCTCGACCCAGACCAGGCGCAACTCCTCTTCGTCCTGCTGGCGCATGGGTACACCCGCGGCGCGCTCGCGCTGACGTCCAACTTGGAGTTCGCCGACTGGCCGACCGTGTTCAACGACGACGCCCGGCTCACCGCGGCGCTCCTCGATCGCCTCACCCATCGCTGCCACCTGCTCGAATTCCGGGGTGAGTCCTACCGCTTCCGCCAGAGCCTCGCGGCCCAGCCCGCCGGCCCGCACCCCGGGCGCGGGCCCCGCCCGGACCCCGGGGGCGAGGCGGCGTGAGGCGACGGTGGGGCCGCCAGATCGGCCGGCGGCTCGCCGCGCTCGCGTTACGAAACCCGGTCCGGACGAACCATGCCCAGGTCCCCCCGCACGCGATACGCGGCCGACCGTCCCTGGACCTTCTGCCCGGTGTGCGAGAGCAGCGCCTTCGTCGACGCCGCCACCGGCCGGCCGCGGCGCACCTGCTCGACGGCCTGCCGACAGGCGGCGTACCGCGACCGCCAGCGTCAGCAGCCTGGCCCGGGACGCTCACGGTCCGGCGCGACCCGCCGTCCCCCTCCGTCTTGATCCCATCCCCGGTCGGCCGATCTCGCCCCGCCCGTGCGTCCAGCGCCCCCGTCGGGTCCGCCCCGGTCCTCCCCCCTTCTCCACCCCGTCGCTCCACCCTCCGTCTCCCCACACCACGACGGCCCCGACCCCCTCAGGTGGGCCCCGTTTCGATGATCAAGGTGGTCCCCTTTTGGGTTGACATTTACACCCCTCCCCCAGGGTTGGCGAGTTGGGCGCTCCTCGGACGTCCCTCGATTGAACCGAATCCGGCGACCCTTCGCCGGCCTGGCGGCAGCGGCCCTCTTCGCCGTGGCGGCGAGCGGCGCCGTGGCGGATACCGCCGCCCGCAGCCGGACGGTGAACGGCGGCACGGTCTCCCATCCGGGCCGCGGATGGCATGCCCCGCGGGCCTCGATGCCGGCGGCGGCGCGCCGGGTGGAGCTGTCGATTCGAGTGCAGCTCCTGCTCGGGGGCCGGGCACCCTGGCTCACGTGCAACGACGCGCCCACCAGGGTGTCGCTCGAGGGTCATTCGATCGCGTATCGCTGCCAGGCGCTGCCGGGCTCGCGGGCCGGCGCGATCGCGCTGCTGGCCCCGCGTCGGCACACCGCCACCGGGTGGTGGGAGAAAGCGGCCACGAACTCCCGCCACGACAAGATCGCCTACCCGGTGTTCCGCCGAGCCCGCCTGACCGAGGCGTCCAACCGCCGGCCCTGGTGGGTTACCTCGAAGCCCCAGCGGATCCGGCTGCTGCTCCCGCCCACCCACAGGACCGAACCGACCCCCACCGCGACGGCAGGGGGCGGGGGCGCACCGCATCCGCCGGCGACGGGGACGCCGCCGCCCACGGTGATACCGACCGCCACCCCCACAGCCACACCCACGGCGGCGCCGACCACCCCCCGGGCGACGCCCACCGCCACGGCCACGCCCGGGGTGACCACCCACGTGCTCACGGTGGGCCCGAGCGGCCAATACCGCACCATCAGCGCGGCGGTGACCGTTGCCGGCAGCGATGCCAGTCCGAGCACCTACTATCAGATCGAGGTCGCTTCCGGAACCTACACCAACGACTTCCCCGACGTCACCCGGCCGATGACGATCGAGGTCAGTCCGGCGGACATCGGTCAGACGGTGCTGCTCGACGCCACCGAAGCCCTGCCCAGCGAGAAGGGAATCGTGGTGACCACCGCCAGCCTGACCGTGGGTGGGTTGACCTTCGAGGGCGCCGAGATCTCCCATGCCCTGGGCGGCAACGGGGCCGCGATCCGCGATCAGAACACCGGCCCCTCAGCGAGCCTCATCGTCGAGAACAGCACCTTCCGCGGCAACCAGGAGGGCATCCTGCAGGGCAACGACGTTGCCGAGAGCGTGCAGATCCTCAACTCGACCTTTGCCAACAACGGCAATCCCGACCAGCGCGACTTCCAGCATGCCGTCTACATCGATGGAGCCGCCAGCCTGGTCGTGGACCACAGTCTCTTCTGTGGTCAACTGATCGGCCACGACGTCAAGAGCCGCGCCCTCGCCACCACGGTCGAGAACAGCTAGGTCTTCGACGGTGCGGCCGATCCTGCGGCGGGCTGCCCGGCCAGCTCCACCAGCTTCGGCATCGAGGCAGCCGACGGCGGGGTCCTCGATGTCGTCTCCGATCAGATCATCGAGGGTCCCACCTCCCAGAACTACACGATGATCGACTACGGCGGGGAGGGGATGCCGTACGCCATCAACAGCGTCCACGTCTCCAGCACCACCTTCACCAGCACCGCCCCCAACCCCATCGGCATCTACGACCCCCCCTGCGTTCCCGTCTATCTGAGCGGCAACACCTTCGTCGGGGTCCCGACCCAGGTCAGCCCCGCCGGCTGCGTCGGCTAGCAGCCTTCGCGGCGACGGCGGCGGCCGCCGCCGGGTAGCCAGCAGCGGCCCGCCACCGGCGCGATCCACGCAGGCGACAGTGCGGGCCCCGCGCGTCTCCCAGCGCACCGACCGGCGGCGACAGCGCTTGATCCACCTGCGGCTGCGTCCTCCGGACCGCCGCGCCCCCGCCTGACCGGGGGCGCGGCTCGGCTGGCGGCCATCGCGATCGCCGACACCGCCCGCGGTTGGCGACCCCTCGGCGATCTCGACGGAGTCGGAGCCGTGATCCGGACGCGGTGGCGGGGGACGGCCGCCGCCGGGGCCGGGGCGGGCGACGACCAGGCCGCCCGAGGGACTGGCGCCCACTCGATCCGCCCCAGCCGTCGGAGGCGGTCAGTCCTGCGGCCCGGAGCTGACGGGTCCGCCCCGCGGCCTCCCCTGGCGGAGGCGCGCGGACAGAGCGGTGCCGGCCCGGGGCCATCGCGGCCAGCGTGATCCGGGCACCCCGGTCGGGCCTCGTCATCACCGACCGCGCGCCTCCGGCAGGATCGCGGGCGGCGTCGACTGATCGCCATCAGATCGTGCTCGCGGGCGTCCCCCCCCGGCCCGTCGGGGAGGGCGGCGATGCGTCATCGGGCTCGAATCCGATCTGGCTCGGCCACGGACGGGATTCAGGACCTCAACACCGGCGTGAGGGGAGCGAGCGCCATGGCCGCGACCCGAGGGCCAGTGCTGGTCCGGACGGCTCGAGGCCGACGCCCGCCCGCCACGCGACACGGCCGATCGGCCAGCTGACGGTGCCGGCGGGATCCACGGGGTGTCCCCGATCGAAGGACGCCTGCGACCGGCACGCCCCGCCGCCCGTGCGGCGGCTGCCCTCCGCCCTCGGTGACGCCGTGGGGCACCTGCGCTGGCTCGGCCGGGGGCCAGCGGGGTGGCGCGACCCGGCCCACGGGCCCGCTCGGTCACGACCGAGGGAGCGCCGCCACCCCGGTGCCCGCAGACGGCCCGCGCCGGGGTGAGGACCGGGGCGGCCGCGTCGGCGAGCCCCGCCCCGCGAGCCCCGCCCCGCCTACGCCCGTGGCCCGACGGCGGCGCGGATCATCCCCCCGGACCGATCAGGAGGTAGACCGCCAGGACGATGCTCGCGATCACACACCCCCCCACCAGCACCCCGATGGGCCACTCCGCCGGCAGACCGGCGTCGGCGCCGGCGATGCCGCGTGCCGAGCTCCGGTGCTGCAGGTACCCGAGCAGCATGGTGGCTGCGCCCATCACCACCAGCGCCACCCCCAGGTAGCCGGAGAACGGGGCGCTGGGCAGAGCCTTCGTCTGGGTACGAACGCTGAGCAGACGCAGGAAGAGGCCGAACTTGGCCACGACGAAGCCCAGGCCGGCCAGTGAGATCCCCGAACGCACCCAGGCCAGCACGGTGCGGTGGCCGGCCAAGCGGTCGCGTAAGGCGCCGCCACCGCCGGGATCGCTGCTCACACCCTTCCCTCGTCTGGCCCACGCCAACGCCCGAGCAACGGTACTCGGTCTGGGGTCCAGCGCCCTCCGTCGCGGCACGACATCGCCGCAGGGAGGCAGCCTCCCGGGAAGGAGGCTGCAGGCGACCGCCCCGGTCGACCCGGGCAGCGAGCGTCGCCGCCATCACGCGCCTCGGTGGTCCACCTGGGAGCGGCTGGGCAGGGGCCGGCGATCTCGCCCCGCCTGACGACGAGGGTCCCCGCTCCGCCGGTCTTCCCCCGGGGGCCCGCGCCCGACCCGAGCACGGTGCCCAGGCCGGCCTGGATGGCGTCCCCGGCACAGGTGCCGGCGGCCCGGGCGGCCTCGATGGGAGGGTCCGGTCGTCGCCAGCCTACCCGTCCCGGCGAGGGGCAGGAACAACCCGCCCAGCGGGACGCGGTCCATCGCCACGCCGGGCGGCGGGCGCCGGATGCCGCCGCTGCACCGGGATCCTGAAGTGTTGATGCCCCCGGCCGACGCTCCGATGCCCGCAGACGCCCCCGGTCCGGAACGCCGGTCCGCTCCGGAGGGTGGATGCGGCGTTCGCGGCCCAGGCAGACCGCGCCCTCGCTGCCGCGACCAAGGGCCGGCAGGGGCACGGACCGAACGCCTGCCCACCACGCCCTGACACGTGGAGACCGCGGCGCGCGCGTGTCGGGACCGTCCTCGTGCACCCGCATGGTGGGGGCGCCCCCGAGGCATCCGTCGTTCAGACGGTGTTCGCCGCCGTCCGCGCCGGCGGGCTCCCGCGTCCCAGGACCCGCCCCGATGGTCGAAACGCCGATGCCGCTCGCAGGCATCCCGGCCTTCGTCGAAGCGGTACGCAGCCGCCCGATCCGGGGCTCCCCAGGCGGCAGCGGGTCGAACACCAGCCCGGCGGCTCCGCCCGGCGTGCCAGCCATCGCCAGTTCACCCCACTCCCCGCTGGACCCATCGACGGCCGCCACACCGCTGGCCCGGCGGAGCGCACCGACCATGCGAGTCCGAGGCTCCGGGGGAGATCCCGCGCCCGGACGGGTTGGCTCGTGAGAAGCGCGCGCAGCACTCGCGGGGCCCGAGCGTCCGCTCGAGGCGCTCTACCACCCGCGGTGCCCCACTGGGCTCGTTCGCTCGCGCATCAGGGACGGGCCCGCGACCGACTCGCCGCGGCTGCTCAGATGCCGCGGGACCTACGGCGGCGGACCGCCACTGCCAGCAGGAGGAGCAGGCCGCCGACGGCCAGCCCGAGTCCGGAGAGCCACTGAGTCGATGACGGTGAGCCCGCTCCGGTGTCCGGCACCGGCACCCGCGGGGTGGGGGCCGCCGTCGGGACGGGCGTGCGCGCCGGCGGCGTTGGCGTCCCGGTGGCCGTCCGTGTCGGGGTCGGGGTGGCCGTCGGCGCGCGCACCGGGGTCGGCGTCGGGGTCGGGGTCGGAGTGGCCGTCGGCGCGCGCACCGGGGTCGGCGTCGCTGTCGGCGCAGCGGTCGGCGCGCGCCCCGGGGTCGTGGTCGGTTTCGGTGCAGCGGTCGGCGCGCGCGTGGGCTTCACGGTCGGTGACGGCGTGGCGGTGGGAGTGGGGGTTGCGGTTGGGGTTGGGGTCGGCGTTGGGGTTGGCGTCGGCGTCGGCGTTGGCGTCGGCCCCGGCGCCGGCGCCGGCGCCGGCGCGAACGCGCACCCCGCCGGCGGCGGCGTGATCACGTTGGTGTCGAGCGTGAGCGCCCCGGTCATGGCCAGCGCCCGGCCGCCGTCGACGCCGCCCCCCACACCGATGGTGGCACCGGTCGTCATGGTGATGCTGGTGTGCGCGATGAGATTGCCCTGGAAGGAGGTGGCGGTGCCCAGCGTCGCCGAACTCGTCACCTGCCAGTACACGGCGCAAGCGCCGGCGCCGTCGACCAGCACCACCCGGGAGCCGCTGGCGGTGGTGAGCGTCGAGCCGATCTGAAAGATGAAGGTGGGATTGGTGCTGCCCTGGCCGTCGAGCGTGAGCGTGCCCGTGAGCTGGGCGGAGGAGCCGAAGTGATAGACGCCCGGGGTGAGCGTCATGCCGCCCAGGTCCACGCCCGATAGGTCCACGAAGGGCGTCGCCCCGGCCGCGTCGGTGTACGCCGTCACCAGGTCACTCTGTGCCTGGATGGCAGCGGCATCGTCATAGTCCTTCCCACCGGTGACCAATCCGGGTGGGAAGCCAGTGACCGACGACGCATTGCTGGGACTGATCGCAAGGTTGCCGGTGATCACGGTGGCACCGGTGTTGGTGATCGCTGAGCCGCCCATGACCGTGTAGTTGGCAGCGGTGCCCAATCTAGGTTGGACGACAGCCGCCGCGACGGCCGCTGGCCAGGCTCCGAGGCACGCCGCCAGGGCGGCAGCCATCACCAGTATCGGGCGCGAGCCTCGCGCCGCGGCCAGGTCCCCGGTCACGACGGTCCCGACCGCATGGCGCGCGGCGCCGACACCACCCGCACGAGGACGCTCGGGCCCCATCCGGGTAGGGAGGCCTGGGTGCCGGAAGCGCCGCACGGGATGGGGCGCTGGAGGGGCGAGAGCGGCGCCATACGGGTGGAAGCCAGCAACTGGCGGTCCACCCGGTCTCCGTTACCGCGACGTCTTTGCTTGATCGTGTCGACCCCGACCCTTGTGGCACCGTCCGAGCGATCTGCACCCGGCGATGCCGACTCTCACATTCCAGAGATGTAGCTTTCGAGTTACCTCGGAGCTAACGACTCCGACCCTACCCCCATCGCGAGCGATAGTCAATGGCTGTGCGGAATCGTCACGGTCCGCGCACCCGATTGTCGAAGTCCGGGCGGCCGTGAGGGTGGACGGGGCACCTGGAGCGCCGTCCGGTGACCGCAATGTGGCGGCTGGCAACGTATGGCGGCACCCGGACCCTGGCTGGCCGCCGGCGCCATGATCCGGGCGGTGTCGCCGCGAACGACGGGGACGAGCCTGACCTCCCTGTCCCCCCGAACCACCCTCAAGCGCCCATCGGCGCACGGTGGCGGCTCGTCTCCCGTCTTGGGGCGCCGCCCGAGCCGCTGCTCGCTCCCCGCCACCCGAGCCGCGACCCACGATCTCCTCCAACCGCCGGTCGGCGAGCAGGGGCCGTCAACGTCGGCAGTGCAGACCACTCCGCCGGGTGCAGGATCCGGACCACCTCGGCCGAGGTCGACGGCTGGGCCCGCTCGAGCAACGCCAGGGAGCGGGTGACGACGCCGGCCGAGCGCGCGGGCAGCACGGTCGCCGCGGCGCTGGCGGCGGCGGCGCAGGCGCGGTGGGCGGCGGCGGAGCGGTCGGCACCGGGCTCCACCGCGGTCCGTCGCGCATCGGCGCCCGGCACGATGCCGGCGATGCGTTCAGCCCGCGCCGGCGATCCCCCGGTCGCGCCGCCCAGACCGGTGAAACCGGGGCCGCGCTCCGCTCGGGCCACCTCCCGGCACCCCGCCGCGACCGCCACCGGCCGGCGGGGCCGCGCGCGCGCGAACGGCTTCGCCGCCGCCTCGAACCGCCGCCCACGGGGCGGCGGAGCACCGCGGGGCAGGTGGCCCGTGGGCAACCGGTCTCGCCGGCCGCGGGATCGGGGCCCGACCGCCGAGCCGACGCCCACCCGGACGGGTCAGCCCGACGGGTCAGCCTGGCGGGTCACGAGGTGAGCGGGGCGTCGGGGGTGGGGGCGGGCAGGTCATGGACGCGGAAGTGCACCGCGCGGGTCCGGATCTCGTCCAGCCGGGCGATCACCCGGTACGGTCCGGCCGCCGGGAACACCAGGTTGAGGGCGAGGGCCAGGACCGCCCGCTGGTCCGTGCCGACCGGCATCCCGGGCGGTCGGGTGAGATTGACCTGGGTGGTCATCTGGCCGACTGGCCGCCCGTCCTCGGTCTCGATCGTGACCGCCAGGGGATGGGCCATGGCACCCGCGGCCCAGGGGACCAGGATGGTGAGGCCGACGCCGAGGTGGCTGATCACCGGCTGTCCCTCGCCGGGCGGCGGCCGCCAGTGGTCGGTCCAGCCGCCGCCGGAGACATACAGGAGCCCGTTGATCGCCTCCACGTGGTTGGCGAGGATGAGGGTCTCGATCTCGGCGTCCGGCATCGTGGCCTCCTGGAGGGCGCCGGCTCGGCGCGCGACCCGGTGATCGTCGCATGCGGGACACCCCCGTGGCGGCACGGCCGGTCCCGTCGCCGCGATCGGGGGCCCGGCCGGCGAGGCGAGCGGTCGCGCGCTCAGCCGCCCCCGGTCCAGCGCAGCTCCGACAGGGAGGCGATCCCGGCCCGGCGCGCATACCCACGGCAGCCGTCGAGGACCGCCAGCGCCGCGCCCGGCTCCACGAAGGTCGCGGTACCGACCTGGACGGCGTCGGCGCCGGCCACGAAGAACTCCAGGGCGTCGGCGGCGGTGACGATCCCGCCGACACCGATGACGGGGATCGTCACCGCGCGACGCACCCGCGCCACCGCGGCCAGCGCCACCGGCCGGATCGCGGGCCCGCTGAGGCCGCCGGTGCCGGCCCCGGGGAGGACCGGCCGGCGCCGCGGCAGCGACACCTTGAGGCCGATCACGGTGTTGATCGCGCTGACGGCGTCGGCGCCGGCGTCGGCGACCGCGCGCGCGACCTCGGCGATGTCGGCGGCGTTGGGCGACAGCTTGACCACCAGGGGCTGCGCCGTCGCCGCCCGCACCGCCGCGACACAGCCCGCCGCCGCCTTCGGCTCCAGCCCGAAGTCGAGCCCGCCGGCGACGTTGGGGCAGGAGATGTTGAGCTCGATCCCGGCCACCCCCCCCACGCCGTCCAGGCGCCGGACGACCTCGACGTACTCGGCGACGTCCGCCCCCGCCACGTTGACCAGGACCGGGACCGGCCACCGGCGCCAGCGCGGGGCGTAGTCGCGACAGACCGTCTCCACCCCGGGGTTCTGCAGCCCGATGGCGTTGAGCATCCCCGCCGGGGTCTCGGCGACGCGGGGCGGGGGGTTGCCCGGGCGGGCGAGGCGGGTGGTCCCCTTGGTGAAGATGGCGCCCAGCCGCCCGACCTCGCAGAGGGCCTCCAGCTCGAAGCCGTAGCCGAACGTCCCCGAGGCCACCCCCACGGGATTGGGCAGGGTGAGCCCGCGGCCGAGGTCGACGGCGAACCCCAGGCCACCGGTGGCGTCGGCGGGGCGGTCGGGCGCCACCCCCTACCCGGCGTTCGGCGGCGGCAGGGCCAGCAGACGGTCCCAGTCGACCGCCGCGGCGGCCATCACCGGCCCCGACCGGCAGCAGAGCGCGAGTCCCCCGCCGGCGTCGTCCGCCGCCGCCGCAGTCCCCCCCACGACCGGCACCGCACACCCGAGACAGGTGCCGAAACCGCACCCCATCGGCGCCTCCAGGGAGACCTCCAGCGGGCGCCGGGGGGCGGTCGCCGCCACCATCCGGGCCACCGCGGCCAGCATCGGGTTCGGTCCGCAGGCGGCGACGTGGTCGGCGGCGGCGAGGAGCGGCGCCAGCACGTCGGTCACCCGGCCGCGCCCGCCTCGGCTGCCGTCCTCGGTGACGTGGTGGACGGTGACCGGCACCCCGAGGCGCTCCGCCGGGTAGAGGCGGCCGGCGCTGGCGGCGCCGTTGAGCCAGATCAGCCGCACCCCGCGGCGGTGGCAGGCCTGGGCGAGGAGGGGGAAGGGGGCGGCCCCGAGCCCGCCCGCCACCATGAGCAGCGTCGCGGGGGCGGTCGGGACCGCGTACCCCCGGCCGAGGGGGCCGAGGACGCCGACCGGGTCGCCCGGTCGCAGGGCCGCCAGCCGGGCCGTCCCCTCCCCCACCACCCCGAGGTAGAAGGCGACCGTTCCGACCTCCGGGTCGGCCCGGCACACCGAGAACGGCCGCCGCAGGAGCGGCAGCGGCCCCGCCCCCGCCCGCAGCTGGCAGAACTCCCCCGGCCGCGCCCGCTCGGCCACCTCCCGGCAGCGGACCTCGACCTCGACACCGCCCGCCCCCACCTCCTCCACCGAACGGCACACCCCCGGGCAGCTGCGCGCCCGGGTGAGGTCGCTGACCGGAGCGTCTGCGGACCAGCCCATCAGGCCGGCCGATCCGGCCAAAGCCATGGGGCGCCCCCGACGGGGGCGCCGGCCACGGCGGCGGGTCCGTCGCGATACGCGGCCAGGGTCCCCACCTCGATCGGGCGGCCCTGGACGTGGCGCGCGATCGCCTCCACCAGCGCGGCGGCGGTGTCCAGCGAGGTGAGGCAGGGAATGCCGCGCTGCACCGCGGCCTGCCGGATCCGGTAGCCGTCGCGGACCGGACGGCGGCGGGTGGCCCCGTCCGCGCCCAGCTCGTCGGTGGCGGTCCGCGAGATGGTGTTGATGACCAGCGCCACCTGACCCGCCTCGATCAGATCCACCACGTTGGGCTGGCCGGCGCCGAGCTTGTGCACGGTCACGACCGAGACCCCGGCCTCGCGGAGCGCCAGGGCGGTGTTGGCGGTGGCGTAGCAGAGGAAGCCCAGCTCCGCCAGCCGGGCGGCGACCGGGAGCAGCTCGGGCTTGTCGGGGTCGGCGATGCTGATCAGCGCCCCGCCCCCCACCGGCAGCGGCCCGAAGGCGGCGGTGCAGGCCTTCTCCAAGGCGTCGGCGAAGGCGTGGCCGATCCCGATCGCCTCGCCGGTCGACTTCATCTCCGGGCCCAGCAGCGCGTCGACGGCGTCCAGCTTGCGCATCGAGAACACGGGCGCCTTCACCGCCACCAGCCGGGGCGGCGGGCAGAGCCCGTCGGGCCACCCGAGCGCCGCCAGCGACTCCCCCAGGATGGCCCGGGTGGCCAGCTCCACCATCGGCACCCCCGTCACCTTGCTGAGGAAGGGCACGGTGCGGCTGGCACGCGGGTTGACCTCCAGCACCAGCACCCGGCCGCGGTGGACCACGTACTGGATGTTGACGAGACCGAGGGTCCCGGTGGCCAGGGCCAGCTCCTTGGTGATGCTGACGATCCGCTCCAGCACCGCGGCGGGCAGGCGCTGGGGCGGCACCACCGCCATGGAGTCCCCGGAGTGGACGCCGGCGCGCTCGATGTGCTCCAGCACCGCCGGGATGACCACCGTGACGCCGTCGCAGATGGCGTCGACCTCGACCTCCGGCCCCAGCAGGTACTTGTCGACCAGCACCTCCGCGACCCGGTCGCCGTCCCGTCCGCCGCCGGCGGCGGCGAGGGCCGGGCCCAGGTGGCGGCGGAGGTCGTCGTCGTCGTGGACCACCTCCATCGCCCGGCCTCCGAGCACGTACGAGGGCCGCACCAGCACCGGGTAGCCGACCCGGCGCGCGATCGCCAGCGCGCCCGCGACGTCAAAGGTGGCCCCGCCGCTGGGGCGGGGGATTCCGAGCGACTCCAGCAGGCGATCGAACTGGCCGCGGTCCTCGGCGATGTCGATCGCCGCCACCGGGGCGCCCAGCAGCGGCAGCCCCCGCGCCGCCAGCGGCCCGGCCAGGTTGACCGCGGTCTGGCCGCCGAACTGGACCACGATCCCGCGCGGCCGCTCCACCCGGCACACCTCGACCACCGCCTCCAGGTCCAGCGGCTCGAAGTAGAGGCGGTCGCTGCTGTCGAAGTCGGTCGACACCGTCTCGGGGTTGCTGTTGACGAGGGCGGTGACGACCCCCTGCCGGCGCAGGGCCTGGGCCGCCTGCACCGAGCAGCAGTCGAACTCGATCCCCTGGCCGATCCGGATCGGCCCCGACCCCAGCACCACCGCCGAGCCGCCGTCGCCGGCCGCCTGCTCGTCCTCGTCCTCGAAGCTGGAGTAGAAGTAGGGGGTGGCGGCGGCGAACTCGGCGGCGCAGGTGTCGACGCACTTGTAGGTGGTGACAACCCCGAGGGACTCCCGCCACGCCCGCACGGTGTCCTCGGACCGGCCCGCCAGCTCGGCGATCCGACCATCCGAGAGCCCGGCCCGCTTCGCCGCCCGCAGGACCCGGGCCGGCTCCGCGCCCTGGGCGGCCGGCCCGGGGTCGGCGGCGGCGAGCGAGCGGGCGACCTCCGCCTCCACCGCCACCAGCTTCTGGAGGCGGTCGCAAAACCAGGGCGCGAACCCGGTGGCGGCCGCCACCCGGGCGCTGCCGACCCCCGACCGGAGCGCCTCCAGGATGGCGAAGATGCGCCAGTCGGTCGCGACCGCGAGGGCGGCGTCGCCAAAGGCGTCGGCATCCAGCACCGGCACCCGCTGCTCCAACGACCGCAGCGCCTTGCTGAGGGCGGCCTCGAAGGTGCGGCCGATCGCCATCACCTCCCCGGTCGACTTCATCTGGGTGCCGAGGCGGCGATCCCCGTCGGGGAACTTGTCGAAGGGCCAGCGCGGCACCTTGACGACGCAGTAGTCGAGGGCCGGCTCGAAGGCGCAGGTGGTGCGGCCGGTCACCCGGTTCTCGATCTCGTGGAGCCGGCGCCCCACCGCGATCTTGGCCGCCACCCGGGCGATCGGGTAGCCGGTCGCCTTGGAGGCCAGCGCCGAGGACCGGCTGACCCTCGGGTTGACCTCGATGACGTGGTAGGCGTGTCCCCCCGGATGGAGGGCGAACTGGACGTTGCAGCCGCCCTCGATGCCGAGCCCGCGGATGATCCGCAGCGCCGCCGAGCGCAGCTGCTGGTGCTCCTTGTCGGTGAGGGTCTGGCTGGGCGCGACCACGATGGAGTCCCCGGTGTGGACCCCCATCGGGTCCAGGTTCTCCATGGCGCAGACGACGAGGCAGGTGTCGTCGCCGTCGCGCATCACCTCGTACTCCAGCTCCCGCCAGCCCAGCAGCGCCTGCTCCACCAGCACCTGCCCGATGGGGCTCGCCGCCAGCCCCCGCAGGACGGTGGCGCTGAACTCCGCGGGCGTGCGCGCCAGCCCGCCGCCGGTGCCGCCCAGGGTGTAGGCCGGTCGCACCACCAGGGGCAGGCCGATGTCGGCCGCGAAGGCCTCGGCCTCCTCGCGGCTGCGGATCGTGCGCGACGGCGGCACCGGCTCGCCCAGCTGCTCCATCCGGCGCTTGAAGCGCTCGCGGTCCTCGGCGTCCCGCACCGCCGTCAGCGGCGTGCCCAGCACCCGCACCCCGTGGCGCTCCAGCACCCCGGCCCCGTCCAGCTCGACCGCGAGGTTGAGCGCGGTCTGGCCCCCGAGCCCGGCCAGCAGACCCTGGGGCCGCTCCCGCTCGATGATCCGCGCGACGCTGGCGACGGTCAGCGGCTCCAGGTAGACGCGGTCGGCGACCCCGTCGTCGGTCATGATGGTGGCGGGGTTGCTGTTGACGAGGACCACCTGGACGCCCTCCTCCCGGAGCGCGCGGCAGGCCTGGGTCCCGGCGTAGTCGAACTCCGCCGCCTGGCCGATGACGATGGGGCCGCTTCCCAGCACCAGGACGCGGGCGGGCGGGCGGGGCCGGCGGGCGGTCCGCGCCGCGGCCGCCCCCGGCTGCGGCGCCGACACCCGTCCGCCCCGGCACCAGGCGAGGAACTCGTCGAAGAGCTCCTGGCGGTCCTGGGGACCGGGGGAGCCCTCGGGGTGGTACTGCACCGCGATCACCGGGAGGCCCGGGTGGCGCAGCCCCTCCACCGAGCCGTCGTTGAGGTTGCGCTCGGCGACGAACCAGCCGCCGCCGTCGGGAAGGCTGTCGCCGTCGACCTGGAACTCGTGGTTCTGGGCGGTGACGAAGACCCGGCCGGTTCGCAGGTCCTGCACCGGGTGGTTGCCGCCGTGGTGACCGAAGCGCAGCCGGCTGGTGGTGGCGCCGATCGCGCGGGCCATCAGCTGGTGGCCGAGGCAGATCGCCAGGACCGGGTAGCGGTCGAGCAGCCGCCGGGTCAGCGCCACCGCCTCCGGCAGCGCCGCCGGGTCGCCGGGGCCGTTGCTGAGCACCACCCCGTCCGGGCGGACCCGCTCGACGTCGGCGAGGCCGCTGGAGGCGGGCAGGACCAGGACCTCGGCGCCGCGGCTGACCAGCGAGCGGAGGGTGCCCCGCTTGACGCCGTAGTCGAGCACCGCCACCCGCGGGGGATCCGGACGGGTGCCCCGGGGGCCGAGGGCGAGCCCGGCGAGAAGCGCCGGATGGAGCGGGTCGTCGGCCCGGTAGGGGGCCGCGCAGGTGACCCCGTCGACCAGTCGCTGCTCGGACAGGGTGGGCACACGGCGGGCGCGCTCCACCCACCCCGCGAGGTCGTCCACCGCGCCCGGCACCACCAGGCCGCGGAGCGTCCCCCGCTCGCGGAGATGGCGCGTGAGGGCGCGGGTGTCGACCTCGGTGAGCCCGGGCACCCCCTCCGTCCGGAGCCAGTCGGCGAAGGTTGACTCGGCCTGCCAGTGGGGAGCGGTGTCGCTGCAGCGGGCCACCACCACCGCCCGGCAGTGGGCGCGGCCCGACTCGCAGTCGACCGCGGCCGCGCCGACGTTGCCGATCAGCGGGTAGGTGAAGACCACCACCTGGCCGGCATAGGAGGGATCGGTGCACACCTCCTGGTAGCCGGTCATGCAGGTGTTGAAGACCACCTCGCCGTGGGCCGGTTCCGCGCCCTGGTCGGGGGGAGCGCCGAACCAGCGGCCCCGGAACACAGCTCCGCTCTCGAGGACGAGGGCGCCCTCAGCCACGGCCCGGCACGGTCTCCGCCAGCGGGCCGGGTGCCTGCCTGCCCCCCGCGTCCGCCCCGGGACCGCCGGCCGGGGTCCAGCGGAAGACCGCACGCCCGCCGCGGAGGGTGGCCAGCACCCGGCCCCGCAACGGGACGGTCCAGAAGGGGGTGTTGCGCCCGCCGGAGCGCCACTCGGCGGCCTCCTTCGCGGGCGTCCACACCGTGCCGGGGTCGAACCAGACGCAGTCGGCACGCGCCCCCGGCAGAAGGCTCGGGCAGGGTCCGCCGGCGGCCGCCGGGCCTAGCACCCGCCAGGGGCCGACGGTGAGGGCGGCGACCAGGCGGGGGAGGGCGGCGGCGGCGCCCGGCAGGGTGAGGAGGACGCCGAGCGCCACCTCCAGCCCGCTGAACCCGGGCGCGGCGCGGGAGCCCCCGGCTGGACCGCCGGAAAGGACCGCCTCGTGGGGGGCGTGGTCGGTGGCGATGGCGTCGATGGTGCCGTCGAGCACCGCCGCCCAGAGCGCGTCCCGGTCGTCGTCCTGGCGCAGCGGCGGGTTGCAGACCGCGGCCGGCGCCGGCACGCCCAGGGCCTGCAGCCCGGTGGCGGAGAGTGCGAGATGGTGGGGCGTCACCTCCGCCGTCACCGCCAGCCCCGCCCGGCGCGCGGCGCGCAGCGGGTCCAGCACCAGCCGGGTGCTGCAGTGCTGGAGGTGGAGTCGCGCGCCCGGGCTCCTGGCCAGGGTGTCGAGGGCCACCGTCACCGCACGCAGCTCGGCCTCCGGCGGCCGCCGGGCCCAGGCGGTGGGAGGCCCCGGGTCGCCGCGGTTGGCGGCCGCGAGCACGCCCTCGTCCTCGGGATGGATCGCGACCACCCGCTGATGGCGGACGGCTCGGCGGAGGAGCTCGGCCAGCACCGGCGGCTCCATCGCGTGGCGGCCGTCGTCGGAGAAGCCGGCCGCGCCGCTGTCGCAGAGCGCCTCCACGTCGACCGGCTCCCGCCCCCGGAGCCCCTTGGTGCAGGCCGCGAACTGGCGCACGGACACCCGGCCCAGGGCGGCGAGGCGGGGGCCGAGGTCCCGGAGGACCTGTGGGTCGTCCACCGGCGGATCGGTGTTGGCCATCGCGCAGCAGGTGGCGAACCCTCCCCGCGCGGCCGCCTCGGTGGCGCCCGCGATCGTCTCCTTGTGGGGCTCGCCGGGGGTGCGCAGATGGACGTGGCAGTCGAAGAAGGCGGGCGCGAGGACGCTGCCGGGCGCCGACCACTCCGTGGTCCCGGGCGGGACCGCGAGCCGGTGGCCGACGGCGGCGATCCGGCCGCCTTCGACGAGGCAGTCGAGGTCGGCCTGGTCGAGCCCGGTGCCGGGGTCGATCAGCCGCACCCCCCGGAAGACGAGCGCGGTCATGGTGCCGGCCAGAGCGACTCGACGTCGACGCCGTCGACGCCGTCCACCTCGCGCAGCCGCACCGCCACGTGCTCGGACTCGGCGGTGGGGAGATTCTTGCCGACGTAGGTGGCCCGCAGCGGGAGCTGGCGATGGCCGCGGTCGACCAGGACGCACAGCTCGACCGCCCGCGGCCGTCCCAGGGCGTGGACCGCCTGCAGCGCGGCCCGCACCGTGCGGCCGTGGAAGAGGACGTCGTCGACCAGGACCACCACCCGCGCGTCGACGGTCCCGTGGGCGAGCCGGGCCACCGCGGGGGCGGGCCGGCCCCTGGCCCGGCGGCGGTCGTCGCGGAAGGGCCCGACGTCGAGGCTCGCCACCGGTGGCGGCGCGGCGCCCTGGTCTGCCACCGCGGCGGCGAGGCGCAGCGCCAGGGGCACGCCCCGGCGCTGGATCCCTGCCAGCACCACCCAGGACAGGTCGGGGTGGCGCTCCTGCAGCTCGCGCGCGAGTCGCCAGCAGCAGCGGTCGATGGCGCCGGCGTCGAGGGCCCGGTGGGGGGCGGAGGCGGACCGCCCCGCCGCCGCCGCGATCGGCCCCGCCGCGATCGGCTCCGCCGCAGCCGGGGGACGGCTCATCTCAGGAGCTCGGCGAGCAGCGCCATCCGCACCGCCACGCCGTTGCGCGCCTGGCGGAAGTAGGCGGCGCGGGGATCGCCGTCGACCGCGGGGTCGATCTCGCCCACCCGGGGCAGGGGATGGAGGACGATGGCGTCGGGACCGAGGGACGCCATCACCGCCTCGGTGATCCGAAAGCGCTCCGCGATCCGCGCCGCCGCCGCGCCGGCCGCCTCCCCCGCCGCGTCCGCGAACCGCTCGCGCTGCAGGCGGGTCTGGTAGATGACATCGGCGCCGGCCAGCGCCTCCGCCAGCGCGTCGGTCTCCTCCACGAGGACCCCGCCCGCGCCCAGCTGGGCCAGCACGTCGGCGCGCATCGTCACCGCGGGGGGCGCCGCCAGGGTCAGGCGCACCCCCTCGAAGTTGGCCAGCAGCCGCGCCAGGGAGTGGACCGTGCGGCCGTTGGCGAGGTCGCCCACCATCACCACCCGCAGCCCGTCGATCCGGCCCAGCTCGCGCTGG
Source organism: Candidatus Micrarchaeia archaeon (assembly GCA_035533215.1). Classification (GTDB taxonomy): domain Bacteria; phylum Chloroflexota; class Dormibacteria; order Aeolococcales; family Bog-877; genus DAHUZL01. The sequence continues at coordinate 8,044 of DATLUG010000030.1, read as the reverse complement.
ATCGTGTAGAGGTCGAGCAGCGACTGGGTGGGGTGCTCCCCGGCACCGTCCCCGGCGTTCAGGATCGGGACCGGCGACACCTGCGCCGCGCGCAGCGCGGCGCCCTCCTCCGGGTGGCGCAGGACGATGGCGTCGGCGTAGCCGGCGACGATCCGGACCGAGTCCTCCAGGCTCTCGCCCTTGATGGCCGACGAGAAGTCGCGGGCGTTCTCGGTGGAGATCACCTGGCCGCCGAGTCGCAGCATGGCGGACTCGAAGCTGAGCCGGGTCCTGGTGCTGGGCTCGTAGAAGAGGGTGGCGAGGAGGCGGTGGCGGAGGCGGTCGTCGCCGCCCGCCGCCAGCACCGCCTCCATCTGCCGCGCCGCCACGAAGAGGGCCTCCAGCCGCGCGCGGTCGAACTGCTGGGCGGAGACCACGTGGCGCACCCCCGGGCGGGTCGCCGCGGTCGCTCCCGACATCGCGTCCCTCCGCGATGGCCCGGATTGCCCGGGTCGGGAGGTGCCGACGGGCGGCCGCAGCCGGACGGCCCACATCGGAACGCGACATCCCTTCCCGGCCTCACCGGACCGGCTTCAAGGTGGTCGGGTGGAGTATAGGGGCGCCGCCACGGCCGACGCCGGAGCGGGGGCGGCCGCGGCCGCCCGCCGGGCGCTCCGGCGTCGGGTACACTGGCCGGGCCGCGATGCGTTCCGGGCCTCTTCGTCCCCTTCTCGTCCTCGCCCTGGCCCTCGAGATCACCGCTGGTGGCCTCGCTCCCGGGACCGTGCTGGCGGCCGGGCGCCACCGGCCGCCCGCGATCGTGCCGCCGGCGCCGCCGGCCCCGTTCGTGGTGGCGATCGACCCCGGCCACGGCGGCAGCTACAGCCCGGCGCACCCGCGGCGCCCCTGGGACCCCGGCGCCATCTCGCCCTTCAACGGCCTGGTGGAGCGGGTGGTGACCCTGGGCGAGGGGCTGGACCTGCGCACCCTCCTCCAGGCCCAGGGCGTGCGGGTGGTGATGACCCGCACCAGCGACGTCTTCGTCAGCATCCCCGACGCGGAGGCGATCGTCGACCGCAGCCGCGCCAACCTCTTCGTCAGCCTCTGGGTCAACGACTGGTTCACCCGCCAGGTGGAGGGGGCGACGGTGTTCACCCCCCACCCCGGCGACACCGCCTTCGCGGAGCGGATCGACGCCGGGCTGGCGGCCGCGATCGCCCCGTACGGGATGGTCAACCGGGGCATCCAACCCCGTCCCGACCTCTGGGTGCACGCGCCGATGCCGACGGTGACGATCGAGGCCGGCTTCATGAGCGACCGCAAGGATTCCCTGCTCCTCGCCCAGCCGGCGGTGCGACTGGCGATCGCCCGCGGCATCGACGACGGCATCGTCGCCTACGCGCCCCAGATCCGCCGGCTGCGCACCGAGCAGGCCGCCTACCGGAGCCAGCTGGCCCGCTACCACGCCGCCGTCCAGACCCGGGAGCGGGCGCGCCGGGCGGCCGCGGCTCGGGCCCGGGCTGCCCGGCGCCGGGCGCGGTTCGATCCGCTCCTGTGGCTGGCGGCCGTCCTCCTGGTGGCCGGGGTGTACCGTCGCTTCCTCCTCAACCAGGCTCGTCGGATGGGTCGGGCCCGGGCCGCGGCGGCACCCGTCCTGACCGGTGTGCGGACGGCCGCGATCGGGCTCACCCGCCTCGGTGTGGCCGGGCTGCGGCTGGCCCTGAGCCAGGCGGCTCCCTCGACCCCGTCCCGCCCATCCTTCGCCCCCCGGCGGGTCCGTCGACGGCGGCGGCGGCGGCCGCCGGCCCGACGGTGGCGGGTCCCGGGGCTCCCGACCGCCCCGTCGGCCACCCGCGGCCCCGCGTTCGGCCCCGCGGTCGCGCTGGGGGGCCGGGCCCCGCGGCGCCGGGTGGTCGACCAGGTCCAGCCGGCGGAGCCGGTCCGGCACCGTCGCACCGTGTACGACGAGCTCTGGCCCTGAGGGCGGCGCGGTCGCGTTCCGCCGAGGCCCCGAGGGCGAGTGCGCCCCGGGGGCCGTCCCCGCCCGGCCGCCGGCCGACCGCCCCGGCTGGGGACCGGTGGGCCCGCCGCCACCCGGCCTCGCGGCACGGCCGACCCGCCGCCCGCCGGCTCGCCGGCCCGAGATCGGTCAGCCGGCGACGGGGAGCCCGGACGCCGCCGCGGACCACCCTCGACGCCGACGCGACCGCGCCGGGCGGATCCGACCCGGCGCGACCGCCGTCCTCACAGCCGGCACGGGAGCCGGCTCACCTCCCGCCGCCGCGCCGCTGAGCCCGAACCAGGCCAGGCAGGGGCCGAGGGGGTCGATCGCGATGTCGTCGCGGCGCGATCGCAGCCAGCCAGCGCGGTCCAGCCGCAGGGTGCGGTTGCGGGCAGCCACCCCGCGACGCAGCTTGACGGTCTCTCCCTTGTCGACAGAGCCGAGCGCCCGCGAGACCGCCAGCGAGGCGGGGTTGTCGGTGGAGGCGCTGGAGTCGGCGTGGGCGGCGCCCAGCCCGGCGAAGGCCAGCTGGAGGATGGCGGCGCGCATCTCGCGGCCGATGCCGCGCCCCTGGAACCGCCGCCCCAGCCAGGAGCCGGTGTGCACCACCCGCAGGCGGCTGACGTCCTCGCCGACGAGGTCCGGCACCCCGACCGGCTGGTCGTCGACGAACACCGCCCCGGTGAAGGTCCAACGCTCCGGCTGCCACTCCGCCCGCTGCCGCCACCACCACCGGAGGGCGCCCTGCTCCAGCTCGCCCGGGGCGGCATCGGTCCACGGGATGTCGAACGGCATGCACGCCGGGTCGTGGACCCCCGCCGCCGCCAGCTGCGCCAGGGCGACGCAGTCCTCGTCGGTGGGCCGGCGCAGCCGAAGGAGCGGGGTGCGCACCCGCAGGTCGACGAGCGGCCAGATCGGGTGCGGCACCGGAGGCGGGTAGCCGACCACCGGTCCCGGTCGGGCGGCGGACGCCGCCCGGGTCAGCTGGCCTCGGCCACCGGCACCCGGACGCCGTCCGCCGCCGCCAGCTGCTCGTAGGCGCGACGCTCGGCCCCGGCGCCGCCGCCCGCCCCCAGGGCGGTGGTGACGCGGACGGTGAGGTAGAGGTCGCCCGCGGGATCCTGGGGGCGCAATCCCGGGATCCCCTTGCCCCGGAGGCGGAAGACCTTGCCAGCGGGACAGCCGGCCGGCACGGTCACCTCGATCCGGCCGGTGGGGAGCTCGGCGGTGGCGCTGCCACCGAGGACCGCCCGGTAGTCACGCACGACGAGGTCGCCGTGGAGGTCGCGCCCCCGCACCTCGAGGCGCGGGTCGCGCTCCAGGTGGACGGTGAGGAAGAGGTGACCGGCGGGACCGCCGGAACGCCCCGCCCCGCCCTCGCCGGCGATCCGGATCTTCGACCCCTCGGTGACGCCCGGCGGGATCGTGACGCTGAGGGTGCGGGCGCGCTCGACCGTGCCGTGGCCGGCGCACGTCGGACAGGGGACCATCGTCACCTGGACGGTGCCGTGTCCCTGGCCCGGCTCGGGGGCGGCGACCGCCCCCCGCCCGTGGCAGGTGGGGCACGGCTCGGTGAGGCCGATCCGGATGGTGCGCCGGCCGCCGCTGATCGCCTCGGCCAGGCGGACGGTGATGTCGCTGGTGGCGTCCTGGGCGCGGGGGGCGACCGGCGCGGCGGCTCCGCCGGTGCGGCCCTGCTGCAGCAGCTCATCGAGGTCGAGCCCGTCGAGCGGGTCCTGGCCGGCGCCGCTGCGGCCGCTGAAGAAGGTCTCGAAGAAGTCGCTGAACCCGCCGAAGCGGGCCCGTCCCCGCGCCCCCGCCGCCGCGCCGCCGGCCGCCTGCCGGGCGGCCCGGGCGGCGGCGGTGGCCCGCGCTGCCGCCTCCTGGGCCTGGCGGCGGAAGGTGTCGCTGCGCTCCAGCTGCTCCCAGTTGGCGCCGAGCTGGTCGTACTTGCGCCGCTTGGCGGGGTCCTTCAGGACCTCGTAGGCCTCGTTGACGCGCTTGAAGCGCTCGGTCGCCTTGGGGTCCTTGTTGACGTCGGGGTGGAGCTGCCGCGCCAGCTTGCGGTAGGCCGCCTGGACCTCCTTCGGGCTGGCCGCACGCGCCACCCCGAGGGTGGCGTAGTAGTCGTGGAACTCCACCCTCCCACCCTACCCCACCGGCGCCGGCCGGAAACCGCCCGGGCTCATGCGGGGACGGCGTCCAGCCGCCGGCGCAGGTCCTCGACCAGGGCCGCCGGACGGGGGAGCAGCCGGCCTCCGGGGTCGAGGACCGCCCCCTCGAGGATCACCCGCGCCTGCTCCTGGTAGGGACCGGCGCGGCGGTGGACGACGACGGCGGCCTGGCCGGGGCCGGGTCCCGCGATCCCCAGCGTCGAGCGGGGCTCCCAGCGCCCGTCGGCGGCGACGCGGCCGACGGCGCTCGTCAGCCCGGTCGTCCTCTGCTCCCCGTGGAGGTTGTGCAGGATCAGCTGCGACCAGCCGCAGGTGAGCCGTTCCGGGAGCGCGCCCGCCGCCGGCCCCGCGAACGCGGCGACGTGGTGGGCGAGGAGCGAGGGCCGGCCCTGGTCGCGCAGGCTGAGGTTCCAGAGCGGCACCGAGGCGACCAGGCGCGGGTTCACCTCGATGCAGAAGACGGTGTCCTCGGCCGCGACCACCAGGTCGGCGCCGAAGATCCCGCGGTGGCCCTCGCGCTGGAGCCAGCTGGCGGCGCGGGCCGCCACCGACAGCACCGCCTGCGCTCCCGCGACCGGCTGGCCGAAGTCGTTGCCGCAGGAGCCGAGCGGGTGGGGGGTGCACGCCGCCACGCCGGTCACCTGCCGGCACGGCACCCCGAGGGTGACCGCATCGTCGCCCACCACCCCGGTCACGGTCACGGGCTCGCCGGCGATCCAGGTGGCGACCCGGCAGCTGCGGCCGGCGTAGGCCTCGAGCGTCACCGCCAGCTGCTCCGCCGTCTCGACCCGATGGGTGTGGCGGCCGCTGTACCCGCGCGCAAGCTGGACCACCCAGGGCGGCGCGAGCTGGAGCGCCTGCTCCAGCAGCACCGGGCCGGCCGCGCCGACCACCGTGGGCGGGATCGGGAGCCACGCGTCGGGCGCGGTCCTGGCGAAGTGGACCTTGTTCTCCAGCCGGCGGGCGACCGCCGCCCCGGCGTTGGCGAGGGGGACCCCCGCCTCGCGGACCAGGCCCGCGACCCGCACCGACGGCTTCCAGACGATGACCCAGCTCGCCTCCGCCCGGAGCCGGCGGCGCACCGGCTCCTGTTCGAGCACGCTCACCGCCGAGGGGGACGTGCGGGAGCCCGCCTCCGTCACCTGGAGGGGGCGGTCGCCCCCGATCCCGCAGGCGTCGGCGCAGATGACGGTGAGCTCGGTGGCCAGCGCGGGCACCGCGTCGGCGCCGACGTAGACCGGGCCCGAGCGGGCCGGCCGGTCGGCCGGCTCGGTCATCGGGGCGCGATCCCGCACGCCCGAAGCCGCGCGTCGAAGGCCGCCTCGGTCTCCACCCCGGTCAGCCGCGGGAAGCGGGTGGGGTCGGGGTCGGGCTCGAGGTCGAGCTGACCGGCGTCTCCGGTGAGGAGCGCCACCACCCGCTGCCCCGTCAGCAGCGGGGCGGCGGCGCGGATCGCGGCGAGCACGCCGACCCCCTCCCAGGAGGTGGCGACCCCGAAGGAGCTGGCCAGCTCCCGGGTGGACTCCAGCTCGGACGGGTCGACCGCCCAGCCCCGGCCCGAGCTGGCGGTGACCGCCCGCCGGACCGCCCCGGCTCGCCGGCTCCGCCCGGCGCCGAGACCGCCGATCGCCCCGGGCCGCCCCGCCGGCCGGGGGGGGGCCCAGGGGCGGACCAGGTCGCCGGAGCCGCCCACCTGGACGACGTGGATCGCCGGGCCGCCGCCCGGCCGGCAGGCGGCGAAGCCGTCGGCGAGACCGATCACGGTGGCGCCGCTGCTGGCGCAGCAGAAGACGGCGTCGGGGCGGCGCTCGGGGGCGAGGGCCCGCTCCAGCTCGGCGGCGATGCCGCGGTAGGCGACCGGGGCCAGGGGGTGCACCGAGGGGCGGAGGTCCTCGCATCCGAACACGGCCACGGCCCGGCGGAGGAGCGCCACCGGGGTGGAGCTGACCAGGAGGGGGCCGGAGAAGGCGGCCAGCGCGCGCAGCTTGATCGAAGGGGTCCTGGGCGAGACCAGCACCACCACCTGGACCTGGTTGGCGCCCGCGTAGGCGGCGGCGGCGACGGCGGCGTTGCCGGACGACGACAGCACCCCGGTGCGGCCGGACTCGCGGAGGGCGGCGCACTGGAGGGCGAGCGACCGCGCCTTGTGGCTGCCCGTCGGGTTCAGCTCCTCGCGCTTCAGCCACAGGTCGGGGACCCCGAGCGACCGGCCCAGGCGCGGCGCCGGCACCAGCGGGGTGTGGCCCTCGCCCAGCGTCGCCGGCCCGGGCGTGGATAGACTCAGCCCGAAGAGGTCGAGGTGGTCCCACTGGCCCTGGGCCGCCCCCGGCCGCGGCACCGCCGCCCTCACGGGAGCGCTCCGTTGGATCCGGCCCCGCCCGCCGTCCGCGAGATCCCCTGTCCCGACTGCGGCCGCGCGGTCGAGGTGACCCTCGACACCGAGGTCGGCGAGCTGGTGGAGTGCGGGGGGTGCGGGGCGCCCTTCGAGGTGGTGGCGCTGGTCCCGCTCACGCTGGCCCCCTTCGACGAGGAGGAGAAGTAGGCGCCGCCCGACGCGATCGCAGCGCGGCGCGGAAGCCGCGGCCGCCCGGGTCCGGCCCGTAGAAGGTGTGGAAGACCCCCGGGCAGGCGGGCGAGAAGAGGACCACCTGGCCCGGCGCCGCCGCCGCCGCCGCCCGCGCCACCGCCTCGTCCAGGGTGGCGACCCGGTCGACGAGGGCGCCCCGGCCGGCGGCGGTGAGCGCCTGCGCGATCCGGTCCGAGCCGGGGCCGGGGAGGAGCACCACCCGGCGGACCGGGTCGGGCACCGTCTGTGCCAGCTCCGAGAAGTCGAGCCCCTTGTCCTCGCCGCCGCAGAGCAGCACCAGCGGGCGCGCGGCGGCGCGGATGGCGGCCAGGGTGGACTGGGGGGTCGTCGAGTTGAGGTCGTCGAGCCAGTCCACCCCGGCCTCCTGCCACACCAGCTGGGTGCGGTGGCGCAGCGGGCTGAACGCCGCCAACGCCGCCTCGGCCGTGGGCGGCAGCTCGGTGACCGCCGCCAGGGTGGCGACCGCGGCGCGGACGTTGGCGCGGTTGTGGTCGCCCGACAGCTGGAGCCGGTGGAGTGGTATCCGCTCCCGCAAGAGCCCCTCGCGGCGCACGACGACGGCACCGTCCCCCTCGAAGGCCCCGTCGCAGACGCCGAGGCCGGCCTCGGCGGCGGCGAAGCGCCACTCCTTCGCGGTGGCGGCGGCGGGGCAGCGCTCCCGGCTGAGCGGGTCGTCCCCGTTGCGGACCGCGACCCTGTTGCCGGGGAGCTCGAACAGGCGCCGCTTCACCGCGACGTACCCGTCCAGGCCGCCGTGCTCGTCGAGGTGGTTGGGGGTGACGTTGGTGAGGCAGGCGACGGGTGGCGCGGTCTCCATCTGGAGGAGCTGGCGATTGCTGACCTCCAGCACCAGGGCGTCGGTGGCCTCGCCGGTGGCCGCCTCCACCAGGCAGGGGACGTGGTGGCGGTCGTTGCCGGCGAGCCGCACCGTCGTGAACCGGGGGGACCGGCGGGCGAGCGCGGCGACGAGGGCGGCGGTGGTCGACTTGCCGTGGCTCCCGCTGACCCCGATCACCAGCCCCTCGGCGCAGTCCAGGTAGGCCTGGGCCAGCCCGTAGAGGGGAAGGCCGGCCCGGACCAGCTCCTGGAGGACCCGGTTGCGGGGGTGGAGGAACCAGGCCTGGGTCGCCACCGCCACCGTGGCCTCCGCGATCCCGGCGAGGTAGCGGTCGCCCAGGCGCAGGTCGCGGACCCCGGCGAGGAGCGCCGCGCGCCGCTCCGCCCGCAGGGCGCGCGGCAGGCCGGCGTGGGCCCGGTCGAACGCCGCGCCCAGCTCGGCAGCCGGGGCGAGGTCGTGGCCGA
>DATLUG010000029.1:0-138026 GCA_035533215.1 Candidatus Micrarchaeia archaeon | reverse complement strand
CGATCCTCCGCGCCCACTCGTCCGGACGGTCCGTGCGATTCAAGCGGACGAGCGCCGACTTGTCGATTATCCATGACTGAGTGGTCATTCCAAGGGTTCATCGATCGGCGAAGACCACGCTCGTGACATAACGTCCGGGTCGGAGAGGTCAGCGAACAGCATCGCAAGTGACTCGAAGTCGCCCACCTCGACGGGGCGGGTCGCCTGGCGCGCCTCCCGGTGAAGCTGCCGACGCAGGAACTCATTGCGGGACAGGCCGAGCTTGCTCGCGCGGGCCTCCACGGCGGCGAGGTCCTCCGCGGGGACGTCGCGGATGAGAACGTCGGGCATGGGAGCCCTCCCAGGATGATATCTAATGATAGCATAGCAGCGTGCGAGCATGAAGGTTCCGCCTGCCAGGGTGTTTCCCCCGAGGCAGCGAGCGGGCCTCCAACCCTGAGCCGTCCCGGGTGGGCAGGCGGAACGTTGCGACGCCGGGCGGAGCGGATTCCAGCGCTCCGGAGCGGATGCGAGAGGGATGTGCGCAGCCTGTCGCCTCCGACGGGATTCGAAGTCGAGGACCAGGGCCGACTCTGCGCTTCCTTGGCATGGAAGAGGTCGCGGGTTCGATCCCCGCCGGCTCCACCGCCCGGAGTCGACCGCACCATAGGTGACCCGTCCGGTGGCTGGCCGGCGTGCAGGGGGCGGTGGACTTGAGGCGGCGGCCGAGACTGAGCGGCCAGCTTCGTACGTACGTCGATCATGCCACAGTGCGTACGTGCCTCTGAGCGCATCACGGCTTCGTGCCGACATCTACCGGGTCCTCGACGAGGTGCTGCGCACCGGACAGCCGGTTGAGGTCGAGCGCAACGGGCGGCGGTGCGCATCGTCGCCGTCGACCATCGGTCACCGCTGGACCGACTCGACAGCCACCCGGGCGCCGTCACCGGGGACCCGGCGGACCTCGTCCACGTGAACTGGGCGGAGGTGTGGCGCCCCTGATCCAGCTCGATACCCATGTCGTCATCTGGCTCTACCTTCCGCGCCTCGACCTCATGAGCGATCTGGCCGGAAGGATGATCGGCCGAGACGCACTGACTGTGTCACCGATGGTCATCTTGGAGCTCACCTACCTCAAGCAGATCGGCCGTCTCTCGGTTGACCGCCCAGCCATCGTGGCGAGTCTCAAGGACCAGCTCGGGCTCGCCATCGACGATGCCCCGTTCCGGGCGGTGGTCGGCGAAGCACACGCGCAGCAGTGGACGCGTGATCCCTTCGACCGGCTCATCGCCGTCCAGGCCCTGGTCACCGGGGCCGCCTGGGTGACGGCGGACGCGACGATGCGGGAGCACGTGCCCAACTCGGTGTGGTGACGCTCGCTTCCTCCGGTGGGCTGGTGCCACCGAGCCGGGCGACCGGGCTCGAAACCGGGCGACGAACCGCACGCCCGGACCGTCCCGTGAGCGCCCTGACCGTCGCGAGGGCGGGAGACGCTCCGGATTGCGCGACGCCCGCTTCGCTCATCTCCCGCCTCGAGCTTGCTTCGCCGACGCCTCCACGGTCAGGAATCGGTTCCGCGGGCGGGATGAGCCCACCGGCCGCACCCTCCTGGGAGCTGGGGCTGGACCGGGTCACCTATCGGGGAACATCGCCGCTCTTCGCTGCGAGCCTAGGGACGCGCGCGCGAGTTGGCCCTGCCCGGGATGGCAGCGACCGGCGCCTACTCGCATGAGGCCAGCCGTCGGGCGGCGAGCCAGTAGCCAGCGGCGCCCAGGGTGTTGACGGCGCTGGCGATGCGCCAGAGGCGCTTGGACCCGCGGATCTTCCCCGCCGGACGCCGATGGATGTCTCGCCAGGTGATCGCGGCAATGGCGACGTGGAACGGCAGGTAGTAGAGAACCGGCTTGAGAGCGTTGGTCTTGCGCATGAGAGCGGGCTCCTTGGCACGATGAGTAGAGTCTTCGGCCTGGTGTCGCTCAGTTCCCCGGTGGGCCTGCTGCTGAACGGTGGCAACGATGAGGGCGGCAGTGAGGATCGCGGTGACAGCGGTCGCCTGCCAGAGCTGCCTGTGTTGGGTCCCAAGAAGACCGGCGGCGAGCGCGGGTGGTGACCACGCCGCGAGGTGGGGGATGTCGGCGAGGAGCGCGACCCCGACAGGTCAGGAATGTGGAAGGCAGCGCCGTCACCACCGGACGCTCGCAATCGGCGAGCGCCATCTCGACCAGCGGGTCCCTGCACCCGCCCGTGCGAGATCACGTTGCCGGTGATCCTGAGCGAGCCGGCGGTCACCGCGACCGTCTCGACGTGGGCGTCGACGGCCGCCTCGTCGAGAGCATCCACCCGGGCGGTCCCTTCCTCCTGGCGCGCGACACCATCGCGGATCTCCTCCGCCGGCTTTCCCAGCCGGTCCCGGTGGCGGCCCGCGAGGAAGACCCGTGCTCCTTCACGGGCCAGTGCCGAGGCGACCGCCCCCCTGATCGGACCGCCGCCGCAGATCACCGCCCCTCGACGCGCGCAACACCACGCCCTCCGTGGGTGCCACCGAATCGCGCCGGCTCCGACGGCGCCGCCAGGCCCTCAGGCGGGGCCGCCACTGCCGACCAGCTGCCCCATCCGGTTGTCACACGATCGGCGCGGCCGGCGATCGTGGTCGGCCCTCGAAGCGGCCGCGCTGGGCGAGGGTGCGGGAACCGCTGGCAGGGGTTGCCGATGATGGATCGGGACGGCCGCCAGCGCGGAGAGCCGTCGTGGATCACCCATGGCCGAATTGGCCTGTGAGCATCAGGCCACCTCCCAGGCGTCGAGGACGCCGGCCTGGGTGAAGCTCGTGAAGAGAAGTGGGCCGGGGTTCGAGCACACCAGCGTCACGGTGGTGGTGCCGGCGCTCACCGGGAGGGCCGCGGTGACGGCGACATCGGTGAGGTAGGGGAAGGTCGAGGTGGTCTCGGCCTGGCCCGCGCCGTAGGTGGTGCCGGCGACCCGGATGTCACAGGTGACGATGACGCCCGGGCTGGAGGGGGACCCGGCGCCGACATTCACGTTGGCGGTGGCCATCAGGGTGCCGGCGAAGGTGCTGGTGACCGAGGCCGCGGCGACCGGCGCGCCGTCCACCGGGAACAATGGAAGCACCGAGGCGCTGGCGCCTGCGGTCGGGCCGGGTGCCCCCTGGGGCCCGGTCGCTCCCGGAGGCCCACCCGGGCCGCTTGCTCCACCCGGCCCCTGGGCCCCCCGCGGCCCGGCCGGCCCCTGGGGGCCCGGCTGTGCCGCCACCCCGCTCAGCGCCCGCTGAAAGGCCGCCTCGCTGGGGAACTGGACCACCGTGCCGGTCGGGCACTGCCTGGCGACCGTGGTGTCGACCACCGTCAGCTGGCGGCCCGGCGTGGTCCAGCAGGCGGTGAGGGTGGAGGCGCGGCTGACGGTGGTGTGGGGGTGGGTCGCCGCCGAGACGGCGACAACTCCGGCGGCGGCGACGACGACGGGACCGGCGAACAGGGCCAGGGTCCGGCGGGCGCGCGCGTGGATCGAGGTCATGATGGACTCCTGGCGTGGAGGTGGGAGCGCGGGACATCCCCTTACCGCGGTGGGCCCAGTATCGCGGCCACGGGGTCGGGGCGGCGTCACGGCGGGGACCGCGAGCGATGACAAAGCAGGACCGGGACGCGACACGGTTCCGAAGACCGGGTGCGCCCATGCTGGTGGCGATGGCCGGCCCGGTGCTGGTGGTCAGGTGCCGGAGTCGCCGGCGCTCGCGGCCCGGTCCGGGCGGCATCGCTGCCGGGCGGGCGCGGCGGTCGCGGAGCGGGTCGGACCGTCATCGCCTGCGCCCCGGTGCGCACAGCGCCTCGGCCTGCCTCGAGCGGAGCTGACAGGGCCGCCGTGCCCGCGCTCCGTAGGGTGCCTCCCCGCCGCGGTCGGTTCGGCCCCCCGCCTGCGTCGACATACCCGGGGCCGTGGTCCGGTGCAGCGCCGGCCCGGGGGTGGGGTGCGCTCGGTCTGCCCGGGTCGGGCCGCCCGGAATGTCGTTCTCGCGGCCGGTGCGGACCTGATCGGGCTGGTCCCCATCGCGCCGCGTCGGGTGATGGTGATGGCGACCCCGGGACGGAGCGCCTCGTGCGCGCCGAACGCGCTCGGGCTGGGGTCGCGATCCGACGGCGCCGGTGGTGGGGCGGCCCGGCGGTCCGGGCCGCCCCACCAGCCTGGGCAGCCTACTTGGTGAGGTACCAGTCCTCCGGGGTCACCGACCCCAGCGCGTTCTGCTGGACTCCGCGCAGGTTCTTGGCGATCACCGAGATCTGGGTGGGAGTGTTCGGCCACCAGATCACCGGCAGGTTGAGGGCCAGGTAGTCCTCGTAGTGGAACATCGCCTTGGGGTTGCTGCTGACGTGGGTGGCGGTGATGTTGGCGTTGTTGGCGGCGCTGGCGTAGCCGCCGGTCTGGAGCGGCGAGAAGGTCTGCTCGCCGGTGGGGTAGGGGCTGCCGTAGCCCCAGCCCTCCCAGTTGGCGAGGTCCCAGGTGCAGGTGGGGCCCTTGCTGCAGGGGTTGGCGATCTGGCCGATCTCCGGCAGCGGCAGCGATTGCAAGTTGAGGGTGAGGCCGATGCGGGAGGCGACCGACTTCCAGGCCTGCATCGCCTGGGTGATCGACTCCACTCCCGACGGATAGATCACGTTGAAGCTGAGCGCGGCGCCCTTGGCGATCCCGGCACCGCACTCGTCGGCCCTGCTGCCGGACCGACTGCAGGTGTCGGTGCCGGTGGCCGTGATCGTCCAGCCGTGAGCGGCGAGCAGGGTGCGGGCCGCGCCCGGGTTGTACGGATAGGGGTTGGCCCGTTCCAGCGGGCTCACCAGCGGCCCCCTGGGCTGGAGCGGGATCGGCCCGTCGATGGGGGATCCGTAGCCGCTCTGGGTGTCCTTGATCAGCAGGGGCTGATCGACCAGGCGCTGCATCGCCTGACGGAGGTAGAGCTGCTTGAAGAAGTGGCCCATGGTCGGATTGCTGAAGTTGATCACCATGTAGTTGATGCCCCAGCTGGGCCACGCCTGGATCGCGTCGCCCTTGCCGAGGAAGTAGTGACGCTGGCTGAGGTCGGTGGTGGGCAGGTAGCCGTAGTCGATCTCGCCCGCCCGCAGCGCATTGAACTCGGCGGTGTTGCTGGTGAAGGGCATCTCCACCAGCTTGGCGATCTTGGGCTTGACCGGCCCGCTGTAGCTGGGGTTGGGGACGAAGGCGACGTAGTTGGTGGAGGCGTTGTAGGCGGAGAGCCGGAACGGGCCGTCCACCACCTTCCAGAGCGGGCTGCTGGCGTAGGTGCCGAGGGTCAGGGACTGCTTGTCGAGGAAGGTGTAGACCGCCTTCGCCCCAGCCGGGGTCCGGTCGTAGTTGCCGACGGCGCCGCCCAGCGAGGTGCGGTCCCAGGCCTTCTGCGGCAGGGGCACGATCGAGGTCAGCTCGTCATCCTGCAGCCACTCCCGGGAGTAGACGCGGTCGAAGGTGAGACTGAAGGTGCGAGCACTCCTGGCGGTGAACCTCACCACGTTGTCGGGGAAGGAGCCCTTGGTGTATCCGCCCCAGTTGTCCTTGCCAGCCTTGATGAGATTGAGGAAGAAGCCGACGTCGCGGCTGGTGACGGGGTCGCCGTTGGACCAGCGATAGGGCTTGAGGGTCATGGTCACGGTCCGCCCCCCGGCGCTGTAGGTGGGCGCCCCCACCAGGCTGAGGCTGGGGTCGATCACCGGCTGGGTGCCGCTGCCGAGCCAGTAGAGGGCCCGCCAGAGGAGCGGCTGGAGGAGGGCCAGGTTGCCGGAGACGTAGGAGTTGGAGCGGGTGATCGGGAAGATGTAGTTGGGGGTGTTGCCGACCGACTGGGCGAAGGTGACGGTCCCCCCGGTCGCCAGCCTGGCCGCCGGGCGCGCCGCGGCGGCGCCGCAGGCCGACACCGCCAGCGCCAGCAGCGCACCGCCGAGCAGCGTCCACCGGGGTCGGGCCGACCTTGAGCTGTGCACCCGCGAACCTCCTCCCATCACCCGTTGGGCGACCACCGTCCGCCGGCCCCGCGGCGGGCGTCCAGCCCGCCACCGGCGGTGGCCGGCCCTGTTCTACCAGATCGGAGCCCTGGGGGGATCACCCGCTGGGGTGGATCCGGGGGCGGCTCCGGTCCGGGGCCGCCGCGAGCGCAGGTTCCGCGGCTGACGTGATCGTCGGCGATGCGGTAGGCTCGCGCCGATGGCCCGGGCACGACCCCGGCTGGGCCGGGTCTCCTCATCGCAGCGGGGACGGGTGTCGGGGGTCGGCGCGGCGGCGGTGGCGGGGATGGCCGCGGTCGCCCTCGGGCTTCCGGGGTTGTTGGTCCGGGCATCGCTGCCGACCCCGTCCTCGGCCCTCGTCGGTGATGCGGTCTACGCGCCCGGGGCGCGTCCGGCGCCCCCGTTCACACTCGCTGACCAGGCCGGCCGGCCGGTGTCCCTCCGCGGCCTGCGCGCAGGGGTGGTGCTGGTCACCTTCATGGACTCCCGCTGCCGCAGCGACTGCCCGGTCGAGGCGGCCGAGCTGGCGCTGCTGCAGCGCCAGCTCGGCCGCCTCATGCCCCTGGTCGTGGTGGTGAGCACGGACCCCCGCGGCGACACCCCGCAGTCGATCCGGGCCTTCGCCGCCCGCTACCACCTGCGGGAGCCGTACCGGTGGCTGGTGGGGAGCCGGACTCGACTGGCCCCGGTCTGGCGCGCCTACGGGATCGAGGTGCGCAGCACCAGCGTCCACAGCAGCGCCATCTACCTCATCGACCGCGCCGGCGACGAGCGGGTGGGCTGGGGGATCCCGTTCCCTCCGAGCCTGTTCGCCAGGGATGCGCGGGCGCTCCATGCGCGGCGGGCCACCGGCTGGCGCTGGCCCTGGCAGCTGTGATCAGCCGCCTCCGAGCTGGCGGAGGCGGATCACGCCGCAGGCGAGGATCCCGCCCGCCCGCCCGAGCTGCGGCGGACCGGCGGTCAGCCACAGCGACCAGGCGTTGAAGCGCAGGTCGGTGATCGATCCCACCTCGGCGTTGAGCTGGGCCTGACCGGCGCCGCTGGCCCGCACCGCCCCAACCCGGCGCGACGGAACCTGGGTGGCGCCGCAGCTGCCGGTGTGGGTGAGCAGGAGGGCATGCCGGCTGCCGGGGTCGAGGCCGCTGGCCTGGAGGGTGACGACCAGGAGGCGTCCGGACGCGTACCACACCAGGCGGGCGTCGGCCCGGGCGCGGGAGCCCGGTTGCGGCGCCAGCGCCACCGCCACGGCGTGACCGCTGGGGAGCAGGGGGCCCGGGCCGCCGGCAACCCCGACCAGCCCCAGCACCACCGCGACCGCCGCCCCTGCGACGACCACAGCCGCCACCACCCGGGTCCAGGTCTGCCCGAGGGTGCTCGGGCTCCAGTCGGGCCGGGCCGCCGGCCGGCGCAGGTAGAGAGGGCGGTGCCCGTTGTGCGAGGGGGGGGGGCTGCTCGGCTCGGGCGGGTCAGCCATGGCGCTTCCCAGGGGACGACGGATGCGCCGACGGGGACGGGGAAGACCCGCGGTGAGCGCAGCGGCGCGAGACTATACTCTGCTCCATGGTGGATCCAGGCTCCATGGTGGATCCAGCCGCTTCGGTGGACCCCGCGGCGGAGGCCCCCGACGGCGTCGCGGGCGCCCGGCCGGGGCTGCCGGCTGGCTGGCGGCCCCGGCTCGAGGCGTCGGAGCGCTGGCTCCTCGTGGGGATGTTCGTGGTCGCCGGGCTAGCGTTCCTGGTGGTGGTGGTCATGCTGGGCGTGGCCGGCGACTGAGCGGCGGCCCTCTGAGCCAGGCGCGGGCAGCGGTGGTCTGGCTCAGTGCAGGGTGGCGGCGATCACCGCCGTTCCCAGGAAGAGCGCGAACAGGTAGAGCATCGAGAAGCGGAAGAGCTGGCGTGCCCATCTGGTCCCGGTCGTCTCGCGCAGGACCCGCACCGCCAGCCAGCAGAAGGCGAGGCCGAGGACGGCGGCCAGCGCCACCTCGGCAGCGCCCAGCCACACGCCCAGCACCAGGCTGAACGCGGCCAGCAACACCGAGTAGGCGAGGATCGCCAGGCGGGTGCGCCTCACCCCGACCACCACCGGGCGCATCGGCACCCCCACCGCCGCGTAGTCGCGGCGGACGATCAGCGAGAGCGCCCAGAAGTGGGGCGGCGTCCACAGGAAGATGATCGCGAAGAGGGCGAGCGCGAGCGGCCCCACCGAATGGGTGACGGCGGCCCAGCCCACCACCGGCGGCATCGCCCCGGCGGCGCCGCCGATCACGATGTTCTCGCTGGTGCTGCGCTTCAGCCAGACGGTGTACACGAGCACGTAGAAGAGGCCGCCCAGCAGCGACAGCCACGCCGCCAGCGGGTTGACCTCCACCCAGAACAGGGCGAAGGCGAGGCCGGTGAGCAGAAGACCGAAGGCGAGGGCGTGGCCGGCGGGGATCCGGCCGGCCGGGACCGGGCGTCCCCGGGTCCGACCCATGATCGCGTCGATGTCGCGGTCGTACCAGCAGTTGATCGCGCCCGCCCCCCCGGCCGCACACGCCCCTCCCGCCAGGGCCACCAGGCTGAGGCCCAGCCCGGGCCAGCCGCGGGCGGCGGTGACCATGGCGAGGTACTCGGTGACGAGCAGCAGGGCCACGATCCGCGGCTTGGTCAGGCTGAGGTAGTCGGCGAGGGGCTGGGCGCGGGGGCGGGCCGGCCCCGCCGGCCCACCCCGCAGGCGTCCCAGGGGCGGCGCCGCGAGCGGGGTCGCCGAGAGCAGCGGGTCGACGCGTGACTCAGCGATCGGGAAGCGCCTCCTCGGGGATCCGGTGACGGCGGACGAGGTCGTCCGCCCGACGTTCATCGTCGACCAGCCAGCGGTACACGATGATATCGACCAGGACGGCGAAGGGGATCGAGGCCGGCACCCACATCATCCCGGCGCCGATCTGCTGGTCGGTGAGGGCGGAGATCCCGCCCGGCCGCCCCGCCACGTGGAAGTAGGCGCTGTAGAAGGGGTGGGAGGCGAACGCCAGGAGGAGGGCCAGCACCCAGCTCTGGAAGGCACCGGCGAGGAGGTAGCCGAGCATCCACAGGGGTGGGAGGCGGCGCCGGAACGGCAGGCTGTCCATGGCCTGTGACCAGTAGAGGAGCCCGGCGCCGAGGAAGGTGAGGTGCTCGAGGTCGTGGACGAGCGGGCTCTGGATGGTCAGGTCGTAGGGACCGGGGACGTGCCAGAACCAGATCACCGTCGCGAAGAGGACCAGGTCGGTGACCGGGTGGCGGAGGAACCGTCCCAGCCGCTCGACCGGGCGGGCGCCGAGAAGGTGTGCTGCCGGTGGGGCGATCGCTCGGCGGAGCCGGAGCGGCAGGCCGCGCCACATCGGGAGCCAGGGCGACCCGGCCACGATCAGGGGGGGGGCGGCGACCAGCAGGACCAGGTGCTGGGTCATGTGGATGAAGAAGAGGGTGGTCGCAAAGTGGTCGAGCGGCGACTCCAGCGCCACCACCACCAGCGCCACCCCGCTGACGAACGCGGCAGCGCGCCAGCGATGACTGCGACGGGAGGCCGGGCTCCACGCCCACGACACCTGTCCGTAGCCGCGCCAGTAGAGCACCAGCGCCAGCGCGGTCGGGAGCCAGATGGACCACTCGAACGACCAGTCGTGGGTGAAGAGGCGCCACAGGCTCACCCCATCGTCCCCCGGCGGCGGCGCTCGCGTGCGTCCGCCGCCCGGCTGCCACCTCCAGCGGTCAGAGGAAGTACAGCACCACCCAGCTGATCGCGCCGGCGGCCGCGAGGAAGCAGGAGAAGATGAGGTAGGAGGTGGCGAGGGCGGTGATCGGGGTGGGCGACTCGACCGAACTGCGTTGCGGGTCCATCACCGCGATCGGGTGGCGCGACTCGTAGCCGGCCCGGTTGGTGAGGCTGATCAGCCAGAGCGCCAGCACGCCCACCTCGATGGTGTAGAAGACGGAGAGGGCGACGAAGACGCTGGCGAACCCGCCGTCGACGATGCCGAACCCGAGGTGGGAGAGCTGCCAGATCTGGGCCACCACCGCCCCGACGAGGAGCAGGATGCCGACCCAGCCCGAAGCCACGAAGCTGCTGAGGGTGGTCTGCGCGCGCAGCCGCGGCACTGAGATCGAGGTGAGGGCGATGCTGCCCAGGACCAGCGCCAGGGCGATGGTGCCGATGGCAAGGCTGGGGGGATGGACCCCGTGGGGCTTGAAGGCGTGGTTGTCATTGCTGGACTGGAGCAGGAAGAAGGCGTAGAAGAACGGGACTAGGAGGAAGAAGTTGGCCCCGACCAGGAGCCAGGTCCCGACCAAGGGGATCCTGGCGATCTCCTCGGGGCTGTGGGCGAGGCCCCCAGGCTGCAGCCGGCTGCTGCTCCCGGTTGGCGATTGGGAGATCATCTGGCAGCTCCTCAGGAGGCCGGCACGGGCGCCGTGCCGGGGGTGAACTCGGCCACGGGCAATGCGGTCGGGTTGCCGTACTCGTAGGGCCCGGCCACGATGGTCGGGATCCGCTGGAAGTTGTCAGCCGGGATCGGCGTGGGCAGCTGCCATTCCAAAGAGCGTGAGTTCCAGGGATTGAGCGGCGCCCGCTCCTTGACGAAGGCCCAGGAATAGATGATGTTGACCAGCCAGATGAGGTTGGAGAACCCGAACAGGAAGGCGTTGACGGAGATCCAGACGTTGAGGGCCTGCAGGCTGGGCAGGTAGACGGGCACCCGGCGCGGCTGGCCCAGGTAGCCGACCGCGAAGAAGGGCAGGAAGGTGGTGTTGAAGAAGATGAAGGCGGTCCAGAAGTGGAGCTTGCCGAGGCGCTCGTTCAGCATCTTCCCGGTCAGCTTGGGGAACCAGTAGTAGGTGGCCGCGTAGAGCGAGAAGATCTCGCCGCCCACGATGGTGTAGTGGAAGTGGCCGACCACGAAGAAGCCGCCGTGGAGGGTCACGTCCAAGGGGACGTCGGAGAGGAACACCCCGGTGAGGCCGCCGATCAGGAAGTTGAAGAAGAAGGCGGCGACGAACAGCATCGGCAGCTTGAACTGGATCTTGGCCCGCCAGATCGTTCCCAGCAGGTTGAGGAACACCACCCCGGTGGGGATCGAGATGAACTCGGTGGCGGTCATGAAGAAGGGACGCAGCCCAGGGGCGATCCCGCTCTCGAAGATGTGGTGGTTCCAGACGAACCAGCTCATCATCGCCACCCCGACCATCCCGGCGACGGCCAGTCGGTAGCCGAACAGCGGCTTGCGCGCGAACACCGGCAGGATCTCGAGGGCGATCCCGAAGGCGGGGATCACGAAGATGTAGACCTCGGGATGGCCGAAGAACCAGAACATCTCCTGGTAGAGGAAGGCGCTGCCGCCGTTGGAGGGCAGGAAGAACGACGACTGCACCGAGCGGTCGAGCCCGACCAGGGCCAGGGTGGTCGCCAGCACCGGCGGCGCCAGCACCGAGAGGAACTCCACCGCCACCATCGCCCAGACGAAGATGGGGAGCCGGCTCCAGCTCATCCCCGGCGCCCGCATGGTGAAGATGGTGGTGAGGAGGTTGATGCCGGCGATCGTGGCGGCGATGCCAATGAAGGAGAAGCCGACGATGTAGCCGTCCATCCCGGCGCGGGCCTCGACCGCCAGGGGCGCGTAGCCGGTCCAGCCGGTCGGGAACCCGCCCCCGGACCCCTGGAAGATCGAGGAGTACAGGATGATCGCCGCCAGCGGGACCAACCAGAAGGCGAGCGCCTCCAGGCGCGGGAAGGCCATCCGCTTGGCGCCGATCATCAGCGGCACGAAGTAGTTGCCGAAGGTCGCGACGATGACCAGGGTCGCCACGAACATCATCAGGAGGCCGTGGAGGCCGACCAGCGCGGTGTACTGCCCGGCCGGCCAGGGGCCGCCCTTGGGGTGGAGCAGCTCGGTGCGGATCATCATCGCCTGGAAGCCGGCGACGAAGAAGAGGAAGACCACCCCCACCCCGAACTGGATGCCGACCACCTTGTGGTCGAGGGAGATCCCGAAGTAGCGGGTCCAGTTTCGAGGGCTCGGGGCCTCCAGCTCGACCGCGTCGGCCTTCACCTCGACCGAGACCGGACGCCCGAGCAGGCGGGGGATCAGCTCGTTGGCGAAGCCGAGCCCGACCAGGAAGCCGACGCTGCCGACGAGATAGCCGAGGAGGATGCCGGCGTCGCCGTTGTCGGTCGTCTCCAGCTGCGCACCCAGCCAGTAGCCGATCAGGCCCGTGACGATGCCGATGATCGTTGCCGTGAGCAGGTTCTGGGAGAGAAAGAGACGGCGCGGCGAGAAGCTCGCGGCCTGGGAGCGGCCGCCGAGCGTGGCTGTCTGGCTCACGGGTTCCTCCACGAACGGTGCGCATGGGCGGAGCCGGCGGGGTGGCCGGGGCGGGGATCGATGGGGGGGCGCGGCACGCGGATCGCCTCAGCCGCTCAGTAGGTGGTGGGGGAGGGGTAGTAGACGAGCGCGAACTTGGGCAGGTACTTGTCCTCGGGGCCGTAGTAGCGCTGCGCCCCCTTGACCCAGCTGGCGAACGCCGACTGGGAGAGCACTTCCCCGTCCTGGGCGCCGGTGTTGCGCATGTAGCCGTGCCACAGGCCGCAGAGGCTGGAGCACTCCACGATGAAGCGGCTGGGCTTGAGGGCGTAGACGTAGCCGACGTTGTTGACGCCGGGCTCGGCGTTGACCTTGATCCCGAGCGTGTACGCCCACCAGCCGTGGATCACGTCCAGGGAGGTGACGTCGAACTGGACCAGGCGGTTGGCGGGGATCCGGATCACCGGCGACTCGAAGCCGCCGTACTGGGGGTAGCGGTAGGTCCACTGCCACTGCTGCCCGATCACCTGCACGATCAGCGGGTGCCGGGTCGCCGCCGAGTGGTACTGGCTGGCGGGCACCACCAGCTGGGGGGTGACCTGGCCCTCCAGCTCGATCGAGCCGTAGGCGGCGGCGAAGAGGACGATCACCGTGCTGAGCACCAGCCAGCCGGACTGGAGCCGGACGTCGCCGCGGACCGGTGGCCCGTCCCCGGCATCACCGGGGCGACCTCGGAACACGACGAGGAAGTAGACCGCGAACACCACCACCGCGATGCCGACGGTGGCCGAGATCATCGAGAACACCTGGCCGGTGACCGACTGGCCCGCGGCGGTGGTGGTCGCGTACCCGGGCGGGAGGTTGAGGTGGGTCAGGGTGAGGTCGGCGGCGATCGACAGCACCGCCCACACCAACCCCGGGACGATCAGGTGACGTCGGGTGCTCACGGGTCAGTCCCCCTCGCTGGAGCGGGCGGTCGCTCTGCCGGTGCCGTCCGCGCTAGACCACATGGATGTAGCCGTCCATGTAGCCCACGGTCTGCATCGGGCCGCCGTTGCCGAACAGGAAGCCGGCGGCGCAGGGGACGAAGCACTGCCAGTGGAGCAGGCCCTTGCCGCCGGTGCGGAAGCTGAAGGTGATGGTCTCGTGGGTGTTGTGGGGGTTGCCGAAGGTCCCCGGGTAGGTGGCGTTGGGGATCCCGTACAGGGGCACGTTCACCCCCAGCTCGGGGATCGAGAAGGTGTGGGCGGGGAGGGTCGGGTCCATGTAGTGGACCGCGTGGCCGTCGACGTACTCGACACTCCCGACCGTGCCCCGGACCTGGCTCAGGAAGGGGTTGCGCAGACCGGTCTGGGTGTCGTACTGGAGGATGGTCACGTGGACTAGGGCGTGGGCCGGAAGCACCCAGTTGGTGGAGTGCACCCACCGGCCCCCCTGGCGGACGAGGTAGGCGACCCAGGTGGCGTGGCTCGTGAATCCGATCGACCCCAGGGTGGCCAGCTCCAGGTTGGCCTGCTTCTGCCCGCTGCTGCTCACCGTGACCGCGGGGGCCTGCTCCGGCTGGATGTAGGACAGCCACTGGGTGATGTAGAGGGCGGCGGCGACGACCACCACCGCGAGCCCCCCGGCGACGATCATCAGCTTGCGCCCGGTCGAGGTCATGTGTGGCTCACCTCTCCTCTACTGATCGCGCCGACCCGCGTCGGGCGGGACCGCCCGGTGCTGGCGAGGGGTCGCAGCCCCTCGGGGGTGCCGACGTGCGCCGGCGCCGGGCCGCCCGGTGCCTCGTCCGACCGGCGATGATCCGATCTCCGAACCCACGGTCCTGTCCGATCCCCCAGAGGCCGATCGGGTACGGCGGCCCCGATCACGACGCGCACAGGCTAGTCCCCGGGGAGGCCCGTGTCAATCGGCGAGCCCGGGGGTCCGCCACCGGGTGTCCGGTCGGGACACCCGGGGACCGCAGGGGCCGACGGAACCAGCCGGGCGGGGCAGTTGACAGGTCCCGACGATCCCCGTACGCTCCCCACCAGAGCGTCGACCCGGACGCCGCACCGCCGTCGGTGCGATCCGGCCGGACGGCGACGGGCGAAACCGCCAACGCCCCGTCCAGCGGGACCTGGGAGAGAGCGACATGGGGATCTTCGGAGCCGTACCGGGCCTCACCATCTTCGCCATCGCGTCGGTCTTCTGCATGGCCATCGCCTATGTGGCGGGGGCGGCCCTGCTCAGCTTCGGCGGCACCATGCAGCGGGCGCGCATCGCGGTGCTCACGGTCTCGATCCTCTTCACCCTGACCACGGTGGTGGCCCTGCTCGCCGCCATCGAAGAGGGGGGCTTCGCCACCCGGGTCACCGGAGGCTGAGCCGGCGCCACCGGGCGGCGCTGACCGGGCCGTCCTGGGGGTGCTGACCGGGGCGCGCGGCCGTGTCAGCCTGGTCCGCGTCCGAACCGTGGTCGGCACGCTGACCCTGGGGCTGGTGGCCGGGCTGGCCGCCTGCGGGGGGGCGGCGCGAGCCCCGGCCCCGCGTCCCCCGCTCCGCGGGTGCACGGTGGAGCGGAGCCGGCTGGCGGTCACCGTCGACGCCACCCAGCGCCTGACCTTTGTCCCGGCGGCGGTGTGCCTGCGCCGGGGCGGGACGGTCACCTTCGTCAACGTCACCCGCCACTTCGACCACACCACGACCGACGAAGCGGCGCTGGCCGCCGCTCCCGCCGACGCCCAGGTCCCCCCGGGCGGCCATGGCTGGAGCCACGTCCTGCCCCCCGGCGCGCGGGCCCGGATCCACCTCTCGGTCGACGGCACCTACCGCTACTTCTGCATCCCCCACGAGCGGCTGGGGATGGTCGGCACCATCCGCGTCGTCGGCTGACCGCCGGAGCCAGCGCCGGTCAGGACTGGGGAGCGGGACCGGCGGCGAGGCCGCCGCCCACGGCGCCGCCGGTGCGCTCGCGCCTCGGCCGGAGCGAGAACAGGCCGGAGAGGTGGTAGCGGGGCCGGGCCACCCCGTAGGCCACGAACCCGCTGACGGTGGCGATCCCCTTGTCCGCCAGCCGCTGCATCAGGGCCACCCCGGTGGCGGTGGCGGGCGCCAGCCCGGCGCCGATGAGCAGCCCCGCCAGGGCCGCCTCCGAGGCGCCGATCCCACCCGGGATGAGGCTCACCGCGCCGGCGATGCTGGAGAGGGCGTAGATGGAGGCCGCCTCCGGCCAGCTGAGGGCGGCGGGGGCGAGCGCCGTCACCACCAGCCAGAAGGCGGTGACCATCGCCGCCGCCTGGGCCAGGCTGATCAGCGACCAGCCGGCGGTGTCGGGCCGGTGCAGCAGCTCCACCGTCTCCTGCTGGAGCTGACCGAGGGGGCCGGCGAAGCGCTCCAGCCCGGGGATCCTCGTCACCAGGCCGTGGATCTGGTTGAAGAGGGGAGGGATCGTGAGCACCCCCAGGGCCAGGCACGCGGCTGACAGGGCCGCGAACGGGATCGCCGGGGAGAGGTGGAACTCGAACAGCCCCGGCACCGCGAGCACGATGAGCAACAGGGTGTAGATCAGCTCCTGGACCGTGATGGTGGCGAGGACGTCGCCGAACTCCGCTTCGGCGGCCTGGGTGACCAGCACCGCCCGGGTGAGCTCCCCCAGCGGCAGCAGGGTCGTGGCCTGGCCGGCGAGGTTGAGCAGGACCGTCCCCATCATCGGCAGCCGCACCGCGGCGTCGCGCAGGAGGAACTGCCAGCGGACGCCCTGGAGGACGTAGTAGGCGAGCGAGGTGACGACGATCGCCGGGATCAGCGCCAGGTCGAAGTGGGTGAGGGCCCGCCCGAGCAGGTTCGGGTGGATGAGGACGATGAGGGCCGCGACCGCTCCCAGACCGACCACCACCGACAGCCAGGTGCTCGGGTTGAGCCGGCGGAGGCGCTCGCGCACCCGCGTCCCGCGGCTCATCTGGCGGACCCGGCTCGGCAGACGTGCACGGCGGTCACGATAGGTGACACCGGTGGGAACGTCCAATGCCGGGGGCGCCGGCTCCGGGGGAGGCCGTCTCAGGGGCGGCTCGGGCCGCCCTCCGCGCGCGCGTCCCGCTCCGGCTCGGGGCCGGGATCGGCGGCCGCGCCCGGGTCCGGCGCCGCCTCCTCGGCACTCCCATCGTCACGCGGCGGTGGTTCGCCCGGGGCCGCCGGCCGCGCCGGGCGCCAGCCCCGACCGGGGCGGGGGCGGAAGCGGGCCACCCCGTAGACGACGACGACCAGGGCGCCGACCTCGACCACGGTGGCGAGCGAGGAGGTGGCCACCGGTCAGCTCCAGGCGACGGCGGCGGTGGCGGTGAGGTCGAGCCCGGTGGTCACCTGCACGGGGGCCTCCGGGTGGTGGGCCAGGGGGTTGCGCAGCCACCAGAGTTGGAAGGGGCCGAGCCGACCGACCGGTGCCAGGAAGCAGAGCTGGGTGCCCGAGGGCGACCAGGTGGGGCTGGCCGGCAGCGGCCCGGTCGCGAGCACCCGCCGCGGTCCGAGGGTGCGGCCGTTGAACCCGGCGACCGTCAGGGAGTCCTGCTGGGCGCGGGCGTCGACGCAGATCATCGCCAGCAGGCGTCCGTTGGGCGACAGCGCCGGCTCCTGGCAGTCCGCCGCCGGCGTGGTCAGCGCGACTCCAGCCTGGCCGGGGCCGGACTGCAGCCACAGCTGCGCGTAGGTGTGGCCGGTGGTGTCGATCGACCACTTGGCGTAGATCAGCCCGCCGCCGGGGAGGGGGACCGGCTGCACGTCGCCGCCGGTGTAGGGGTGGGGCACCGTCCACTGGGTCAGCGGCCCCCCCGAGAGGGGCTGGCTCATGATCGCGAACGTCACGTCGTAGCTGGCCTGGGGATCGTGGAGGTCGTAGGCGTAGAAGAGGGTGCGGCCGTCCGGGGAGACCCGTGGGTAGTAGGCCCAGTGGTTGTCGGCCTGCGCCGGGGCGGCGTCGTGGGTGAGCAGGCGGCGCCCGGTGCCGTCCGCCGCCATCGCGACGAGGTTGGAGAAGTTGATGGTCTGGGAGGCGGCGATCAGGCCGGCGTGGCCGGGGATCGGCGCCGGCTGGGTCCAGCGTCCCTTCGTGCCGGTGAGGGCCGTGAACGACTGCCCCCGCAGACGGTAGAGGGCCCCCCCCTGGGCCACCACCAGGGTGCCGGGAAGGCTGACCAGCGCGTGGGACTGGTCCGGACGGCGCCCCGTCGGGTAGTGGGTCTGGAGGGCGCCCAACAGGCGCCAGACCCCCAGCCCGAAGCCCGCCATGCAGGCTGCCAGGCAGCAAGCCGCCGCCAGCCGGCGCGGCCGTCCCGGTCTCAACCCGCGCCCCCCCGGCGCCGCCAGCCCCTCACCGGCTCGGGAACGCGCGGGCGACGAGCGCGTTGATGGCGGTCCAGTTGGGCAGGAGGGCGTCCTGGCCGTCGATGGTGGCGTAGCTGAAGTCGGGTGGAAGCATCACCAGTTCGTGGACGTTGGCTGAGGTGATCCCCTGGGCGAGCGGCAGCAGGGACGAGACCTGGCCGAGGCCGAGGTCGGTGTGGAACTGGCCGTTGAGGGCGCTCACCAGGGAGGGGAGGTCAGCCAGGCTGAGCTGGTGGGCGGCCGCCCGCAGGTCGACCAGCAGCTCCTGCTGGCGCTTGGAGCGGGCGATGTCGCCGAGCAGGTCGCCGTGGCGCGACCGCACGTACTCCAGGGAGAGGATGCCGGCGTCGAACTGGGGGCCGGGCAGCACCACCACCCGGCGGTACCCGTAGGGGTCGCCGCTGGCGAGGTCGGCGGGGTAGAAGTTGTCGAGCACCGGCATCTGGGCGACCAGGTCGATGCCGCCGAGGCGGTCGATCAGGTCGACCAGGCCGTTCAGCCCCACCCAGGCGTAGTAGTCGACGTGGACGTGGAAGTCCTGCTCGACCGTGCTGATGGCGCTGGAGGGCCCCCCGGTCTCGTAGGCGGCGTCGATCTTGGCCGACCCGCCGGTCGAGATCGGGACCCACAGGTCTCTGGGCAGCGACAGCATCCACACCTGGTGGGTCGCCGGGACCACCCGGACCAGGATCATGGTCTGGGTGAGGATGTGGGCGGCGACGAACTTCTTGTCGTTGTCCGACCCCAGCAGGAGGACCGTGAACGGCTGGCCAGCCGCCGGGGTCCCCCCCGGGCCGGCCGCCCTCCCGCCGGGATCGGTGCGGGGGCGCGCCTGGCCGGTGTCGTGGAGGGCGGTGGTCACCACCGGCAGGAAGTAGAAGAACCCGCCGCAGAGCCCGGACACGACGAACCCGAGGGCGAGGAGGAGGGCCAGCCGCCGACGGGAGGGAGCTCCGCTGCCGTCCGCTCGCAGCCCAGCACGCCGCCGTCGCGGCTGCCCGCTGGCAGTCGACACGGTTGCCGATTCTAACCGGGGGGGGATGCGGACCCGCCCCCCGACCTCGCCAGCCGCCGCCGGGCGCGCCGGTGTGCCGGCGGCGGGGGTCAGGGGTCGCTACCCTGCCAGTGGGCGGAGGGCTCTCGGAGCCAGTCCTCGATCGGGAGGGTGCGGGAGGTGGCGATGGGGCTCCTCGACGGCAAGCGCATCCTGGTGACCGGGGTGCTCACCCCGAGCTCGATCGCCTCCGCCATCGCGGCCGCGGTCCAGGCGGAGGGCGGCGAGGTCGTCCTCACCTCCTTCGGCCGGGCCCGGTCGCTCACCGAGCGCACCGCCCGGCGCCTCCGACCGGTCCCGCCGGTGCTGGAGCTCGACGTCACCCGGGAGGAGGATCTCGACCGCCTGCCCCAGACCCTGGCCGCGGGCGGAGACCGCCTGGACGGGGTCGTGCATTCGATCGCCTTCGCTCCCCCGGACGCGCTCGGCGGCAACTTCCTCCAGACCCCCTGGACGTCGGTGGCCACCGCGCTCCAGGTCTCCGCCTACTCCCTGCAGGCGCTGAGCCGGGCCTGCCTGCCGCTGATGCGGGAGCGCGGCGGGAGCATCGTGACCCTCGACTTCGACGCCCGGGTGGCGTGGCCCCTCTACGACTGGATGGGGGTCGCCAAGGCTGGGCTCGAGGCCGTGGTCCGCTACCTCGCCCGCGACCTCGGGCCTCATCGGATCCGGGTGAACGCGATCGCGGCCGGGCCGCTGGTGACGATGTCGGCCAAGGGGATTCCCCAGTTCGACACCTTCCCCCAGCGCTGGGCGGCCCAGGCGCCGCTCGGATGGGACCCGCGCGACGCCACCCCGGTGGCGCGGACGGCGGTCGCGCTGCTCTCCGACTACCTCCCGGCGACGACCGGCGAGCAGCTCCACGCCGATGGCGGGTACCACGCCCTGGGGAGCCCGGTGGGGGGTCCGGGACCGGGAGCGGACCCCTCCGCCTGACCCTGCCGCCGGGGTCAGGCGGCGCAGCTCGCGACCGGCCGGCGGCGACGGAGGAGGACCGCTCCGCCCGCGGCCGCGGTGCCGAGGGCGAGCAGCCCTCCCACCGTCATCGCCAGCGGCGCCCCCCCGGCCTGCTCGACCGCGCCGGTGACCAGACCCCCGACCGGGGCCGTGCCCAGGAAGATCCACAGGTAGAGCCCCATCACCCGCCCCCGAAGGTGGGCGGGGGTGCGCATCTGCAGCAGGCTGTTGGTCATCGAGCTGTAGGTGATCATGCCGGCGCCGGCGAGCGCCAGCCAGACCATCGCCAGGGGCAGTCCGGGGGCGCGCCCGGCCAGGATCATGAACAGTCCCAGGCCCGCGCAGCCGACCAGGAGCGGCCGCCAGTCCGCCCGGCCGCGATAGGCGACTCCCAGCGCCCCCAGCAGGGCCCCTGCCCCGAGGGCGGTGCTGAGCAGCCCGAACCCGGAGGCGCCGACGTGCAGGGTCGTCCGGGCCAGGGCCGGCAGGAAGATGGAGAAGTTGAGGCTGAAGGCGGAGACCACCGCCATCAGCCCGATCGCCAGGGCGATGTCGGGGGTCTGGCGCACGTAGGCCACCCCCTCGCGGAGCTGACGGAGGACACCCGCCGGCACCGCCCTCGACCGGTCGGGCCGGTGCAGGAGGTCGCTGCGGATCAGCGCCAGGCCGACGATGACGGCCACATAGGACAGCGCGTTGAGGGCGAAGCACAGGCTCACCCCGACGGTCCCGATCAGGACGCCCGCCACCGCCGGTCCCACCACCCGGGCGGAGTTGAACGCCAACGAGTTCAGCGCGACCGCGTTGGGCAGCTGGGGGCGCCCCACCATCTCCGTCACGAAGGCCTGGCGGGTGGGCCCGTCGATGACGTTGATCACCCCGAAGCAGAACACCACGGCGAAGATCACGGCGGGGTGGGGGTGGCCGATCCAGGTGAGGGCGGCGAGGACCGCGGCGGCGGCCGCGAACGCGCTCTGGGTGGCGATCAGGACCCCCCGCTTGGGCAGGCGGTCGGCGACCACCCCCCCGAAGGGGCCGGCCAGGGTGACCGGCAGGAACTGCACCGTGACCAGCAGGCCGAGCATCAGCGGTGAGTGGGTCAGCTGGAGGATGAGCCAGGCCTGGGCGGTGGTCTGCACCCAGGTGCCGGTCACCGAGACCAGCTGGCCGGCGAAGAAGAGCCGGTAGTTGTGGGTGCCGAGGGCCAGGAACGTGCGCTGGCCGACATCCCGCAGCGCCACCGTCAGAGCTCCTCGAGCAGGAGCCGCTCCAAGGCCGGCAGCGCCCGGGCGACCAGCAGCCGCTCGGTGCTGTCGAGCCGCTGGAGCTGGGCGGCCAGCCAGGCGGTGCGCGCCCGCCGGGCGGTCAGCGCCAGCCGGTCGCCCTCGACGGTGCGGGTGATCCACACCCGGCGGCGGTCGGCGGGGTCGGGGCTGCGCCGGACCAGGCCGCGGGCCTCCAGGGGGGCGAGCAGGACGACGATCGAGGGCACCCGCATCTGCTCCCGGGCCGCCAGCTCGCCGACCGTGACCGGCCCGTGGCCGAGCGCCGTCAGCACCGCGGCGTGGGCCGAGCCCAGCTCGGGGATGACGGGCTCCTGGCGGAGCCGGCGGCCGAGCCGCACCAGCACCGGGCGCAGCTCGTCGGCGAGGGCGGCGACCCCCGACGTCCGCCCCGGGAGGGCGGTGGCGGGCAGCGGCCGGGGGGAGGGGGTCCGAACCATGATGACTAGTTTATCTCACTAGTCTGTCTCCATAGTCTCTCTACGGAATGGGGGGGCCGCCTGTTCGTCGCCGCGATCACGCGACGCAGCCCTCGGTCGACACCGCCCGACGCCGGCGGACGGCCCGGTGGACGTCGGGACGCACCTCGGCCGGGGTGAGGGCGAACCCCAGCCCCGGGGTCACCGTGGACTTGGCGAAGACGACGCCGATGACCCGGCCGTCGCGGGCGAGGAACGGCCCCCCGGAGTTGCCGGGACGGATGTCGGCGTCGAGCACCTCGATCGGGCGGGTGACGATCGCCTGGGCGTAGATGTCGCGGCCGACGGCGTCGAGGGTGCCGCGGCTCGCCGCCGCCACCACTCGCTCCGCCCCGCCGCCGGGATAGCCGACCACCGCCCCGGTGGCGCCGCGCCCCCCGGCGGATCCGAAGCGGAGGGCGTCGAGGTGGAGACCCGCAGCCCGGAGCAGGGCGACGTCGCGGAGGGGGTCGAACACCACCACGGTGGCGGCGACGGACCGGCCGCCCGGTGGCTGGACCACGACCTGGCTGGCGCCCGCGACCACGTGGGCGTTGGTGAGGATCAGGCCGCCCGCGATCGGGAAGCCGCTGCCCTCGTCGACGCCGCCGCACCCGCTGCTCACCACCCGCACCGTCACGGCGGCGGCCCGGACCACCCCCGGCAGGCCGGCGAGGTCGCGGGGCGCCGGCACCGGGCCGGGCAGGGGTGGCACCAGGTTGACGAACACCTCCGGGAAGGGGACCGCGGCCAGCAGCTGCTGGAGGCTCGCGAACACCCCGGCCGGGCGGGGGACGTGGGCGTCGAGGGTGCGGATGACGACCGAGCGCTGGATCGCGGCGCTCAGCTGGGGGATCGGCCCGGTCGAGAACGTGAGCCCGAGGAACCACACCACCAGCAGGGTGGCGGCGGCGCCGAAGCCTGCGCCCAGCCAGGAGTCGAGACGGCCCAGGCGGGTGCGGAGCGCCGAACGCCGCAGGCGGACGCCCAGCCCCGCCCCGGCGGCGTTGCCGACCAGGGCCCCGCCCAGCAGCAGGGCGATCGCCACCACCGAGCGCGCGGTGGGACTGAGGGCGGGCAGATGGGGCGGGACCAGCGCGGCGAGCACCGCCCCACCCGCCAGCCCGCCGAGGAAGCCGATGGCGGTGAGCCCCCCCAGGGTGAGCCCGCGGCGGTACCCGGACACGACGGCGAGGAGGATCACGGCCAGGCAGGCGAGGTCGAGCAGGTCCATCGGCTCCCGCCATCATCCCCGGCGACCCGCGTCCCCGTCTCCCGTAGGCTGGGGGCTGACCGCACGGGCGACGCCGTCCCGTCCGCGTTCAGGCGCCACCGCAGGGGAGCACCGCGGGCTCGATGGAGGAGACACGGCAGGGACGGCTGCGGGGGCGGCGTGCCCGTCGCGCGGTCGCGGGCGGCCTGTTCGTGCCGCTGCCGCAGGACCGTCGCAGCTGCATCCTGCCCTTGATCGGGCTGGCCACCCCGGTGGGGCTGCTGGTGGTCAACGCCTCCGCCTGGGTGATCCTGCACCTCGGCGCCTTCCGGCTCGGCATCGCCATCAGCGCCTTCGTCAGCAGCCTGGCCCTGAACGGCCTCGCCGGGGTCAATGTCTATCGCTTCGTGCACGGGCGATGGCCGGATTTCCTGCTCAGCCGCGAGGAGCACCAGCTCCTCGTCTTCTGGCTGGGATTCGTCGTGGTCGTGGTGACGGCGGTGCTGGCGGCGGTGTTCTCCTTCATCGGGATGGAGAACGCGCACCAGCTCCCCAACGGGATCGCGGTCATCACCGCGCTGGGAGCGGTGGGGATCCCGCTGCTCCTGAGCGGGGGGCTGTCGCGCTGGCGCCGGCGCGGCACCGCGGTGGTGCCCGAGCGCTGACCGCCCCCGGCCGGCGGCGCACCGCGGCCGGGGGCGGCGCCGGCGCGGCGGTCAGCCGCTGCCCGGTCGGACCGCCTTGAGGTCGCCGATCTGCTCGACCCCGTCGCCGCGTGCCACCAGGGCCGCGGTGGCGAGGCCGAGGAAGAGCCCGTGCTCGATCACCCCGGGAATGGCGTGCAGCTCCCGGTCGAGGCGGGCCGGGTCCGTCACCCCGCCCGGGACCCGGCAGTCGAGCAGGAAGTTGCCGTTGTCGGTCGCGACCGGGTCGGCTCCGCCTCGCCGGGTCGGCTCCAGTCCCAGCCCGCGCACCCTCTCCTGGGTCCATTCCCACCCGAAGGGGAGGACCTCGACCGGCAGGGCGAAGGTGGTGCCCAGCCGTGCCACTCGCTTCTCGGCCGTGACCAGGATCCACAGGCGGCGGCTGCTGGCGGCGACCACCTTCTCTCGGAGCAGGGCCCCCCCGCCGCCCTTGAGGCAGCGGAGGGCGTCGTCGAGCTCGTCGGCCCCGTCGACGTCGAGGTCGAGCGGCCCCGACTCGCCGCTCAGGATCTCCACCCCGACCGCGCGCGCCAGCTGCTCGGTCGCGACCGACGTGCACACCGCCCGGACCCGGAGCCCGGCCGCGATCCTGGGGGCGAGCGCGTGCAGGAAGCACCCCACGGTGCGCCCGGAGCCCAGCCCGAGGCGGAGGTCGGGCTCGATCCGGGCGGCGGCGGCGGCGCCCACCCGCGCCATCGGCCCCGCGCCCGAGCCGGCCGGCGGCGGCGCCCCTGCCGGGGGGGAGTCGGCCGCGCCTGCCGGGCTCAGCCCTGGGCCTTCGGACCGGCCGCCGCCGCCCGCAGGCGCAGGATCACCCGACGCTCGCGCTCCATCGCCCGGCGGTAGTCGTCCCAGTCGGGGTGCTCGCCGCCCACCAGCCGGTAGTAGTGCTCCAGGGTGGGCAGGGCGGCGGGAAGGTGCTCCACCGTCACCGATCCCTCCAGCGTCCACCAGGGGCCGAAGAATGCGTCACTGAGCACCAGCAGGCAGGCAGTGGGCCGGCGCAGGACGTTGCCGGTCTTGACCGCGGTCTCCCTGGTGCTGATCAGCACCGACTCGTCGTCGTCCACCGCCGCCAACACCGGCGAGAGCTGGGGGCCGCCGTCCCGGCGCCGGGTGGCCAGCACTGCGCGGTGGTGACCGCGCAGGAAGGTCAGCGCCACCGCGAGTGTCATCGGCTCACACCAAGGGACGGGCCCGGACCCGCTCCACCAGGCGCTCCTGCACCCCCTGGGCGGCGGTCACCGGGTCCAGCCGCGACCAGCTGCCGTCGGCACCGAGCCGCCAGCTCTGACGGCGGTCGGCCCAGTACAGCTCCAGCACCTGGCGGAGCTCTCGGGCTGCCGCCGGATCGCGCACCGGGATGACGCACTCCACCCGGCGGTACAGGTTGCGGCCGAGCAGGTCGGCGGAGCCGATGAAACACTCCGGCTCGCCCCCGGCGGTGAAGACGAAGGCTCGCGAGTGTTCCAGGAAACGACCGATGACGCTGTGCACCTCGATGCGCTCGCTGAGCCCGGCGATGCCCGGGATCAGCGCGCAGATGCCGCGGGCCAGGATGCGGATCTGGACCCCGGCCGCGGCCGCCCGGTAGCAGGCGCGGATGGCACGCTCGTCGGCGATCGCGTTGACCTTGAGCAGGATCCCGGCCGGCCGGCCGGCGCGGTGGTTGACGATCTCGCGGTCGATCGCCCGCTCCAGGTTGTCCATCACGTTGAGCGGAGCCACCCAGAGCTCCCGATAGTCGCGCTTGCGGGAGTAGCCGGTGAGGTAGTTGAAGACGTCGGCGATCTCCGAGGTCAGCCGGGGGTCGGCGGTGAGCAGGCCGAAATCGGTGTAGAGCCGAGCCGTCAGCGCGTTGTAGTTGCCGGTGCCGATGTGGGCGTAGTGGCGGACCCCGGTCTCCTCCTGGCGCACCACCAGAGCCAGCTTGGCGTGGGTCTTGAGGCCGGCGACGCCGTAGGCGACGTGGGCGCCCACCCGCTCCAGCTGGCGCGCCCATCGGATGTTGTTCTGCTCGTCGAAGCGGGCCTTGATCTCCACCAGGACCACCACCTGCTTGCCGTCCTCGGCGGCGCGGGTGAGGGCGTCGATGAGCGGGGTGTCGCCGCTGGTGCGGTACAGCGTCTGCTTGATCGCCACCACCCGAGGATCGCGGGCGGCCTGCTCGATGAAGCGCTCGGTGGTGGCGGCGAAGGAGTCGTAGGGGTGGTGCACGAAGAGATCGCCGCGGCGGAGGATGGTGAAGAGGTCGGTGTCCTGGTCCTGCACCGTCAGCAGCCGGGGCGGGGTGGACGGGGTGAAGCGGGGGTAGGAGAGGTCGGGCCGCTCCAGGCGGGCCAGGACGCTCTCCAGGCCGGTGCAGTCGAGCAGGCCCGCGACCCGCTGGATGGCGTCGTCCTCCAGCTCCAGCTCGTCCTGGAGCATGGCCCGGATCTCCTTCGGCATCGAGGCCGCGACCTCCAGCCGCACGATCGCCCCGAACCGCCGCTCCCGCAGCTCCTGCTCGATGGCGGACAGCAGGTTGGGCTCGTCCTCGTCGACGTCGAGGTCGGCGTCGCGGGTGACCCGGAACTCGGCGTGGGCGACGATCTCCATTCCCGGGAAGAGCTCCGGGAGGTGGTCAGCGATGATCCGTTCCAGGGGGACGAACACCGCTCGGTCGGGCAGACGGAAGAAGCGGGGAACCGCGGAGGGCACCTTGACCCGGGCGAAGTGCATGGTGCGCTCGTCGGGGTCCCGGAGCAGCACCGCCAGGGACAGCGAGAGGTTGCTGAGGTACGGGAAGGGGTGGGCGGGGTCGACCGCGAGGGGGGTGAGGAGGGGGTAGAGCTGGCGGTCGAAGTAGTCCTTGCAGGCGCGGGCCTCGGTGCGGCCGATCGGGGTTCCGGGCAGCACCAGGCGGATCCCGCTGGCGCCCAGGGCCGGGGCCAGGTCGGCAGCGAGGCAGCGCATCTCCGCCGCCACCATCTGGGACGCGCGCTCGCGGATCGCCGCCAGCTGCCGGGTGGGGGGCATGGCGTCGGCGTGGGTGGCCTGCACCCGCTCGGCCGCCTGCCGCTTCAGCCCCGCCACCCGAACCATGTAGAACTCGTCGAGGTTGCTGGCGGTGATCGCGATGAAGCGCAGCCGCTCCAGCAGCGGCACCCGCGGGTCCTGAGCCTCGGCCAGGACCCGGGTGTTGAAGTCGAGCCAGCTGAGCTCCCGATTGAGGTAGTGGGCGGGGTCGTCGATGGCAGCCGGGACCGGCGCGGGCTCGGGCGCCGCCGCCGCCACCTCAGCGTCCACCCGCATCGCCACCTCCCCGCGGGCGCCGGCCCGATCGGTCCCGCCCATCGCGGGCGGTGGGCCCGATCGAGGGCCCCTTGGACGATGGTGGGGTAGGATGGCTGGCGATGCAAGTGCGCACCCACCGGGCCTGGCCGCTGGTGGCCCTGGCCGCGGTCGGCGTCCTTGCCGGGTGCGGCCCCTCGTCCCCGGACCGTCTCGCTGGGCACAGCCCCCGTCAGGTGGCAGTCATCGCCGAGCGTTTGGCGGCGCGTCTCAGCTACCGGACGACGGGGTCCTTCGCGCTCGGACTCGACCCCAGCCGCCTGCGCGGGGTATCGGTGGCGGAGCGGCAGGCGCTGGCGCGGGTCGGGGACCGTCTCGCCGTCGATTTCACCGCCCTGCGGGCCGGCGGGGATGCGCAGGAGCTGACCCTGGCCGTGCCGGCCCTCGGCCTCACGGACATGCGGATCCTGCGCATCGGCCCCGCCGGCTACGTCTCCCCGGGCGGCAGCGGCTGGTACCGCACGACCCTGCCCACCGCGGGCGCGGCGGCCCAGCGCACGGCGGTCGTCCTGGGCCAGACCCTGGCCGCCGCGGCCACCCGACTCGTCTCCCCGCGCGACGTCGGGCCGGCGACCGAGGATGGTCTGGCGACCGAGCACTACCACGGGGCGGCGGCCGGCGCCCCCATCGCCGCCTACCTCCAGCAGTCGCTCGGTGCGGCCCTGGCGGCGGCGCCGGGCGGCGCCGCCAGGCGCGTCCAGTTGGGTCAGCTCCTGGACGCGATCGGGAGCCCCTCGATCAGCGTCGACAGCTGGATCACCCGGTCGACCGGGCGCCTCGACCGGGCGACGATCCGCATCGGCTTCTCCGTCGACTTCGGCGCGATCGCGCGGGCGCTCCCCACCGGGCTGCTCTCGCCCTCGCCCGGGCCGACGCCGCCCGCGCCCTCCCCGGCGCCCACCGCCGGTGGAGGGGCGGGGCCCACCGGTGGCACCGGACTCACCCTCCCCCAGGGGACCCTGGGCGTCACCCTGGCCGTGACCGCACGGTGGTCCGGGTACGGTGCCGCGGTGCGCCTGGCCGCGCCCGGTCACACCCGGCCGATGTCCGCGCTCGGCCGCCTCTCTTCGGGCCTCTTCTGATCAGGCGGGGGCGGGTGGCCGGCGGCGCCAGCGCCTGAGGGCCGCCACCTGCCGACGGCCCCGCTCGCGGTGCGCCTGGGCCACGCCCCGCTCGTGGGCCCAGCGCTCCGCGGTGTCGTCGAGCGGTCCGAGCCCGGTGGGAGTGGTCGGGTCCAGGGCCCGAGCCAGCCACCAGTCGGCGAGGGCGGGGTTGCGGGGCAGCACCGGTCCGTGCAGGTAGGTGCCGACGATGCTCCCGGCCACGACCCCCTCCCCACCGTCGGCCCCGTTGTTGCCGGCCCCGATCGTCGTCCGTCCGAGCGGGCGCAGCCCCGGGCCGAGGAAGGTCCGGCCGCTGTGGTTCTCGAAACCGACCAGCACCGCGGGGCCCAGGCCGAGGACGGGGTCGGGGCGAACCACGACGTTGCCCACGGCGCGGCGGCGGCCGGCCTCGGTGCGGAGGTCGAGGAGCCCGAGGCCGGCGACGGCGTCGCCGGCCGCGGGTCGGTAGTGGGTCCCGAGCAGCTGGTAGCCGCCGCAGACGGCGAGCAGCGGACGTCCGGCCGCGACCGCGTCCCGGAGCGCCGCGGCCTTGAAGGCCCGGAGATCCTCCGCCACCTGGGCCTCGTCGCGATCCTGGCCGCCCCCGAAGAAGAATCCGTCACAGCCGGCGGCGAGCCGACCGTCGGCGGCGCCGGGCCCGATCGGCACCACCTCCAGCCGCCACCCCCGCCACGCCGCCCGCCGCACCAGGCACAGGACGTTGCCGAGGTCCCCGTAGATGCTCATCTGGAGCGGGTACAGATGGCCGAGGCGCAGGGTCCTCGGGCCGGTCACACCCGCGTCCAGTACGGCGCCACCGCCCCGCGCCGGGTGAGCTCGGCGTACCAGCCGAGCGCCGCGGTGTAGGTGAGCAGGGCGGGCACCGCCGTGCCGCCGGCGGCGCGCCCGGCCGCCAGGCAGGCGTCGAGCGCCGCCGCCGGCGACTCCGCCACGACGACCCGCTCCAGGGCCACCCCCGCGTACTTGAGACGCAGCACGAGGTCGGCCGCCCGGGTCCCGCTCACGACAAGGCGCTGGGGGGCCCCGGGGGCCAGCAGCGGTTCCAGGTCGGCATCCCAGATCCAGGACACGTCCCGACCGTCGGCGATCCCGTCGTTCAGCCCGAGCGCCAGGGCCGGGGGGCTGCCGGCGACGGCGGCGCGCAGCGCCTCGTCCAGGCCGGCCGGGTTCTTGGCGAGGAGGAGACGGATGGTCGCGCCCTCCAGCTCCACCCGCTCGCCCCGCCCGAAGGCGGGGCTGCTGGCGGCGAACGTCTCCGCGATGGTGGCGGGGGCAACCCCCATCACCCTGAGGGTCGCGAAGGCGGCGAGGGCGTTGGCGACCGTGAACACCCCGCCGACCGGGACCGCGATCCGGGTGCGCTCGCCCTCGCCGCGGACGGTGCAGCGGACCGACTCCAGGCCCTCGACGGTCACCGCCTCGGCCGCCCAGGTCGGCTGGGGCCGAGCGAAGCCGCAGGCCGGGCAGGCGTAGTGCCCGCAGTGGGCGTAGAGGACGGCCGAGAAGTCCAGGGCGGCGGCGCACCGGGGGCAGCGGCGGGCGTCGGCCGCGACGGCGAGCTCCCGACGCCCGATCCCGGCGTCGTCGATGCCGAAGAAGCGGACATCGCGAGCACCGGCGGCGAGGCCGGCGACCACCGGGTCGTCGCCGTTGGCGACGCACACCGCGCCCGCCGGCAGGCCGGCGAGCGCCTGGCCGAGCCGCTCCGCGACCTGGTCCACCTCGAAGGCGCGATCGAGCTGGTCGCGGTACACGTTGAGGAGGGTGACGCACCGGGGCCCGAGCTCCGCCACCGCCCGGGGCAGGCTCAGCTCGTCGACCTCGAAGACCAGCCAATCGGCGGCGAGGCGGCCGCTCGGGGTGGACGCCTGCACCGCCGCGGCGGTGAGGCCGAACACGAGGTTCGCCCCGCTGGGGTTCGCCACCACCCGCCACCCGGACGCGCGCGCGGCCGCCCGGACCAGCGAGCAGGTGGTGGTCTTGCCGTTGGTGCCGCTGACCAGGACGGTGCCGCGACGGGCCTGGGCGGCGAGGGCGGTGAGGACGCCGGGGTCGATCGCCCGGGCGATGTCGCCCGGGAGCGTCGTCCCGCCGCCGCGACCCAGCCGCCGCGAGAGGGCGCCGGTGAGCCGGCCCGCCGCCACCGCCGCCCGCAGGCGAGGTGGGCGCGGCATCAGCCGGACCCCGCCGGGCGGGCCGCCGGGGACCAGCTGGTCCGGGTCACCTGCACGATGGCCGACGGCACCGCCGCCCGCGCCGCCGCGGCCACGGCGGCGGCGGCGGCGCCGTCGGGCTGGAGGCTGAAGTACGCTCCACCGCTGCCGGTGAGCGCCCATGGCGCCGGGGCGGTGGCCGTGCGCAGGAGCCGGGCGGCGGCCTCCAGGCCCGGGTGGGCCCGCCAGGCGGCCGCCTCCAGGCCGCTGCCGAGCCAGAGCGGGTCGAGTCGGCCGCCGGCCGCCAGGGTGGCCGCGACCCGGCCGACCCGCTCCCCGTCGGTGTGGTCGGCGTCCTCGGTGCAGCCGAACACGGCCCGGGTGAGGATGGCCCCCAGCACCGCGACGACGCACCAGCCCGGGGGCGGCGGCGGGAGCGGTTCGACTCGGTCGCCGACGCCCCCGAGCCTCGCCGTCCCCCCGAGGAGGGCAAACGGCACGTCGGCCCCGACCCGGGCTCCGACCCGCGCCAGCTCCGCCTCCGACAGACCCGGAGCGAGCAGCCGGAGCGCCGCCGCCGCATCCGCCGACCCGCCTCCCAGCCCGCTGCCCACCGGTATCCGCTTCACGAGCCACAGCCGAGCTCCCCGAGGCGGCCGACCGGCGGCGGCCAGCGCCGCGCCGGCGCGCGCGACCAGATTCGGGCCCGGGTCGCCGGCAAGCCCGCCCGCCATCGCCCCCGTCACCGCGACCGGCCAGCTGGCGGGGTCGGGCCCCCCCGCGGGGCCGCTGGTGCGGTCGACCGCGACCAGGTCGCCCCACTCGATCGTCTGGGAGACGGCCGCCAGCTGGTGGTAGCCGTCGGCCCGCCGCCCGAGCACCTCCAGGGCCAGGTTGATCTTGGCGGGCGCGCGGCGGGCCGTCCACATGGCCTGCATTCTCAAGCGCCGGACCCGGGCGGGTTCGGAGGGGCTCACTTGCTATACTCCGCCGACGCGCGCGGCGCTGCGATGATGGTGTGCGCGCGCCCGGCCGGGCGGTCCGAAACGGGGCCGTCGGGCGCCCGCCCCACCCTGCCCCGAGGCTTGCTGACATGGCCAACTCCCGCTCCGCTCGCAAGCGCATCCGCGCCGCCGAGCGCCGACATGTCCGCAACCGCGCGGTGCGGTCGGCGGTTCGGACGGCGGTCGCCACCGCTCGCCGCGAGCTCACCGCCCAGGCACTGGAGCCGGCTGCCGCGCTGGTGAGCGCCGCCGCCTCCGCGCTGGACCGGGCCGCGGGCCACGGGATCCTCCACCCCCGCAATGCGGCGCGGCGCAAGTCCCGGCTGATGCGGATGGCGGCCCGGGCCGCCGCGGTGGCCGCCAATCCCGAGCTGGCCACCCCCTCGCACGCCAAGGGGACGGGGCGCGCCCGGGGTGGAGCCGCCGGCGCCGGCGGGCGGGCCGGGCGGCCCACGCCGGCCAAGGCCAAGACGAAGACGACGCGCACCGCCGCCAAGCCGCAGACCAAGGCCGCCCGGCAGGTCGCGGCGCGGACCGCGAGCACCCGCCGGACTGGAGCCGCGACCCCGCCGAAGAAGGACTGACCGGGCGGGCGGCCTCCCCTCAGGCGGCCGGCCGCGCCCGCGGGTCCGCGTGGCCAGCCAGGCCGGCGACGAAGGCCTGCAGCCCGAGGTGGGGCTCGACGTCGCCGGAGCGGATCGCCCAGTCGAGGTCGGCCAGCCTCTCCAGCGCCGCGGCCAGCCGCGCCGGGTCGGTCTGGCGGACCTGGCGCGCGAGCCGCTCCGCCATCCAGGGGGGTCGGCCGGCCGCCGCCCGGGCGATCGGAACGCCCCGGGCGAGCTGGGCGTGCAGCTGGAGCAGCTCGCGCAGCCAGCGGGCCAGGCTGGCGACGAGGAGCGGTGGGGCGGCGGACCGCCTCCGCTCCAGGTCGGCGAGGTGCGCCAGCGCCCGCTCGGGGTGGTCGACCAGCGCGTCGGTGAGCTGGTAGATCTCGCTGCGCCCGCCGTCGGCGATGAGAGCATCGGCGGTGGCGGCGTCCAGCTGACCCGAGGGACCCGCCGCCACCGAGAGCTTCTCGAGCTCCTGGTCGAGCTGGCCGAGATCCGCGGCCGCCACCGCGCGCAGCCGGGAGCGGGCCGCCGCCCCGAGCTGGAGGCCGCGAGCCTGGAGCTCGGCCCCGAGGTGGGCGTCGAGCCCGCGGCCGCGCGGCGCGCTCACCGTCCGGACCTCGCCGGCCGCGCGCACGTGGAGGAGCACGGGGTTGGTCTCGGGCACCCTGCCGTGCACCGCCAGACAGACGGCGCTCGCGGGGTCGCGGGCCGCGAGCGCGGCCACCAGAGCGGAGGCGTCCGCGGCGCGGCGCCCTTTGGCCAGGCCCGCCGGCGGGTCCCAGACCAGGATCACCCGGCGAGGATCGAGGAAGGCCGGGGTGGCCAGGCTCTGGCGCAGGTCCTCCAGCCCCGGCGGGGCGCGGAAGACCTCGTCGTTCATGGGATTGGTCATCCCCGCCCGCCAGCCCGCGAGCAACCCCCTGACGGCCCGATCCACCAGGAACGGCGCGTCGCCGTGAACGAGGATCAGGGGCCCCGGTGGCTCGGCGGCCTCGGCGGGGGGCGACATCGGGGCCAGTATGGAGGGCCGCCGGCGGGGGACTTGGGCCGATCGCGCTTGCGGGGTCCCGGCCGCCCCCGTCAGCATGTGAGGCGCTCGGCGGGGCAGCGGCTCCCCGGCCGGCCGGGGAGCGCACCGGCCGCTGCGACCGCATGTGAGGTACGGCGTGCCGCTCTCCGCCTTCCCGACCCCGGTCCCGCACCTACCGCTGGGCGCCGTCGGGGCCGCCGCGGCGATCGGTGCCACGTTCCTCATCCACATCGCCCTGGTCGGATTCATCCTCGGGGCCACCGCCCTCGCCCCCTTCATGGAGCTGGCCGGCCGGCGCCGGGGCGGCGACCCACGCCACCTGCGCTATGCCCGCCGTCTCGCCCACGCCACGGTGTACCTGTACAGCTTCGGCGCCACCTGGGCGGTCTTCGCGGTGGTGCTCCTCACCGGGATCTACGGCAACCTCATCGGCACCCTC
Organism: Candidatus Micrarchaeia archaeon; assembly: GCA_035533215.1. Classification (GTDB taxonomy): domain Bacteria; phylum Chloroflexota; class Dormibacteria; order Aeolococcales; family Bog-877; genus DAHUZL01. The sequence continues at coordinate 104,991 of DATLUG010000029.1, read as the reverse complement.
CTGAACCTGCTCCTGCTGCCCCTCACCATCGCCTTCGGCAGCTTCTTCATCGGCATCCCCCTCCTGCTCCTCTATGTCTACCGGTGGGACCAGCTCGCGCCCCGGCTCCACCTGGCGGTGGGGTTCGGGTTCGCCGCCGTCCAGTACGTCTTCCTGTTCACGATCGTCGAGCTGGACAGCTACGCGCTCGACCCGGGGTCGCTGCACGCCACTTCCGCCGCCTTCTCCCCCAGCTACCCCTGGCTGCTCCTCCACTACCTGGGCGCCAACATCTCCTGGCCCGCCCTCCTGCTCGCCGCGCTCGCGATCTGGCGCCTCCGGCGGGCGTCCGATCCCGCCGAGGTCGCGTTCCAACGCTGGGCGGCGCGGATCAACTTCACCATCGGCGCGGCCTTCCTGCTGGTGCAGCCGGTGACGGGATTCCTGCTCGCCCTCACCATCCAGCAGAACTCGGCCCCGGCCTTCGCCGCCCTCACCACCTCCGGCTCCGGGTGGATGCTGGTGGGCCAGGTGGGGCTGCTGGCGGTGGTGGTGGTCGGCGCCAACCTGGTCTTCTGGCAGCACAGCCCCGCCGCCAGCCGCAGCCAGGCCGGCGCCGGCCTCACCGCGGTCGCGCTCCTGGGGATGGCGGGGGCGGCCCTGCCGCAGGTGGTGATCCCCGCCGGGATGGTGGCGCTCCGCTACGTCCTGCTCCTGATCGCGTTCGTCGCCACCCTGGTCCACCTCGTCCGGTTCGCGCGGGAGCGGCGCCGGGGGGGCGACGCGCTCGGCATCCGCGCTCCGGCCCAGCGGGCGATCGCGGTGCTGGGGGTGGCCGCCCTGGTCCTCACCCTGTACATGGGCGTCATCAAGGAGAACATCAAGCTCCCCTGCGCCATCGACGCCCCCAGCGGCCACAGCGCCTGTCTCATGACCCTGCACGCCGCGACCCGCAACTTCAACCCCCCCCGCGGCGTCCTCCCGTGACCGCGCCGGGCGGCCCCGGGAACCGACGCCGGTGAACTATCAGGACTTCGAGTCCGCCTGGTACCTCGGGATCGTGGTCACCTCGGTGTTCAGCGTCCTCCTGGTGGGCGCCTGGATGGTGCTGCGCCGGCTGGGTACGCTGTGGCGCGGGGGGGACCATCTGGCCGCCGGTCTGGCGGGGTCGGTGACGGTGCTCACCCTGGTCTTCGTCGTGGGCATGCTCGTCGCGCTGCTGGTGGTGCCGGTCGGGCAGGGGGGGGCCTGAGGTGGGGAGGCGGATGACCAGGCGGCGCTTCATGGTGCTGGCCACCAACGTCGCCGGCGCCGGCATCACCCTCCTCATCGCGGCCCCCATCGTCGGCGAGGTGCTGCAGCCGATCTTCGCCCGCCGCGCTCACCCCTGGGTCCGGGTCGGGGATGTCAGCCAGGTGCCGGTGGGGCTGCCCACCGCCTACGTCGTCCAGATGCCCTCCACCCAGGCCTGGAGGGTGCCGCCGGTGGCACGGATCGTCTACGTCGTCAAGCTCAACGTCGGCAGCCAGGTCCAGGTGCTCTCCCTCTCCAATGTCTGCACCCACATGCAGTGCGACGTGCACTGGGACCTCAACCTGCAGCAGTTCCTCTGCCCCTGCCACGGCGGCTTCTACTCGATCACCGGGGTCAACATCGGCGGCCCGCCCCCCCGGCCGCTCTCCCGCTACCGCCACAAGGTGGTGGGGGACACGCTCTACGTCCGCGATCAGATCGTGGAGGCCTAGCCGGATGGCCCGGGAGTCGACGCGATCCCAGGTGGCGGCGCGGCTGACCCATCCGGTGGCGCGCCCGCTGGCGACGGTGTACCGGTGGCTGGACGAGCGGATGGGGATCACCGACCTGGTCTACAAGGGGCTCTACGAGGCGGTCCCCCGCCGGGGCGCCTGGGCCTACAGCCTGGGCAGCGCCACCCTCATCATCATCGCCCTCCAGATCGTCACCGGCATGTTCCTCCTCTGGAGCTACGTCCCCTCGACCACCGAGGCCTGGGAGAGCCTCAACTACCTGGAGCACTCCAACGAGTTCGGGGCGATCGTCCGGGGGATGCACCTGTGGGGCGCCTACGTGCTCCTGCTGGTGATCGGGCTGCACATGGTGCGCACCTTCGTGAGCGGCTCCTACAAGAAGCCACGCGAGCTCAACTGGATCACCGGTGTCATCCTCTTCCTCCTGGTCCTGGGCCTCGGCATCACCGGCGCCATGCTGCCCTGGGACCAGGCCGCCTACTGGACCACCATCGTGACCACCCACGTCCTCAGCTACATCCCCGGGCTCGGCCACTGGGCCCAGGAGATCTGGCGCGGTGGCAACCAGGTGGGGCCGGTGACGCTGACCCGCACCTTCGCGATCCACATCTGGCTGCTGCCGGCCCTGCTGGTGCCCTTGATCGTGGTCCACCTCTACCTGCTGCGGCGCCACGGCGAGCACGGCTCGTGGGTCAACTACCGCAACCAGCCGGACGAGTCCGAGCGGGAGCGGGCGCAGCGGGTGCTCCACGCCGAGTCGCCCTATCCTGCCCTGCCCAGCGACCCCGGCTATGCCGTCCCCGACGACCTCGACGAGTTCTTCCCGTCCCAGGTGGGCAAGGACGCGATCGTCTCCTTCGCGCTGGTGCTGGTGATCTTCGTGATGGCGGTGGTGGTGGGCTCGCCCCTGGAGGCGCCCGCCAACGGCGCCACCCTCACCTACGTGCCCACCCCGGAGTGGTTCTTCCTGCCCCTGGACCAGCTCCTGGTCCAGTTCCCGCAGGCCTGGATGATCCCGGTCGGGGTCTTCGCGATCCCCGGCATCGCCAGCACCATCCTGATCCTGGTCCCGTTCCTGGATCGCTCCCCCGACCGCGAGCCCTGGAAGCGGCCCCAGCTGATGGTCCCCGCCCTCTTCACCCTCCTCTTCCTCATCTTCGAGGCCCTCCTGGCGGTCAACCGCCTCTTCAACCTCTGATCGGAGCGGACGTGCCCCTGACCCTCGCCATCGCCCCCCACCTGGTCCCGGTCGCCATCCCCACCGGGGTGGCGATGGCGCTGGTCGGGCTGCTGTTCCTCCTCCACATCCAGTTCGCGGCCTTCCAGCAGGGCGGGGCGATGCTGGTCACCCTGTTCGACTTCCTCGGCATGGTGCGCAAGGACGAGCGCCAGACCCGGTTCGCCCACGGGATGGTGAAGACGATGGCGGTGGCCTTCGCCTTCGGCGGGGCGCTGGCGATCTTCGTGGTGATGATCCTGCTCACCGGGCTCTGGAGCCACTTCTGGGTGAAGCTGCTGCGGGTGATGTTCTGGCCGCTGGTGGTCGAGGCCGGCGCCTTCGTCCTCGAGATCGGCGCCCTCTACACCCTCTACGTCGGCTGGGAGCGGCTGGGACGGGTGCGCCCGCTGCGGGTCGGCCTCGGCCTGGTGCTCACCATCGACCTGTTCGTGCAGATGCTGGCCGTCAACTTCGTGGCGTCGTACATGCTGACGCCCCGGCCGGCCTTCGACCTGCCCCTGATCCTGCTCAATCCCACCCTGCTGCCGCTCGAGATCCACCGCCTGATCGGCAATGTGGCCTTCGCCGGGGCCTTGGTCGCCATCGTCGGCGGCTGGCGGGTGCTGCGGGCACGCACCCCCGAGCAGCGCAGCTACGGCGACTGGATGGGCGCGATCGGGGCGGTCACCGCGATCAGCTTCACCGCCCTGCAGCCACTGGTGGGCTGGGAGTACGCCAAGGAGATCCAGCTTCACGCCTACGCCAGCTGGTACGACATGATGCTGGGCGGTCTCAGCGTGGCCTTCCTCTTCCAGATCTTCCTGCTGGGGCTGATCCTGACCGCCGGGATCTTCTTCTTCTGGCGCCGGGTCCGCACCAGCGGCATCCGCTCGCCCACCCTGGCCCTCTGTGCGGTGCTGTCACTGGGGGCGTGGCTGCTCGGTTCGACCCCGTCGTCGGTGGCCTGGACCTACGAGCAGGTCTTCGCCGCCAATGCCAACGTGCCGATCTGGAACGGGGGCCTGCTGATCCCCTTCGGTCAGATGATCCCCTGGAAGCTGACCGCCCTGGTGGCCTTCACCTTCGTCAGCATCGCGGCGGTGTCGGTCTTCCTGCGCGAGGTCAGCCGCGGCCATCTGCGCTGGGGCGAGGCGCGCCGCAGCCAGGCGGTGGCGCTCATCACGATGGGGGTGGCGGTGAGCCTGATCATGGCCCTGATGGGCTTCATCCGCGAGGACTCGAGAGGGCCGTTCCTCATCACCAACCACATGCTGGTCAACCAGCAGCAGAACTTCCGCCCGCCCAGCACCACCGGCCCCGCCCAGGCGGGCGCGCCCACCCAGTCAAGCGTCATCCTCGGGGGCGAGTGATGGAGCTGCGACTGCGGCCGCTGCGGCCGCTGGAGGAGGACCTGGAGGAGGTCAGCCGCGAGCCGCTGCCGACCTGGCTGGTCCGCTACTACGAGGTGCACTCGTTCGCCTTCCCCGACCGCCCCACCCCCGACCGGATGCCGGTGTCGGTGCGGGTGGCGGCGATCAAGCTCCTCGTCCACCAGCGCCTCACCCTCCTGGCGGACGTGCTGCGGCGGCTGGAGGCGCTGGGCTGGTCGACCAGGATCGAGGCCGGGCGGGTGGTGGTGGCGGTGGACGGCGACGAGCACGACGGCTGGGCCCGGCTCCGCCGCGCCGGCGTGGGGGACCAGCTGATCCTGCTGATGGACGCGGCCGACGTGGCCCGGGTGCCGGGGCCGGCCGCGCTGCCGGCGGCGCCGGCGCGGTGGCCGGAGGGGGCCCCGGACGTCGGCTGATCCGCGCCCGACGCCCGCCCGGCATCCGGCGCCGGGGCAGACCGCGGCGGGCCGCCGGCCAGCGCCGACGAGGGGACGGTGCGGACCCGTTCCTCGGCCACCACCGCGCGATGGTGCGAGCCGAGGTGGGGCCCCGCCGCTGGTCAGGTCCGCGGTCCGTCACGGACCCGGCCCCCGGCCGCCCGCTCGCATCCGGGCGGCGGGGTCTCCCGGCGACCCACCTGTGGGACCGGCCGCGGGAGCGGTCAGGCGGACGGGGCGGCGAGCCGGCGGAGCGCCGCGGCACCGCCGGTGACGAACGGCGCCGCCACCATCCAGTCGCCCCCGGTGCCGACCTCCACCATCTCCAGGATGACGCGGCGCCCCCGGCCGCCCGGTCCGGTTGCCACCACCACCGCCCGCGCCGACGAGGTCGAGGTGCTGCGGACGCTGACCACCCTGAAGCTGGCCCGGCTGGCCAGCACGGCGTCGTTGAAGGCGTTGAAGTTGGTGGTGGCGGCGGCGGCCGGGGCCAGGTGGTTGTACGCGTAGGCGGCCTGGTGGCCGTGCACGTCGTGGAGGAACTGGCTGAGCGCGATCCGGGCCCCGGCGCCGCCGGGGGCGCAACCGGCCACCAGCGCCATGGCCGCGGCCATGGCGGTGAGCAGCGATCCGGCGCGGAACCGCCGCCGACCGCGTCGGGTCACCGGGACGGGGTCACGACCACCCGGCCGATCATGCCCGGGTGGAGGGTGCAGTAGTAGTCGTAGATTCCCGGGGCGAGGAAGCGGACCGCCCAGCGGAAGCCGGAGCCCTCGGTCGGGGAGTTGACCAGGTTCTGGTCGATCCACCACACGTTGTGAAGGTCGTAGTGGTCGGTCCAGACCCACTGCACCGACGACCCCACCGGGACGGTGAGGTCCTCGGGCGCGAACTCGCCCACGGTGTTGGTGCTGTGGTACACGATGACGGTGTAGTCGGGATGGGCGAGCGGTGCCGGGAAGGCCTTCAGCTCGAGGGCGGCGGTGCTGTGGGGCAGGACGTTCCCGGGCGGGAAGGGCGCGTGGGCGTCGGTGGGGTCGCCCACCGACCCGAAAACCCCGCATCCGGCCAGCGCCAGGGTGAGCAGGCCGGTGCCCAGAACGGTGGTCAGCGGCCGCCAGGGCCGCCCGCCCCGGGCCCGCGCCGGCGCCTTCGGCCCCATGGCAGGAGAGGATACCGACTCCCGGCGTGGGCCAGCCCGGCGGCCCGTCCGATTCCGCCACCATCCGGTCCTTCGACGGTACGATGACGGCGTGCCGTCCCCGTCCGGGCCGCCCGCGGGACCCCGACCCGTCGCCCGGCCCCGGACCCCGGCGGGGCGGGCGCGCGCCGCGTCCGCGGCCCTCGAGGCCGTCTACGCGGGCCGGTGCGCACTCGTGCACGACGGACCACTCCAGCTGCTGGTGGCCACCGTGCTCTCCGCTCAGACCACCGACCAGCGCGTGAACCAGGTCACCCCCCGCCTCTTCGACCGCTACCGCACCGCCCAGGCCTACGCGGACGCCAGCCCCGCTGACCTGGAGCCCCTCATCCGCTCCGCCGGGTTCTTCCGGGCCAAGTCGCGCACCCTGGTCCAGCTCGGTCAGGCGCTCGCCTGCCGCCACCGCGGCGAGGTGCCACAGGACATCGACCAGCTCACGCGGCTCCCGGGGGTCGGGCGCAAGACCGCCAACGTCGTGCTCGGTGTCGGTTTCGGCATCCCCGGGCTGGCGGTCGACACCCACGTCACCCGGCTGGCCAACCTCCTCGGCCTGGTGCGGACGCGGGACCCGGTGGCGATCGAGGCCCAGGTCACGGCCATGCTCCCCGCTCGCGCCTGGACCGGGTTCGGCCTTCGGCTGATCGAGCACGGCCGCCGGGTGTGCATCGCCAACCGGCCCCGCTGCCCGCTCTGTCCGATGGCCGGGTGGTGCCCCAGCTCGACGACCGTCCGCGGTCGGCGTGCGGTCGCCGGGGTCGTCGCCCGGCGTGGGGCCCGGCCCCGCGGATGAGCGTGGCGGACCAGGGGGGCGGTCGGGTGCCACGTCGCGATCCCCGCAGCCGCCGGGGCGATGCCGCCGCGCGCACCACCCCACCCTGCCGCCGGCCGACAGCCCGCGCGCCAGGGATCCTGCGCCGTCCGCGCCCGGGCGCCACCCCGGTGGCCGTCCGGCCGGCGCCGGACACCACGGGGCCGCCGCGGCCCCGGTGCGAGCGACCGCCGCGCCCGCGGGACCGATGGGACGCACCGGCCTCCGACCCCGAGCCGGGTCCGGCTGCGCCCGCGCGTAACCTCCGTGCCGGAGCCGCCGTTGGCCGCGTAGATCGCCGCCCGGATGGGGCGGCGTCCCACCGCTTCGCGCGAGGGATGATGCATCGCCAGCGGCGACGGCGGCGTCGGCGGGTCGCCGCGCTGGCGCTCGGCGGCGCGGTGGCGCTGGGCGTGGGCCTGGCCGCCGGGCAGCCCAGCCTGGCGTGGCACCTTCGTCCCAGCGACAACCGGCTCCACCTCCGGCTCGTCGCCGGCGCCGGGCCGTTGGCGGCGTGGGTCCTCGGCCAGAGCGGCCTGCAGCTGACCGGGATGGACGCGCCCGCGGCCGCCGCCGTCCGCCAGCTGCGCCCGGGCCAGCGCACGCGCCTGCGGGTCCGGCTGATGGGATTGGCGTCGCGCACCGTCACCGTCCGTGTCACGGTGCCGGCGGCACCCGCACTGCGCCAGCGCCGGCTGGCGGCGCGGGCCCTCCAGCTCCGATTCGACCTGCCCCTCGACCTGGCCCGGGCGGCGTCGGGGCGCGGCCCGGCCGCCTCGGTCGCCGCGAGCGGGCGGGCGGTCCTGCTCGCGCGCACCGCCCGCCCGCAGGTGGTGCGGCTCGAGGTCGTCGCGGTCGACGGCGAGGAGACGGCGATGGCGGTGACGGTCCCGGCTCTTCCCGCCATCGGCTGGCGCGCGGGTCCGGCGCGGCTGGCGGGGCGGGCTCCCTTGACCGTGCGATTCGACCGGCCGATGCGCTGGTCGCCCCGCCCCCGGGGCCTCCAGCTCACGCCCACCGTCCGCGGACGCTGGCGGACGGTGGGCCGGACGGCGCTCCGCTTCGTGCCGAGCGGCCGGTGGCCCGATCGCGCGCGCCTCACCGTGCGGCTGCCCGCCGCCACCCTGCTGATGGGGGTGGATGGCGCCGAGGCCGTGGTCGGTGCCCGATCGCTGCGCCTGCCGCGCCCGACCGCGCCGGCCACGGTTGGTCGCCACCGCCGCGTTCCCGGCACCGCGCCCCGCCTGCCCCGGCCGCTGCCACCGTCCGGGCCGACGCTGCCGGTCTACTCGTTCGGCAGCCCTGCCGGCGGACGCATCTACCTCACCGTCGACGACGGCTGGTTCCCCAGCCTCGGGGTGCTCCGCCTGATGCGCCGGGACCACCTCCCGATCACCGCCTTTCTCATCGCCGACGCGGCCCAGGCGCACCTCTCGTTCTGGCGCGCGTTCGTCGCGGCCGGGGGAGTGATCGAGGACCACACCGTCTCCCACCCTGACCTCAACCGGCTCACCCCCGCGGGCGCCAGGCTCCAGTGGGCCGTCAACCGTGACCGGGTGCGACGGTGGTTCGGGGCGGCCCCGACCCTCGGCCGGCCGCCGTACGGTGATGCCGATCGATCGGTGCTGGCCGCCGCCCGGTCCGCCGGCCTGCGGGCGATCGCGCTCTGGAGTGTCGTCGACACCGGCGGCCACATCCAGACCTGGAACGGGGCCCCCCTGGAGGCCGGCGAGATCGTCCTCCTCCACTGGGACCCGGGGCTGGCCACCGATCTCCGCCGGCTTCTGGTCCTGGTCCGGGCCCGCCACCTCACTCCCGCCCCGCTCCTGGCGGGGCTCCCGTGAGCGGCTGAGCCGCCGTCGCTGCGGCCTCAGCGGCCACCGAAGACGGGGGGCCGCTTCTCCAGGAACGCCTGCCACCCCTCGCGGGCGTCGTCCGCCATGAGCGAGGCCGCCTGGGCTCCGGTCTCGAAGGCGAGAACGGCCTCCAGCCCGTGCGACTGGGCCAGGTCCACCGTCTGGCGGATGTCGCGGATCACCGCTGCCGGCCCGGCGGCGACCGCCGCCGCGAGCGCGACGGCGGCCAGGCCGAGCTCCTGGTCGTCGACCAGGCGGTTGACCAGCCCCATCCGCTCGGCCTGCTCCGCCTCCACCACCTCCCCCAGCAGGAGCAGCTCTCGGGTGCGGGCGGGGCCGACGGTCTGGGTGAGGAACCAGGTGCAGCCGCCGCCGGGATGGATCCCGACCCGGACGAACGACGCCGCGAAGCGGGCGCTCCGTCCGGCGACCCGCAGGTCGCAGCTGAGGGCGAGGTTCAGGCCGGCTCCGATGGCGGCGCCGTTCACCGCGGCGATCGACGGGATCGGCAGCTCGCGCAGGTCGAGGAAGGCGCGGTAGTAGGCGGTGAGCGCCTGGCGGCGCTCGTCCCAGCTCTGGCCGGCCGCTCCCAGCGCGCCGAGGTCGGCGCCGGCGCAGAAGGCGCTCCCGGCTGCGGCCACGATCACGGCTCGCGCCTGGCCCGACTGGCGGATCGCGGCCAGCTCCTGGCGGAGCGCGTCGCCCATCCCCTGGCTCAGGGCGTTGCGCTGCCGGGGGCGATCGAGGGTGAGACGCACGACGCCGTCGGCCGGCTCGTCGCGGCGGACGTACGGCCCCTCCTCCGCCGCCTGGGCGACCCCCACACCGGCCAGGATAGCTGGCGGGCACCGCCGGCGGTCCAGTCGCGGAGGGTGTCCGCCGCCCCGCTATACTCCGGCGCGCTGGCGGGAGCGCGCCGGGTCCCCGGCCCAGGCGGAGGGCACCACCTGCGGGTGGTCGACGGCGCTGGGAGGACGAAGGGATGGCCGCGCGGGTGGTGATCCTGGCGGCCGGCCGCAGCACCCGGATGCGCTCCGCGGTCCCCAAGGTCCTCCACCCGGTCGCGGGGCGCCCGCTCATCGACTGGGTGCTGGACGCCGCCGCGGGGGTGACCGCCGAGCCGCCGGTGGTGGTGGTGGCGCCCGGGAGCGACGCCCTTCAGCGCCACCTGGCCGGGCGGGCGGCGCTCACCATCCAGCCCCATCCGCGCGGGACCGCCGACGCGGCGCTCTGCGCCCGCCCGCTCTGTCCGGGGTCGGCGCCGCTCGTCGTCCTCTACGCCGACGCTCCCCTGCTGCGGCCCGGGACCGTCCGCCAGCTGGTGGACCGCTACACGGCCGCCGGGGCGGCCGCCGCGGTCCTCACCGCCCGGGCCGCCGACCCCAGCGGGTACGGGCGGGTGCGTCGCGGGCCCGGGGGGGACTTCCAGTCCATCGTGGAGGAGCGCGACCTTCCCCGGGACGGGGAGTCCCACCCGGCGGCGCCGGGTGGGACGGAGGTCAACGCCGGCGTCTACGTCTTCGACCCCACCGTGCTCTGGCCGGTTCTGGTGCGGCTGCGTCCGGCCAACGCCCAGGGGGAGCTGTACCTGAGTGAGGCGCCGGCGCTGATGGGCGCGGTGACCACCTGGGAGCTCCGCGACCCCGAGGAGATGCTGGGGGTGAACGACCGGGTCCAGCTGGCGGCGGCGGCGACGGTGATCCGGCGCCGGCTGCTGGAGGCGCTGATGCGGGGCGGGGTGACGGTGGAGGACCCGGCGACCACCTGGGTGGACGCCGGTGTCGAGGTGGGGACGGACACCGTGCTGCGCCCGGGGACCGTTCTCGGCGGCAGGACGCGGGTGGGCCGCGACTGCGTCCTGGGACCGTTCGCCCAGCTGGAGGACACCGAGGTGGGGGACCGCTGCCGGATCGCCGCCGCCCACCTCTCCGGCTGCCGGCTGGGCGACGGGGTCGCGGTGGGGCCGTTCAATCGCGTCCGCCCGGGGTCGGTGCTGGAGGGGGGCAGCCGGCTCGGCACCTTCACCGAGCTGGCCCGCACCACCCTCGGGCCGGACACCGCCGTCCCCCACCTCACCTACCTCGGAGACGCCACCATCGGCGGGGACGTCAACGTCGGCGCCGGCACCATCACCGCCAATTGGGACGGGCTGGCCAAGCATCCGACCGTGGTCGGTGACGGCGCCCGGCTGGGGAGCGACACAATCCTGGTGGCGCCGGTCACGGTCGGCGCCGGCGCCTACACCGGGGCGGGGTCGGTGGTCACGAAGGACGTCCCCGCCGGCGCGCTGGGGCTGGCCCGGGCGCGGCAGCGCAACCTGCTCGGCTGGGTGGCACGCCGAAGGGGGCGGCGGCGGCGGCCGACCGGCGACAATGGCGAGGGTCCGCCGCGGGCGGGGTCGGAGCGGCCGGCTGGAGGGGAGCTCGGATGAGCCACGCGGACGACAGCCTGATGCTGCTCTGCGGGACCGCGCACCCCGAGCTGGGTCGGCGGATCGCCCTCGAGGTCGGCATCCCGCTCACCCAGATGGCCGTCACCCGCTTCGCTGACGGGGAGTTCGACGTCAAGATCGCGGCCTCGGTGCGCGAGCACGACGTGTTCTTGATCCAGCCCACCTGTCACCCGGTCAACTCCACCTACATGGAGCTGTTCATCATCCTCGACGCCCTCCGCCGGGCCAGCGCCGCCCGCATCAACGCGGTCATCCCCTACTACGGCTACGCCCGCAAGGAGAAGAAGACCCAGCCCCGCGACCCGATCTCGGCCAAGCTGATGGCCAACTTCGTGCAGGTGGCGGGGGCGCAGCGGGTGATCGCGCTGGACCTCCACGCCGAGGCCATCCAGGGCTTCTTCGACATCCCGGTGGACTCCCTCACCGCCAGCAAGATCCTCGCCCGCCACATCCAGGAGCGCCACCCCGAGGACACCCTGGTGGTGGTCTCCCCCGACGTCGGCGGCACCGCCCGCGCCCGCTCGATCGCGCGGCGCCTCGACCGCCCGCTGGCGATCATCGACAAGCGCCGTCCCCGTGACGACGACGTCGAGATCGTCAACGTCATCGGGGAGGTGGAGGGCTGCCGCTGCGTCGTGGTCGACGACCTGGTCGGCACCGGCGCCACCCTGGCCGGGGCGGCCCACGCGCTGCGCTCCAAGGGCGCCCGCTCGGTGGACGTGCTCGCCACCCACGGGGTCCTGGCGGAGGGGGCCCTGGAGCGCCTCAGCGACGCACCCATCGACGAGGTGGTGGTCACCGACAGCATCCCGCTGCCCACCGGGGCCACCCGCTTCCCCAAGCTGCGGCAGATCTCGGTCGCGCCGCTGATCGCGGAGGCGATCGTGAGGGTCCACGAGGGTCGCAGCGTCTCCGAGCTCTTCCGCTGACCGCGCCCGCCCGGGGGCGGCCGGCCCGGCTGCTAGACTTCCGTGTCGAGATGGGCTCCGGCTCACCTGGCCGACACTCCGCGCCGCGGGCCGCCGAGCGGGTCCGAACGTCATCGGGAGGCGACGGCCCCGGGGCGTGAGCCCGGTCGGCCCACCGTGAGCGTTCCGCCCCCGATCCCCTGCGTGACTGTCGGCGCGTCTGCGCCGATGGGGTGGGCGCGCCCGGGTGGGTCCGGCTCGGCCCCGGCCCGGGGGGGCGCCGGGTGAGCTGGGGACTGGTGGCGGCCCTGGTGGTGGCCCTGCTGGCGGCGGCCTTCGCGGCCAGCGCCGAGACCAGCCTCACCTCCCTGAGCCGCCTCCGCCTGCGGGCGCGACGGGAGGAGGGCGACCCGGCGGCGGCCGCCATCGAGCGCCTGCACCGGCGCCCCAACGGCTACCTCGGTGCGATCCTGGTGACCAACACGGTGGCGGTGATCGTCGCCTCCACCGCGGCCACCCTGCTGGCGGTCCAGTCGTTCGGCCGTTCGGCCGCCTTCTGGTCGACCGTGGCGCTCTCGGTGGTGGTGCTGATGGCCTGTGAGATCGGGCCCAAGACCTATGCCCTCCAGCACAGCGAGCGGGTGGCGCGGGTGCTGGTCCGCCCGGTGGCGGTGCTCACCCTCGTGCTCGGGCCCCTGGTCGCCCTCCTCACCGCCGTTCCCGGGCTGCTCACCCGGGTGGGGGCGGGCGGCAGCGCGGCGCGCGGGCCGTTCCTCTCCGAGGGGGAGCTGAAGATGCTGGTGGCGGTGGGGGAGGAGGAGGGGGTGGTCGAGGAGGGCGAGCGGGAGATGATCAACGGCATCTTCGAGATGACCGACAAGGCGGCCCGCGAGGTGATGGTGCCGCGGGTGGAGATGGCGGCGATCGAGGTCGCCCGGCCGCTCGAGGAGGCGATCCAGCTGGTCCTCACCCACGGGCACAGCCGGATCCCGGTCTACGAGGAGACGATCGACAACATCGTGGGGGTCGTCTACGCCAAGGACCTGCTCCGTGCCCGCACCCGCGCCGCCGCCGGGAGCGGGGAGCCCGCGCTCCGCGAGGTGGCGCGGCGCGCCACCTTCACCCCCGAGTCGAAGCGGGTGGGCGAGCTGCTCCACGAGATGCAGCGGGCCAACGTCCACCTCGTGATCGTGGTGGATGAGTACGGCGGGACGGCGGGGCTGGCGACCATCGAGGACGTCCTGGAGGAGATCGTCGGCCCCATCCGGGACGAGTACGACCAGGCCGAGGCCGAGGAGGTGCAGATCCTGGCGCCCGCCGAGGCGCTGGTGAGCGCCCGAGCCAGCCTCGACGACGTCAACGAGATCCTCCGCCTCCAGCTCAGCGGCGACGACTTCGACTCCCTGGGCGGGTACGTCTATGCGCGGCTGGGGCGGATCCCGACCGTCGGGGACACCATCGACGTCGGCGACGACGTCACCCTCACCGTGGAGGCGGTCCGGCGGCAGTCGATCCGGACCATCCGGGTGCGGAGCCGGCGCCCCTTCGGGCCGCCCGACCTGGAGGAGCCGGAGCACGAGCCGGAGCGGGACCCCGCCCCCGGCGGCGATGCGGGTGCGCCCGGCCCCGGCGGGACGGCCGCCTCGGTGGGGGCCGCCCCGGCCGCCGCCGCGCCGCCGCCCGACGGCGGCCAGCCCGGCGGCTCGTCGGCCGGCCCCGGCCCCGCTCGCCCGGCCGGCGGCTGACCGGCGCCGCCCCGCCGGGATGGCGACGCCCTACCGCGACGAGGGGATCGTCCTCCGCCGGGTCGACTACGCCGAGGCCGACCGCATCTTCACCCTCTTCACCCGGGAGCACGGCAAGGTCGGGGCGATCGTCCGCGGCGCCCGCCGGCCCCGCTCGCACCTCGGGCCGGTGCTCGATCTCTTCGCCCGCTGCGCGTTCCAGCTCGCCCCGGGCCGGGGCGAGCTGGTGGTCGTCACCCAGGCCGAGCGGCTCAGCCGCCCGTGGCCGGGGGACGACCTCACCCGCACCGCCTGCGCCGCGGTGGTGGCGGCGGTGGCGGACGCCATCCAGGAGGGGCTCCCGATCCCGCCGCTGTACGCGCTGGTGGGGTCCACCCTGGCCGCCACCTCTGACCCCGCCGGCGACGCCCGGGCCGAGCTGGCCTGGTTCGCGCTCCAGGGTGCCGATGTGCTCGGCTATCGGCCCGCGGTGGACCGCTGCGCCGGCTGCGACGGCCCCCTCGTCGACGGCGACGCCGCCTTCGCCGCCGACCGCGGCGGGGTGCTGCAGGGACGCTGCGCAGACCTCCACCGGGCGACCCTGCCCTGCCACGCCGCCACCCTTCGGCTGCTGCGCCGGATGACGGCCGGGGAGCGCGACCTCTTCGACCGGGTGCGCTGGACCCCCTCCCTGCGCGACGAGCTGGAGGCGCTCCTCCTCGCCCACCTCGCCCACCACCTCGACCGGCCGCTGCGGGCGGTGTCGCTGCTCAGCGCACTGCGGGGCGCCGGCTGAGCCGGCGCCGTTCCCACCTGACCGCGCGGCGCCGGCCGCGCGGGTCAGGTGGGAGGTCGGTCAGCGCTTGCCACCGGTCACCGCCGGGACCGGTGCGTCGACGATCTGGCGCGCCCTGGCGCTCGCCGGCTTGACCGGGATGCGCTTGGGCTGAGCCTTCTGGGCGCGCGGCACCGTGATGGTGAGGACGCCGTCCGCAAAGCCGGCGCTGATGTCCTCCGCCCGCACCTGGGCAGGCAGCGAGACATGGCGCTGCACGGAGCCGAGGCGGCGCTCGCGCTGGATGTAGGTGCCGGCCATGGCGTCATCCTGGGCCGGCCTGACGGCGCGAACCAGGAGCACGTTCTCGTCGAGGGTGAGCTCCACGTCCTCGGGCCGGAACCCGGGCACCGACGCCTCGATGAGGAACGCGTCATCGGTCTGGCGGATGTCCAGCGGAAGGGCGTGCACCAGGTCCGGCATCACCGAGCGAGTGTGCGCATCCCCGCGCAACTGGTCGAGGTGGCCCTGGGTGTCGAACAGGTCGCTCCAGGGACTCCAGCGGCTTACCATCATGGCTCTACCTCCTGCGTTACCGGCTGCCCCTCCGTCGCCTGTCATCGGCGCCCTCTTGTGATGTTGCCCGGTTGGCGCCCATGTCAAACGCGGCGACGCCAGAGGCGGGGCCGGGAGCGAGCCACCGGGACGCGCCCGCCGTGAGCACCGTCTAAAGGCGGCCAGGCTCTGGTCCCGAGGGCTCGGCCCGCCGGGGGGACCGAGGACCGCCGGACCCGGCAGCGATGGGCGGCGGTCGCTTTGGTGGACGCCGCCGACGGGAGCCCAGCCCGGGCCGGCCCAGTCCCGGGAGCGGGGTCAGGCCGCCGGCCGCGCTGCGATCGCCACCGCCGCGGCGGTGGCCGGCGTCCCCTGCGGGCGGTACCCTGGAGGCCTGGCTGGGCGCCCTCCGACGACGCCGCCGAGAGCACGGGAGCTGATGGTCGCTCGAACCGCGGGCCGCTGGGATCGCCTGGGCCCGGTCGCGGCCGCCCCCGGCCCGCCCCACCGGCACGCCACCGCCCCCTCCCGGCCCGGGGGCAGCCGGACGGGGCCGCACCGCCCGCAGCGCCCGGGCGCGGGGGGCGGGCCCGCACCGCGCGGGCGCCGGCGGGCGGGCTCAGCCGAGCGCCCCGGGCCCCGACCGGCCCGTCCCGCCGCGGTGCCCGGGGGGCGCGCATGACCCAAGCGGATCCGCTGCCGGCCCGCCGCCACCCCGCCTGGGCGGCGCTGGAGGGCCACGCCGCCCGGGCCGGCGATCTCCGCCTGGCCCAACTGTTCCAGATCGACCCGGAGCGGGGGGCTCGGCTCACCGCCGAGGCGTGCGGGGTCTACCTCGACTACTCCAAGAACCTTGTCACCGACGACATCCTGGGGACGTTGGTCGAGCTCGCCGACCAGTGCGGGCTGCGAGAGCGCATCGATGCCATGTTCGCGGGGGAGAAGATCAACACCTCGGAAGGCCGGGCCGTGCTCCACGTCGCCCTGCGGGCGCCCCGGGGCACCTCGATCATGGTCGACGGCACCGACGTGGCGGTCGGGGTCCACGCGGTGCTGGACCGCATGGCGAGCTTCGCCGAGGCGGTGCGGTCGGGCTCGTGGCGGGGCCACACCGGACGGCCCATCCGCACCGTGGTGAACATCGGCATCGGGGGCTCCGACCTGGGGCCGGCGATGGCCTACGAGGCGCTCCGTGCCTACAGCCAGCGGGACCGGGTGTTCCGCTTCGTGTCCAACATCGACGGTGCCGCCCTGATCGAGGCCACCCGGGACCTGGACCCCGCCGAGACCCTGTTCATCGTGTGCTCCAAGAGCTGGCACACCCAGGAGACCCTGATCAACGCCGCCTCGGCGCGGGACTGGCTCCTCGCCGGCCTGGGCCCCGACCGCGCGGCGGTGGCCCGCCACTTCGTCGCGGTGTCCACCAACGCCAAAGGGGTGGCCGAGTTCGGCATCGACCCCACCAACATGTTCGAGTTCTGGGACTGGGTGGGGGGCCGGTACTCGTACGACTCGGCCGTCGGGCTGTCGCTCATGGTCGCCATCGGGCCGGCGCGGTTCGAGGAGATGCTGGCGGGCCTCCACGCCATCGACGAGCACTTCCGCAGCGCCCCCTTCCGCACCAACCTCCCGGTGCTGCTGGCCCTCTTGTCGGTCTGGTACAACGACTTCCTGGGCGCCCAGACCGCGGCGGTCCTCCCCTACAGCGCCTATCTCTGGTCGCTGCCGGCCTACCTCCAGCAGCTGGAGATGGAGTCCAACGGCAAGCGGGTGGACCGTGCCGGCCGGCCGGTCGACTGCCAGACCGCCCCCATCGTCTGGGGCCAGTCGGGAACCAATGGCCAGCACGCCTTCTACCAGCTCCTGCACCAGGGCACCAAGCTGGTGCCGGTCGAGTTCATCGGGTTCTGGGAGCCGGTGGAGGAGCTGGGCCAGCACCACGACCTGCTGATGGCCAACATGCTGGCCCAGGCGGAGGCCCTGGCCTTCGGGCGGGACGCGGCGGCCCTGGCCCGGGCCGGCAGCCCCGAGGCCGAGATCCCGCACCGGGTGTGCGACGGCAACCGGCCGACCACCACCATCGTGCTCGACCGTCTGACCCCGGAGAGCCTGGGCAAGCTGATCGCCCTCTACGAGCACCGGGTGTTCACCGAGGGGGCGGTCTGGGGGATCGACTCCTTCGACCAGTGGGGGGTCGAGCTGGGCAAGGTCCTGGCCGACGCGATCGAGCCGGAGCTGGGCGCGGGGCCGGCCCCGGACCTCAGCCACGACAGCTCGACCGACGCCCTCATCCGCCGCTACCGGGCGAGGCGGGGCCGAGCCGCATCATGAGCCGGCCGCCGACCGCCGACCGCGACCAGGGAGGGACACGGATGCTGCTGCAGGGGCGCAGGGCCATCGTCACCGGGGGCTCGAGCGGGATCGGCAAGGCCACCGCCGAGCGGCTGGCCCGCGAGGGGGCCAGCGTGTGCGTCAACTACTACTCCGAGCAGGAGGCCGGCGACGCCGAGGCGGTGGTCGACGCCGTCACCCGGGCCGGGGTGAAGGGGCTGGCGATCCGGGCCGACGTGGGTCGCGAGACCGAGGTGGTGGCGATGGTGGCGCGGGCGACCGAGGCCCTCGGCGGCCTCGATCTGCTGGTCAACAACGCCGGCATCGAGAAGCAGGCGCCGCTGCTGGAGATGCCGCTGGACCTCTGGAACGCGGTGATCCAGACCAACCTGACCGGGGCCTTCCTCTGCCTGCGAGAGGCGGGCAAGGTGATGGCGGCCTCCGGGGGCGGGGTGGTGGTCAACATGTCGAGCGTGCACGAGTTCATCCCCTGGCCGGGCTTCGCCCACTACTGCGCCAGCAAGGGCGGCATGAAGCTGCTCACCCAGACCGCAGCCCGGGAGCTGGCGGACCACAAGATCCGCGTTGTCAGCATCGCCCCCGGCGCCATCGCCACCCCCATCAACCGCTTCGTCCTGGACGACCCCGAGGCCATGCACGCGGTCGAGTCCGAGATCCCCCTCGGCCACATGGGTGACCCCGAGCAGATCGCCGCGGCGGTGGTGTGGGCGGCCAGCCGCGAGGCCGACTACGTCACCGGGACCACCATCGTGGTCGACGGGGGCATGTCGCTGTACCCCAAGTTCGTCTGAGCGCCGGGGTCGGGTCCCGTGGATGGTGGTGGCGGTCCAGCGGCGGCCCCCGGGTGGAGGCGTCAGCTGGCGACGGGGCCGCTGCTCCTGACGGTGGGCCACGGCACCGCCTCCAGCGACCAGCTGGTGGAGCGGCTGCGAGGGGCGGGCGTGACCGACCTGGTCGACATCCGATCGGTTCCGGCGAGTCGCCACCATCCCCAGTTCGGGCGACATGAGATGGCCGCCTGGCTGCCGCCGGCTGGGATCGGCTACGGCTGGGAGCCGGCCCTGGGCGGCTTTCGCACCGGCGTCCCGAGCTCGGCCAACGTCGCCCTCCGGCACCCGGCGTTCCGGGCGTACGCGGACTACATGGAGACCGCCGCCTTCACCGCCGCGCTCCGGCAGCTGCTGCAGCAGGCCCGGGAGCGGCGGGTGGCGGTGATGTGCGCGGAGACCCTCTGGTGGCGATGCCACCGCCGGCTGGTGGCCGATGCGGCCGTCCTGCTGGGCGGCGCCGCGGTGCAGCATCTGATGCCCGGCGGCGGCCGTCCGGAACACGGGGTCACCGCCGGCGTCCGGGTGGGGCCGCACGGCCACCTCGTCTACGATGGCGCGCCGGCGGCCCGGGCGCTCCCGCTGGAGGGGGGCGTCGACGGTTCGGCCGAGGACGGAGGTCAGGGCGGTGCGGTTGGTGGCTGAGCGCGAGACCGCTGGCCGGCGCCTCTCGGCGGCGGCCGGCCGGCTGGGTGGCGGGCCCGGCGGGGGCCCCAGCGCGGCGCGGTGGCGCCGCTGGGGTGCGCCCGTCCGCCCGCTGCCGGCGTCATGACCTTCCTGCAGGGTCTGCACGGCGGGGTCGCTCTGGCCCTGCTCTGCAGCCTGCTCTTCACCGAGGAGGCGGGCGTGCCGCTGCCGTTCGCACCCGGTGAGCTCACCTGCCTGGCCGCCGGCCTGCTGATCGCGTCCGGCGGCCTCGATCCCTACCTGTTCGTGCCCGTGGCCTTCGCCGCCTGCGTCGCCGGGACCCTGGTCGGCTACAGCTGGGCCCGGCTGGTGGGTGAGCACGGTCTGACCGAGCTCGCCGCTCGCCTCCATCAGACGGCCCGCCTGACCAGGGCCTCGAACCGGGTCCGAGGCGCCGGCATCCCCGGGCTCGCGCTCTCGCGGCTGGTCCCGGGGATGCGCATCTACACCACCCTGCTGGCGGGAGCGCTGGGGGTCGACCGGCGGACCTTCCTCTTCGCCGTCCTGCCCGCCATCGCGGTGTGGGAGATCGCGTTCGTGGTCCTGGGGGCGGTGGTGGGGGTGCCCATCGAGCATTTCCTGGGACGGCTGGAGCGGCTCACGGTGCAGGGGATCATCCTGATCGTGATCGGGGTGGGCGGCTACCTCGTCATCCGCCGGGCGCCGGATGCCGGCGGCGGGCCGCTGATCCGGGTCCCCGCCGGGATCCGGATCGCCCTCGCCCTCACGATCGACATCGGCGTCGTCGCCAGCATCGTGGCCGGCATCCTGGCGGTGGCCCGCCGCCTCACCGGGATCGACCTCCTCGCCAGCTGGGCCGACGGTCTGGTGATCGTCTCCGTGATCGCGGTCTGCTACCTGGTGGTGACCCGCAGCGGGGTCGGGGCCACCATCGGCGAGTCGCTGCTGCGGTCCCAGTACCTCCCCCGCGGCGCCACCGCCGGCGGAGGTCGGGGCGCCGCCGGCGTCCAGCCGGCGGCGCCGGCCGCGCGCCCCCCCGACCTCCGCGCCACCCTCGCCATCATGCGCGCGCTCGGTGATGGCACCCGGCTGGAGCTGCTCCGGGCCCTCCTGGTCGGCGAGCAGACCACAGCCGGCCTGGCGGCGGCGAGCGGGGTCGGCCCCCTGGAGGTCGTGTACCAGCTGGGGCAGCTGACGCTGGCAGGCCTGGTCGTCACCGTCCCCGCCACCGTGCCGCGCCGGTACACCGTGGCCGAGCCGGCGCGCACCCTGGTCGTCGAGATCTTCGCCCTGCCAGCGCCGCCGGGAGGCGGTCCGCCCCTCGATCCCGACCCGGACGGCGGCCCCCGCCGGGCAGGGGCCGCTGCCCCGGCGGAGCGCCGGCCAGCCCCGGGATCGCCGCCGCGATGACCGGCGCCGGCGCCCGCTGATCGCCCGGTCCGGCGCGGCCGACGCCGGCGCCGGTGGGCGCCTCCGACGGTGTCACCGGCTCCGCTCGGCGCCCGGTCGCGGTCCCTCCTCGACCACGACCTCCAGCCGGCCCCGCCGATGCTCGACCCGCACCAGGTGAGTGCCGTCCGCGCTCCGCGACACGGTGAGGGTCAGCGACGCCTCCCCGACCGCCAGCCGCTCCAGCCGGACCTCGGGCAGCCAGTCCGGGAGGGCGGGGCGCAGGCGCAGGCGGTGGGCGGCGGCGTCCGCCTCCAGCCCCAGGAGGGCGGCGAGCAGGTGGACCACGGCTCCGGAGGCCCACGCCTGGGGCACGTTGGCCCCGAGGTACTGGACCGGGAAGCCGTCCGGATCGCGGCTGAGGCCGCTGAAGAGCTCGGGCAGGCGGCGGGCGGCGAACCGGTCGGCGGCGTCGAGGATCGCCCGGGCGACCCGGGCCGCCTCGCCGTCGAGCCCGTAGGCGAGGAAGCCGGCGGCGGCGATGGCGTTGTCGTGGGGCCACACCGAGCCGAGCTGGTAGGAGAAGGGGTTGTAGGCGGGGTGGGCGGCGGAGAGGGTGCGGATCCCCCACCCGCTCCACATGTCGGGAGCCAGCAGCCGGCGCGCCACCCGCTCCGCCCGCTGGGGTCGGACCACCCGCTGCCACAGCAGGTGGGCGGGGTTGGAGGCGACCGAGTCGATCGGGCGCTTGTCACCGTCCAGGCCGAGGTAGTAGGTGCCCTCCTCCTCCCACCAGAAGCGGGTCTCGATCGCCTCGACCAGGCGATCGGCCTGGTCGCGCAGGCGGGTGGCGGCCGATCGCTCCTGGTAGACCGTCTCCAGCACGTCGGCCCACGCCCGCTTGGCCGCCGCCACCAGGCCCTGGTGCTCGCAGAGGGCGATGGGCAGCTTCGAGCGCTCGCCGTCGGCTCCGACGATCGCGTCGCCGGCGTCCTTCCACCCCTGGTTGTAGTAGCCCTGGGGTGACCGGGTCCGGTACTCCTGCAGGCCGTCACCGTCGAGGTCACCGTCGGTGTCGACCCAGCCGAGGGCGCGCTCGACGTGGGGGCGGAGCCGGTCCAGCTCGACGCGGTTCCCGTGCCAGCCCCAGGCCAGGGCCGTCACCAGGACGAACAGGGGAGTCGCCTCGTGGGTCCCGTAGTACGGCGTGTGGGGGATGAGGTGGAGGGCCGCCAGCTCGCCGTGGCGGACCTCGTGCTCGATCTTGCCCGGTTGCATGTCGCGGCGGTCGTCGGTGGCGTCGGCCTGGAGGGCGGCGAGGGCGTGCAGGCTGCCCAGGGCGAAGCGGGGCGAGAGCGACAGGGTCTGGAAGGACACCGTCAAGGCGTCCCGGCCGAACAGGGTGACGAACCACGGGATCCCGGCCGCCGGCACCCAGGCGTCGGCGTCGCGCTCCCCGCCACCGGCGGCGGCGACGTCGTGGCGGCGCATGCGCATCCCGGCGAGGTCCTCCACCGCCTGGCGGACGGTGTCGTCGACCGCCGGGTCGCCGGTGAGGTACCTGGTGGTGCGCGACACCCAGTCGCGGCGGAAGCGGTCTGCCTCACCCTGGCCGGCGAGGTCGTGGCAGGCCCGGGGCGGGCGGCCCGGCTCGGCGCCGTCCAGGACGGGCCGCCACAGCAGGCAGGTGTGCCAGGAGCAGCGGGGATCGATCGCCACCCGGAACAGGAGCCCGCCGTTGGCGAACGCCGGCGGCGAGCCCGCGTCGGCCACCTCGACGATGAGGCCCCGGGTGAACGCCCCGTTGCGGTAGGTGGTGAGCAGGCGGCCCCGGCCGGCGTTCCAGGTGCTGCCCAGCCAGCCGCGGCGGATCGACCGGTGCCCCTTCACGTCGAAGAGGTCGGCGAAGTCGGACTCCAGGCTCACCTCCAGGTCGACGGTCACGGGCTCGCGGGAATAGTTGGTCAGCTCGTAGTCCTCGTGGAGGCCGTGGCCGATCGCCCGATCGAGGCGCAGGTGCAGGCACTGGGGCACGATCGCCTGGCCGTGGGCCCCGAGGAGCGCCGGGTTGGTGAACTCGAAGCGGGCCGCGTGCCGGCCGATCGCGGCGGCGTTGCAGAGCACCGGACGGGCCCGGCCCAGCTTGAGCCGGTAGCCGGACACAAGGCGGGTGTCGGCCGCGAAGTAGCCCTGCTCCTTGGTGCTGGACATCTCCGCGTTCAGCTCGCAGACGGCGAACTCGTCGTCGGCGTGGATCGTCACCGTGGGCGGCCCGACCGGGACCTCCATCGCTGGCCCCCTCCCTACCCTGGGGGGAGGGCCCGGCGCAGCCGGCGGCGGCGGCGGCGCCTCACCGCAGGCGTGCGCCCCAGGTGGTGGTGACGGCCTGGCCCGGCTCCAGCCGAATCACCCCCTCCCCGCTCTGGAGGCCGTTGGGCGGACAGGTCATCGGCTCGGCGCCGAGGCCCAGTCGCCGGCGGGCCGGCGCCAGGGTGTCCCCGGTGTAGAGCTCGAGGACCGGGTAGGTCTCGTCCACCCACAGCTCGGCCCGCCGCCCGTCGGGTGCGGAGAGCCTGGCCCAGGCCCGTCCATCCTGGTCGCGGGCAAGGTCGGTGAAGGCGAAGTCCACCCGGAGGTCGCCCAGGCGCTGGCCAGCGCGGAAGTCGTACCGGGTGGCCGCCACCGGCTCCCGTCCCGTGGGCAGCTGGCGCGCGCTGTCGGTGAGGATGCGGGTCCGGGCGTCGAGCTGGAGCGTGCAGGCATCGATCGGGCCCTGGCCCGGCGAGAGGTACGGGTGCTGGCCGGCTCCGTACGGACAGGCCCGCTCGCCGAGGTTGGTGGCGGTGGTGGTCACCGCCAGCCCGCCCGGGCCCAGCTGGTACGCCACCAGGACCTCGAGGGTGAAGGGGTAGCCCATCAGCGGGTAGAGGCGGGTGCCCATGACGACCCGCGCCGGCCCCCGCTGGCGGGCCTGCCACGACCGCCAGCGCAGGAAGCCGTGGATGGCGTTGCGCTTGCCCGGCTCGGTGAGCGCGACCTGGTGATCGACGCCGTCGAACCGGTAGGCGCCATCGGCGAGGCGGTTCGGCCAGGGGATCAGCGGGGCGCCGTGGGCGCCATCGCACATCGACTCCAGCGGGTAGGGGTCGAGGACGGCGCGATCCCCCACCGTGTACGCCCGCACCCCGCCGCCGACCTCGACGATGGTGGCGCGCTGGTCGCCCCATCGGATCTCGAACTGCTCGCCCGATGGGGGGAGGGGCCGGTGGCTCCCCTGCGCCGGACGATCCGCCACCGTCACCCTCCGGCCTCGAGGGGCCCCGCTCCGGCCCGGCCCCACCGCGACTCCCTGCCGAGCGCCGGCCGACGCTCCACCGGCAGGGTCGGCCCGACGAGCGGGTGAGCCGCCCCCCGGGGGCCGCGGCAGGCGGACGCGGTCGGTGCCCCGGCCAGCCCCCTCACCCCAGCGCCGCCTCGGGCAGGCCGACGGCCAGCGACTCGATGACCCAGTCGGCCTTGCTCGCGCGCAGCTGCTCGGCGTCGAAGGTGTGGCTGGCGACGCCCACGCAGGCGACGCCCGCGGCGTGGGCCGCGTCGGCGTCGTGGGGGGTGTCGCCCACCACGAGGCAGCGCCCCGGGTCCAGCTCCTCGCCGTAGACCAGCGACGCCCGGCGCAGCGCGGTCCTGGTGACCTCGGCCCGGTCGCTGGAGTCCGAGCCGTAGCCGCCGAAGGCGAAGTACCGGTTGAGGGTGCCGCGGTGCAGCTTGATGTGGGCGGCGGCCTCCAGGTTGCCGGTGACGAGACCCAGGAGGTAGCCCTTCGCGATCAGGTCGGGCAGGAGCTCGGCGACGCCGTCGAGGACCCGGTACGCCTCCGACGCCGCCACCGTCTGGCGGAGGTGGAAGAGACGGCGCTCCAGCAGCGTGGCGAACTCGGCCCCC
The DNA here is from genome assembly GCA_035533215.1 of Candidatus Micrarchaeia archaeon. Taxonomy (GTDB): domain Bacteria; phylum Chloroflexota; class Dormibacteria; order Aeolococcales; family Bog-877; genus DAHUZL01. The sequence continues at coordinate 80,762 of DATLUG010000029.1, read as the reverse complement.
TCGGGATCGCGGTGCAGCACCGCCTCGAAGGTCTTGCGTCCCACCTCGGGGTCGGTCATGCCGGTGTCGGTGAACGCGCCGATGTCGGCGGGGATGCCGTAGAGGTCGTCGAACGCGAGTCGCCACGACGCCGCCCCGGCGCCGCCGCTGATGATGAGGGTGCCGTCGATGTCGAAGAGGATGGCCAGCCGCCGGCGCTCCCCCGCGCTCATCCGGCCGGCCGCTCGGCGTGGCCGCCGAAGCCCTTGCGCATGGCCGAGAGGACCTGGTTGGCGAAGTGGTCCAGGTCACGGGACCCGAACCGGGAGAAGAGGGCGGTGGCCAGGGTCGGGGCGGGAACGCCCTCCTCGACCGCGGCGATCGCGGTCCAGCGCCCCTCGCCGGAGTCCGACACCCGGCCCGAGAAGCCCTCCAGGGTGGGCGACTCCACCAAGGCGCCGGCGGTGAGGTCCAGCAGCCAGGAGGCGACGACGCTGCCGCGCCGCCACACCTCCGTCACCTCCTTGAGGTCGATGTCGTAGCGGTAAAACTGGGGATCCTCCAGGGGGGCGGTCTCGGCGTCAGCCTGGCGCTGGGCCGAGCCGGCGTCGGCGTGGTGGAGGATGTTGAGGCCCTCGGCGTAGGCGGCCATCAGCCCGTACTCGATGCCGTTGTGGACCATCTTCACGAAGTGGCCGGCCCCGCTCGGGCCGCAGTGCAGATAGCCCTGCTCGGCGGAGCTCGGCTCGCCGGTGCGTCCCGGGGTGCGGGGTGCGGCCTCGACCCCGGGGGCGATGGTTGCGAAGATGGGGCGCAGGCGGGCCACCACCTCGTCCTCGCCCCCGATCATGAGGCAGTATCCCCGCTCGAGCCCCCAGACCCCGCCGCTGGTGCCCACGTCCACGTAGTGGATCCCCTGCCCGGCCAGGCGGGCGGCGCGGGCGATGTCGTCGCGGTAGTACGAGTTGCCCCCGTCGATCAGCACGTCGCCGGCGGCCATCCGCTGGGCCAGGTCCTCGACGGTGGTCTCGGTGACGGCGCCGGCCGGGACCATGATCCAGGCCGCCCGGGGCGGGGTGAGCCTGGCGACGAAGTCGTCGAGGGACGAGGCCCCGGTCGCCCCCTCGGCCTCCAGCGCGGCGATGGCGCCGGGATTGGCGTCGAAGACGACGCACTCGTGGCCGTCCCGCATCAGGCGGCGGACCAGGTTGGCCCCCATTCGACCCAAGCCGACCATTCCCACTTGCATGACTGCTCCTCCGGTCCGCGGCGACGGGCGACCGCCCGCACTGGAGCGTAGGCCAGACGGCCCCGGCCGTGCTCGATCGGAGCCGAGCCGGCTCGGCGAGCGTCGTCGACGGCGGTCGGGGTCGGGACCTTTGGTACGGTGGCCGCACGATGGGGAGGGGTCGCCCGGCGCACGTGGAGGTCACCGCCACCGGCGAGGTGCGGGCGGTGCCCGACCGGCTGCGGCTGGATCTCGGGCTCGAGGTGCGGGCCCGGACGCCGGGCCAGGCGCTGCGGCAGCTCGCGGAGCGCTCGCAGCGCCTCGCCCGTGTCCTCGACGGCGGCGGGGTGGCGCCGGCCGACCGCCAGACGACCGCGGTGCACCTCCATGCCGTCCACGAGGCGGGCCGCCCGCGGTCTGACGCCTTCGAGGCGTCCTCCCGCATCACCGTCCGGCTGGGGGCGCTGGACACGGCGGGCGCGATCCTCGACGCCGCCGCCGCCGCGGTGGAGACCAGCTTGGTGGTGGGGGGGATCAGCTGGAGCGTGGACGACCGGGCCCTCCCGATGCGCGCGGCGCGAGCAGCCGCGATCGAGGCGGCGATGCGCCGGGCCGAGGAGCTCGCCGCCGGCACGGGCCATCGCCTGGGCCCGATCCTGCGGGTGGCGGAGGACGCGGACCCGGGACCGCGCCCCCCGGGACGGTTGCGGCAGCGGGCGATGACGGCCGCCTCCGGGATGGCGGTCGAGCCGGGGGAGGAGACCATCTCGGTCTCGGTGTGGTGTCGGTTCGCGCTCCTGGATCCGGGGCCGGCGGCGGACCGGGCGACGCCCGCGTCCTGACCACCCCGGCGTCCCCGTGCGGCCGGCAGTTGACTCGGGCGGCGCTCGAGGGACGACCGGTCCACGGATCGAGCGGAGGGATCGGCGGCCGCCAGCCGCCGGCGGTGAGCCGACACCGTGGTGCCGGCCGCGGCGCCTCACTCGTCCGCCTGAGGCAGGCGGCAAGGGGCCGCCGAGCGGCCGGACCCGGCGCGGGCGGCGGCGACCGTGCGGCCGCCGGGGATGCGGCACGCCGCCCGGCGTGGGCGGCGGGCGCCGCGCGGTCAGCGCGCGGGCGCGGCGGGGGCGCCGACGCGGAGATCCTGACGGTGGTGCCAGCGGTCGTAGAAACGGCGGAAGTTGGCCCGGCTGAGACGCTCGCGCTCCTCGGCGTCGGCATCCTCCCAGCCTCGATGGGCGTGCATCACGAAGGGGAGGTCGGGCAGGCGGCGATTGCTGAGGCCGCGCGCACGCAGCTGCAGCGACCAGTCGAAATCGAGCAGCCGGTAGAAGCGGAAGCGCTCGTCCAGCCAGCCCACCTCACGGAGCCGGCGGCGGGCGAACGCGAGGCAGTACCCTTCGATGGCGTCGACGTCGACGCCATCGCTCTCCTCGAACTCGCGCCAGTCCGAGCTGCGGACCCCCCATCGTCCGACCGCCCCCACCCGGGGGTCGTCGAGGGCGGACCGCAGCGGCGTGACCCAGTCGCCGACGGCCTCCAGGCCGGTGTCGGCGAGCAGGACCACCCGCCCGGCGGCCGCCCGCAGCGTCGTGTTGCGAGCCGCGCCCTCGCCGAGCCGGTGGTCGGCGTGGATGGGGCGGACCGTCCTGCCCTCCGCGGCCAACCCGTCCAGCAGGGTGGCCACCTCGCCCCCGGCGCCGTTGTCAAGGGCCACCACCTCGATCGGACCCGCGCCCGCGTGGCGGAGGAGGCTGGCGACGCAGCGGCGGACGTCCTCGGGGTGGCCGTTGCACACCAGGCTGACGGTCACGGCGACGCGATCCGGCAGCTCGCGCCGGTCGGGGACCTCGTGGGGCGCCGAGACCAGCCCTCGGCGCCGGTCGAGGACGGAGCGGGCCCGGTAGCGGGTGGCGCCGGGCCCATCCTCGGGAACCACCTCCATCGTTGCCAGCACGCTCCGAGCCCGGTCGGCCGCCTCCCACCGTCCGGTGGTGCGGGCCTCCTCGCGGGAGCTGGCGGTTGCCCCCCACCCGTTGGGGACGGCCGGGGCCGCCGCGGGCCGGTCCAGTCCGAGGCCGAGCAGAGGCTCCACTGCGAGCAGCGCCGCGGACTTGGTGGCGGCTCCGGCGGGGTCGTGCCGCACCAGGCGCCAGCAGAGCGCGAGCGCCCGGGGGAGGGCGAGGTCGTCGGCCAGGGCCCGCCGGACGCCGTCCTGCAGCGCTGCCACCACCCCGGGGTCGACCGCGCGGTCGACCCCGGGGACCGCGGTGCGCCCGGCGGCGGCGCACTGCCGCAGGCGGGCCAGCGCGCGCTCGGCGGCGGCCAGGGTGGCGAGGGTGAAGTTGAGACGGGTGCGGTAGTGGACGGTCGCGCAGAGATATCGGAAGGCGAGGGGGTCGTGGCCCCGTCGGCGCAGGTCGGCGAGGGTGTAGACATTGCCGGTCGACTTGGCCATCTTGAGCCCGTCGGCGAGGAGATGCTGCCCGTGCACCCACAGCCGGGCGAACGGCTTCCCGGTCGCCCCCTCGCTCTGGGCCCGCTCGTCCTCGTGGTGGGGGAAGATGTTGTCCACCCCGCCGGTGTGGAGGTCGAAGCTCTCCCCGAGGTAGGCCATCGCCATCGCCGAGCACTCGATGTGCCAGCCCGGGAAGCCCGGGCCGTAGGGGCTGTCCCACACCATGAGCCGCCGCCCGGGCTCGGCCGCGCGCCAGAGGGTGAAGTCGCCGGGGTGACGCTTGAGCGGGTCGGTCGCGACCGCCCCCCCCGCCACCAGCCCCGCGGCGCGGTTGCCCGACAGCCGACCGTAGCCGGTGAACGCCGCCGTGTCGAAGTAGACGCTGCCGCCGGCGCGGTAGGCGAGGGCTCGATCCAGCAGCCGTGCGATCAGGGCCAGCATCTGGGGCACGTGCTCGGTCGCGCGGGGGAACACGTCGGCCGGCTCGATGAGGAGGTCGGCCTCGTCCGCGTGGAACTCCTCCTCGAAGGCGCGGGCGATCGCCTCCGGCGCCCGGCCGGCGGCCAGGGCCGCGGCGATGACCTTGTCGCCTCCCTGCTCGGCCAGCTCCTGGCGCATGTGGCCGACGTCGGTGATGTTCTTGACGTGACGCACGGCGAGCCCGTCGGCGCGCGCCGCGCGCTTGATCCAGTCGGCCAAGAGGTAGGTGCGCAGGTTGCCGATGTGGGCGGAGCGGTAGACGGTGGGGCCGCAGCTGTAGAGGCGCAGGCGGCCCGGCTCCAGCGGTCGCACCGGCTGCAGGCTGCGGGTGGCGGTGTCATGCAGCCGCAGCATGGCTCGATCGTAGCAGTCCCCCGGCGCGGCCCCGGCTCGGCGCCTGCCACCGCTCCGGTACCGTGATCGGGTGGCGCAGAGCAGGCGGTCCGGAGCCCGCCGTGCCGGAGCCGACCGGGGCCGCGGTGCACGGTCCGTCCTCGGCGCCGGCCCCGGGGATGGGCTGGTCCTCCTCACCTATCTGATCTGGAGCTTCAACGTGGTCGCCACCAAGGTGGCGGTCGGGCCCTTCGGGCCGCTGCTCTTCCCGGCGATCCGCTGGGGGGTCGGGGCGCTGCTCCTGGCCGCCCTCGCGCGCTGGCGCGAGGGGCCCTTCCGCTGGCCCCGCGGGGCGGAGCTGGGCCGGCTCGGGCTGGCCGCCCTCTGCGGCATCGTGGCGAACCAGATCCTCCTCACCGAGTCGCTGCGGCTGACCAGCGCCGACAACGTCTCGATGCTGGTCGGCGCGGCGCCGCTCGGCGTCGCCGGCTGGCTCGCCTGGCGCGGCCGGCAGCGGCTGGCACCGAGGGTCTGGGCTGGACTGGCCGTCGGCCTCACCGGGCTGGCGATCGTGGTGGTCGCGGGGGGCGGCGGACGGGCCACCGTGGCGGGCGACGTGGTGGCGCTGGGGCTGCCGGTCACCTGGACCGTCTACCTCCTGGTCCTCACCCCGCTGCTCGGCCGCCACCGCCCGCTCGCACTGGCCGCCATGGTGAGCCTGGTCGGCGGCCTGGGCCTGATCCCCCTCGGCGTCGCCGAGGGACTGGCCGCCCCGCCCCACGTCACCCTCCCGGCGGCCGCCCTGCTCGGGTTCAGCACCCTGGGCGCGGTCGTCCTGACCGGCTGGCTGTACTACGCCGGGCTGGAGCGGCTGGGCCCCACCCGGACCGCCGTCTACGGCTACATCCAGCCCTTCCTGGGGCTGGTGTTCGCGGCGGTGCTGATCGGTGAGCCGATCCGGCTCCTCCAGCTCGTCGGCGGCGCGGTGGTCACCCTCGGCCTCCTGGCGGGGCGGCCCCCGGCGAGCGGGACGGCCCGGGCCGCGGGCGAGCCCGCCCCGCGCCGCCCCGCCAGGGTGGCGACCGGCGTCGGGGTCCCCGCGTGCCCCGGGGAGCGCGCCGGCTGAGGGACCTCGGGCGGGGGCGGGAGGTTCCCCGATCTTTGCTTGACACCACTGCGGGGACTTCCTACGATGCGCACGCGCCTTGCAGGTGTGCTGCAAGGTGCGGACACCGGTGGCCCGGGGAGGATGGTCGCGACCAGCGGGGGCCGACCCTCGAGCGGGGTCGGACATGGAGAGGAGAGTCGGATGATTCGAGGCCTTGGCGCGATCCGCCGTCCCCTGGCGAGCCTCAGCCTGCTGGCCCTGGTGCTGACCGGGTGCGGGGCGGTCGCCGGCAAGCCGTCCCATCCCGGCGCCCGCGCGATCTCGGGCGGCGTGGTCCGGTTCGCCGGCTACGTGGGCGAGGGCCCGACCTTCCTCTTCCCGATGTTCACCGGCAGCTACTGGGACGTCGGCTACGTCCCCTGGTTCACGTACCAGATGTGGCGACCGCTCTACATCTGGGGCCAGGGGGGCAAGCCGGTGTTCAGCGCTCGCCACAGCCTGGCCTACACGCCCGCCTGGAGCCTGAGCGGCGGCGACACCGTCGCCACCGTGACCCTGAAACCCTGGAAGTGGTCCGACGGCCGGACGGTGACCACCCGCGACATCGAGTTCTGGATCAACATGCTGAAGGCGGAGAAGACCAACTGGCCCGCCTACGTGCCGGGTCACTTCCCCGACAACATCAAGGCGGTCCGCTACCTCTCCGCGACCAAGTTCCAGATCACCTTCACCGGCACCGTCAGCCACACCTGGCTGCTCGGCAACCAGCTGAGCCAGATCACCCCGATCCCCCAGCACGCCTGGGACAAGACCTCGGCCCACAGCCCGATCGGCAACTACGACCGGACCCCGGCCGGGGCGGCCAAGGTCTACACGTACCTCATCGGTCAGACCAAGTCGGTCGCCGAGTACGCCACCAACCCGCTCTGGAAGGTGGTCGACGGGGCATGGGAGATCAAGTCCTACCAGCCCACCAACACCTACGTCGCCTTCAAGCCCAATCCCAAGTATTCGGGCAGCTCCAAGCCCAAGATCAAGGAGTTCATCGAGGTCCCCTTCACCAGCGACAGCTCCGAGTTCAACGCCCTGGAGTCGGGGCAGCTGGACTACGGCTACGTCCCGCTCAACGACCGCGGCACCATCCCGGCGCTGAAGGCCAAGGGGTACAAGATCATCAACTGGAGTCAGGACACCTGGGGCGGGATCATCTTCAGCTACGCGCCCAAGGATCCCCAGACCCCGATCCTCAAGCAGCTCTATGTCCGCCAGGCGATGACCCACCTGATCAACATGACGTCGATCCTCAAGAACATCGAGCACGGGCTCGGCTACTACGCCTCCGGCCCGGTCCCCGACCCCGGCTACAACAGCCCCCTGGTCACGGCCTACGAGCGGGACGACCCCTACCCCTACGACGTCGCCGCCGCCAAGCAGCTGCTCAGCTCGCACGGCTGGAAGGTGGTGCCCAACGGGACCTCCACCTGCCGGCGCCCCGGCACCGGGCCCACCGACTGCGGCGCTGGGGTGCGCAAGGGGGCGCCGCTGCAGTTCACCCTGCTGGCCCAGACCGCGACCACCATGAACTCGGAGATGGTGCAGCTGATCCGGTCGAGCTACTCATTGGTCGGCATCAACCTGATCCTGAAGATCGTCAACGCCGGGGAGGAGATCTCCCTGGAGGGGTCCTGCATCCAGGCCAAGAGCTGTCCCTGGCAGCTCAACTACTCGATCGAGTTCTGGCCCTGGGGCTGGCCCGGCTGGTACCCCACCGGGGGATCGCCGTTCGGCTGCAACGCCTCCGGCAACTACTCCGACCTCTGCGACCCTCATCTCCAGCAGCTGATCAACGCCACCCACACCAGCACCAGCTTCAGCGCCCTGGCCAGTTACGAGAACTACATGGCCAAGGAGCAGTACGAGATCTTCATGCCGATGCCGGTGTTCCGAATCTCGGCGGTGAAGAAGAACCTGGACGGGGTCGCGCCCCAGGATCCCTACCTCAACCTCTATCCCAACGACTGGTACTACACCAAGAAGTAAGGCTGGGGGGCGTCGCCGGCCGCCACGTCGGCGGCGCCCCGCCCGCCCACACCGCGATGCACCCGGCGGGGTCCGGTGGCGACCCCGAGCGCGGCCCGGGTCGGGGAGCGGTGCCGTGGAGGAAGCCGCCGAACCGGTGAGGTGGGAGCGCGTGCCCGTTCGCGACTACGCCAAGGAGAGCTTCTGGCTGGAGACCGCCGGGGATTCGCTCCGGCCCCGGCCACGGCTGGCCGGCGACGTCAGCTGTGACGTCGCCATCCTGGGCGCCGGCTTCACCGGGCTCTGGACCGCCTACTACCTCCTCCGCCAGCGGCCGGGGCTGGCGGTGACCCTGGTGGAGGCCGAGATCGCGGGGTTCGGCGCCTCCGGCCGCAACGGCGGGTGGTGCAGCGCCTTCTTCCCCTGGGAGGCGGTGCAGCTGGAGCGGCGCTTCGGAGCGGTCGCCGCCCGGGCGCTGATGGCTGAGCTCAGCCAGGCGGTCGACGAGGTGGGCCGGGCGGCCGCCGCCGAGGGGATCGACTGCGACTTCCGCAAGGTGGGCGCGCTCCACATCGCGCTGGGCCCGGAGCACCGCCCGGAGCTGGAGGCCGAGGGGCGCCGCGTCGCCGCCCTCCCCGGCGGGGTCGGACGGGTGCTGGACCGTGACGCCCTGGCCGCGCGGGTTCGCGTCGCCGGCGCGCTCGGGGCCGTGTTCCACCCCCAGTGCGCGGCGATCCACCCGGGCCGGCTGGTGCGCGGGCTGGCGCGGACGGTGGAGCGTCTCGGCGGCCGCATCGTCGAGCGGACCAGGGTGGAGGCGGTCGAAGCCGGTCGCCCGCCACGGCTGCGCACCCTCCGGGGGACGGTGCGGGCCCCGACCGTGGTCGTCGCCGCCGAAGCCTACGGCGCCGGGCTTGCCGGTCTCCGGCGCCGGCTGGTGCCGATGACGTCGACGATCGTGCTCACCGAGCCCCTGCCCGCGTCGGTGTGGTCGGCGATCGGCTGGTCGGGCGGCGAGTGCCTCTCGTCGTATCGCCATTCGGTCGACTACCTGCAGCGAACGGCGGATCAGCGCATCCTCTTCGGCGGACGGGGCGCCCCCTACCACTTCGGGTCCCGCATCCCGGCGCAGATGGGGCGCGACCACAGCACCCAGCGGATGCTGCGGCTGCAGGCGCGGCGGTGGTTCCCCGCGCTCGCCGATGCCCGCTTCAGCCACGGCTGGGCCGGGGTGGTCGGGGTCCCCCGCGACTTCATGCCGAGCATCCGCCACGACCGGGCCGCCGGGGTGGTGGTGGCGGGCGGCTACGTCGGCGATGGCGTGAGCACGACCAACCTCTTCGGCCGCACCGTGGCCGAGCTGATCCTGGGCGACCCGTCCCCGCGCACCCACCTGCCGTTCGTCGGCCACCGCTCCCCCAACTGGGAGCCCGAGCCGCTGCGCTGGCTGGGGGTTCGCTACGTGCAGCGGGGCCTGCTGGAGGTCGACCGCCGCGCGGGCCGGACCGGACGGCCGCCGTCGGGGCGGACGCTGGCGGAGCGGATCTACCGCCGCTGAGCGGGGGCCGGGCGCCACCTGACCGTACAATGACCGCCCGGCCCGCTCGCCACGACCGCGGCGCCCTGGAGGACTCGATGAGCGAGGAGACGGAGCCGATCACGGCGGCCACGGGCGACGGGCAGGGGCTGGTCGACAAGCTCACCTCGCTGGCCAAGCGGCGTGGCTTCGTCTTTCCCAGCAGCGAGATCTACGGCGGACTCAATGCGGTCTGGGACTACGGGCCGCTGGGGGTGCGGCTGCGCCGCAACGTGCGCGAGTCGTGGTGGCGACGGGTGGTCGAGCTGCGCCGGGACGTGGAGGGGATCGAGTGCGCCATCCTGATGAACCCCAAGGTGTGGGTGGCGTCCGGCCACGTCGATGCCTTCACCGATCCTCTGGTCGACTGCCTCGGCAGCTGCCACCGGCGCTGGCGCCAGGACCAGCTGGGAGGGGACCGCTGCCCGGACTGCGGCGGCGAGCTCTCGGCCCCACGCCGGTTCAACCTCATGTTCAAGACCTTCGTGGGGCCGGTCGAGGAGGAGACCGCCAGGGTCTACCTGCGGCCGGAGACGGCGCAGGGGATGTTCGTCAACTTCAAGAACGTGCTCCAGAGCTCGCGGCAGCGGCTGCCCTTCGGGATCGCCCAGGTCGGGCGCAGCTTCCGCAACGAGATCTCACCCGGCAACTTCATCTTCCGCTCGCGGGAGTTCGAGCAGATGGAGATGGAGTGGTTCTGCCCCCCCGGCGAGGACGAGCCGTGGTTCCACTACTGGTGCGAGGACCAGCGCCAGTGGTTCCTCGCCCTCGGGATCCGGGAGGCCAACCTGCGGCTGCGGCCCCACGCGCCCGAGGAGCTCGCCCACTACGCGCTGGCGGCCACCGACATCGAGTACCGGTTCCCGTTCGGGTGGGGTGAGCTGGAGGGGATCGCCCGGCGCGGCGACTACGACCTGCGCCGCCACCAGGAGGTGAGCGGCAAGGACCTCACCTACCTCGACCCCGTGAGTGGGGAGCATCGGCTGGCCTACGTGGTGGAGCCCGCGGTCGGGGTCGACCGCACCGCGCTCACGGTCCTGCTCGACGCCTACCACGAGGAGGAGGTCCAGGGCGAGCGGCGGGTGGTGCTGCGGCTGGCGGCGACGGTCGCCCCCTACCAGGTGGCGGTCCTCCCGCTCTCCAAGAACGCCGACCTGATGGGACTGGCCCGGGGCCTGGAGGCGGACCTCCGCCGCCGGCTGGCCACCGACTACGACGAGACCCAGTCGATCGGCCGTCGCTACCGGCGCCAGGACGAGATCGGGACCCCACTCTGCGTCACCGTCGACTTCGACAGCCTCGCCGACCGGGCCGCGACCATCCGCGAGCGCGACAGCATGGCCCAGGTGCGGGTGGGGTTCGACCGACTCCTCGAGGTCTGCCGGGCGAAGCTGGGCCTGGACGAGGCGGCCCCGGGGACCGGGGGTCCGGCTCCGATGTGACCGGGCGGTCGCCGTGCCCGGCGCCCCGCCGGTCGGCTCAGCCCGCCGCCTCCACCGGCTGGCTGGCGAACTGCTCCAGGTAGAGCCGGGCGTAGGCGCCCCCGGCGGCGAGGAGCTGGGCGTGGGTGCCGTGCTCCACGATCCGGCCCCGCTCCATCATCAGGATCTGGTCCGCCGCCATCACGGTGGAGAGGCGGTGGGCGATCGCCAGGGTGGTGCGGCCGTCCATCAGACGGTCGAGCGCCGCCTGCACCAGCCGCTCGCTGTGGGTGTCGAGCGCGGAGGTGGCCTCGTCGAGGACCAGGATGCGGGGATCCTTCAGGATCGCGCGGGCGAGGGCGATGCGTTGCTTCTCTCCGCCGCTGAGGCGGTAGCCGCGCTCGCCGGTGATGGTGTCGTAGCCCAGCGGCAGCTCCATGATCCGGTCGTGGATGGCGGCCGCCCGCCCGGCCGCCTCCACCTCCGCGGGGGTGGCGTCCGGCTTGCCGACGAGGAGGTTCTCGCGGATCGTGCTGTGGAAGAGGAAGACCTCCTGGGTCACGATCGCCATCGCCCCCTGGACGGTGGAGAGGGTGAGGTCGCGGACATCGTGACCGTCGATCAAGACCCGGCCCCGCTCGACGTCGTAGAGGCGGGCGAGCAGGTAGGTGAGCGTGGTCTTGCCGGCTCCGCTGGGCCCCACCAGCGCCACCAGCTGGCCCGGCTCGGCCCGGAAGGAGACCTCCTCGACGGCCGCCGCCCCCACCCCCCGCTCGTAGTGGAAGTGGACGTTCTCGAAGGTGACGGCGCCCCGGATCTGGCGGCCGGGGATGACCAGCGCGCCGGGGCGGTCCTCGATCTCCACCGGCAGGTCGATGTACTCGAAGATCCGGTCGAAGAGGGCGAAGGTGCCCTGGATCTCCACCTGGACGTTGAGGAGCTGACCGAGCGGGAAGAAGAGACCGGACTGGAGGGTGGTGAAGGCGACGATGGTGCCGATGGAGGTGCCGCCGGTGGTGACGAATCCCCCGTGGGCGCCGGGGTGGCTGCCGAAGAGCATCGCGCCCGCCACCAGCCAGACCACCGCCGGGATGATCGAGAAGAAGGTGGAGATGAAGCCGAAGAACCACCGCCCCACCATCTGCTGGCGGATCATCAGCCCGGTGAGGCGTCCGGTCTCGCGCGCGTAGCGCTGGCGCGCGAACGCCTCCCGGCCGAAGACCTTGGTCAGCAGGATGCCGCTCACCGACAGCGTCTCCTCGGCCAGGGCCGAGAGGTCGGCGAGGGTCTCCTGGGTCTCGCCGCTGACCTTGCGGCGGATCTCGCCGACCCGCACCGTGACCAGGAGGAAGACCGGCAGGAGGGCCAGGGAGAGGATGGTCAGCTGCCAGCTCAGCACCAGCATCCCCACGATCGTCGCCGCCGCCCGGGTCAGGTTGGAGACGATCGAGGTGGCGGTGTTGGTGATGACGTTGTCCACCCCGCCGACGTCGTTGGCCAGTCGGGACTGGATCTCGCCGGTGCGGGTCGCCGTGAAGAAGCGCAGCGGCAACCGCTGGAGATGGGAGTAGAGGGCCAGGCGCAGGTCCTGCATCACGCGCTGGCCGACCACCGCGTTGAGGTACGTCTGCCAGACCCCCAGCGCGGTGCTGACCACCGGCGTGATCACCATGATGCCCACGAAGATGAGGAGCAGGCGCATGCTGTGGCGCTTGAAGGCGACGTCGATGATCAGCTTCAGCATGTAGGGGTTGACCACCCCAAGCAGCGCCACCACCACCAGGATCGCCAGCACCACGCCCACCTGGCGCAGGTAGGGGCGGAACAGTCGGCCCACCCGGAGCACGGTGCTGCGCCGGATCGGGCGGGCGTCCTCGGCCCCCGGACCCCTGCCGGCGGCCCGGGCCAGCCGCCCGCCGTGGCCGCCGCCCCCAAGCCCGATGTGGATGCCCATGACGCCCGTCCTCGCCCGTGCCACCGGCCCGTCGGCGCCGCCGCTGGGCCCCGCGAGTGTAATGAGCGTAGCAGCCTCGGCAGGACGTCGACGCCGCGGCCGGGGTGGGTCGCGGCGTCAGCGCAGCGGCCCCGCCCGCACCGGTGCCTCGGTCTCCAGACGGAGCACGTCCTCGACCGTCTCGCGCCGCACCACCACACGGGCGTCCCCCCCGGAGAGGAAGATGACCGGCGGCCGCGGGACCCGGTTGTAGGTGGACGCCATGGCGTGGCCGTAGGCCCCGGTCACCGCCACCGCCAGGCAGTCGCCGACCGCCACGTCGGCGGGGAGCCGGCCCTCGGCCACGAGGACGTCGCCGGATTCGCAGTGGTGGCCGACGACCGCGGCGGCCAACGGGCGCCGGGCCAGGGGGGCGCGGGGGAGGAAGGCCTCGTAGCGGCTGCCGTACAGGGCCGGGCGCGGGTTGTCCCCCATGCCGCCGTCGACGGCGACGAAGACCGGGCCCTGGGGCAGGCGCTTGACCGTCCCCACCGTGTAGAGGGTGAGACCCGCCCGCGCCACCAGGGCCCGCCCGGGCTCGGCGCTGGGGTGCATGTCCGGTGGGAGCCCGGCCTCGCGGCAGCCTCGCTCCACCGCGGCGGCCCAGTCCGAAAGGCTGGGGACCACGTCCCCGGCGACGTAGGCCGCGCCCAGGCCGCCTCCCAGGCACACCTCGGCGAGGCGCCGCTCCACCGCCAGCTCGGCGACCCGCCGCGCCGCCGTCTGGAAGGGGAGGAGGTCGGTCACCTGACTGCCGATGTGGGAGTGGACGCCGACCAGGCGGACCGCCGGCGAACGGGCGAGACGGTCGAGCGCGGCGGCGGCGCCGCCGCCTGCGATCGGCAGGCCGAACTTCGAGCCCAGCTGGCCGGTCGCGATCGCGGCATGGGTCTTGGGATCGACGCCCGGCGTCACCCGCAGCCACACCGCCGGCGGAGCGAAGCCCCCGGCAAAGACCAGCCGCTCCAGCCGGGTGACCTCGTCGAGCGAGTCGACGACGATCCGTCCCACCCCGGTCGCCAGCGCCAGCTCCAGCTCGGCGAGGGACTTGTTGTTGCCGTGGAGCACCATCCCGGCGGGGGGGACGTCGGCGGCGAGGGCGACCCGCAGCTCGCCCAGGCTGGCCACGTCGATGGCCAGCCCGAGGCCGGATGCCAGGCGGTCCATGGCGATGCAGCTGAACGCCTTCGACGCGTAGGCGGCGCCGCCGGGGAAGGCCCGGTGGGCCTCCTCGCAGCGGGCCCGGAGGGTCGCCTCGTCGTAGACGTAGCAGGGGGTGCCGACCGCCTGCGCCAGCAGGCCGAGGTCGACGCCGGCCACCGCCAGCCGTCCGGACGGCAGCACCTCGGCGCGGTCGGGCAGGAGGGTGAGGTCGAGGGGGGCCGTTGGATCCGGCGCCGGCCCGGGCGCGCCGCGGCGGGCGTCGCGTCCGGTGGGCGGGACGCTCACGCCGGCGGTCGCGCCGCCGCACCGCGGCCGCCGGCGGGGGCGGACGGCGTCCCGGGCCGCCCTCCCGCATCGGGCGACGAGGAGGCAGCCGGCCCGCATCGATCGAGCGTCCGGCAGCGCTCAGGTCTCACGGTGGGGGCGACGATCCTATCGCACCGAGCCGACTCGCGGTGCCGAGCCCAGGCGGGCCGGCCGCCCGGGCTCGGGGGCGGCGGCCTTCGCTACACTCGCCGGCGGGAGGGGAGGAGGCGCCGCCGGAGGGACGCCCCCCGCGGGCAGAGGTCGGGCTGGGACGGCTCCGCGTGGAGGCAGGTGATGGCGCCGAAGTCGGCAGCGCCCCGGGCGGCGGCGACGCAGCAGGCGAAGACGGGCCGGGTGGCGGCAACCGGTCGACGGCCCCCCGGTTCCCGGCCGGGACGGCGCGGCCGCCACTGGGTGTGGCGCTTCGACGAGGGCGACCGGACGATGCGGGCGCTGCTCGGCGGCAAGGGCGCCGGGGTGGCGGAGATGACCCGAGCGGGGCTTCCGGTCCCTCCCGGGTTCACCATCACCACCGAGGCCTGCATCGCCTTCCTTGCCGCCGGCGACCGCTTCCCCCCCGGGCTGTGGGAGGAGGTCCGCCACGGCCTCGCCTGGCTGGAGACGGCGGCCGGGCGCCGCTTCGGCGACCCCGACGATCCGCTGCTGGTGTCGGTGCGCTCGGGGGCGGCCTTCTCGATGCCGGGGATGATGGACACGGTCCTCAACCTCGGGCTCACGCCGCTGACCCTGGAGGGGCTGGCCCGCCGCACCGGGGACCGGCGCTTCGCCCTCGACGCCTACCGGCGCTTCACCCAGCTCTTCGCCAAGATCGTCCTGGGGCTGGACCCGGAGCCCTTCGAGGAGGCGCTGGCTGCCGCCAAGCGACGGGCGGGCGCCGCCACCGACGCCGACCTCGGGGTGGCGCCGCTGACCAAGCTGGTGGCGGAGATGCGGCAGCTGGTGCGCTCCGGCACCGGTGCCGCCTTCCCCGACGACCCGACGGTGCAGCTGGAGCGGGCGATCGCCGCCGTCTTCCGGTCCTGGAACACCCGCCGCGCGGTCGCCTACCGGGAGTACAACCACATCCCGCACACCCTGGGCACCGCCGTCAACGTGCAGATGATGGTGTTCGGGAACATGGGGGAGACGTCCGGCACCGGGGTCGCCTTCACCCGCGACCCCGCCACCGGCGAGCCCGGGGTGTTCGGCGAATACCTTCTCAACGCCCAGGGTGAGGACGTGGTGGCGGGGATCCGCACCCCCCAGCCGATCGCCACCCTGCAGGACCAGCTGCCGGCGGTGTACCGGGAGTTCGAGACGATCGCGGGCCGGCTGGAATCCCACTACCGCGACGTGCAGGACATGGAGTTCACGATCGAGCGCGGCCGGCTCTTCATGCTCCAGACCAGGACCGCCAAGCGCACCGCCCAGGCGGCGGTGCGGATCGCCACCGACATGCTCCGGGACGAGCTGATCAGCCGCGAGGAGGCCCTCCTCCGGGTGGAGCCGGACCAGGTCGACCACCTCCTCCACCGCACCATCGATCCGGCCGCCACGGTCACCGTCCTGGCGACCGGCCTCGCCGCCTCACCGGGGGCGGCGACCGGGGCCGCGGTCTTCGACGCCGACCGCGCCGAGGCGATGGCCAAGGGGGGGACGCCCTGCATCCTGGTGCGGGTGGAGACCAACCCCGACGACGTCCACGGCATGATCGCCGCCGAGGGGGTGCTGACCGCCCGCGGCGGCCGCACCTCCCACGCCGCGGTGGTGGCGCGCGGGATGGGCAAGCCGTGCGTGTCCGGCACCGAGTCGCTGACGGTCGACCTCCGGCGCCGACAGTTCCTCGCCGGCGGCGTCACC
The DNA here is from genome assembly GCA_035533215.1 of Candidatus Micrarchaeia archaeon. GTDB lineage: Bacteria > Chloroflexota > Dormibacteria > Aeolococcales > Bog-877 > DAHUZL01. The sequence continues at coordinate 64,837 of DATLUG010000029.1, read as the reverse complement.
GTGCACGAGGGTGACGTGTTCACCATCGACGGCAGCACCGGACAGGTGATCGAGGGGTCGGTGCCGATGGTCGAGCCGCAGGTCTCCGGCGACCTGCGGCGGCTCCTTCGCATCGCCGACGACGTTCGGCGGCTCGGCGTCTTCGCCAATGCCGACACCCCCGAGGACGCCCGCCGCGCCCGCGAGTTCGGCGCCAAGGGGGTGGGGCTGTGCCGCACCGAGCACATGTTCATGCAGCAGGATCGGCTGCCCCACGTGCAGGCGATGATCCTGGCCTCCTCGACGGAGGGGCGCCGGCAGGCGCTGGCCGAGCTGCTGCCGTTCCAGCGCGCCGACTTCGTCGGCATCCTGGAGGCGATGCGGGGGCTGCCGGTGATCATCCGCCTGATCGACCCGCCCCTGCACGAGTTCCTGCCCAACCACGACGCCCTCCTCACCGAGGTCGCCGAGCGGCGTGGGCGCGGGGAGCACGGACCGAAGCTGATGCGCGCCGAGAAGCTGCTCCACGCGGTCGAGGAGCTGCGCGAGCAGAACCCGATGCTGGGCCTGCGCGGGTGCCGGCTGGGGCTCCTCTTCCCCGAGATCATCGAGATGCAGGCCCGCGCCATCGGGGAGGCGACCTGCGAGCTGCGCCGGCGCGGGGTGCGGGCGATCCCGGAGATCATGGTGCCGCTGGTGGGGCACGTCGAGGAGCTGCGCCGGACCCGGGCGGTCATCGAGACGACCCTGGCCGCGGTCGGACGGGAGCGCCGGGCACGGCTGGCGATCAAGATCGGCACCATGATCGAGGTGCCGCGGGCGGCGCTCACCGCCGGGGAGGTGGCGGAGGCGGCGGAGTTCTTCTCCTTCGGGACCAACGACCTCACCCAGATGACCTACGGCGTCTCGCGCGACGACGCCGAGGGCAAGTTCCTCGCCCAGTACGTCCGCGATGGCGTCCTGCCGGAGAACCCCTTCGAGCACCTCGATCCCGACGGGGTGGGGCGGCTGATGGCGCTGGCGGTGGCGGCCGGCCGCGCGACCCGGCCCGGGCTGGAGCTGGGGATCTGCGGCGAGCACGGCGGGGACGCCGCCTCGATCGCGCTCTGTGAGCGAATCGGGCTCGACTACGTCTCCTGCTCGCCGTTCCGCGTCCCCGCCGCGCGGCTGGCCGCCGCCCAGGCGGTGCTCACCGGGGAGCGCGCGACGACGGCCTGACCGCGCGCTGAACGATGGCATCGCGACGCGCCCCGCAGCCGTCGGGCCCCGACACCTGCAGCCGGAGGGCGTCGGCCCCCTGCCCGATCACCACGTCGACGAGCGGGCAGCCGCGCTTCACTCGCTGAGCTGAGGGCGACGACGGCCCCGAGCTGGGCCGGGCCACCGTCGAGCCGGAGCGACACCTGGGAGGGCGAGTCCTCAGCGACGGTGGCCCCCGGCGCCGCCACCAGGTCGTGCCACTCCCCGAGCCGGGATCGCGCACTGGGCTCCGTCAGCGCGCCCGCGACCGGGCCCGCCATGGTCGCGAGCCCACCGGCTCCCGGCCGGTGCCGATCGGTGGCCGGTTCGGCAGCCGCGCGGCGATCAGCGGGCCCGGGCCGATCCCCGGAGGCCGCCCGAGGGCAGCACGTACAGCTGGACCCGCGCGGTGGCGACCAGGGCGGTGTCCTGTCGGATCGCCACCTCCCAGAGCTGGACCGCCCGCCCGGTGTGGAGCGGGGTGGCGACCGCGTCGAGGACCCCGTCGCGCACCGCCCGCAGGAAGCTGGTGTGGTTGGCGATGCCGACCGCGGCGCGCTTGGCGTTGAGGCACGCCGCGATGGAGGCGGCGGTCTCGGCCAGGGTGGCGTGGACTCCGCCGTGGACGACTCCGAAGGGCTGGAGGTGCTGGGGCCCGAGGGCGAGGCGGAGGTGGACCCGGCGCGGACCGGCCTCGATGATCTCGGTGCCGATCAGATGGTCCAGTCCTCGGGGGACGGGCCCGGGGGAGAAGAGGGGGCCCTCCCCGGAACCCGGCACCACAGGGGGGTCGGCGGGGGGCGGTCCCGGCGGTGGCGTGGCCCCGTCCATCCCGCCATCGTAGGGAGCGCGCCGCCGCGCCGCGGCCAGCCAGGGGGCGCGCGATCCGGTCGGACCCGGCGGGCGGCAGCCACGCGCGCGGTGCTTTGATGGCACCCGTGCCACCCACCATCGGACCGCCGCGGCCCCACCGGCGGCGGCGGCGCCTGCGCCGCGCGCCGCGCTGAGGCCGGATGCGCTGGGCCACCTACCGCCGCGCCGACGGTCCCGGCGACCGGGTCGGGCTGGTCGTCGGGGATGCCGTGCACGGGCTGGAAGCCGACACCACGCTGATCGATCTCCTCGGCGACGACGGGGAGCGGCTGGCCAGAGCTGGCGACCGTGCGCGCCGCGACCCGCACGAGGTGGTGCCGCTGGCCTCGGTCCGGCTCCTCCCCCCGGTTCCCCGGCCCCCGACCCTTCGCGACTTCTACGCCTTCGAGGCGCACGTGCGGGCGGCGTGGGCGCTCCGGGGCCAGCCGGTCGATCCCGCCTGGTACCGGGCCCCGGCCTTCTACTTCAGCAATCCCCTGGCGTGCGTGGGGGACGGGGCGATCGTCTCCGCCCCCCCGGGGTGCCTGGAGCTCGACTTCGAGCTGGAGGTGGCGGCGGTGGTGGGGCGCGAGGGGCGCGACCTCGCCCCCGAGGACGCCGACGGGTACCTGGCCGGCTTCTGCATCTGCAACGACTGGAGCGCGCGTGACCTGCAGCGGCTGGAGCGGCCGGTCGGCCTGGGCCCGGTGAAGGGCAAGGACTTCGCCACCACCCTGGGGCCGGTGCTGGTCACCCCGGACGAGCTGCAGGACCGCCGGCGCGGGAAGGCGTACGACCTGCAGATGACCGCCGCGGTGAATGGTCGACCCTGCTCGGGTGCGTCGCTGGCCGACCTCCACTGGAGCTTCGCCGAGATGGTCGCCCAGGCCAGCCGGGGGTCCCGGGTCGTCCCCGGCGACGTGATCGCGTCCGGCACCTGCGGCACCGGATGCATCCTGGAGCTGGCCGGCACCGAGGGCGCCGAACGCCACCCGTGGCTGGAGCCCTTTGACCAGGTCGTCCTCACGGTGGAACGCCTCGGGGAGCTGCGCAACCCGATCGGTCCGCGGTCGGGCGGCCCTGACCGCGGGTCGCACCGCCAGCCGGCGGCGCCGTAGGCTACGAGCGGCGGTGGGCGCCCGGATCGGGACGGCCGGGCGCGCGGTGGCACGCTGCCCAAAGGGAGGCACGCTGGGATGCCGGTCTACGAGCGTCGGGGCGAGCTTCCCGCCAAGCGCCACACCCAGCTGCGCCGGGACGGCCGCCTGCTCGCCGAGGAGGTGATGGGTCTGGAGGGGTTCAGCGGCGACGAGTCCATCCTGTACCACCTCCGGCAGCCGCTCGGCTACGCACCCACCGAGGACTGGCGGCCGACCGAGCGCGACGAGTGGGTGCCCGGCCGCCACGTGCACCACCACCTGCGCACCGCCGGGCTGCCGCCGATGGGGGACCCGCTCCAGGGACGGCGAACGTTGGTTTGGAACGACGAGGTGCAGGTGGCGATCTGCCACAGCGTCCAGCCGATGCCGTGGTTCTATCGCAACGGCGAGGGTGACGAGGTGGTCTTCGTCCATCAGGGCCACGGGGTGCTGGCGACCGTCTTCGGCGACCTCTCGTACCGCGAGGGCGACTACATCGTCATCCCCCGCGGCACCACCTACCGCTTCCAGCCCGCCGGCCCGCAGCGGCATCTGGTGATCACCAGCCCGGGGCCGATCACGATCCCGCGCCGCTATCGCAACGCCTCCGGCCAGCTCCTGGAGCACGCTCCCTACTACCACCGCGACTGCCACCCGCCGGACCCGCTGCGCACCCACGACGAGTCCGGCGACTTCACCCTCCGGGTGCGCATCCGGGGCGGTCTGCAGACCTACCGCCTCCAGCACCATCCCTTCGACGTCGTGGGCTGGGACGGCTACCTGTACCCGTGGACCTTCAACATCGGCGACTTCGAGCCGGTGGCGGGACGCATCCACGTCCCGCCGCCCGCCCACCAGACCTTCGAGGGCCGCGGCTTCGTCATCTGCTCGTTCTGCCCGCGCCGGCTCGACTGGGACCCGCTGGCGATCCCGATCCCCTACTACCACGCCAACCTCAACTCCGAGGAGCTCATCTACTACGTGTCGGGGAGCTTCGGGTCGCGACGCGGGGTCGAGGTGGGGTCGATCACCCTCCACCCCTCGGGGCTCGCGCACGGGCCCCAGCCGGGGCTGGTCGAGGCGTCGCTGGGGCGCAGCGAGACTGACGAGCTGGCGGTGATGTGCGACACCTTCCGTCCCCTGCGCTTCTCGGGGCTGGCCCAGGAGCTCGACGACCCCGGCTACGCCGGATCCTGGGGACTCGCCGGCGCCTGACACGACCGCCCGGCGGCCGCGGTGCACCGGCACGGTGCGCCTATAATCCTGCCAACCTGCCGCGGGCGCGCCGGTGCCGCGCCCGCCGTCGGTCCCTTCACCCGCCGTGGCACGACAGGGAGGAGCGGGCGATGTCCATGCAGCCGCCGGTGGGTGCCGGGGGTGAGGCGACGACACTGGTCGCCGACATCGACCGCGAGCGGGTGGTCGACTCCCTGCGCGAGCACTGCGCCGACGGCCGGCCGGCCTTCGCCGAGCTCGCCGACGCCGCCTCCGTCGCGCGCACCGTGGCGGGGCTGCCGGCGGTGGTGCTGCAGCCGGCCCCGATCGCGGGCGGCGGCCGGCTGGAGCGCTCGCTCCGCTGCACCGTCGCGCTGATGGGCGGGGTGTCGAGGTGGGAGCCTTGGCGCGGGCATCCCCACAGCGTCGTGGTCTCGATCATGGGGGGCTGCTCGCGCGACCTCCGCTCGGCCGCCATCGCGGGCGCGGAGGTCGTGTTCGACGGGCTGGCGCTGATGGGAGGGGTGGACATCATCGTCCCCGAGGGCGTCGACGTCGACCTGGCCGGGATCGCGCGCATGGGTGGCAAGGACTCCCAGGTGGCGCCCGTTCCGGTGCGTCCGGGGACGCCGATGGTGAGGGTCCGCGCCCGGGCGCTGATGGGGAGCGTGGTGGTGCGGAGTCGGCCGCCCCACGACCCCACCGGCGAGACGCCGGGTCCGCCCTCCGCGACCGCGGCGGCGGCCTGGCCGTCCGCCCGCGGTCGCGACGCGATGCGGCTGGAGCGGCGGCTGGGCCCCGGTCGGCGCCGCCTCGCTCGGCACGCCGGCCCCGTCCCCGGCCCCGACGACGGCGCCGGTCCCGTCGGTTCGAACCTGTGAGCCTGCCCCGCCGGCCGGTGGCGGTGGCCCCGCCGATGCCGGCCGGGGCACGCATCAAGGGACGCGCGTGGCTGGCTCAGCTCGACGCCTTGCTGTGGGAGCTGGAGAGCGCCAACCTGCGCCATCACGACCGCTGCCCGGGGCCGTGCTGGACGGTGCTGGCCGCGATCCACCGGGCGATCCTGCCGTTGCACCGGTCCCTGCCGGACGATTCCGGCTCCACCGCGCAGGCGCTGGACCTGGTCTTCGCGCTCCAGGAGATCGTGCAGCGAAACCTCGTCACCGGCGAGGGTGTCGAGTGACGATCGCCTGACCGACGCTGGGCCGGGACTGGGCCGCGCCGCAGACCTGGCCTCGATCCCGGGTCAGCCGGTTCGGTACCAGGTCTGGGGCGCGATCGTGGTGAGGGGCGACTGCGGCCCGATCCCCTGGAGGGTGTTCCGGATCACCGAGATCTGGAACACCGGGGTGGGGAAGAAGAGCAGCGGCAGGTGGGCCTGAACGAAGTTCTGGTAGCGGTAGAGGGGGGCCAGCCCCGAGTCCACGTGGGTCGCCGTGATGTTGCGGTCGTTGATGGGATTGCTGTACGCGCCGCTGTTGCCGCCGGCCCCGGTGCCGATGATCTGGCCCCCGGACGGGTAGTAGTCGGGCCCGTAGTCCCAGCCCACCAGCCCGTAGCTGAGCAGCGCGAACTTGCAGCCCGCCCCGGGACAGTAGTCCCCCTGCGAGTTGATGGTGTTGAGGGGGAGCGAGGCCAGCTGGATCTGGATTCCGGCGGCGCTGGCGGCCGACTTGTAGGCCTGCGCCTCCTGGGTGGCGACCACGCTGCCGCTGGGGTACTCGAAGTCGAGGCTGAGCACGGTCCCGGCGGCGACCCCGGCCCCGCACTCGCGCGGGCCGGCACCGGGGCGGCGGCACACCGAGCGCCCGTTGGGCACCACCCGCCAGCCGTGGTCACTCAGCAAGGCGCGGGCGGCGGCGACGCTGAACGGGTAGAGGTTGTGCCGCTCCTGGGCGCTGACGAAGGGGGTGGGCGGCTGCTGCGGGACCGGCCCGTAGGTGGGGACCGCGTACCCGTGGAACAGGTTGCGAATGTAGCTGGGCTGGTCCACCAATCGCTGCAGCGCCTGGCGTACGTAGAGCTGGCTCAGGACCGGGCGCAGCTTGGGGCTGCCGAAGTTGAGGGTGATGTTGTCGAAGGCCCAGAGCGGCCAGGCGGCCACCCGGTAGCCATGGGTCTCGAAGTAGCGCCGCTGACCGAGGTCGAAGATGGGCAGGTAGCCGTAGTCGATCGTCCCCGCTCGAAGGGCGTTGAACTCGGCCGCGTCGGAGGTGAACGGCACCTCCTCGAATCGGCTCAGGTGGGGCCGATCGGAACCGCGGTACTGACGGTTGGCGCTGAACACCGAGGTGCCGGTGGCGGGGGTGTAGGCGGAGAGCCGCCAGGGGCCGTCGACCACCTTCCAGAGGGGATTGCGACCGTACGAGGAGAGCTGGGTGGCCTGGTGGCTGAGGAACTTGTTCACCGCGATCGCACCGGCCTTGGTCCGGTCGAAGCTGCCGACCGGGCCGGTGAAGCTGGTGCGGTCCCAGGCGTGCTGGGGCATCGGGGTGATCTGGCTGAGCTCGTTGTAGAGCAGCCAGAAGTGGTTGTAGGCACGATCGAAGGTGAGACTGAACCGGGTGGGGGTGGGATAGCTGGCGCTGACCACGTTGTCGGGGTAGTTGTGGGGGACGTACGGTCCGAAGTTCGCCTTGTTGGCGGACAGGAGGTTCTCCCAGAACTGCACGTCCCGCGTCGTCAGCGGATGCCCATCGGACCACCGGCGGGGCTTCAGGGTGATGGTCACGGTGCGGCCCCGGTTGGAGAAGACCGGCGGGTCGGCGAGGCTGGCGCGCTGATTGAGCAGCGGCGAGCCGTTGTCGCCGAAGGCGTACAGCGGCCGGTACATCAGCGCCTCGAAGAAGCTCTGGTTGGCATAGGTGTAGTCAGCGAACGGGTAGAGGGGGTAGATGTAGGTCGGGGTCACCGCCGGGGGCAGGGCGAAGCGGGCGATCCCGCCGGCCACAGGGCGCGCCAGCAGGGTGGATCTGGTCCCGGTCGCGCTTCCGGCGCAGGCGGCCACCACCAGCACGACGGCGGCGAGGCCCCCCGCCCTGGCGGCCCGCCGCATCCCTCCCTCACCCACGGTGGCGCACCTCCTCCCCGCCGAACCCCCGCGAGGTCTGAAAAGGATAGCAGGCCGCACGCGCCCCCCGGCCCGGCGCCCCCCGGGGACGGCCGAGTATCATCCGGCCCCAGGATGGGAGGCGAACTCCCGGCGTCGCGCTGGCCGGCGGTGCCGACCGTCGAGGCGATCGGGCGGGTCACGAGGCGCCTGCGCGGGCCGCGGGTCAAGCCGGCACGGTCGCGAATCCAGCGGCTGAGTCGGGACGACCGCCGCGCCCAGATCCTGGGCTCCGCCCTGGTCGCCTTCGCCCGCGACGGGGTGGTGGCTACCACCATGGACTCGATCGCGGCCACCGCCGGGGTGAGCAAGCCGCTCGTCTATCAGTACTTTCCCAACAAGCGGGCGGCGCTCCTGGCGGTGGTGGAGCATCACACCGGCTCATTGCTGGAGGCCCTCGGCACCGCCCGGGCGGGCGCCGGAGCGGCCGGGCTCGGCCGCCAGTTCACCACCTACCTCGACTTCGCGCGCGCGAACCGGGTCGCCTTCCAGCTCCTGTTCCGGGCCGTCGACGGCACCGATCTGGCCGCCACCGAGCGGATCAACGCCGCCCGGCGGGCGATCGGTGACGCCTGCGTGGTGGCCGCCGTGGGCGCCACCGACGGGGTGCCGGAATGGGTCGGGGACGCCCTCTGCGCGCTGGTGGAGGGCGTCGCGCTGCGGCTCGACCCGGACGTCGAGGTCGGGCCCCTCGCCCACCGTCTCAGCCGGTTCGTCCGGCTCGACCACCTCCAGGGCCCCCCGGGACGGCCCCGGACGGAGGTCCGGGCGGTCGCCCTGGCCGCGGCGGCGACGGTGGGGCGCGGGCCCGGGCCGGAGGGCAGCGGTCCCGGCTGAGATGGCCCGTATCCCAGCGGCCCGGGAGTGACCGCGCCGGTGGCGGCCCGCGGGCGGGCGCCGGCCCCTGTCCTGCGGGGGGCGGTCCGGATCGTCGGCGGTCCCGGATCCGGCAAGAGCACCCTGCTCGCGTCCCTTCATCGCAGCCTGGTCGCGGACGGCGTCGCAGCCGACCGCATCCTGGTCCTGGTCCGGTCCGCGGGCGCTCGCGACGACCTGCACCGGCGGCTGGCGGCCGGCGGCCCGGCGGCGCAGCCGCTGCCCGTGGTCCGGACCGCCCCCGAGGCCGCTCGATGGGTGCTGGGGGTGGTGGTGGGCGGCGGCCCCGAGCCGCTGGTCCTCACCGGGTTCGGGACCTGGCTGGCGGCGCGAGCGGCGCTGGGGCGGGCCCGGTCCCAGCTGCCGCGACTGGGTGCGCTGCACGACGACCCCGCCTGCATCGAGGACGTCCGCCGGGCGGTCGCCGCCTGCCGGCAGGCGATGGTCGGGCCTGGTCTGCTCGCCCAGCGGCTGACCGGCGCCGCCCCCGCGCTGCAGGAGCTGGCGGTCCTGGCGGCCCGCGGCGAGGACGTCCGGAGGGCCGCGTCGGCGACCGACCTCGACGGGGTCGTGGGCGACGCGGTGCTGAGGCTCCTCGGCGCGGCACCCGGGATCGGGGGCCGCTACGACGCCCTCCTCGTCGATGACGCCCAGGAGTGGGACGTCGCCCAGTTCCACCTGGTCTGCGCCCTCGCCCGGGCGCTTCCCGACCCGCTCCGCCTGGCGGTGGCCGGGGACCCCGGACAGGCGATCCGCGGCGGGCTCGGAGGGAGCGCCCGCTGGTTCCAGGAGGAGCTGCCGCTCGCCCTCGCCGTCGAGGACTGGGCGCTGCCGGGCTCCTGGCGCTGCCCGACCGCGGTGCTGGCGGCGGCGGCGGCGCTGGACCCGACCGCGCCACCCCTGGAGCCCGGGCCGGGGGAGGTCGCCGGCCCGCCCGCGGTCGCCGCGCCCGCGGTCGAGATCTGGCGCGCGGTGGACGAGACCGACGAGGCCGTCGGCGTCGTCCGGGCGATCAAGGCCTGGGTCCTCGGGGGCGGCGGCCGGTATCGGGATGCGGTGGTGCTCCTGCGGACGCTCGGCCAACTCGGACCGGTGTTCGCGGAGGCCTTCGAACAGGTGGGCGTGCCCTGCCTCCTGGGCCGGGCCGGGTGGAGCCGGCACCCCGCGGTGGGCTCGCTGCGGGGGTGGCTCCGGTGGAGCGCCGACCCCGCCGACGCCACCCTGCTGGCGGCGGTCCTGGAGGCGCCGTGGGGGGGGCTGTCCTCCCCCGCCCGCCGTTGGCTGCGGGACCGGAGCTCGGCCCACGGCTTCGACCTGCGGCGGACGCTCCGGGCCGAGCGCCGGCGCCGGACCGGACCCGACCCGGGCCCCGGCGGGGCCGAGGGCGCTCCCCACCAGCTGGAGCTGGGCGAGCTGGAGGGGCGACTGGATCGGGCCGAGGCGTGGGCCGATCCCCTGCGGCGGGGACCGGCGGACCCGGGGGCGCTGCTGGTCTGGGTGGGGCAGGTCGCGCTCGCGGTGGGCCTGTTCGCCGCCGCCGCCGAGGACCCCGGGCTCGCCCAGGTGCTGCGGAGCGTGGACGAGTCGCTGCGCGCGATCCTGGACGTCGAGGTGCGCCTGCGCGGGCGGCCGCCCACCCTGGCGGTGGCCCTCGACCTGCTCGAGGTGGCGCTGGGCCGCGCCACCGACGACGACGAGGCCGCCGACCCCGATCGGGACGCGGTCCCGCTGCTCACCATCCAGCAGGCCCGCGGGCTCGGGTTCCGGCGGGTCTTCGTGTGCGGCTGCGCTTCCGGGATGCTCCCGGCGACGTCCCGGCCGCTGGGCCTGCTCGCCCCCGACGAGCTGACCCTCCTGCTGGAGCGGGTCCCGGAGCTCCAGGACACGGTCCAGGACCCCGAGCGCCAGCTCGAGGAGGAGGCACGGCAGCTGGTGGTGGCGCTGACCCGGGCCGAGGCCCTCGTCACCTGCACCTACGCCCAGCGCTACGGCGGCCGACCGGCGGAGCCGTCGGTCCTGCTGGCACCGCTGCGAGCGGCGGGGGTGCCCGAGCGGGCGCTCCCCGACATCGCCGACGTGACCCGGGCGGACATCGTGGCCGGGATGGCCGCGGCGGTGCTGCAGGACGGCGGGAGCGTGCCGATCGACCTCGCCGGGGCCGAGCCGCCGGTGGCGGAGCTGGCCGAGACCCTCTCTGCCTTCGACCCGGTGGAGGGTCGCCCGGCGGACCTGCCGCTGCCGGTGGAGCTGGCCACCACCGCGGTGGGGGAGTGGCTCGCCTGCCCGCGCCGCCTCTTCTACCACCTCGTCCTGCGGCCCGGCCCCCCCGGGATCCGCCAGCTGCGCGGCCAGGCCGCCCACCGCCTGCTGGAGCTCGTGCACCGGGACGAGGTCCGATGGCTCGGCGACCCGTCCGCATTCCTCCGGGTCGCCGAGGAGCACCTCGAGCGCTCCGTCCTCCCCTGGCTCGCCTCCCGCGTCCCCAGCCGCCTCGCCCACCGCGCCCTCGCCGCCTGGCTGCGGCGCCTGGCGGTGCGCTACGCCCACCATGTGGTCGGGGCCCCGGGCGCGGACCAGCCCACCCTTGGCGTCGAGGCCCCCTTCCGCCTGCAGCTCGACGGCATCGTGGTGCGCGGCCGGATCGACCGCCTGCGCCGGGTCGCGGAGGGCGCCGTCGAGGTCGTCGACTACAAGACCGGCCGCGACGTCCCGAGCCGGAGCGCGATCGTCCCCGCCGTCTTCGGCTCCGACGCCGCCGGGCCGACCGACTGGCAGCTCCCCGTCTACGGGCTCGCCCTGAGCCGGGGAACGGTGGCGCCGCTCCGCGCCACGGTCCCCGCCCTGCTGCGCGCCTGGTATGTGGGGGTGACCCCCGCCCACGTCCGCGACCCGGGCCGCCCGATCCACCGCCGCGGGCTGCGCATCGACGGCAGCTTGGAGCTGGCCGGGCCGGAGTCCGCTGAGCTGGGCGAACTCACCCCCGCCGACCTCGCCGGGTTCGCCGACCGGCTGGAGCGGGAGGGCCGCCGGATCGCCGGGGGACGCTTTCCGGCCCAGCCCCGTCACGCGGTCCGGACCTGCCTCGACCAGCGCCGGGGATGCCAACGGTCGGGCTGTTGCGCCGGGGCCGGCAGCGTGGGTGGGGGCCACCCGGTGGAGCGACCGTGAGCGGGGGGCGGCCCGGCTTCGTCCCCACCCCGGAGCAGGCCGAGGTGGTGCGCCACCAGCCGGCCGCGCCGCTGCGGGTCGAGGCCGCCGCCGGCAGCGGGAAGACCGGGACCATGGCGGCCCTGTTCGCCGCCCGGATCGCCCAGGGGGTCGCGCCGGGGCAGCTGATGGCGGTCACCTTCACCGAGAAGGCCGCGGGCGAGCTGCGCCTGCGGATCGCGGCGGCGGTCGCCGACGTGATGGCGCCGGAGCGGGCGGCCCGCGAGCTGATCCGACTGGAGCGTGCCTGGGTCGGCACCTTCCACCAGCTCGCGTTCCGACTCCTGCGCGAGCACGCCTACCGGGCCGGGGTCTCGCCCGAGCTGGCGCTGGTGGACGAGGTGGGGGCGGCGCTCACCCGCGCCGACACCAGGGACGCGCTCGAGGGCGGGCGGCCGCCGGGCCCGGGGGTGCTGCCGTACGAGCCCGACGAGCTGGCGGAGCTGGAGCGCCTTGACGAGTGGCTGGCCGGCGCCGGCCAGGCCATGCGTTCTGGCCGGGCCCGCGAGGCCGACCCGTGGGCGCTGCGCCGGCGGGCGGAGGCGGCGTATGCGGGGTGGGCCGCCGCCGGTCACGACCCGGGTGAGCTGGGCGCCCACCGCCAGGCCCTGGAGATGACGGTCGCGCTCTGGGCCGGCTACGAGGCGCGCCTGGCCGCCGCCCGGGCGGTGGACTTCGACGGCCTCCTGCGGCTGGCGCTCACCGCGCTGCGGCCGCGGTCGGAGCTGCAGCGGTGGTGCCGCCGTCATTTCGACTGCCTCATCGTCGACGAGTTCCAGGACACCAGCCAGCTGCAGGTCCAGCTCCTCCAGGCCTGGGCCCGGCCCGGCTTCGGCAACGTAGTGGCGGTGGGCGACCCGCGCCAGGCGATCTACGGCTGGCGGGACGCCGCCCCCGAGGTGCTGAAGGTGATCCCGGGCCGGCTGGTGGTCCTCGACCGCAACCACCGGTCGCGGGGGCCGATCCTCTCCGCCACCGACCGACTGATCCGGGTCGACCCCACCTTCGCCGACTCGCCGCCGGTGACCCTGCACCGGACCGACGAGCCGGGGGTCCCGGTCTTCCTCGGGGTGGCGCCCGACATCGGGACCGAGGCGCGGGCGATCGCGGCCGTGCTCCGCACCGTCGTCGCCGAGGGCCTGCAGCATCCGGGCGGGCGCCGGCAGCCCGTCGCCTGGCGCGACTGCGCGGTCCTCGCCTACACCCTCTCGCGCCTGCAGGGCCCGCTGGAGGAGGCCCTGCGCCAGCTCCGCATCCCCTACCGTGCCGGCGGCGGGATGCTCTTCGAGCGGCCGGAGGTGCAGGACCTCCTCGCCCACCTGCGCGCGGCGACCGACCCCGACGACGACGCCAGCTGGCTGCGCTGTGCCCAGGGGGCCCTCCACCGCCTCCCCGACGCGGTGATCCTGGCCCTCGGCCCGGCCGAGCGGCCGCTGCACGAGCGGATGCGCCGGGCGCTCGCGGGGGGCGACGTCGCCGAGCCGTGGCGGGCGCGGATGGCCCGGCTGGTTGGGACCGTCGACCGGCTCGCGGCGCTGGCCCGGCAGCGCCCCCCGGCGCAGGTGGTGGGTGCGGCGATCGCGGTCACCGGGCTGGGCCGCCGGCACGAGGCGCGCGCGCGCCTCGGCGACGGCGACGGCCGGCGCGCCGCCTCCGCCCTGCGCGAGCTGCACCGGCTCTGCCTGGAGGCGGAGGCGAGCGGCCGGGCCGGCGGGCTCGACCACCTGCTCCAGCGGCTGCAGGCGCTCGCCGCCGACGAACGGACGCCGGAGCCGCCGCCGGCCGGGGACGAGGACTCGGTGGCGCTCCTCACCGTGCACCGCGCCAAGGGCCTGGAGTTCCCGTTCGTGATCCTGGCCGACGGCCGGCCCTTCCGCACCGCGCCCACGCCGGCGATCGTGTGGGACCGGGCCGGGGGCGGGGTGCTCGTCACCCGGCTGGGCGAGGCGAGGACCCGCGCCGCCGAGGAGCTGCGCACCAGCGGAGTGCGCGACGCTGAGCGGGCGGAGCGCCGCCGGGTCTGGTACGTCGGCATGACGAGGGCGATGGATGCGCTCCTCGTCACCACCACCCCACGGGGCCGGGGCTCGGTGGCGGGCGACTCGCCGGAGGCGATGGCGGCCAACCTCGCCGCGGCGTCGCCGTCCACCGTGGCGGACGACGACTTCCTGGTGCTGGTGGCGGCGATGGCGGACCCGGCGGCGGCGGTGCGGGCGTGGCCCGACTTCCCGGCGGCGCCGATCGCGAGGGCGGCCGGGCTGGGCCCGGCGCCGGCGGCCGCCCCAGCAGGGGACGGAGGCGGGAGCCCGCCGGCGACGGCGAGGCTGGCGACCAGGTGGCGGGAGGTGGTCGCTCTCGAGGAGGCGAGCGGCGTCGCCGGCCCCGGCGAGAGCGCCCGCGCCGACGTTCCGGTGGCGCCGGTTCCGGCGGCGCCGGTTCCGCTGTCGCGGCCGCTCAGCTTCACCCAGCTGGAGGCGGTGCAGGTGTGCCCGCGGCGGGCCGGCTACCTTCGGCTGGGTCTGCCGCCCACCGACCCGGAGCACGAGGAGGCGGCGGAGCCCAGCACGGGTGGCCCGGGGGCGGGGGAGGTGGGGGAGGAGCGGGCCGGCGCGGGAGGGGGGGCCGAGCTCGGCATCGCCGTCCATGCGGTGCTGGAGACGGTCCACCGGGCCGAGCCCGCCAGGGCGCCCAGCGCCGCCGTGCTGGAGGCGGCCCTCGGGCCGTGGGCGGGGGGGCTGGGTCCCGACGGCGCCGCCGCGGCGCGGGCGCTGCTGGCCGGCTACCTGGGGCTCGCCGTCGCCGGCTGGCCCACCGTCGCCACCGAGGTGCGGTTCGGCTGGCGGCTGCGCAGCGGCGAGCGCACGCTCTCCCTGGCGGGGTCGATCGACCGGGTGGCCCGCGCCCGGCCCGGGGTCCTCTGGCTCCTCGACTACAAGACCGCGGATCGGGTGGAGACCGGGCCGGAGAGCCCCGCCGCCCACCAGCTGCGGCTGTATGCGATGGCCTGGCGGGACGGCCTGGGCGGGACGGACCGGAGCGAGCTGCGGGCGGCGGTGGTCGACCTGCGCCGGGGCCGGCTCTGCGAGGTGGCGGTGGACGAGGCGTCGCTGGGGGCGACCCGGGGCTGGATCGCGGGCGCGGCCACCCGCCTCCACGCCGGGACCCTCCGGGTGGGCTCTGGCTATCCCGACCGCCCCTGCGGGGGCTGCGCCTTCCGCTCCGCCTGCCCGGAGCGGCGGCCGGAAGCTGCGCTGGGGGCCGGCCCGCTACCGGTGAGGTGAGCGGAAGAGGCTCTGGAGCCGGAGCGCCATTCCCATGTCGCCCTTGACCTTGAGCTTGCCGGTCATGAACGCCGCGGTGCCGTCCATGCGCCCGGTGAGCAGCCTGACGAACGTGTCGTCGCTCATGGCGAACGTGACGGTGGGGTGCTCCGCCACCCCCTCGACCACCGCCAGGGCCCCGTCGGCGATGTCCAGGTGCCACTGGCCGCCGCGGTCGCCGGCCAGGTCCCATTGACAGACCGCCGTGATCCCCTTGGCGCGATCGGCCTGGAAGTACTCCGGCGCCCGGGCCATGATCGCTGCCGGGGTGAGCTCGGTGTCGTCGGCCATGGGGACCTCCTGGAGCGGGCGCGCCGGTCGCCTGGGTCGGCCGCCACCCGTCGTGCGGCGGTCCCGGGCCATGGTAGGCGAGGGTTCCCCGGGCCCGCTCAGGCCTCGGCGAGCCGCTCCAGGAGCGGATGGCGGGGGCGCAGGTGCTCCAGCCCGTCCGCGAGCGCCGTCGGGGCGAACCCGAAGCCGAGGGGCACGGCGTCGAGCTGGGTGACGTTGGGGCGGGCCAGGAGATCGAGCTGGGCGGCGGTGACCAGCGGGTGGGGGAGGAGCCGGCCCATCACCAGCGCCATCGGCCGGAGCAGCTCGATCGGCACGTGGATGAAGCGCTTGCGGCTGGTGAGCAGCCAGTCGGCCTCGGTGACGGCCGCGACCAGGCGGAAGAGGGTCTCCAGGCTGACGTGCTCGGGGCCGCCGATCTCGTAGAGGTGGTGGCGCCGCTCGGGCTCGGTGGTGGCGGCGACGAGGCAGCGGACGACGTCGCCGATGGCGATCGGCTGGAAGAGCTGGGTGCCGTCGCCGGGGACGACGATCACCGGCTGGGGCAGGCGCACCGCCCGGGCGAGCTGGCTGAAGAAGCCGTCCCCGGGCCCGAAGATCACCGAGCTGCGCACGATCACCCAGTCCAGCTGGCTCGAGCGCACCCACTCCTCGCCCTGCCAGCGGCTGGCGAGGTACGGGAAGGTGGGGTCGGGGTCCGCCCCCAGGGCGCTGACGTGGACGAGGCGGCGGGCCCCGGCGGCCTCCGCCGCCCGCACCACGGTGCGGGTGCCGTCGGCGTTGACGGCGGCGAAGGTCTGCGGTCCGCGCTCGCGGATGACGGCGGCGAGGTGGACCACGGCGTCGGCCCCCGCGAACGCCGCGCCCAGCCCCTCCCCGCTCAGGACGTCGCCGAAGGTGGGCCGGAGGCCGGTGGGCGGGGTGCCCCGGTGGGCACCCCGCCCGACGACGCGGAGCTCGTGCCCGGCAGCGAGCAGGGCGGCCACCAGGTGCGAGCCGACGAAGCCGGTGCCGCCGGTGACCGCGATCCGCATTCGGGGCCGGCCGTGCTCGGTCGGCGCTACTTGCGAGCGGCGCGGGGGGCGCGGCGGCCGCCGCGGCCTCCCGCCACCTCGGCCTTGAGCGCGGTGGCGGGATAGAAGCGCACCTTCTGGCTGGCCGGGACCTTGATCATCTCCTGGGTCTGCGGGTTGCGCCGCATCCCTGCAGCCGTCTGGCGTACCTTCCACCGTCCGAAGCCGGGGATCGAGACCTCGTCGCCGCCCACCAGCTTCTTGCCGATCTCGTCGAAGACGAACTTCAGGGTCGCATCGGCATCGCGGAAGCTGAGCGGGGGATCGAAGGTCGTGGTCAGTTCCTTGGCCAGGTCGCGTCGGTTCATGTGCGGTGCCCCTCCACAGGTGAATCGGTGGGCCGGCCCACGTCGGCACGCAATTGTAGGCAGCCCAGCAGCCGAAAAGCAGCATGGGGTGGGGCGGGGACGGCCGCCGAACGGTGGCGGTGCGATGTCGAGGCGGCGAGGAGCGGCCCGCGGCGCGCACCGACCAGGTGTCGGGCCGGCCGCCGCCACCGCCCAGCCGTCGCTGCCGCAGACCTCGGCGCCGCGCTGAGGTCCGCCCGGCCTCGGGGGTCGCTGCCCGATGGTCGAGCGGCTCGCCGCCCCCACCCTGCCCGAGCGGAGCGCGACCGACCGCGACCGTGGCCAGCGGGGGTGGCGGGAGCGCCGCTCGCCGAGCGCCCCGGCGCGGTGCGGCGGGCCGCCGGCGGGCCTCTGGGGCGGCGCATCGGCCCCGGCGGCAGGAGCGGGGCGGTTGTGTTTTCGAACATGCGTTCGTATCCTGGGAGACGCTCGTTCCCCGTCTCCTCCGTGTCCTCGCCGGGGGTTGAGCTCCGGGGCCGCCCGCCTGGCCGCCCGCGACAGGAACGTCCGCTGGTGATGGAGGTCCGGGGCGATGGCGGGGACGGCGGCGCTCGACCGGCTCGAGCCGCTCGAAGAGCCCGAGACGCTCGGTTGGGCCGCCGGCGCGGGCGCCGGGGCCGGCCCGGCGGGCGTCTCGGCCCTGCGGACGCGCCCGGAACGGCTGCGCCAGGCGGTCCGGGCCTGCCAGGTCCGCTACGGGGCCGTCGCCCTGCGCACCGGGGTCGACGCTGTCCGGGCGCAGGGGCTCAGCACCGGGATCGCGGCGCTCGACCGGCTCACCGGCGTGGGCGGCCTCCCGCGCGGGCGGATCACCCTCCTCGAGGGCCCGGCGGGGGCGGGGACGGTCGCCCTGGGGCTCGCCGCCCTCGCCGCCGCGTCACGGGAGGACCCGGTCGCCCTCGTCGACTTCAGCCACACGGTCGACCCCGCCGACCTCCTCGCCTACCAGGGGACGCTGGGGCGCCTCTGGGTCGTGCGGCCGCGCCAGCCGCTGGAGGGCTGGGCCGCGGTCCGGGCCCTGGTGCGCGCGGGGGTCCGGGCGTGCCTCGCCGTCGCCGGGCCCCGGGCGCTCGCCCTGGCCCCGTCCGCGCTCCTGCCCACCCTGGCCGAGACCCTGGCGGTGTGCACGGTGGTGGGCGGCCCGCAGGCCCCGGGCCCCTGGCGGGTCGCCAGCAGCCTCACCCTCGCCTGCGAGCCCCGGGGCTGGTGGTGGGTCCACGGCGACATCGCCGGGGTCGACCTCGCCTGCACCGTCGGCAAGCACCGCTGCGGGCCGGCGGGCGGCCGGCTTTGCCTCAGGGTCCGCTTCCCCCGCCCCTATCCGCCGGGGGCCGGGGTGGAGGCGCTCGCCGCCGCCCCGGGGGCGGGGTGACGGCCGACGGCCCCGGGCCGCCCCCGGGGCGCGCCCTGCCGGCTGCGCCCGCAGGGGCACAGCCGCGGCTGGCCTGCCTGCGCTTCCCCCACCTCGCCCTGGTGCGGGCCTGGCGGGTCCACCCCGAGCTCCGGGACGAGGCGGTGGTCGTCTTCGGGCCCGGGCCGGGGGGACAGCCGGTCGTCACCGCCGCCTCGGCGGCCGCGCAGGCGGCCGGGGTCACCCGGGGCCAGCCCCTGGGCCAGGCCGAGGCCGCCTGTCCCGGGGCCGCCCGGCTCCCCCAGGACCTCCTCGGGATGGCGGAGCTCCGGCGCGCGGCGCTGACCGCGCTCGCCGACTGCAGCCCGTTGGTGGAGTGGACCGACGACGCCACCGTCCACCTCGACGGCACCGGCCGCCACCTCCGCCACCCGGACGAGGCGAGCTGGGCGGCCGCCTGCGGCAGGCAGCTGGACGCCCAGCTGGGCGTCCCTCCCGCGGTGGGCGTCGGCGAGTCCCGCTTCACCGCCCACGCCGCCGCCACGGCGGCCGGTCCCGGGCGGGTGCGCCGGGTGGCCCCGGGGAAGGCGGCGGCCTTCCTCGCCCCCGTGGCGGTGGCCGAGCTCCCGATCTCGGCGGAGGCCCGGGACCGGCTCTGCGCCTTCGGCCTCCACACCTGCGGCGACTGCGCGGCGGTCCCGGCCGCCGACCTGCAGCGGCAGCTCGGCCCGGAGGGGCTCTTCGTGCACCGCCTCGCCTGCGGACGGGACCTGGCCCAGCTGCGCCCATGGCGGGAGCCGCCCGTCTTCGGGGTGCGGCTGGTGCTCGCCGGGACGGTCGTGGACCGGGAGGCCCTGCGCTTCGTGGCCCCGCGGCTGGCCGAGGCGGTGGCCGGGCGGCTCCGGGAGGCGGGCCGGGCCGCGGGCCGGCTCCGCCTCGTCCTGCGGGCACAGGACGACCCCGACGCCCCGGTGGCGGCCGGCCCTCCGTACACCGGGTGCTGGTGGGGGGAGCGCATCCCGCCGCAGCCGGTGGCGACCGCGGCGGAGCTGCTCCCGGTGGTCCTCGGCCTGATCGGGTCCGCCCTCCCCGAGGAACCGGTCCTGGTCCTCGAGCTGTGCGCCCTGGAGCTCCAGCCGATCCCCACCCGCCAGGTCGACCTCTGGCATCGCCACGACGCCGACCGGGAGGCGATCGCGCAGGCCGCGGCCCGCCTCCACGACCGCTTCGGCCCCGGCCTGGTCTGGCAGGTCCGACTCCGGGAGGGGGCCCCGGACGACCTCCCCGAGCGGCGGCTGGCGTGGGCCCCCGGGTGAGCGGGCGTCAGCCCCCGGGCATGGCCGGGCGCCGGGTGCGGGTGCGCGCCACCGCCGGGGGCGCGCCGACCGCGGTCTGGAGCCGCGGCGGATGGGTGCAGGTGGCGGCGGTCGCCGACCGCTGGACGGTCGAGACCGGGTGGTGGCGGGACGGGCGGGACGGCCCGATCTCCCGCGCCGTCTGGCGGGTGGGGCTCAGCGACGGGCGCTGTGCCGATCTCGCCGAGGACCGCCTGCGGGGGGGCTGGCGCTGCCTGCGCACCTGGGGGTGAGCGAGGGCGCGCGACCAGGCCCCCGGCCCCTCGCGAAACGGTCACAAACGTGTAACGTGCCCGCTAAATCTGCCGATTCGCCCCCCCACAGGTTACGGAACGGTAAACTGCGGGCAACGACCCACCCACGCTGGTGCCCGAGGGCAGCAGCGCAGGTGGGCGCGACCGGCGGAGGATGGGAGCCGGCCGGCGGGTTTCTCGGTTGACTCTGGGAGGAAGGCTTTGGAGGCTCGGAGGTTCTCTCGACGCCGTTTTACGGCACGGGGACACGGACTCATCTCTCGTTACCTAACTGTTACAGGGGTCGGCTGCTGGATCGCCGGCCTGATCTTGGTCGGGCTGCCGGGGGTTGTCTCCGCCGCCATCGTGGGGACCCCAACGACCGGGACGCTCTACTTCACCACCTTCCAGAACCAGGGCACTGGCGGCAGCACCAACGTTTGGAATCTCACCTACAGCTACGACGGGACCTCCAACCTCACGCTGAGCCCGAACCATCCCATCGCCACGACCCCAGGGGCCGACGGACTCCAGTTCGCCACCGCTGGCAACCTCTTGGTGGGTGGACAGTCGTCCGGCGACCTGTTCACCGTCAACCCGTCGACCGGGCACTACACCACGGCATGCTCCACCTCGTGCAGCGGGGCCAACGGGACCGGGCCCGCGCCCTACCACGTCTCGGTGGACCCCGGCGGCACCACCGCCTACACCGGGGTGTCAGCTGGATACTCCTCGAGTGGCGGCGACGGCTTGGTCAGCTTTCCCCTGAGCGCGACCGGGGCCACCGGCAACGGCACCGCCTGGACCCTCAGCGGGTCGAACGCCGGCGGCACCGGCGACGCCTCCCGCGGGGTCGACACCCTCGCCTGGGTCCCGAACGGGGCTGGCGGTTTCAACGTCTTCTACACCACCAGCGGTCCCAGCGCCGGCAGCGGCGACTTCGGGTCGATTGCGCTGAACGCCACCGCCCACACGGCCGTCCTCACCCAGGATCTGGCCAACATCGACGCCCACGGCATGACCTACGACCCATTCACCGGCGACCTGATCGTATTCGGGGCCAACCGGATCACCCAGATCGACCCCGGCGCTCCGACCGCATCGCTGCAAACTTGCATCATTCCCGGGCAGACCGAGTTCGACCAGGGCGCTGTCGACGGCCAGGGCCATCTCCTGATCGCCGACAACAATGGGTCCATGCTCTTCATCGACTACTCGCAGACCCGCAACGTCTGCTCCAACTCCGACTTCGTGAAGTCGACGTTCGTGGCGAGTTCGCTCGACGACGTCGCCCCGATCGTCGGCGCCGGAGCCCCGAAGGTGACCACCAACGAGCAGTCCACTCCCGCGGGCAGCTCGAATCTTGGTGTGCTCACGGTGACGGCCGGGAGCACGGTCTCCGACGGCGCCACGGTGAGCGGCTTCTACCCGACCGGGACGGTCACGTTCAGCCTCTACCGTGGCACCGCGTGTCCGACCACGACCACGCCGGAGTTCACCTCTGGCCCAATCACGCTGGCGGGGACGGCGACGACCGCGACCGCCACCTCCGGTACCTACCTCGTGAGCAGTGCAGGCACGTACCAGTGGCTGGTGAAATACTCCGGTGATCACAACAACAGCCCCGGCTCCAGCGTCTGCGGCTCCGAGCAGCTCGACGTGAACCCGGGGCCGACGCCGACCCCGACTGCGACGCCAACCGCCACCCCCACGGCAACCCCAACGCCAAACATCGTTTCCACCACGCCGCACGCAACCAACACCCCAACCGGGAGCAACACCTGGATGGTGACAGATAGCGGCACCCTCAGTGGTCCGGGTGGCGGACGCCTCACCGACACCCTCTACGAGTCGTCCACGGCCATCGTCAAGTCGGGTGGCGTGTGCGCAGTCAATACAGCCACCAAGGTGCAGACATTCGCCGAGTCCATCGGCAAGAACGAAACCTTCTTCACCATCCCGTCCAGCACCAGCACACCGCCCGCCCCGTTCACCGTGACGGTTCCAGGGCCTACCAGGGAGGACTTCGCCTGGATCGCGCAGTTCGGCAATGGCCAGTCGGTGTGCGAGCTGTTCTGGCTGGACTTCACCCCGCAGCCCACGCCGACGCCGACTGCCTCGCCGACGCCGACGGCCACGCCGACTCCGACGGCCACACCAACGCCGACGGCCACGCCGACTCCGACGGCCACCCCAACGGGAACGCCGCCGCCGACCCCGCCGCCGACGCCGCCGCCCACGCCGACGGTGACGCCGCCGATCTGTCCAGTGCTGCAGCCGACCTGCACCTTGACGACGCCAACACCAACACCAACACCAACGCCGACGCCGACCGCGACGCCGACCCCGACTGCGACACCGACGCCTACCCCTGCGGCCAGCGCGACGCCGACCGCCGCGCCACTCCACGTATTGGGGGCGCCGTCGGTCACGACTACACCGAGTGGTGGCGGCACGGTGGGGATCGCCCTCTCTGATGCCGCCAGCGTGACGGGCGGTGACAACCCGACCGGAACCGTGACCTTCAAGCTGTTCGGCCCCGGCGACTCGGCCTGCAACGGTGCACCGCTTCTGACCAACACCGTGGGCTTGTCCGGCGGCGCGGCCACGTCCGGGCGCTACGCGACCGCGGCCGCTGGGATCTACCGGTGGACAGCTCTGTACAACGGCGACCGCAACAACGGTCCGGCGATGAGTGGCTGTGGCACGGAGGACGTCACCGTGGCCGCCGCTGGCGGGGTGGCCGGCGTCACCACCACGCCGACTCCCAAGCCGAGCGCCAAGCCGACCGCCCCGCCAACCGCGACGCCGACGCCGAAGGCGACCGGCGCGGTGAAGGGCGCCACGACTCCGACGACGCCGACCACCCCCAACACCGGCGCGGACCTCTTGGGTCCGCTGAGCCTGTTCGTCCTAGGAGCGACGCTCCTCGGGCTGGCCGCAGTGGTTCGCCGGCGTCCTACCTTCAGCAGCTGAGCGCGGGGGAGCGCTCGAAGCGACCGGACGACCCGGGGGGCCCCGCCGAGCGGGGCCCCCACCGTCGTCCCCGGCGGTCTGAGCCTCGTGGGCGAGCATGGCGGCCACGGCCCGGAGCGACAAGGCGCGGGCCGGGCTGCGCCCGACCCATCTGCTAGCCTCGAGCCATGGTGACCGGGCGCCCGACGCGACCGTCGCCCCCGAATCGGCCCGGCCCGGTCGGCCGCGGACCCGGGGGCCGTCCCGGAACCAACCTGCGCTCGCCCGGGTTCTGGGGCATGGTGGCGGTCCTCCTCCTCCTCAACCTGCTGATCGCCAACGTGCTGGTGCCGCAGTCGACGACGCCCACCGTCGCCGTCTCCTACACCACCTTCCTCGCCCAGGTGCGGCACGGGAACGTCGCCAGCATCACCAGCACCGGCGACACCGTCGTGGGGGTGTTCCGGACTCCGGCCGGGGCCACCCCCCACGCGACCGCCACCGCCAGGGACTTCTCGACCCAGCTGCCGAGCTTCGGCGGCGGCGGCCTCGTCACCCTGCTGGAGTCCCATCACGTCACCATCAACGCCAAGCCCGCGACATCGGGGACCCCGCCGATCCTGCAGGCCCTCTTCAGCTTCGGGCCAACCCTGCTGCTGGTCCTGGCCTTCCTCTGGATCACCGGCCGAGCCGCCTCGATGGCGGGCGGGAGCGGGGGCGTGTTCGGGCTGGGGCGGAGCCGGGCGCGCCTGTACGACCCGGAGCGCCCGGGCACCACCTTCGCCGACGTCGCCGGGATCGAGGAGGCGAAGGAGGAGCTGGAGGAGATCGTCGACTTCCTGCGGGCGCCGCTCCGCTACCAGCGCCTGGGCGGGACCGTGCCCAAGGGCGTGCTGCTGGTCGGCCTGCCCGGGACCGGCAAGACCCTGCTGGCCCGCGCCGTCGCGGGTGAGGCCCGGGTCCCCTTCTTCAGCCTCTCGGCCTCGGAGTTCATCGAGATGATCGTGGGGGTGGGGGCGGCCCGGGTCCGCGACCTGTTCGCCAAGGCCCGCCAGGCCGCCCCCGCAATCATCTTCATCGACGAGCTCGACGCCATCGGGCGGGCGCGCGGCAGCGGCGCCAGCCTGGGCGGCCACGACGAGCGCGAGCAGACCCTCAACCAGATCCTCACCGAGATGGACGGCTTCGACTCCCGCGAGGGCGTGATCGTGCTGGCGGCGACCAACCGCGCCGATGTGCTCGACGTGGCGCTGCTCCGTCCCGGGCGCTTCGACCGCCGGGTGATGGTGCAGCCGCCCGACCGCGAGGGTCGCGCCGCCATCCTCCGCATCCACACCCGAACCGTGCCGCTGGGCGACGACATCGACCTCGACCAGGTGGCCTCCCAGACTCCGGGGCTGGTGGGGGCCGAGCTGCGCAACCTCGTCAACGAGGCGGCGCTGCTGGCGGCCCGGCGGGAGCGCCAGGCGGTGACGATGGTCGACTTCAGCGACGCCCTGGAGAAGGTGCTCCTCGGCGCCGCCCGCCACATCGTCCTCTCCGAGGCCGACCGGGAGCGCACCGCCTACCACGAGAGCGGCCACGCGCTCCTCGGCCTGCTGGTGCCCGAGGCGGACCCGGTCCGCAAGGTCTCGATCGTCCCGCGCGGCCGGGCCCTGGGGGTCACCGTCCAGAGCCCGATCGACGATCGCCAGAACTACCCCGAGACGTACCTGCGCGCCCGCATCGTCGGCGCCCTCGGCGGCCGCGCGGCGGAGGCGCTGGTCTATCGGGTGGTCACCACCGGGGCCGAGAACGACCTCCTCCAGGTCACCCGGATCGCCCGTGAGATGGTGGTCCGGTGGGGGATGAGCCCGGCGGTCGGCCCGCTCAACTTCAGCGAGGACGGCGACGGCCAGCCGACCATCATCCGCGAGCGCCCGTTCAGCGACGCCACCGCCGAGCTGATCGACGCCGAGGTCAAGCGGATCGTGGAGGAGTGCTTCGCCCGGGCGCAGCAGCTGCTGCAGACCCATCGCGACCAGCTGGAGGCGCTCACCCGCGCCCTGCTCCGCGAGGAGTCGCTGGGGGAGGCGGAGATCCTGGCGGTGACGGGGCTGCCCGGCAAGACGCCGCCCGGCCCCGGACGGCTGCCGAAGGGGAGGCGCCAGGCGCCGGCTGGCGCCCCGGCCGCGTCCCCGGCTCCCGTCCCGGCCGAACCGGTCGCCGCGCCGGCGCGGATGGCGGGGGCCGCGTCGCTGCCATCGAGGCTCGGGCGCGGCGGGGCCGAATCGAGCGGATCGCCCCCCGTGGGCGCCTGATCCGGCCGCCGCCGGCAGGCGCCAGGCGGCCGACACGGAGTCGCAACGGGCTGCCTCCGACGCTGCGCTCGCAAGTGAGACGGCCTCGACGGCCGCGGTATCCCACCGCGGATGGCCGACGTCCCCGACGTCCAGCCACGATCCTGTGCATCACGGTGTATGATGGTGTCATGACGCGCACAAATCTGGAGCTCGACGAGGTCCTCGTCGCGCGGGCCATGCAGTGCTACGGGCTGACCTCCAAGCGGGCGGCGGTCGAGTTCGCGCTGCAGCGGCTGGTCGGCGACGTGCTGACGCAGCAGGAGGTGCTCGACCTGGAGGGCGTGGGGTGGGAGACCGATCTGGAGTCGGTGCGTGCCGGGGCGCCGGTCCCCGACGTGTGATCCTGGCTGACACCTCGGCCTGGGTGGAGTACCTGCGAGCCACCGGGAGCGATGTCAACCGCTGCCTCCGGGGCGCGCTGCGGGCGTCAGTGCCGGTCGCGATGACCGAGGTGGTGGCGATGGAGCTGCTCGCCGGCGCTCGCGACGCCGACCATCGCGACCGATTGGCGCGGCTGATCCGCAGCTGTCCCTTCCTCCCGCTCGCCGGGCTGGCGGACTTCGAGGGCGCCGCCGCGCTCTATCGGAGCTGCCGTGCCAGCGGCTCCCCGGTGCGCCACCTGACCGACTGCCTGATCGCGATCGTGGCCATCCGCCATCGCGTGGCCCTGCTCCATCGCGACGTGGACTTCGACCGGCTGGCGCGACACTCGCAGCTCCGGGTCGTCGACCCCGCCGGCTTCGCCCCTTCCTGACCCCGCCATCCAAGGACCGGCCGCCGCGGCCCCGCCGCAGTACGCTTCAGCCCCGATGGCTCACGATGGGCGCCGCTACGAGCTCGTCGAGGGGGTGCTGCTGGTCAGCCCCGCACCCACCCCCCGGCACCAACGCTGCGTGGCGGCCCTCACCGCCCTCCTGTACGCGGCGGAGACCGACGGCTCCGTCGTCCTGCCGGCGCCCTGCGAATGGGTGGTCGACCCCGGGACGGTGTTCCAGCCCGACGTCCTCGTCGTCCGCCGCCAGGACCTCCACGAGACGGCGGTGCGGGGTACGCCCCTGCTGGTGGTCGAGGTCCTCTCCCAGAGCACGAGACTGACCGACCTCGGGGCCAAGCGGGTCGCGTTCGAGTCGGCCGGGGTTCCGGCCTACTGGGTGGTCGACCCGGAGGTGCCCACCCTCACCGTCCTCCGGCTGGAGCGCGGCCAGCTGGTGGAGGCGGCGCGGGTGATCGGGAACGAGCCGTACCAGGCGACCTTCCCCTTCCGGGTGACGGTGGTGCCCGCCGACCTGCTGCGGGGGGTCTGACCCGGACGGTGGGCGGTCGCCGGATGGTGGCGGCGCCGGCGCCCGCTGCGTACGCTGATCCGGACAACCAGACGCGCGGGCCTGGCCGGTCGCGGCCCGGACCCACCTGCGCCCCGCCGCCCGGGACGAGGATCCGTGATGCCCGTCGACCGCAGCGACCCCCTGCCCCTCTGGGCGCAGCTGATGAGCGAGCTGCGCACCCGGTTGGCGGTGGGCGCCTTCGACCAGCGCTTTCCGACCGAGCTCGAGCTGGCCGAGTCGTACCAGGTGAGCCGGCACACCGTGCGCGAGGCGATCCGCCGGCTCCGCGACGACGGGCTGATCAGCTCCCACCGCGGCCGCGGCACCGTCGTCAACCGCACCCGCTTCGACCAGCGGCTGGGAGCCCTGTACAGCCTCTTCCAGGCGGTGGAGGCGCAGGGGGCGATGCAGCGCAGCCGGGTCCGCCGGCTGGACGTGCGAACCGACCCGGTCGCCGCCCGCCAGCTGGGACTGGACCCCGCTGACCAGCTCCTCTACCTGGAGCGCCTGCGGCTCGCCGACGACATCCCGCTGGCGCTGGACCGGGCGTGGCTGCCGATCGCGCTGACGGGTCCCTTGCTGGAGGCCGACTTCCACCACACCGCGCTGTACGACCAGCTCGCGGTCCGCTGCGGGATCCGCCCCGACAGTGGGAGGGAGGCGATCCGGGCGGTGGTGCCGCAGCCGCAGGAGCGCCGGGTGCTCTGGCTCGCCAGCGGAGCGGCGGCGTTCCTGGTCGAGCGGCTCAGCCACGCCCAGGGCCGGCCGGTGGAGTGGCGGAGCACGGTGGTACGCGGCGACCGCTACAGCTTCGTTGTGGACTGGCGTCCGGGGACCGGGGCAAGGGTCGCGCTGGCCGCCCGCTGGACCGCGCCGGACAGCGGCTGACCCAGGGGCGCCGGGCGCCTCCACCGGGTCAGGAGCGGGCTACCCCCACCACGTGGGCGAGGTGCATCCCTCGGGTCGCCGGGGAGCCGCCGTTGCCGGCGTCGCCGTACGGGTGGACGTCCCCGCTGCCGGTCGCGACCCAGTATCCCTGGCCGGCCTGGGTGGAGCAGAGCGCGGCCACGTCGTCGATGGCGAGCCCCTGGCCGGGCGGCGAGCCGACCACCTTGGCGTTGCCGAAGGCGTCGACGGCGCCGGTCCGGGTCACGGTCCAGTAGCCGAGCCCGTTGGGGACCGAGGCGAGCGCGACCACGTTGTCGAGGACCTGCCGGCGGGCGAACGGGGAGCCGTCGAAGCGGGCGCTGCCGTAGGCGTAGAGGTGTCCGTCGCGGGTCGCCACCCAGTAGCCCTGACCGTTGGGGAGGGCTGCGATCGCCACCAGGTCGGCGACCCGGAGGTGGTGGCTGACCGGCGAGCCGTGGAAGCGGGCGCTGCCGTAGGGGTAGAGGTGACCGTCGGCGGTCGCCACCCAGTAGCCCTGGCCGTCGGGGAGGGCGGCGATCGCCACCACGTCGCGGAGGCGGAGCCGGTGGCTGACGGGTGAGCCGTGGAACTGGGCGTCGCCGAACGGGTAGACGTGGCCGTCGGCGGTCGCGACCCAGTAGCCGCCCCCGCGCAGGCCCGACGCGATCCCGACCACGTCGCGGAGGCGCAGGCGGTGGCTGGCGGGCGAGCCCAGGAAGGCGGCGCCGCCGAACTGGAGCACGTGGCCGTCGGCAGTCGCGACCCAGTAGCCGCCCGGGATCGGCTGCGGTGCGGTCGAGCGCTGGGTCACGGCAACGGAGCCCGAGCGGCCCTCCTGCTGCTCGGTCGCGATCACGGTGCAGCTGCCGGGGGTGCGGCCGGCGATGTAGGCGACCCGCGCCTGCCCGTCGCCGTTGGTCCGGGCGGTGCTCGCGCCGAGCCGCCCGCAGCTCGCCCCTGTGGTCGTGAACCGGACCAGGTCGGCCGGCACCGCCTCCCCCGCGGGCTTGGAGACGATGGCGGTGATGACGGCGGTGGCGGTGCCGTTGGCGGCGACGCTGGTCGGATCGGCGCTCACCAGGACCTGGCTGGCCACCCCGGGCTGGGTGAGGGTGGTGGTGCCGACGCGGCCCTGGTCCGACTCCCTCGCGGTGATGGCGCAGCTGCCGGCGGTGACGGAGGCGGTGTAGGTGGTCTGGGCCCGGCCTCGGCCGTCGGTGGTGCCGCCCGTCGCGGCGAGCCGGCCGCAGGCGGCGCCGGCGAGGGTGAACCGGACGGGGTCCTGGGCCACCACCCCGCCGGACGGCTTGGTGACGGTCGCCGTCACCGTCGACCGGGCGACGCCGTCGGCGGGGAGGGCGGGCGGTGCGGCGACGACCGTCACCAGGTTGGGGGCGAGGACCTGGGAGACGGTGGTCGCGCCCGCGTGCCCCTGGCCGGACTCGAGCCCGGTGATCCGGCAGGGGCCGGCGGTGACGGAGGCGGTGTAGGTGGTCTGCGCCCGGCCCCGGCCGTCGGTGGTGGCGCTGGCCCGGGCGAGCCGGCCGCAGGCGGTGCCGGCGAGGGTGAACCGGACGGGGTCTTTGGCCACCACCGCGCCGGTCGGCTTGGTGACGGTCGCCGTCACCGTCGACCGGGCGACGCCGTCGGCGGGGAGGGCGGACGGGGCGGCGTCGACCGTCACCAGGTTGGCGACGAGGACCTGGGAGACGGTGGTCGCGCCCGCACGCCCCTGGCCGGACTCGAGCGCGGTGATCCGGCAGGGGCCGGCGGTGACGGAGGCGGTGTAGGTGGTCTGCGCCCGGCCCCGGGCGTCGGTGGTGGCGCTGGCCCGGGCGAGACGGCCGCAGGCGGTGCCGGCCAGGGTGAACGTGACGGGGTCCTCGGCGACCGGGGCTCCGGACGGCTTGGCGACGGTGGCGGTGACGGTCGAGGTGGCGACGCCGTTGGCGCGCAGGATGCTGGGATCGGCGGTCACCACCACCAGGCTGGCAACCGCCGTCTGGGTGATCGTGGTCCGCCCCGACTGCCCTCCCTCGCTCTCGGTCGCGGTGATCGCGCAGGTGCCTGCGGTGGTGGTCGCCGTGTAGGTGGTCGCCATCCGGCCGCTGGCGCTGGTGGAGCCGCTCGCCTGGGCGAGCCGGCCGCAGGCCGCGCCGATGCTGGTCACCAGGTGCACCGTGTCCTTGGCCACGGCCGCGCCCGACGCATCGGTCACGGTGGCCGTCAGCGTGGCGGTGGCGACGCCGTTGGCGGCGACGGTGGCGGGCGCGGCGGCGAGCTGGACCCGGTTGACGCCGGCGGCGGTGACCGCGGCCGCGCCCAGGGTGGCCGCCGCGAGCCAGCCGCTCCAGCCCAGCAGGCCCGCCAGGACGAGGAGGGCCAGGGTCAGGCGGCCGGCGCGCTCCGCCCGGTGGGGTTCCGGCGGCGGCGTCATCGCGGTGCCCCCGCGCCGGCGGTCCGGAGACGGCGGCGGTGCCAGCCGGCCGTCCCGTGCACGGGACGGCCGGCTGGTGCGGGCCGCGCCCGGTCGCTGCTCACGGTCCGCAC
The DNA here is from genome assembly GCA_035533215.1 of Candidatus Micrarchaeia archaeon. Taxonomy (GTDB): domain Bacteria; phylum Chloroflexota; class Dormibacteria; order Aeolococcales; family Bog-877; genus DAHUZL01. Next base: position 35,170 of record DATLUG010000029.1, on the reverse strand, counting down.
CGTAGTCGACGGTGGCACCGGCCGCCTGAGAGTCGCCTGAGAAGTCATCCGTACAGATGTTCGCTCGTGGCGATAGACTGGCTCGATGAGGGAGCGGGGCGATCCGGGGGCCGGGGCGGCGGGGTTCGTCGAGTGCTGGGCGCGGTCGTCATTCTCCTTCCTGGAGGGGGTGAGCCCGCCCGAGGCCCTGGTCCGGCGGGCGGCCGCGCTGGGCATGCCGGCCCTCGGGCTGGTGGACCGCAACGGCCTCTACGGCGCGGTCCGCCTCGCCCGGGCGGCGGCGGCGGCCGGGATCGGGGCCCTGGTGGGCGCCGAGTGCGACCTGGCGGCCGGCGGCCGCCTCGTCTTCCTCGCCGAGGACCAGCTGGGCTACCAGCAGCTCAGCCGGCTGGTGAGCCGGGCCCAGCTCGCCGGCGGGAAGGGCACCCCCCGTCTCGAGCTCGCCGGCCTGGACGCCCCCCTGGCGGCGGCCGTCGGGAGCGGGGAGGCACCCCCCCTGGCCCAGCGGGACAAGCGCGGTCGGCGCCCAGGCCGCCGTGCCGCTCCGACCAGCGCCGCGCTGGACCCCGACCGGGCCCGCCGGGTGGACCCCGAGGCGCTCGACCACTGCCGGGTCATCGCCGGGGGCCCGCACAGCCCGATCACGGCGGCGCTGGTGCGGGGGGACCGGGAGCGGGCCGACGCCGCCGCCCGCCAGCTCGCCCGGGCCTTCGGCGGGGGCCGGGCCCACCTCGCCCTCCTGCACCACCGGCACCCGGGCGACCTTTGGCTGGTCGCCGAGACGGCGGCCTGCGCCGACCGCGCCGGGATCGGGGTCGTCGCCACCCAGGCCCCCCGCTACGCCACCGCAGAAGAGGCGCCGCTCCTCGACGTCTGCCAGGCGATCCGCCACGGCGTCACCCTGGAGCAGGCCCAGGACCGGGGCTGGCTCCTGCCCAACCACGGCTACGCCCTGGAGTCCGGCCGTGAGCTCTCAGCCCGGCTCGCCCATCCCGCAGCGATCGCCGAGGCGGCCCGGCTCGGGGCGCGCGCCGGCCTGCACCTCGACTTCGCCCACACCCGCTTCCCGGGCTTTCGGGTCCCGGGCGGCGTCCACCCCGACGCCCACCTCGAGCTGCTCTGCCGGGAGCAGCTCCCCCGGCGCTACCAGCCGGTGACCGACGAGGCCGAGCGGCGGCTGATCCACGAGCTGCGGGTGATCCGGGTGACCGGCCTCGCCGAGTTCTTCCTCATCGTCCACGACCTCATGCGCTTCGCCCGCAAGGAGGGCATCCCCGCCCAGGGACGGGGCTCGGCCGCCGACAGCCTTGTCGCCTACCTCCTTCGCATCACCCGGGTGGACCCGATCGCCCACCACCTCCTCTTCGAGCGCTTCCTCCACGAGGACATGCGGACGACCCCGGACATCGACATCGACATCTCCACCACCCACAGGGAGCGGGTGATCCGCTACGTCTACGACACCTACGGGCCCGAGCACACCGGGATGGTGTGCACCGTGATCACCTTCCAGCCCCGCCTGGCGATCCGCCAGGCGGGCAAGGCCTTCGACCTGCCCGCCCCGGTCATCGAGCGGCTCAGCCGCTCGGTCGACCGCTGGTTCGACCCCGAATGGGCCGCCGCGCCGCTCACCATCCCCCCCCGGCCCTCGCCGCCGGCCCCGGCCGGCCCCGGGACGGGGGGAGAGGCGGCGGAGCGGCGGCAGGCGGAGCTGGACCAGGTCCTCCGGGTCGCCGGGCTCGCCGACCGGGCCAGCTGCGGCAGCCGGACCTGGCAGCAGTTCCTCGCCTGCGTCGCCGCCCTGGTCGGCACCCCCCGCCATCTCTCCATCCACGTCGGCGGGATGCTGGTCACCGGGGCGCCGCTGGTCGACGTCGCCCCGGTGGAGCGCGCCACCATGCCGGGACGGGTCGTCGTCCAGTACGACAAGGACGATGTCGAGGATCTCGGCCTCATCAAGATCGACCTCCTCGGGCTGCGCACGCTGTCGGTGGTGGCGGAGGCGCTGACGTTCATCGAGTCGGCGACCCAGGAGCGCGTCGACCTCGACCGCCTCCCGCTCACCGATCCGCAGGTCTATCGGCTGTGCGCCGACGCCGACACCCTGGGGGTCTTCCAGATCGAGTCCCGGGCCCAGCTCCAGACCCTGCCCCGCACCCGCCCCACCAGCTTCAACGACCTGGTCGTCGAGGTGGCGCTGATCCGGCCCGGGCCGATCCAGGGGCACGCCGTCCACCCCTACCTGCGCCGGCGCCAGGGGAAGGAGCCGGTGACGGTCCTCCATCCGCTCCTGGAGCCGATCCTGCGCGACACCCTCGGGGTGATCCTCTACCAGGAGCAGATCCTGGAGATCACGATGGCGGTGGCGGGCTTCACCGCCGGCGAGGCCGACCGCTTCCGGCGGGCGATGAGCCGCCACCGTTCGCGGGAGGAGATGGCCCAGCTGGAGCAGGTCTTCGCCGGCGGCTGCCGGCGGCGCGGGCTCGCCGCCGCGGTGACGGCCGAGCTCTTCGCGTCCATCCGCGGCTTCGCCGAGTTCGGCTTCTGCCGCAGCCACGCAGCCGCCTTCGCCCGCACCGCCTACGAGACCGCGTGGCTCAAGCGCTATCACCCCGCCCCCTTCCTGGCCGCCCTCCTCAACCACCAGCCGATGGGCTTCTACCACCCCTCGGTCCTGGTGGAGGACGCCAAGCGCCGCGGGGTCCTGGTCCTTGCGGTCGACGTCAACCGCAGCCACGCGCGCTGCCGGGTGGAGTGGGTCGAGGAGCCGGGCGGACGCCGGCTGGCGGTCCGACTCGGGTTCAACCAGGTCCGGCGGCTGGGGGAGGCCCTGCGGGAGCGGCTCACCGGGGAGCGGGACCGGGGGCCGTACCGCTCCGCCCTCGACTTCTGGCGGCGGACCCGGCTCCCCCGGCGGGTGGTCGCCGACCTCGCCCTGGTGGGGGCGTTCGACGCCTTCGGGGAGCCGAGACGGGACGTCCTCTGGCAGCTGCGGCAGGTGGAGGAGGAGTTAGGGGACGTGGACCAGGGCCACGGCTGCGGCCCGCTCCTCGAGGCACCGGTCACCCCGCCCCCTCTCGCCGACCTCACCCCGCAGGAGCGAGCCGCCCAGGACTACCGGGTCCTGGGCCTCACGACCGGGCCTCACCTCTGTGCCTTCCTGCGCCCCCAGCTGGAGCGGCTGGGGGCGGTGCCGCTGGCCGAGGCCCGAGCGGCGGCGCGGCCGGGGAGGGGGACCTGGACCCGGGTCGCCGGGCTCGTCATCACCCGCCAGGCCCCCCACACCGCTCGCGGGGTTCGCTTCTTCACCCTCGCCGACGAGACCGGCCATCTCGACCTGGTCCTCCGCCCCACGGTGTATCGGAGGGCGCGAGCGACGGTCAACCACCACCCGCTCCTCATCGCCGAGGGACGGGTCCAGTCGAGCGACGGGGCAGTGAACCTGGTGGTGGAGCGGATCGAGGCCATCGACGCGGAGGGACGACCGGCAGGAGCATCTCGAAACGACCGGCCCCCCGCCATCGGCATGCTCGAGCCGCCACCCTCGCTCTCCCACGACTACTCCTAAGGCATGGGCCCGAGCCCGCATCGCGAGACCGAAGCGGCGGAGCCGGAGGCGAAGCCGACGCCGTCTCGATCGTCCGTCGCATGACCGGAGAAGCCACCCGATCCCCCCGCGATGGGTGCCATCTCCCACCGTCAGCTGCGCCGCGGCCGCCGGGGCTCCGAGCCTGGTCGAGCCGGTCGGCGTCCCCGGCGTCCCGGCGTCGTTGGCGGATGCCGAGCGGAAGCTGGGAGCGCCCTGCTGGCGCTCTGGGCGACTCTGGCCGACGGGGTTCGGGGCCAGGCGACCCTCCATCGGCGTCTCGCGGGCCGGCCGTCCTGAGCGAGCCTGGCTCCGCACCGAGTGCCGGCGGAGACATCCCGACCGGTCAGGGCAGTCCTGCCACGCGCCAAGAACTGAGGCGGTACACTCCGGCATCGTCGAGGGTGACGTGGTCGACGGGGTTTGGGAGGGGTTGACGCGAGCCGCCAGTGCCTTCGATCCACGCCGCCGCCGGTCGGCGGAGCCGCAGCCCCCACCCCGCCCTCGGCGCCCGCGTGTCGCGCCGGGAACCGAGCGCGTCCGGGGTGGGGAGGTGGACAGCGCCTGACTCTCTCGCTCCCGACCCCGCGCGTGCGGCGATCGGACCGGCTGAGCCCGCCGTCGTGGGATCCAGCGTGGCGCCGGTGGCGGTGGGGAGTGCCCATCGCGTCCCTCCTCCTGGTGCCCCTGAGCGCCGCCGCCCCGCCCCACCAGACGGCTCGGGTCCACGTGTCGTCGATGATGGTCACGGTGACCGATGCCCGCTTCGTGCCGGCCACGGTGGTCGCGCCGTTGGGCGAGCGCGTCGTTTGGCGCCTTCCCTCGACGGACGTCAGGACACACCGGATCGCGGACGGGTCGGGCCTCGGACTCTTCACCTCGCCCCTACTTAGGCCCGGTGAAGCGTTCTCCTACAGGTTCGAGCTAGCCGGCACCTACCGGATCAAGGACCTGGCCACGGGGCTGACGGGGACCGTGCGCGTCCCGGTGGCGCTCGGGCGGACCAGCGGACCCGTCGGTACCAGCTTCGACCTCCGCTGGGCCACCGCAATCCCACCTCCCGGCGATCGCTTTGACGTCGAGGTCAAGCCCCCCGGCCGGGCCGGATACGTCTACTTCGAGCGCCGGACGGTCGCCATGGACGCCCCGCTGGTGGCGAGCTCGAGCGGCCAGTATGCCTTCGCCTCTCGACTTGACGAACAGGGTGGTGGGCGGGTCACGAGGTGGTCGCCACCGGCGTACATCACCGTGACCTTCGCCTCGGTGTCCGACCCGATCGGGATAGCCGCCACGTCAGCGCAGGTGTACGTGTCGCGTCCGTACTGCGGATCGCCCCATCAAGTCCTGGCGATCGCACCCTCCGGGAAGAAGACCCTCGTCGCCAACCTGCCCCGAGCGGACGCGCCCTGCAGTGAGGACGACATGGCGATGTCTCCCGGTACCTTCGGGTTCCCGAAGGGGTATCTGTACGTGACGCAGGGACCCCAGATCTATGCGATCCCACCCGGGGGCCGAAGGGCTTCGCTCTTCGTGACGCTCACCAAGATGGCCAGCAACGGTCACGATGGCATCACCTTCGATTCCGTGGGCACCTTCGGGCACGAGATGATCGTCACCAGCAAGCTCGGAGAGATCTGGAGGGTCTCGCCGGCGAGAGTGGTCCGACCCGTCGCTGACGCTCCCTCCTTCATCGAGGGGCCGGATGTCATCCCCCGATCCATCCCGAGGTATGGCGGTGACCTCCTGGTCGCCGGAGAAGGCAAGTCCCTCGTCTACGTGGTCCACCCCGACGGGGTGGTCGTGCCGCTGGTGCCGTGGTACCACGCCGAGTTCGTGACATCGATCCCCCGCACCAGGTGCACCCTCACCGGCACGCCCTATGGCTACTTCGTCACCGACTACGCGGCGCACGGCATCGTCGCCTATCCCCCGGTCTCGAGCCCGGGACTGGCGGGACACCCGATCGTGGCGAGCGAGAGCCACCTGGGCGTCGACGCGCTGACGGTCGGGCCGACCGGCGTGGCGCTGCTCCCATTTCTCCCCGGTGAGTTCGACCCCGAGGCAGCCGCCTTCGCCCGGTGCCCGGCTCCCGGCAGATAGGGGAGCGGCAGCCGCCGCCGTCAGCCCACGATCGGCGAGCCCGGCGACCCGCCGCCCGTGTGGCCACCACGGGTCAGCGGCCGCTCTGGCGCGGGCCCATGCCAGGGCGCCATGACCCGCGCCGTCGGCATACGTCGACCGCCGTCGACCGACCCCCGCGGGGGCATCTCTGTGCCGGACGGCCCGGGCGGCGTGGCCGGTGCGGGCGGGATCCGCACCGGTCGGCGCTGGCCCAGCCGACCTCCGAGCGCCGGTCCCACTTGCAACGATTTCGTCAGGCTCTTGACTCCCGCCGACTGCCGCGCGAAACTCATCGGTGGAGGAAGGGTCGGTTGCGCCCTGAGACGGGCCGCCGGCCGTGATTGGGAGCGGTGCGGGCTCGGGGGGGTCTAGGCCTGCCCTGGGACGGCAGCTGCGACTGCCGTCGCGCCCACACCTGGAGCGGAGGGCTCGGCCGGCTATGGATTCCTACGATCGCTCGAACGACACGGTGTTCGTCCTCGGGGCGGATGGCTACCTGGGGTGGCCAATGGCCCTTCGACTCTCGGCGCTCGGCTATCGCGTCGTGGCCATGGACAACCTCTCCAAGCGTGCCTGGCGAGCGGAGATCGGGGTCGACTGCCTCAATCCGGTCGCCAGCATCAAACGACGGATCGAGTGCTGGCTCGAGCTGACGGGCAAGCAGATCGAATGGCACCAGGTGGATCTTGCCAACCGCGCTGCACTCAACCAGCTGGTGGCGAGCTACCACCCCGGCGCCGTCATCCACTTTGCGGAGCAGCCGTCGGCGCCCTACTCGATGGTAGACAGCGATCACTGCGTCCAGACCTATGTCAACAACACCGTGGGCACCCTGAACCTCCTCTGGGCACTGAAGCGGGGCGCGCCCGACTGCCATCTCATCAAGCTGGGGTCGATGGGCGAGTACGGATGCCCGAACATCGACATCGAAGAGGGCTGGCTCACCATCCAGCACAATGGGCGGAGCGAGCGCGTCCCCTTCCCCAAGAGGCCGCACAGCTTCTACCACCTCTCCAAGGTGGCTGACAGTGAAAACATTATGTTCGCGTGTAGGGTGTGGAACATGCGGGCCACCGACCTGAACCAGGGGGTGGTCTACGGCATCGACACCGAGGAGACACGGCTCCATCCCGACCTCGCAACCTCGTTTCACTACGACTCCACCTTCGGAACGGCGCTCAACCGATTCTGCGTCCAGGCAGCTGCGGGGACGCCTCTCACCGTGTACGGAACGGGCGGACAGACGCGCGGGTACCTCAACATTCAGGACACCCTGGCATGCATCCTACTGTCACTTCGACATCGCCCAGATCCCGGCGAATTCCGCGTCTTCAATCAGTTCACCGAGCAGTTCTCGGTGAACGAACTGGCTCAGACGATCGGCGAGGCTCGCCGTGAGTGCGGGCTGGAGACTTCAGTTGTCCACATCGAGAATCCTCGCATCGAGGCGGAATCCCACTACTACAACGCCAAGCACCAGGCGCTCCTCGACCTCGGTCTCGAGCCACATCTCCTCAATCAGACGCTGATCACATCGCTGATCGGCTGGATCGCGCAGTACCTGGACCGCGTCGATCTGTCGGCCTTGGAGAACCCCAACGTGACCTGGGCGTCGGGGGCGAATCGGTTCTGGGCGCGGCAGACCGCGGTCGACACTCTGGCTGCGGTTTGACTACCAGCGCCATGGCCGACTCCGATGAGCCGCCGGCTTTGGGGCGGGGACGAAGGCGGCCTCGTGTCTGTCGGCGCGCCCCGTGGCGACGAGGCAGGGCTGGTCTGGAGCCACCCATGGCCGACTGCGATCCAGCGATGCTTTGCGGGGCTGAAGCGGCCAGCGACCGTCGGCAGCCAGCGTGGCTCCGCCGGCGATGCGTTCATGGAGCGCTAGTGTCACTGGCGGCGATGGTGTCGACGGTGCCAGCCACGCTGGTGCTGGGATCGGCAGGCTCGGCTCAAGTCGTCGGCCCGGGGACGTTCTGCAGCGCTGACGCAAGGACCGGAGCCAATCCTGCCGTGTACGGCTGCTGGACTCTACCCAGCTGGCTCGGCGCTGTCGGGATCAACGCGGCCCTGCTTCACACGGGCGCTGTGCTTCTCTATGGCCCCCCCGAATTCCCGTCGACGCGGGGATCAGATGCGCGGCTGCTCTACCCCCACAGCGGCGAGAGCCGGGATGTGTCAGTGAGGAGCCAGACCAATCTTCTCTGCTCTGGCGTCTCGCTGCTGCCGGACGGGCGGGTGCTAGCCTCGGGCGGCTTGCTCTACAGCCGGGCCCATCCCTATCTGGAGGGCACTACCGGCACGGCGAACATCACCGTGTTCGACCCCTCCAGCGACACGTGGAGTGCTGCCGGCCGGCTCTCCACCGCCCGCTGGTACCCAACCAATGTGGAGCTCGGCGACGGAGCGACCCTGGTGATCGGGGGACAGGCATCACATTCGCACTTGGACAACAGCGCTGAGGTGTACGATGCCACGACCCGGCAAAGCGTGGCCCTGCCGGATGGCGGTGATTTTGGCGATTACCCAAAGATGTTCCTCCTGCCCGATGGCAGCGTGGCGAAGGTGGGACCCGGGGTTGCGACCCGGATCTACTCCCCCCTCACCGGCAGGTTCGGAGGATCGGTCGCGAGGATGAACTTCGGCGACCGGCAATACGGCGCTGACGTGTTGTTGCCGGGGCTGAACGAGGTGCTGGCCGCGGGCGGAAGCAAGGTGGGCACGGCCGATCCCACTCGGACGGCCGAGCTGCTCAATCTGACGACCGACCAATGGACCTACACCGGGTCCATGAGCGCACCTCGCATCGACGAAAATCTGGTGCTGCTTCCTGACGGCAGCGTGCTCTCGGTGGGAGGCGGCGGGGGCGGGCTGTACGGGCACCCCGAGACGTCCGCGGAGCTGTATGACCCGGTCACCGGCACTTGGGCCGTCTTGGCCTCCCAGACGGCTCAGCGAACCTATCACTCAACCGCACTGCTGCTGCCCGACGGCCGGGTCTTGTCCGCGGGCTCGGACCAAGGCCCGTTCCAGAACTACTACGAGATATTCAGCCCACCGTACCTCTTCGCGGGTGCGCGGCCGGCACTGACGGAGGTGCCGGCCAGCGTGAGCTACGGGAGAGGGTTCACCGTGACCACACCGCAGGCGGCGAACATTGCCAAGGTGGCTCTGATCGCCGCCGGGGCGACGACCCACGGAGTGAGCATGGGCCAGCGGTACGTCGCTCTCGGCTTCACGCAGGGGACGAATTCGCTGAGCGTTGTCGGGCCGGCGGATGGAGACGTGGCTCCGCCCGGCTGGTACATGCTGTTCATTGTGAATAAGGTAGGCGTTCCATCGGTGGCGGCCTGGGTCGATGTTGGCTGACTGCCCGGGAGATGCTGACTGGGGCGACTTCCCTGGGTGGCGATCACCCCAGGGCCTGGATGATCGCGCCCCCGGCGGTGGGAGCGTTCAGAAAGTACCCCTGAACGACGCCATCGGTGGCGTTGATGGCCGCCGTGATCTGATTGATCGGCACTGCCGCGCCGTTCAAGTGGTCTGTGATGTCGCCCAGCACGGTCGTGGACGGGTTGGCGCCCCGACTCTGGGCGGTCGCGCCGGTGATCTGGGCGACGTACTGAGGCAGCGACGTCTCGCTCGCCTGGGCCTGTATGTCGATGAGGCCGGGCGCCAGGGCGGCGGTCTTGCCAGCGAGATCGTAGGTGAGGTAGTCCTGGTAGAGAGGCCACTGCCCAGGCATGAGGACCTCCATCAGGTCGGAGGCGGGGGTCGCGATCAGCGTCAGGTGGTGGGCGGCCGCGAGGGTTGCCGCTTGGGCGGTCGCGGCCACGACCGATTGCTGCTCGGAGAGAGGCGTGGCAGCCCAGTGCTCAGGGTCGTAGACGACCGCCTCGTCCCACGGCGAGGCTTGACCAGCAGAGAGCGAGGCCGACATGGTGGCGACGCTCTTGAAGTCGAGCGTGGCGATGGCTGGGAGTCCGGGTGCTGGCCTGCCGCCTGGCTGCACGATTTCGTAGATGGTCGCCCCAGCCAGCGCTTGAACCGCGGCGGGGTCGTTGGCGATGCTCTGGGCGGTGGCCCAGTCCATGACCCAGACCAGAGAGTCGGCCGCCCCGTGTGGAGCGCTGGCCGGGGTGGGGGTGGCCGTCTCCGAAGGGCTGGGCTGAGGCAGCGGGGGCGTAGGGGTGGGGCTGGGTTCGGGGCTGGCGGATGCCGTCGGAGCCGGCGTCGGGTCGACGCCCGGGGAGGGGGTGGGATCCTGAGTTGGATCGGGACGAGCGCTGGGCGTCGGGACGGCCGTGGGATCCTGGGTCGGAGAGAGCGTGGGATCCGGACGATCGCTCGTGCTTGCGGAAGGGCGTGGGGGCCGGATCGGGCTTGGGCGGCGGGACCGATCTGGACGGGACAGCGTGGGTTGCCTGGGGTCCGTCGAGGTGGGTCGGGAGCGGTGGTGGCGGTCGAACATGGACGCTCCAAGCGCGGTCCAGGGCTCTGGGCGACGGTCTCGGACAACGGCTCGTCGCGCCTCTGGGCGGCGAGTGCGCCGGTGACGGCGCCGGGCGTCCGGCCGCCGAAGGGATTGGGCCGGCCCTGCCCTGAGACCGGTGCCCTGGACGGGCGCCTGAATGTGACCACCATGGACGGCCAGGGTCACATCGCGGGATGCGCTCGTGCGGTCGACGCGCGAGTGGACGATCACGCCGGAATCGGCAGGCCCCGGCGACCGTGGATGGTGGCGACGGAGCCCAGAGGCGACGTGCCGTTGGTCGGCGGTCGGCGGACGGCGCGCGGCGCTGGCGGCGTCCAGTCCGATGCCGACCACCAGCGCCGTCAGAGCTGCGCCTGCGAACGCCGCGGAGAACCGGGAGATATTCGGCCGCTGACCATTCACGCTTGGGCCATCCCATGAGACGGGCGCGCGCCGACCTCACCGCAACCGGAGGTCGAGATCACGCCGAGTCTCATCAACCGGATGCTAGGTACAGGACCCCCGATCGCATCCGCCGTAACAAGATCGTGACGGCCCGAAGCTCACGCGGGGAGCGGTGAGGTGCGGCACTACAAGCTGGCACTGAAGGCGGCGCATCGCCGGGTGGCGGTCGAGCTGGTCCGACCTGATGTCGGCGGCGCCCCCCCTCTGCTGGTCATCCTGCACGGGATGTGGGGACTGAATGATCACGTCCGCGACCTGGCCTGGCGATGCGCCCGACTCGGGTGGGCGGTCCTCATTCCCACCCTTCACGGGGGCCGTCTGGGCGAAGCGCTGGCACCGGAACGGCTGATCGCGCTGGAGCGCGACCTCGGGGTGGACCTGCACGCCCGCCCCCTGACGGTGCCCCCGCTAGAGCTGGGGGCCTCGGAGTGGCAGCGCCAGACACTGGCCGCGCTGCACGCGATCCACTCGCCCCAACAGCGCGCGGAGTGGGTTGCGGACACGTGGCATGTCCTGCGTCAGGTTCCGGCTCAAATGCGGGTGGGCGAGGACGTGGCCTGTCTGGGGCTCGGGACCGGTGGACCCGTCGCCCTCGACCTGGGCGGCCGACCTCGGGCGCTTATCGGCTGCGTCTCCGTGTGCGGCGGTGTTCCCGATCAGGGTCTGCTGGCTCGGCTGACCACCCCGGCTCTGGTGATCTGGGGCGACATCAGGCAGCTGACGGCCGGCCTGGCGGTCACGACCGTCGGCGTGGTCTGCGAACCCGGCCAGGTGAGGACGTTCGATGCTGAGCAGCCCGATTTTTTGGACGGTCGCCACTCGCATTGGTCGTCGGAGGCGGTCTCCGAGGCGTGGTCCCACGTGGTCGAGTTCCTCGGCGCGCGGGGAGGTCTGATCGTGGCGGCCGAGGTTGGGATCGCGCTCGCCTAGGTGCGGGCCGATTCGAGGAGGACGGAGTGCAGGAGGTGGGACGGCTGGGAGTCGTGGGCCGCAGCGACGCGGCCCAGCGCCGCGACCACGCGCGGTCCGGGGTGGCCCGGCCTTGACTCGGGTGCCGTCCTGCCGGACCGCACGTCCGCAAGGCGGGACGTCGATGCGGCGGCGGATTCCGCGCGCCGCGGCCGTCCTCCCCCTCGGACTGGCCTTGGTCGCCTGTGCCGGCGGGAGCCGTGGGAGCGGTGGCGACCCGACGAGCTCGGCACCGCTGATCTGGATTGCACCCCGCAACGTGGTGGGCGCGATACGGAGCGACGCCTATGTGCGCCACCAGCTTCGCGATGGGCAGCTGATCGAGATCGTGCTCCCGGGGCAGCGACCCGTCCCGAACGTGCCGGCGGAGGCAGCCCTCAGCCTCAAGAGCCTGCCCGACATCCGAGCCGCCTTTGCCGGAGGCCTCATCTCGCGGTGGATCCAGGCCGTGATCTACGACAACGAGGATTGGCCCGCCACCCCGTATCAGGAGCGGCTGCGACCGATTCACTTCGAGCGGAAGGTTGCGCGGCTCGTCGCTCGCCATCACCTCATGTTCATCAGCAGCCCGGCTCTGGATCTGGCCAGGGAGCTGCCGTCGACGGCGGGCTCCCTGTGGCGCCGGTACCTGCACACCGGCTGGATGCGAGGCACCGCTCGACTGGCGGTGGTGGTGGAGGTGCCCGCCCAGTCGTACGAGAACCACCCGCCGGTGTATGCCAGGTTCGTCAGAGCGGCAGCAATCCAGGCAAGGTCGGCCAACCCCGATGTCAAAGTGATCGCCGGGCTTACCAGCACCAGAGGCGCCCCTTCCTCCCTGACAGCCGATCTCACCCGCTGTGTGAGACTCACCGCAGGTGATGTTCAGGGCTACTTCCTGAACGTTCCGCAGCCGCCGCTGGCGGCGGCGGTCCTGCGGGCCGCCACCCGCTCACCCGCCACGGCGGCTCCCAGGTAGGCCGTGGAGCGAATCAGTGGGCGTCCAAGGCGGCGGCCGGACCGCTCGTGGCGTCCGGACCCGGCCGCGCCCGATGTCGGACGCCGGTCTCTCGCCGGCCGCATGGGCACGGCTGCAGAGCGTCCCACCGGCATCGCCGCCCGCTCCACGATCTGGGCCCGCCGCGGGCTGAACCCGGCCGGGCCGCCGCGGAAGCTCGGCACGCACTTGACACCCGCGCCTCGCTCCGACCAAACTCTCTTGAAGCAGGGGACCTGTTCCCAGGCCGCGGCACCACACCAGCACGATCGGGGCCGAGGCGCGCTGCCCGGAGCGCCGGCATCGCACGGGACCGATCCAGCGCCAATACGGGGAGTGCCGAGGAGTGAAGGGACCAGTCGATGCGCCCGTCTGCGCGTGGCTGGGCCGAGACCTCGGCGGCTCTCCAGCCCGTTGGCAGCACCAAGCTGGGTCGAGAGTGGGCCGGCTCCGCGGCAGCGCCGCGCCCGGCCATGTGCGGCGGAAGCCGGTGGCTGCATCGGCCCTGCGGCGAGCATCGATCACCCGGAGAGCCATCCTGCTCACGGGTTGGTCACCAGTAGCTCCGCCGGCGACCCCGGCGGTCCGCGACCGAAATCCCGACGCGCGGCACGGCTCGCAGAACAGATGAGGATGCCCAAATGACCACATTGGCTCGCCTGTCGGGATTCCGTCGCCGCCGCCGGCTCGGTGCGCTGTTCGTCGCGCTCGGCGCCGTCATGCCGGTGTTGATGGCTGAAGCCCTGCATCCATTGCCGGCCACAGCCCAGACTGCCTTCTGCAGCACCGTGGCCACCACCAATGCAGACCCGGCGGCATATGGCTGCTGGTCACTCCCCACCCCGCTCGGGACAGTTGGGATCAACAGCGCCGTCTTGAACAATGGAGATGTACTCCTCTACGGCCTTCCCGAGCCCGCCACGGGTCCGGGATCGGATGCGCAGCTGCTCGATCCCACCACCGGCGTGGTCACCAACGTGTCGATCCCAAGCCAGCTCAACATTCTGTGCTCGGGAATCTCGGTGATGCCGGACGGACGCGTACTCACCACCGGCGGTCTGCTGTACAACCCTTCGAACCCGTATACGGAAGGGACGAGCGGCACCAACAACATCACCGTGTTCGATCCCACGACCGACACATGGAGCAGTGGAGGGGCACTCCAAGTGCCGCGGTGGTATCCCTCCAACCTGGAGCTTGCCGACGGCACCACCCTGGTGGCCGGGGGGCAGGTGGGCACGAACAACTACGACAATTCCGTCGAACGCTACAACCCAGCCACGATGAGCTCCACGATGCTCCCCGGCAGCGCCTACTTCGGCAACTACCCCCACCTGTTCCTGCTTCCCGACGGGATGGTGGCCAAGGTCGGACCCGCCGCCGCGACCCGGATCTACAACCCTGCGACGGGCGGATTCTCTGGGGCGATCGCGTCGATGAACTACGGCAATCGCGAGTACGGTGGGAGCGTTCTCCTCCCCGGGCTGAACGAAGTGCTGGCTGCGGGCGGAAGCGATACCGGGACCAAGAATCCCACCAACACGGCGGAGGTCCTGAACCTGTCGACGCGCAAGTGGACATACACCGGCTCGATGACCTATCCGAGAATTAATGAGAATCTCGTGCTGCTGCCGGATGGGACGGTTCTGTCGGTGGGCGGGGGCGGCGGCGGGAGCCTGTACACGAACCCCGTGACGTCGGCGGAGCTGTATCGACCGTCGACCGGTGGCTGGACGGTGATGGCGTCCCAGACCGCCCAGAGGACGTACCACTCTACAGCGGTGCTCTTGCCCGATGGCAGGATCCTCTCAGCGGGGTCGGACCAGGGGACCTATCAGAACGACTACGAAATCTACAGCCCGCCGTACCTCTTCCAGGGCCCCCGACCGACCATTTCCGCGTCCCCGCCTGCCATCCCGTACGGATCCACCTTCACCGTGGCCACTCCCGATGCTGCGAACATCGCGTCGGTGGCGCTGGTCCGGCCCGGTGCGGACACCCACGCGGTCAACATGGATCAGCGCTACATAGGCCTCGCCTTCACCAGCGGGCCAGGGGCGCTGCAGGTGACTGGGCCGGCCGACGGCGACATCGCTCCGCCTGGCTGGTACATGCTCTTCGTGGTCAGCACCGCAGGCGTTCCCTCTGTCGCCAGCTGGGTGGACGTCGGTGGACCAGGGGCGACCCCTGGACCGGCTACCCACTTTGCGGTGACGATGCCAGCGCAAGTGGGCCAAGGCGTGGCGACACCGGTGACGGTCACCGCCTTGGATGCCAGCGGCGGCGTCGCCTCCGGCTACCGGGGCACGGCGACCCTGTCGAGCAGTGATCCGGGTGCGGCGCTGCCCGCGCCATACACCTTCGGGGCCGGGGACAATGGCACCCACACTTTCTCCGTCACGCTGCAGACGCTGGGGAGCGAAAGCGTCACGGCGTCCGATGCCGGTCCACCGGTGATCAGCGGCACCACGGGTGCGATGGTGGTCGGTCCGACGACTCACTTTGCGGTCACCGGTCCGAGCACGTTCAGCCCCGGGGTCCCGTCCTTGGTCACCGTCACCGCCCTGGACGCCAGTGGAGGCGTGGTGGCCGGATACCGGGGGACGGTGCAGCTGTCCAGCACCGATCCGGGCGCCTCGCTGCCTGGCCCGTACACCTTCACCGCGGCCGACGCCGGGAGCCACGCGCTGTCGGTGACGCTCGCCACGCTTGGGTCGGGGACCATCACCGCCACCGACAGCGGTCCGCCAGTTCTGACGGGGTCCAGCCCGACCCTCGTGGTGGGGAGTGCGTCGCACTTGGCGGTGTCGGTGCCGAGCTCCTTCGCGCCGGGAGCGCCGACTCCGGTCACGGTCACGGCGCTGGATGCCAATGGTGATGTGGCGTCGGGATACGCCGGCACCGTGAGCTTGACCAGCTCCGATCCGGCCGCGGTTCTCCCCGCGCCGTACAGCTTCACGGCGGCAGATCAAGGTGTCCATGTGTTCGTGGTGACCTTGGAGACCCAGGGCGCCGGCACGCTCACGGCTGCCGACGCCGGCCCCCCACCGCTGGTCGGGAGCGCGGCCACGTTCGTGGCCGGGACGGCGACACACTTTGCCATGTACCCACCCAAGACGATGGTCGCCGGCACGCCCTTCCGAATGACGTTGATCGCCTTGGACGCCCACAACAACCGGGTTGCGGGTTACCTTGGGACGGTGCACTTCAGCTCGTCCGACGCCCTGGCGACCCTGCCGGCTGACACCTCCTTCACCGCTGCCGACCAAGGCCGGATAGCCGTGGCGATGACACTGGCGACGGCGGGCAGTCAGGTCGTGGCGGCTCAGGATGTGGCCCAGTCATCCGTGGCCGGGCAGGTGACCGTCACCGTTGGCCCGTGATGGGATGGGTCCGCCGCCGTGCGGGCGTGGCTGCGGCCGGATGGGAGCGGCAAGCGGGACGGCCAGACCCGGTCCGCGCCCGTTCCCTCGCGCCAGGCGCGGGCAGGGCGCCGGCCGGTGACCGGCCGGATGCCGACCCCGGACCGATCGTGGTTCCGGGTGAGTGGACGCTCCGGCCACGGCGGGGCCGGCTCCGACCCGGCTCGTCCTCGCCACCAGGGCCGAAGCGGCGGCCGCGGCTGATGGCGCTTGGGAGTCCCCCTGATGCCGCACCCATACGGGGGCAGGTCCATCCACCGACCCGGGGGCATCTTGGACGGGTGGTTGCGGCGGCGCCGGCGGCGCCGAAGGGGCTGGCAACCAGGGTTCCGGTCACGGGCGGGCGCGGCGGTCGTCCGCGATCCGTGAGTCGGCTCCAGCTGCCGCGCGGCGGGTCGTGCTCAGGAGCGCCTGGCCGGGCGGCTGGCGGCGCTGGCGGTGGAACCCTCGGGTCCGCGGCCCGGGCGAGCCTGCCCGGGCCTCCGCTTGGCTGTGACCGGCGAAGATGAAGTCGATCGCGCCCGGCCGACTCGGCGCGGGCCTCGTCCACCGGTCGGGCGTGGCCACTCCCAGGCATCCGACCATGCTGAAGGTGGAGGCTCTAGGCGGGTGGCTGACGGTCCCGGAAGCTTCGCAGGGTGACGGCAAGGCCCTCGTCGAGCGCGGTGGTGGCCGACCACCCGAGATGCCGACGCGCCTTCTCCACACTGAGCTGGGTATGGCGGACCTCGCCGGGCCGGCCCGGCAGGGTGACCGATCCTCCGCCGAACCCCGCGAGGCGGGCCAGGATCGCTGCCACCGATGCGACCGGGGTCGCGACGCCGGTGCCGATGTTGAAGGCGCCCTGGGATCGGGAGCGCAGGGCCAGGACATTGGCCCGTGCGACATCGCCGACGAAGGTGAAGTCTCGGGTCTGGCCTCCGTCACCGGTGATCTGGGGGGCGGTTCCGGCATTGAGGCGGTGGCATGTGATCGCTACCACCCCCGCCTCGCCCGACCCGTCCTGGTAGGGGCCATAGATGTTGGCATAGCGCAGGGCGATCGTGGAGAGGTTGAAGGTCCGGCGAAACATGCCGAGGTAGCCCTCGGTAGCCAGCTTGGCGGCCCCGTAGGGGGAGAGCGGGTGCGGTGTGTCGCGCTCGAAGCTGGGCAGGCGGCGCGAGGAGCCGTAGATGGCGCCCCCGGAGGAGGAGAAGACCAGGCGCTCGCACCCAGCATCCAGGCAAGCCTTGATCAAGGCAACCGAGCCGACCACGTTCACCAGCGCGTCCGCGGCAGGATCGCGCACCGAGCGGCTGACCCCGCCCTGGGCCGCCAGGTGGATAACGCCGTCGGGTCGGAATTCGGACAGGGCGGCCGCCGCCTCGCGACTGCTGACGTCGGCGCGGACGAGCCTGACACCGTCGGCTACCGGCTCACCGCAGGCGTGACGGAGGTCGTCGATCACCATGACGCTGGCGCCTGCCTCGAGCAGCGCCCTCGTGGTGTGGGTCCCGATGAAGCCCGCTCCGCCAGTAACGACCACCCGCTCTCCGGGCTGGCGCTCTCCAGTCACCTGCTGTCCCTCCCTGGTGCCGGGCCCGGGCACTGGCGCCCTCGCCGGCAAGATCTCGGTGGCAAGGATAGCCATACTGGGGGAGGGGTGACGACGCCAGCGTGCCTCGCCGGCGTTGCCGGCCGCGGACTCCGCCGCTCCCTTCGCGTCATCTGGCGGGAGCGCTCGGGGGAGGGGCCTCGGATCTCCGGCCGTCGTCATGAGAGCGGACACCTGTTCGCGGTCGCGCCTCTGGGCCACCGGCCCGGCGCCCGAGCCCGGCCCGGCCGCGCCGTTGCCGCCGCGGAGGCGCCCCGGGACCTGCGCCGGCGTCCCGACTCTCGGCCAGTTGCGAGCGCACCGTGCTGGTGGAGTCGGGGTCGCCGACGGGGGAGCGAGGGGGGCGACCGGTGGCAGATTGGGGGCGGTGCACTCGTGGGCCCCCCGGGCTGGCGATCCGTGCGGTGGGCGTGCCGGCGAGGGACCCGACGGACACCATGCGCGTAACCAGCCTCGGGCACGCTGGACTGCTGGTCGAGAGCCTGGGGGCGTCGATCATGTGCGATCCCTGGTTCTCGCCCGCCTTCTTCGGCTCATGGTATCCATTCCCGAGCAACGCCGATATCGATCCGGCGCTGCTCAGCCGGCCGACCTATCTCTACATATCGCACCTTCACCTTGATCACTTTGACGCACCCTTCTTGACACGCCATGTCGACAAGAGCACCCCTGTGATCCTCCCGGAGCATCCCCTCCCCCTGCTGGAGACCCGGATGCGAGCGCTCGGCTTTACCCAGTTCATCAAGACGCGCCACAATGTCGAACACGAGCTCGGTCCGCTGACGGTGATGGTCACCTCGCTGGCGGAGCCATCCGACGGCGCCATCGGGGACTCCTCGATCTTGATCAGCGACGGCCGGGTGCGGCTGCTGAATCTCAATGATGCCCGCCCGATCGACCTCGAGCCGCTGTTGAGCGGAGGGCCCATCGACGCACTCTTTCTGCAGTACTCCGGGGCTATTTGGTATCCCATGGTCTATGACTTTCCACCCCGCGCAAAGGAGGCCTGGGGCCGCAAGAAGCGTGCCGGCGGCCTGGCGCGGGCGCAGCGGTACGTCGAGGGCTTGAGCCCGCGGTTCGTGGTTCCATCGGCGGGCCCGGCATGCTTCTTGGATCCTGATCTATTCGAATTGAACGACTTCGACAACGACCCCAGCAACTCGTTCCCTGGGCCCGACGTGTTTCTGGCCCAGCTCGAGGAGCAGGGTCGTCCCGGGGGTCGGCTCATGCTGCCGGGAAGCGTTGGTGAACTGACCGCCGACGACTTCACGGTGACTCACCGGTTGAGCGGCGCAGAGGTGGATGAGATCTTCGCCGAGAAGCGGGCGTATCTGCTCCGCTACCAAGACCGGCGGCGGGACGACATAGCTCGCGAGCGCGCCTCGTGGCGCGAAGGTCAGGTTGACGTCCTGGCAGAGCTCCAGCGCTTGTTCGATCCCTTGCTGGCCGAGGCGGACCACATCTGCGCCGCCATCGATGACGTCGTACTTTTGCAAGTGGGCACGGTTGCGATTGCCATCGACTTTCACGAGCGCCGGACCCGTCCGTGGACGGGCGAGTCGTGGATGTACCGCTTTCGCGTGCCCCGAGCCCTCGTCGAGCGCTGCATCCTCGATCGGGTAGAGGATTGGACCAATGACCTCTTCCTGTCCTTCCGGTTCACCGCGAGCCGCCGGGGAGCCTACAACCAACACGTGTTCATATTCTTCCGGTGCCTGACCAGGGAGCGGCTGCAGTATGCGGAGGGACGACTCTCCGAGCAAGGGCCGACGCCGGAAATCTGGGAGGCGGGCGGGTTCCGGATGCCGCGGCGGTGCCCCCACGCCAAGGGCGATCTGGCGCGCTTCGGGGTGATCGAGGACGGCATCCTCACCTGTCGAGTGCACAATTGGCAGTTCGAACTCGCCACTGGACGATGCCTGACCTCGGAGGGCTACCACCTTCAGGCAGTGCCGGTGGAGTCGCGGGACGGGGCGTCGGTGTCCGGTGGGGCAGCGGAGTGATTCGGCCGCGCCGGTGGCGGCCGGCGGCGGCCGACGTGACGCGTGGCGGGCTCGGTCGGGCGGCCACTCCATGACTGAGACAAGGATAGGTGAGCCGCGCCGCAAGCGGATATCGATCGGCGAGGCCGACACCGCTAATCCGCCGCCACCGGCGCGGCGTCGGCACCGCTGGCGACCATTGATAAGCAGCGCGGTGATCGCGCTTCTGGCCGCAGCCGCGCTGGCCGCCAGTGTGCGTCAGCTGTACTTCACAAGCGGGGCCGTCTTCTCTGCCGTTGTCGAGCCGGCTAGTCGTGTCGTGCTCAACTTCCCGAATCTGGGGCCACTGGCGGCGATGTTCGTTGGTCCGGGCCAGAACGTCCGTCGCGGCGAGGTGCTGGCGCAGCAGTCCATCACGGCAGCTGTGTCGAGCGTGGCCTCGGACCATGCGGTGCTGGCGGCAGACAGGCAGCGGCTGTCGGCACTGGCCCGCGGCGTTCCCGCCACCCCCGCCACCCTGGCTGAGGCGCATGCTCAGATCAGTCGGGATCTTGCCACCCTGTCGGCTGCGCAGTCTCAGCTGAACAGCCTGCGCCTGGTGTCACCCATCAATGGATTGGTGGTGGCGGTAGGGGGTACGGTCGGAGACCTGGTGGGCAGCCAGGGGGTGAGCGCAGGTGCCGACCCCGCCGTCCAGGTCCCCACCAGCCCCAGTTCGGCGTTCTTTCCACCGGCTCCCAGCTCCAACATCAGCTCGTCGTCGCCTCAAAATCCGCCCCTGCTCACCATCGACAGCTTGGGCTCGTGGGTGGTGGTTGCGCAGGTGCCCGAAGGGGACATCGCGAGAGTCACGCGCGCCAGGAGAGCGCGGGTGACGATCGACCCCCTGGGCGGGCGGCCGCTGGTCGCCCACCTGCGCCGGATCGTCCCGTCGCCGGTACTGGTGGGTGGCTCCACCTACTACGACGCAGTGTTCGTGCTGGCCCGGTCGAGAGCGGGGCTCCTCCCTGGCATGACGGCCAACCTGGTGATCGGCCGCTGATTTGAGGGCGGAGCATGTCCTGCCATGGCGAGGATGACCGGCGCCGCGGACGGCTCCGAAGCTGGATCGTGGGGATGACCCACCACCTCCTCTTCCCATGAGTCTATCCTCACCGATCGGTGGCCTGATTGCGGGAGCGGACCTGCTGCTCCTGATGGTCGTGATCTGTCGCCCCCTCTTCATGGAGCATGGAGACGACGAGGGCGACGGTCTAGCCCAAGTTGCCATTCCCGCGCCCCGCCCGGTCCATCCCGCGCGAACCGCGGCATTCTTCGCGATCCTCGTTCTCATCTCGCTGGCTGCGATCGTCTGGCGCGTGCCCTTGGAGTCGGTTTACCGTGCCGCCGTCAATGGCGCGGCCCAGCTACTCCTCCAGCGCCCGACGATCGTGCAGGCATATGTCGAGCGCCTCCACCCGATCGCGCGGCTGCTGGTCGCGTCCTACTTCGTCGCGCTGGCGTTCTCGCTTCGAGCGGGAATGCTGCGGAGGCTCGTTGTCCTCTGGCACGCGGCCTTGTACCTGCTTCTGACCGTGGCCATCGACACCGTGGTCCTCTACCTGGGATCCCTCAGCGGTCTTCCGATTCGGTCCTACGCGCTGGAGTCTACGTTCATCGTGATCGCGAGCGGGGTGCTCATCATGGCGCGTCTGATCTTCACGACCTTTCATCTCCCCCGCGCCACGACCCTCGCCAAGACGCGCCCAGCGGCGTGGCGTGAGTCGGTAACCTTGGTTCTGATCATTGCCGCCGTCATGGCGGCGGCAGGCATCGGCTTCGCCCTCACCGCCCAGTCGGTGGCGACGGTGACCCTGGCACCGGTGCTGCTGGCCCTGACCGCCGGCTCGGTGGCGATGTTGGTGGTCTATGGGTTGCTCCTGCTGGTTGGCTCCTCTCCGCCACCGCCCCTCGCTACCGGCGAGCGACCTCCCCTAGATGTGATCGTGCCCGCCTACAACGAGGCGGCGCGAATCGCGCCGGTACTGGACTCGCTCGAACGGGCTGCGGCCCGGTACGGTGGCCCGGTCCGGATCGTCGTAAGTGATGATGGCTCTGAAGACGCGACCGTGGCCGTAGCGCGAGACGCCATGGCACGATTCCGAGCGGCCGAGGGCTCGGTCCTGCAGAATCCCCACCGGGGCAAGGCGGCGACCCTCAATGCGGCATTGCGACACGCCAAGGCCGACATCGTGATCCGATTCGACGCAGACAACCTGCTCCACGAGCAGGCCTTTGCCCAGCTCCCCCAGTGGTTTGCGGACCCGACTATCGGGACTGTCGGGGGCACTTCAGTGCCCTATCCTCGCGACGGATCGTTCTTCCACCGCATGCGGCTGTTCGAGGTTGCATTGGGGTTTCGCTTCGCGCGGCTGGGACTCATGGCTGTCGATGGAATCACCTGTATTCCCGGCAGCTTCGCGGCATTTCGGCGAGGCCCGGTGGTCGCATTCGGCGGTGTGGCGGCTGGCATTAACGGCGAGGATGCCGATGTCACAATGCAGCTGGGGCGCCTCGGCTACCGGGCCGTGATCGACCGGGGAATCATCGTCTACGACAACGTGCCATTTACACTCTCAGAGTTCCGCCGGCAGAGAATTCGATGGAGTCGAGGAAGCGTCCATGTATTCGCTCGCCACTCGCCGTTGCGGGCGGGCCTGGCTGGGCCCCGGACCTGGTTCACGATGGTGCGGATGGTGGCGATAAACTTCACGTCTGTTGTACGACCGATTCTGCTGATCCATGGCGCTCTTCTGGCGATGTTTGAGCCAACGCTGTTGCGTAATATCTGGTTCGTGGGAGTCTTCTTTATTCTCTCTGCGTCGCCTATGCTACTGGTGGCCGTCGCGGTCTTGATCCGGGAGCGGTGCTGGACTGGACTGGGCTGGGTCATATTCTGGTTCCCTTTTGCATTCCTGCGTCGCGTCTTCGTCCTGGAGTCGTTGCTGTCATTGCCAACTCGGCCGGTGACGG
The DNA here is from genome assembly GCA_035533215.1 of Candidatus Micrarchaeia archaeon. Lineage (GTDB taxonomy): Bacteria > Chloroflexota > Dormibacteria > Aeolococcales > Bog-877 > DAHUZL01. The sequence continues at coordinate 12,569 of DATLUG010000029.1, read as the reverse complement.
CGCCTTGGCTGATCCGCGAAGGCGATCCGCGATGGAGGCACTCTCAGCCGCTCCTGGCGCCGCCGCCCTAGTGGGACGTCTCGGAAGTATCTAGACAAGGGCGAGCTCTTCTGCCATGCTTCGGGCATGTGGACGGCAGCAGGCCCGCTGCCGGTCTCTGCCGAGCAACGTCGCACCCTCGCCACCTGAGTTCGCGCCCACAGCACTCCCCAGACCGTGAGCACGCGCTCCCGTGTCGTCTTGCAGGCCGCGGCGGGGCGCTCCAACAGCGCCATCGCCAAGGAGCTCGGAGTCACCGAACCTCGGTGATCGAGTGGCGTCGGCGCGTCGCCGCCGAGCCCGTCGACTGCCTCGGCACGGTGCGTCCCGGCCCGTGGACTCCCACGCAGTATCAGCGCGGCCACGGTGGCGACGAGCGGCTATCTCACCCTCAACACCGTGCCTACCGGGGCGACCCACTGGAGCTGCCGCACCGTGTCCGCGCAGGTCGGGGTGAGCTCGGCCAGCGTGCAGCGGGTGTGGCAAGCCCATCGTCTCCACCCGCACCGAGTGAGTACCTTCAAGGTCTCCAAGGATTTTCAGGTCCTCGAGAAGCTCACCGACGTGGTCGGTCTCTACATGAAGCCGCCCGACAATGCCGCCGTTCTCTGCCTCGACGAGAAGACCATGATTCGGGCCCTCGATCGCACCCCGCCCGGTCTACCCCTCAAGCGCGGGAAAGCCGGCACCATGACCCGTGACGACAAGCGCCATCACCACGGCACCATCGACCTCTTCGCCGCGCTCAAGATCCTGGATGGCGAGGTGCTCGGCGAGTGCAGGGCGTGGCACCGGCACCAGGAGTTCCTGTGCTTCCTGCGCAAGCTGGATCGGCAGTTGCCCACCGCTGTCGACCCCCACCTGGTGCTGGACCACGCGTCCACCCATTCCGAAGACCGGGTGCGCGCCTGGCTGGACGCGCATGCGCGCTTCCGGGGCTCCGGAGACGGATGCATCGCCGGGCCACCGCCTGGCGATCGAAGTGGCCGCGGGGCGGATCGAAGCGTCCCGTCGGTCAGCGCGGGCCGACCGGGTGCGTCGGGCTGGATTCGGCGAGGGACGGGGGCGCGTCCTGGGCGTCCGCTGGGCTGGCACGTGTGTCGTGCCAGACGGTCGGAGAGCCAGGGGGCTCGCTCCCAGCAGCCGTCCGGTTTGAGGATCACCGGAGTCGGCCCGACGCTCTTGGGCAGCGCGCTTGTCAATCGCACCTTGGACTGCGCATCCGGGGGGAGCCCGCATCTCCGGAGAAACGCCACGCACGAGCGCCGAGAGGACCGACATCCAGCCGATGGGTGGACCAGATGGAAGGGTCGATCGTGGGACCGGCTGAGAGAGCCGCGCGCTGTGGGCGGGCGCCTCGCGGGTACTTGTCCCCCTTCATCCGATGGCTCCGTCGCGCCCCCGGGGGGCCTTCGAGTCGATAATGCCCGGATGCCCGACAATTGGATCGAGTCCGTTGGCCAGGGGCCGGCAGCCGAGCCCGGCAAGCGGCTCCGGATCCTGGTCCTCGAGGACGAGCCGCTCTTTCGCGACCTGCTGGTGCGGGCGCTGGACCGCCCCGGGCTGCGGGTCGTCGGCGCCTTCGCGACCGCGCCCGAGGCGCTCGAGGCCGCACCCCACGTCCGGCCCGACGTGGCGATCCTCGACATCGAGCTGGCCGGCGGCTGGACCGGGATCCGTGTCGGGGTCCAGATGCGGCAGCTGGTCCCCCGGGTCGGGGTGCTCCTCCTCTCCAATCATGCCGACGCCGAGCTCCTCTCCGGGGTCAGGCCCGAGGAGCTCGCCGGATGGTCGTACCTGCTCAAGCGGTCGGTTGCGGACGTGTCCGCGCTGGTCCGTGCGATCGAGGGGGCGGCCGCGGGGCTGGTGGTGCTCGACCCGCAGCTACTCAAGCGGCGGAGCAGCCGGCTCTCTGGCCCGCTCGGCACGCTCACCCCCCGCCAGCTCCAGGTCCTTGACCTGATCGCGCAGGGGTATACCAACAGCGGCATCGCCGAGCAGCTCGGCCTCGCCGAGAAGTCCGTCGAAAACCAGATCAACCTGCTCTACCAGGCGCTGGCGATCGACCGGGCGGACGGCTCGCTCCACGTTCGCGTCCAGGCGGTGCTCACGTATCTCGGACACCGCCTCGAGTCGTGAGGGTGGTCGTGGATGTGCTCCGGTCGTCGGAGCCGGCTGTCCGGCCGGTCGGGTGGCAGCACCCTGGCCACTCCTGCCCGCGCCGGGCATGATGGCGGCGACAGCGCGGCTGGAGCGGGTGCCGCACCGACCCTGCGGAGTGGACGGGGAGCGAGGGGACGTGCGCAGAGGAGCACTCGCCGATTTCGGTCGTGCGCTGGCGCCAGCGCACCCTCGCGCGGCTGGCGACTGCGACCTCGTCGGCACCGGCTGATGCCCGTGCCGCCGCCCGGTGGAGCGCGAACGGTCCTCGTCGTCGACGACGAGCCGGAGTTCCTGGAGCTGGCCGGCCGCCTCCTAGATCGAGACGGCCGCCTCGCGGTGGTCGGGGGCGCCAAGACCGGGGCCGAGGCGCTGGAGCTCATCGCCAGCCTCCACCCCGACATCGTCCTCCTCGATCTCTTCATGGGCGATGTCACCGGACTCGTGACCGCCCGCCGCGTCCGTGAGGTCGCGCCCGCAGCCACCGTCGTCCTGGTGACCGCCACCGACCCCGCTCCCTACCAGGACGCGGCCCGCGCCCTCGGGCTCGCGCCCATCCTCAGCAAGCGCGACCTCAGCGCCGAGGCCGTCGTCGATCGAATTCAGCCAGCCTAGGGACGCCGTCTCCGCCACCCGGGCGGTGTCCGGCAGCGGAACCTGCACGAGCAGGGTGGTCCCGCGGCCCGGCGCTCCCCGCAGCCGCCAGGTGCCGTGGAGGCCGTGGACGCGGTCGGCGATCGTGGTGAGCCCGAGGCCGGGGCGTGGTTTGGCCCCAGCGAGCCCGATCCCGTCGTCGGCCACCACCAGCTCCAGCCGTCCGGCGCCCACCAGGGTGACTCGCACCTGGACCGTGTGCGCGTGGGCGTGCTGGGCGACGTTCCCCAGCGCCTCCTCCACGATCCGATAGAGGGCGAAGCGCATCGGCTCCTGGACCACCGGGGAGGCTGGATCGTCGAGGGCGCGTACGCGCGGGTCGAAGGTGAGCCGGATCGCCAGGCAGCCGGCGTAGGCGGCGACGACCGAGCGCAGGGCAGGCTCCAGGCCGATCCGGGTGCTGATCGGGTGGAGCCGGTGGCTCATCTCGCGGACGTCCCGCTCGCGGAGCTCGTCGACCTGCTCGCGCACGTCGGCGAGCAGCGCGCGCGCTCGCGCCGGCTCGTGATCGACGAGCTCCAGCACCTCGCCGAGCCGGTGCCACAGGACCACGAGCCGGGTCTGGACGTGCCCGTGGAGCTGCTCGGCCACACGGCGACGCACCTGATCGTCGGCGGCGGTCATGAGCCGTCGGGCCCGCTGGAGGTCGGCCACATGCTCCAGGCCCGAGCTGGCCAGGGCCTCGGTGTGGAGGACCAGACGCGCAAGGCGGAGGAGGGACTCGCCCGCAGGCCGCCACAGCCGGGCCGGGACTCGGGCGCCGATCACCACCACCGCCCCGAGCCGGAACTGTCCGACCGCCACCGGAAGCCGCTCGCCGGCGAGCCCGAAGGGCCCGATCGCGGCGAGCCGCGCCGGGTCGGCGTCCTGGCTCTCGGCGATCAGGGTGAGGACGCCTCGCTGGTCGTCGCCGGCGAGGAGCCGGACCGCAGCCGCGTCCGCGACCGTCCGCAGCCCTTCCACCACGGCGAGCCGGTCGGCGTCAAGCGCCCGGCGCCGCACCTCCGGGTCGTGCTTCCAGGCGAGGATCGCCGAACGCGCGTCATCACCGAGGTCGGACGTCTGATGCACCGGTCCGCGCGCCCTCCGTCACCCTGGCGGAGCGGCCGCCCGCCACCCCCGTGTCTGCAGTCGAACGGTACCGCATCTGGACCCCGACCGGGGGGGTTCGGCGCCCGGATGCGACCGGCCGCCCGAGCGCTCGGGGGCTGACACCCGTCCGGGTCTGGGGGGTGACCCTCTGGCCCCCGCCGGCCGGCGGGGCCGATGATCGGTCCACTAGTGGGGAGGCGTCGAACCTCGGGCTGAAGCGTGGTCACTGCGCTCGGGGGGAGCCAGAGTGAACCCGCCCCCGCCTCGACTCCACGGTCTCCGTGGAGCCAATTGGGCGGAGGTGGCCTTGGCGAGTCGTCCCCGAGCGATGCCGACGCGGTCCCCGCCGCACGGTGCCGCCCGCGCATCGGGTGCGATCGAGTCGGGCTGGCGGTTCAGGTCCCCGGCGGCTGGCGCCTCCAGGTCCTGGGTGCGGCCGGTGCTGCTCGGCGGGGCGCCGGCGGTGGCGACCTGGGTGGGCCAGGCGCTGCTCGCAAGCCACCACGGCGTGGCCGCAGCCTATCAGGCGGCTGCGCTTGACCAGGGGCTGGCCTTCGGAACCGTCGTGCTGGCCCTGTTCGGGGCCTCCGCCTGCCTTCTGATGTGGCAGATCGCCGGGGAGCCCGCGGAGTGGCTCCCGGTGAGTGCCGGCCTGTTCGTCTTCGGGGTGATCGAGGCACCGAGGCTGCTGGCCGTGGGCCTCCGACCAGCGCTCCTCGACGTCGGCGGCAACCTCCAGGCCCTCGACATCGGGGCCTCCATCGCCCTGATCGCGGGCCTTTGCCTTCTGGTCTGGCCCGCCGCTCGCGTCCTCAGTTCTCGGATGGTCACCGGGGGTTGGCGCACATGGCTCGCGCCCGCGACCCTCCTCCTCGCGGGCGCCCTCGTCCTCACCGGCTTCCAGAGCGCCTCCCGGGCGCCTGCGGTTGGCCAGGTCGTGAGCGGGGCGGCGGTCGCGATCGCGTCCACCCTCGTGGCCGGTGTGTATGCGGTCACCTGGTGGCGCGAGCGACGGCCGCTGCACCTGTACCTCTCGGTCAGCCTGCTGGTGCTGGCGCAGTCCGGCGCGGCGGTGGTCCTGGGCGTGGCTCGACTGTCCAGCGCCACGGCGATGCCGAGCGCGTTCCGGTTCGAGGCGGCGCTCTGCGCCGTCGTCGGGGCAGTGGTCACCCTTCGGGCCCGCATCGTCACCCAGGGTTCCGCGCTGCGGGAGTCGGAGGTGCGCCGCCTCGCGCTCGAGCACTCCCGCCGGACGGAGCATGCGCGCTCGGCCGAGGCTCGCCACGAGGTCCGCTCCGCCCTCCTCGCCATGCGGAGCGGGCTGCACCTCCTCGAGCCCCGCGTCCAGGAGCTGGAGTCCGACGACGCCCGCGAGGCGCTCCAGTTCGTTCGCTGGGGGCTGGAGAGCCTCGCGTCCCTGGCGGCCGCGGATCGGCCCCTCGGCAGCGCGCTCAGTCTGGCTGAGGTGCTGACCCGCGAGGCGGCCGTCGCCCGGAGGCAGGGACTCCCCGTCCGGCTCGACTTCCGCGACCGGCTGCAGGCGCCTGCCGCCGAGCCGGCCATGCTGGCGCGCGCCGTGCGGGCGCTCCTCGACAACGCCCGGGTCCACGCACCGGGGTCGCCGGTGCTGGTGACCGCGGGCGTGGAGGCGGGGGTGGCGACAGTCACCATCGAGGACCGGGGACCGGGTATCCCCGCCGCCCACCGGGAGGCGGCGTTCGCCCGCGGATGGCGCGGAGATGCCGCCGCGGTCGGCGAGGGCCTCGGGCTCCACATCGCGCGCCGGCTGGTACGTGAGCAGGGTGGTGACGTCGGGGTGGAGGACCGAGCGGGAGGGGGGGCCCGCTTCGTCCTGCGGTTGAGGTCGGCCCAGCCGGATCCTCCAGCGGACCGAGACCGTCGGCAGGCTAGCGCCTCCACGCCCCGGAGAGCCACCGGGCCGCTGGAAGGGCGGGCGTGAGGGTGGACCGCGCAGGGGAGACCGCCACAGAGGCGGCGGTGGCAGTGGTCGAGGACCATGCGATGGTGGCCGCCAGCCTCGCCGCTGCCCTCCGGGCCCACGGGCTGCCGTCGGTGGTGGTGACCTCCGAGCCGGTGACGGCTCCGGGGGTGCTGGCAGCGGTGGCCGGGGTGGGTGCAGCACCACCGGTGGTGCTGCTCGACCTCGACCTCGGTGGCGGAGTCGACGGCGCCGAGCTGGTGGAGCCCCTGTCCCGCGCCGGAGCGCGGGTGGTCGTCCTCAGCGGGAGCTCCGACCGCATCCGGCTCGCTGGCTGCGTGGCACAGGGCGCCGTCGGCCTGGTCTGCAAGTCCGAGCCGCTCGAGCAGCTGGTGGCCACGGTGGCCCAGGTGGCCAGGGGCGGCACCGCTCTGACGAGCCGCGAGCGGGACCGACTGCTCGCCGAGCTGCGCGCTGGCCGGGCGGAGAAGAAGGCGCGGCTGGCCCCGTTCGTTCGACTGACCCGGCGCGAGCGGGACGTGCTCCGGTCGCTGGTCGAGGGACTCACCGCCGACGAGATCGCCGCGCAGTGGTGTGTGGCGGTCGGGACGGTCCGCAGCCAGATCCACGCCGTGCTGGGCAAGCTCGACGTCCACACGCAGCAGGCGGCGATCGCGCGCGCCTGGCAGGCCGGCTGGGCGGCGGGCGACGACGCGCTGGACCGCCATGGCGCGGGCAACAGGTGCGGCGGTGAGGGCTCGTCCCGCCCAGAAATCTACAAGCTTGTAGATGACGGGCGTCGCCCGGGTCGCGATCCTGAGATCCAGCACCGGGCTCTCGTGCCGGTCCTGGACCTTGCGGCGAGCGGCATCCACGCCGAGCGCTCCGCCGCGATCCCTCCGGAACCGCGGGCGAGGGCATCCGCGATGCTCCATGCGCTGGCGGTCAGAGACCGCCGCTTCGGAGGGAGACGATGAGAGGACTTCGCACCAGGGTCATTCTGCTCGCCGCGGGCGCGGTGATCGCAGGCTCCGGCTTCGCGTTCATGGCCAGCAATCAGATCGACCAGACCGGCGCCGGCGGTGGCTCAGGCGTCGTCTCCGGATACCTGATCAACCACATCAGCTACAACGACAACACTGAGGGGTACGCATGCCCCAACAACGGCAGCATCTGCCAGGTCAGCTTCCAGGCGGAGGCCTCGAACGGGACCGAGCCGCCCGCCGCGAATGCGTATGTCGCGTTCGACAAGAACGGGACCCTGATCACGGCCTGGGAGGTCTGCAGCGAGGTCAACGGAGTTCAGCCCGGCAGCAATCAGAGTGAGCCCTACAGCTTCACCAGCTGGAACTGCAACTTCCCGGGTGGTGTCGCTCCCGGCCCGATCACGTCACTGCACGTCCGCGCCACGTCGTAGTCACATCCGAGCGGCGAACGAGCCGGGCAGCGCATGGACGCTGCCCGGCTCCTCGTGGCCCTTGCGAGACCAGCCCACCTCTTTCTGAACGGAGCAGCCATGACGGTGGCCAACCTGAGCCTCGGTGACCGCACTCCTGCGGGCACAAGGTCCGCGCTCGGCTCCCGGATGGCAGCACGGGCGATCCGGACCCTCCTGTGGCTGCTGCTGCTTGGAGCGGTTGCTGGAGCCTGGCGGGTCGTGATGCCGGTGCCCCTCGGGGGCAGCTCCTTCTACGCTGTGGTGTCCGGCGTCAGCATGCTGCCCCGCTATCACACCGGCGACCTGGTGGTGGTGAAGGCCGAGAGCCGGTATCGGGTCGGCGAGGTGGCTGGCTATCGCGATCCCGAGTTGAAGGGCCTTGTGGTTCTGCACCGGATCGTCGCGGAACGCAGAGGTCGATACACCTTCAAGGGCGACAACAACAAGTTCGCGGACCCCTACCAGCCGACCCGGTCGCAGATCGTCGGGGCAGAGTGGATCCACCTGCCTCAGGCCGGCCTCCTGGTCGAATATCTGCGCACCCCGATTGTCGCCGCGGTCATCCTGGGGGCCCTGTGGATCCTGACCGTCTCACCGGCCCGGCCCTCACGGCATGTGCGAAGGAGGCACCGGCACCATGTCTGATCGCTCCGCCACCGACCCACGTCGTCCACCGAGCTCGCACCCGCGTCAGCTCCGCTTCGATTTGCTCGTGCTGGCCGCCGTGCTGGGCCTGGCCGGTTTCGGGCTCGGTGGGATTGCGCTGGCGCAGCCCGCGGTCCGGGCCACGGCCCGGCCCATCGGCTATCGCGTCTCGGGGACCTTCAGCTACTCGGGAGCGGTCAACCCTGACTCGATCTACGCTGCACCCAGGGTGGTAACCGGCCAGCCAGTCTTCCTCAAGCTGGTCCACGCCCTGGGCGTGTCCTTCGCGTTCCGCCTGACGAGCGACCAGACGCTGGTGGCGGCGGGAACGGCTCAGATGACAGCCAGGGTCCAGAATGGGCAGGGCCTGAGTCGGACGCTTCAGCTTCAGCGTCCGACCGCCTTCACCGGCAGCGGCGGCGCGGTCCGCGGAACCCTCTCCCTGCACGAAATAGCGGTGATCGCGCAGCAGTACGGCGCAGCCGCAGGGGGGTTCCAGCAACCGGTGACGGTGCGGCTGGTCCCTGTGATCAGGGTGCGGGGGTCGGTCGGTGGCCTTCCTCTCAACACCGTCATGGCGCCCGCGCTCACCCTCACCCTGAATGGTCAGGTCCTGCAGCCCCCCGCCACGGGGGGTTCCCGACTGTATCGGGTGACCAGCACGGGCATCATCCCGCGGGTGGTGGACGTGCCGAGCGCGCTCTCGTTCCGTGAGCTCTCGCTGCCGCTTCGGCAGGCGGAGTTCATCGCCCTCGGCCTGTTGGCTGCTGCCCTGGCTCTCGCTGCTGTGTCCAGCCGAAGCATCCTGGGAGCGCTCAATCACCGCGATGAGCGGGTGCGGATCGAGGCGCGTCACGGAGCGCTGCTGGTGCCCGTGCTGAGCGCGCCGGATGGCCGACTCATCGAGCTTGAGTCGTTCGACGGCCTGGTCGGGCTCGCCAAGCGCTTCGAGACGCTGATCCTGGCCGCGGAGGATGGCTCGACCACCTCGTACATGGTCCTCGACAGCGGGGTGGTTTATCTCTACCGCACCAGATCGAATCCGCTGCCCCAGCACACCGCCTCGGAGGACGACACTTCGGCTGTCCCGGCGCGGGGCCCGAGCGGGTCACTCTCCGACCACAGCCGGCTGATCGCGGCATTCGCCGGGGCCAGGAGTCAGAACGGATCGCCTAGCTCGCCCCGCGGCGGCAGCTCCCGGCGCCCGCCGGCCGAGCGAGCCAGCACCCGGCGGTAGGTTCGGCCCAGGGCGAGTCGGCGCGCGGGCCCGCGATGTCGATCGGATCCGGATCGTTCCTGGTTCGGCACCTGCTCCTGGTGGGGCGGCGCTGATCGGGCTCGGTCTGGTCACGATGACCGTGGCGTCGACGTCGGGTGCCGCAGGGGCAGGGAGCAGAGGCCCGGTTTGGCTGGCGAGCCTCGTCGGCCACCAGACCGCGGCTGGGAAGACGGGATGGACCGCTGGCATCCTCCACTACACCCTCGACCCGAGGATGCAGGACCAGACGTTCGAGGCGGTGTCCTTCACGCTCACGCCGGACAGCACCTAGCCGATCTGGGCCGAGTTCGGCGCTGTTGGCGGGACCTCCGACGGCTCTCCGTACTCGTCCTGTGGCGAGACGGGAGGGTCTGGGCGTGCTCGGGGCCGCGGCCGGCCCAGGAGGCCAGCGTGCAGCCGGCGATCGAACTGGAGGTGATGACGGTGGCGACGCCGCCGCCGACGCCGACGCCGACGCCGACTCCGGCCGGCGGCGTCGTCGGGGCCACCACCGCGAGCCCGACGCCCACACTGGCCGGGGCCGCGCATGGGACCCCCGGGCCCTCGCCGAGCGGGGCGGTCGCAGGCGCGACCGCCAGCACCCCCGACACCGGCGCCAGCGTGCCGTTCCTCCTCGGCGGCCTGCTGGTCCTCCTCGGGGAGGGACTGGTCCTGGTGGTGGTGCGGGACGGGCGCGCCCGTCCACCCGCAGCGAACGGCCGTCATGGTGGGTCGTGAGGTCTGCCGGCCGTGGCCGCCGGCCGGTCCGTCTGGAGCGGTGACCGCTGGCGTCGGCGCCCCCGGTCCGGTCCCGGGCTCCCGCGTCCGTCGGAGCACAGGGTGATGACCAGGGGTCGAGGAGCGGTGCCGTTGGCCGCGGTCCTCGTCCTCGGGGTGCTGAGCGCCGGGGCCGACCTACGCGCACGCGGCCAGCGGGTCCCTGGACGCCTCGGGGGCCAGCCTCGGCACCGGGCCGATCTCCGGCCTCACCGTGGCCGACATCCACTACGCCGTCGACATGCGGGGCCTCGACCCTTCGGTCCGATCGGTGTCGTTCACCCTGGCTCCCGACGACGCCCGCACGGTGTGGGTCGAGTTCCGGCGCAGCGACGGCAGCGTGCTGAGCTCCAACTACCGGGACTGCTCCGAGGCGCGCGGGACGTGGACATGCTCCGATCCGGACCCCGCCGACGAGGCCCCGATCCTCGGCATCGGCCGGCTCGAGGTCACGGCCGCCCAGTAGGGACGGGTGCCCGGGGCGCGGTCCGCCGGAGCGCATCGACCAGCCCGTCCGCTGCGGCGCGCGGGCTCCGGTGAGCACCGGCGCGCTGGTAGGGTGGAGCGATCCTGGCGGGTGGAAGCGGAGTGGTCCCTTGGCGACGACCCGCGCGGTGGCATGGCAGGGCCTCGATCCTGACCGCATCGAGGTGGTTCGAGCGGAGTTGGGGGCCGACCGACTTCTGGCCGAGGGCTCCAGCTCCCTCCCCGGCTCTCTCCTCCACTACCGCCTGGTGACCGGCTCCGACTGGGTGACGCGCCGCCTCCGGGTCGCGGTGTGGGGCGACGGCTGGGCGCGCACGCTGCGGCTGGAGCGTGCGGAGGACGGGACGTGGAGGGCCGATGCGTCACGCGACGGCATGGGGATCCTTCCGCCCCCCGGCTGCGCGGACCCCTCCGCTCTCACCGGCGCCCTCGACGGCGATCTGGGGCTCTGCCCGTTCACCAACACCATGCCGATCCTTCGCCACGACCTGGTGGGGCGGCGGGGCGCACCGCCGGCGCGACCGCTCGACTTGCGGATGGCCTGGGTTTCGGTCCCCGACCTGGCGGTGACGGTGAGCCCGCAACGCTATCGCCACCTGCGCCGGCTGGACCTCGACTCGGCGCTGGTGGAGTACAGGGCGCTCGACTCCGAGTTCCGTGCCGAGCTGGTCGTGGATGGCGACGGGCTTGTCGTCGACTATCCCGACCTGGCGCGACGGATCGCCCTCGTCTGAGTGCCGCCTGACCGTTGTCCCTTCGCCCACCGGCGGGACACCGGTGCCACGCGGGGAGCACCCCGGGACAGCTCAGGCCGGGCCCCCCTGCGGCGAGGTTGCCTCGGTGGCGCCGGTCGCCCTCCCGCAAGGCGCCCGCGGGCGGCGCTGCAGAGCGCGGCGCGAGCGCGCGGCCGCGTCGCGCCACCCAGGCGCGCCGGCCGGGAACGGACGAACGAGCGGCAGACCCCAGTCCGACCACGAGGCGCAGCGGCACCGCCGCGGCCAGCCATGCCCAGCGGAGGATCGAGAACAGCGCGACGGAGATCCACCTTGCCGTGGCCACCCGTCGCCAGCGCGCGGCCAGAGCTTTGTGGCAACCGAAACGCCGCGCGCTCGGCGCCCGTCGCGATCGGCGTGTGCGCGCGCGGACCGCATGGAGCCGATGCCGAGAACGACCCCGGCCCACTCGAGGAGGTCGCCCTGGGCGCCGCCCCGCTGGCGCTCGACAGGCGCTCGCCGGTGGCGCTCGGGCACTGTCCATGCGGGGACCCGCCACGACCAGCCCGCCGATGGCGCCAACGGGCAGAGGGCCTCGCCCCGGAGGCGTGCGGGAGATCCGGAGAACGCACCACGTTTGTGGTCGACAAGCACCGCGCCTCAGGGGGTGCCGATCATCCGCCGGACGGCCGCCCGATCCTTCAGTTCAACAGCCCCCGCATGGGTGTCGGTGGCCATTCGAGCGCATCGAGCTGGTCGGGAGACTCGCCAGCGCCTCCGCGAGGAGCGCCGAGACGAGAGCGTCGAGACTCCTGCCCTCGCGGTGCTGTCGGCGGCGGAGCTCCGCCACGCTCGAGGCGTCGGGAACGTGGGTGGTCCTCGGTGGGCACCTGACGAGGTTGGTGCTTTCCCCAGCCGGTCGGGCGGCGAACGGCGACCCGGTGCGCTGGCTTGACAGCGATAGAGCTAAGATATATCGTGATGCTCCTGGGACGAGCAAGCTGTGAGGTACACGCCATGGACGCCGAGACCGCACACGGAACGTGGCCGGACGGGGGATGCTGGCCCCACATGGCCCGGATGGCCTTCGCCGGCCGGGTGATGGCGCGGGAGTGGGCGCGCGGGTTCGGCCGCCCGGGGCGGCCCCGGTTTCCCTCGGGCCCCTTCGGCGGCGCCTTCGCCGGTGGCGGCTGGGGCGGCTTCCGGGGCGGCCCGCGCGCCCGCCGCGGCGATGTGCGCGCGGCCCTCCTGGTCCTGCTGGCGGAGGAGCCCCGCAACGGCTACCAGCTGATGCAGGCGATCGAGGAGCGGAGCCGGGGCCTCTGGCGACCGAGCCCGGGGGCGGTCTACCCGGCGCTGCAGCAGCTG
>DATLUG010000028.1:0-157393 GCA_035533215.1 Candidatus Micrarchaeia archaeon | reverse complement strand
GTCGCCGATCTGATCGCGGCGATCCACGAGTACTTGGACGCGTACAACGACGAACCCCAGCCCTTCGTGTGGACCGCGTCAGTGAACGACATCCTCGCGAAGGTCGGTCGTGGTAAAGCCATTTTGGCAACACTACACTAGCCCGTATCCTCGGACCCCGGCGATGGCGGCTGGGGTGACGGATCATGTGTGGCGGATCGAGGAGATCGTCGCGCTCCTCGGGTAGCACCATCCCGAGGCTCGATCTCGAACGCGACTACCACATTCGCAATCCGGTGATCGTCGAGCCACATCCCAGTTGGCATGATCCGAACGAGGGTGAAGCGGCCGCGCCACGAGAGGAGTTCGTAAGGCCAAGCGCCGTACTCGACGATACGGTTCACGGGACTCATAAAGTGGAGCGCGCGCGGAGGTGAATTCCAAGCTATCCACCGGATTCCGCCTCCCGTCGTCTCGAATTCCATCTTCTCAACATCCACCGCGGCGACCGCACTCCCCGGAGGTGGAATCCCGTGCGTGCCCACGAACGCGTGGACAGTTGGCACGGGCTTGCCACTCTGGCCCTGGCGGCGGCGACTCCGCCGAAGACGCCACCAGAACCAGCGCGTTTGTAGCCGCCCGCTCCACTGAGCAAGCACGGCCCGGACCCTGAGCGTGCCTCCAAGCCCCAGAAGTGCGGCCGCCACCACCAAGGCGGCCCCAACCACGCGGGCGTCTGGGGCCACCACCAGCCCCGCCCCTACAGCAGCCGTGGGGACGGCCGCTCCGTAGGCCCAAGCCCAGTTGTCCACGACTCCGAGTCTAGCCTGAGCGCTCTAGCAGATCGGCCCCATGTGCTGAGGTGCGGGTGTACGCTTGGACCGCCCCGGCGCGACCTTGGCGCTGGGCTCAGGAGGATAGGGCCGTGGCCGACGCAGAGTGGCGCGCGTCCACCCAAGGGAACGTGGACAAAGCCCCAACGGGGCCGGGCGTGTACGAACTCGCCCAGGCGGGTGAGGTCATCTACGTCGGCAGCTCCGAGAGCAGCCTTCGTTCTCGCCTGCAGAGCCATCAGTCGGGCACCGAAGGTGCATGCACAAAGGCTGCGACCCAGTACCGGCGCCAGGTGACGGCATCTGATCGGGCAAGAGGCCGCGAGCGGGAACTGCTGACCGCGTACAAGGCCGCTCATGGTCGGCTACCCAAGTGCAACGCCAGCATCCCCTAGCCGATGACGCGTAGACGGTGGAGCGGGCACGCTCCGCCCACGGCCGTCCCCATGCCGACCAGCCTCGGCGAAATGAAGGTCGCGGTTCCCATAGGGGAAGTCGCCCTGGAGCCGTAGCCGACCCTCCCCGTCCGGGGTGCGCCAGATGTAGAAGGTGATCCCCGAGACCTCGTCTCGGATTACCTGCTCCAGGAGTACGATCACCTGGCGCACGCCATGGCGGACGCAGCCACCCAGCAGGCGCCGAAGCACCTCGCGGGGCATCCAATCAAGCCCCCCGCGGGCCAAACTGACCCAGTACAGGCGGCAGCCGGCCCCAGGCTCGCGGAGAGCCGGGGGTCGGCGTTCGGTTGCGAGGGCCGATCGGCCCCGGTGTCGGCCACGGACCCACGGGCCTGGCGAGCCAGCCCTCCCCCCGGGGCGGAGGGGTATCGCGGGGGCGTCGTTTCGGATCGCGTGGCGCCCGCGGGGAGACGGGATGACGGGGAGACCGTAGCGAGATCGTCGGTGAGATCCACTCGGGGATGACGCGCCCCATCGGGGGTGTCCTGACGGGGTGGCCTGATGCCTGCCCTGATGGCTGTCCTGACGGGTGCCCTGAGAGGTGCCCTGATGCCTATGCTGCCGGCCAGCCATGGCCCGGTCGATCCGCCTCGTCCAGCCCGACCGCCGGGAGCCGCCGTCGCGGGCGCGCCACCGCGCTGGCCACGTGACGGTCGGCGTGATGATGACCATCGGGGAGCGGGACGCCCTGGCCGCCCGCGCCGCCGCGGCGGGCGTCTCGATGGGAGCCCTGCTCCGAGGCGACCGAGAGGCCCGTGAGGCCGAGCTGGCCCGGACCCGGAAGCGAGCCCGGGCCGAGGGGCTGGGGGCCGGCCAGCGGGAGCGAGAGGCCGAGGTGGCGGGCCTGCAGCAGGAGCTCGCGGCGGCCGCCGGGCCGGAGCAACGCGCCAAGGCGGCCGCCGCCGGCTGGCGGGCCGCCTTTGAGGTGGAGCGCGACGTCATGTGGGAGCTCTATGCAGTGGTCAAGGAGCGGGTGCCCCAGGCCAGTTACCGAACGGTCGCCGGCCAGGCGAGCTACCTGGACGAGTTGACCAAACGGATGGAGGCCCGGCTGAAGCAGATCCCGGCGCCGCCCGGGGGCTGGCCGAAGGGCTGATGATCAAGTTCGCCAATCGCGGGCGGGTTGTCCGTCCGGCCACTTCGGCCTACCCTGACGGGCATGACGAGCATGACGAGCCGGACGGTCAATGGTGGGCAGCAGGGCCAGCGGAAGGACCGATGCGTACAGCGCCCCAGCATCGGTCTGGGCCTCGACAACGTTCCGGACCTCCGCAGCCCGTTGGGCCAGAGGAGAGCGAATAGACATGATAAGTGACGACGATGTTGTGGCTGTGGCAAGAGCAGCGGAGAAGCTCGGGCCGGCCCGTCGCGACTACACGGACTTCGATTTTGGGACAGCGCTCAGCCTCACCGCTATCGACTTCAATATGAAAACGCCTCAGGTTGCAAAGGCGGCCCGCCACTATGACGACCGTTGGCGGAGAGAGCTTCGCACCCTCGATGACTTTGACGCCCTCTTCTCGAAGTATCCGGAGACCAAGGAGGGAAACGATGAACTCGCCGTCGCACTCTGGGGGTACCATCGTTGGGATCGGGCCTGGCTACTGCGGCTGTTCGTCGCGTTTCTCAGGAAGGCGAACATCGGTGACCTCCTCGACCTGAGGGCGTGGGTTGCGAAGGCGGATTACGACACGGATTTCAAGGGGCGTGTACAGTTCAAGCGGAACGGGTACACCTTCAGTTTCGCCGAAGGTGTGTTTCGTTGGCTGGCTCTACGTCAAGGCGTCGCAACGGTCAAACCGGATGTCCATGTGCATCGATTTGTGAAGGGCGCATTGGGCAGGGCGGTCTCCAATGCCGAGGCAGTCGGAGTGGTGTCTCGGGCCGCAGAGCGGTTGCGCAGGCCGTGGACCGCGCATGAACTGGACAACGCAATCTGGGAAGCAGGAGTCGGGATTGATGCGTAGGCAGGGGGTCGCGCCGCTTCGCCTGGAGGATCCGTCCGGGGCCCGCGGCATCACATCCCTTGCAAAGCCGCGTCAGCTGCCGGCGTCTCCGCTCGGCCAGGCCGCCGTGGACCTTGACTGTCCGAAACCGGGGTCTGGCCGTACCCCCGTTCGGCTGTGTAGAGTACTCGCCACCGGCCCCGCCGGAAGGGCTCGGTTTTGGAGGCTGTTCCTCGTGGACCACGGGGGAAGGTGAGCGGTCGGGAAGCGGCTGGGGCCAGCCGCCTCGATCCGCCGCTGGCAACGGGTGGATGCCGGATGCCGCTTTGCTCTGAGTGCCTCCTCTCCCACGCTGACTGGAAGCCCCCGTTGGCGGGTTCGGACACCCTTCCGCGGGGTCATCTCGTCCACCGAACGGGATCCGGGCCTGCCGCGCGGTGGTGCGCCTTCGGCCGACGGTCCGGCGAGTTCGCGTATAGCATCCGACCGCGGCCTCGCCACTGGCTCTGCAAGTGCACGATTCGGTTGCCCGATTGCGACGCTCGCGTAACGCCCAGCGGCGAGCACAGCCGTAGATATGGAGCGCAGGGCGGGGGTCCGACGCGCCGGTCCGACATATCCACCGAGGAGCCCCGATGGACCTGACTCCCGATGCCCTCGTCTCCGCCCTGGCCGACTCCGCCTCGGAGGCCGGGGTGACCATCCGGACCGTCCTGGAACCGCTGGCCGGCCCGTTTGCGCCGGTGAAGCCGGCCGTCTATCAAGGCGGCCACTACCAGTTGGACCGCCGCTGGGACGACACCGTCGAGCCGCCCGAGGTGGTGGATGCCGTCGTGATCGACAATGTTCCAAGCCAGGCCAATCGGCTGGAGGCGGCACTCGAGCGGCTCCGCGCCCGGCTCCGCCTGCCGGAGATGGTGCTGGATCTCTCGGGCCTTGGCGCGCTGCCTCCGCACCTGCCGCGATCGTTGTCGAGTTTCCGCTTCCCACACCGGCAGGCGGACGCCTACCTCCGTGACGCTCTGCTCGACGGTGAGCCCTTCGCCCGGACATCAGTGGGCCGGACGGTTCTCGGCGCCACGGGCGACGACCCCCAGGGGCTCCTGGAATGGTTCCCCCAGGCGCTGCTCTTCGGGTTCTGGCAGTCACATCTGGGGGGGAAGCGCTCCCAAGCGAAGCTGGCCCGGTCCTGGGTGTCGGAGATTGTCGGCTATCGTCCCGCCACGCTGGGGACGCGGGTGCACGCTCTGAAGGGAGACCCGCTCAACCTCAGCGTCGACGAGCGGGCAGAGTTCGACCCGAAGGACCTGCTCGCCGGCTGGACGGTGGTCGAGGGAGAGAAGAAGGTGGGGGGCGGGAAGACGAAGGAGCGGCTGTCGGAGATCGGCCACGGTCAGGTCCCCGTGCCGTCAGACAAGGAGGCACCCGGCGGTGTCTCCTTCGCGCGGATCGAGCAGCGCTCCACGGTGTCGTTCGCGGCACTCCGTCGGATCCGGGCCGGATCCAACGATGCCAACGCGGCCGCGCGTGCGCTAGTGGCCGCCCTTGGTCTGGCCGCCCATGTGACGGCCTTCGGGCGCGGATTCCATCTGCGCTCGGGGTGCGACCTTCGCCCCGCCGCCACAACGTGGACCTGGCTCGGGGTTGGCGCGGACGCGGTCCGGCCACCGACACCGGACGAGGCGGGCGCTCTGGTTGACGCGTGCGCCGCCCGCGCCGAGCGGGCGGGGCTTCCGGTAGGCACCCGGTGGGCGTCGGTGCCGCTTCGCCTGGAGCCAGCCGCAAACCTCGCCGATGCCATTCGCCGCACCTGGCCGAGCGCCGACTGATGCTCGTGATCTCCGTGGAGCTGCTCCACGGCACGATACGGGCGACGGGAGCCGCCGATACATCGATCACCGGCCAGGAGGGCGCCGGTGAGTGGCCGCCGAGTCCCGCCCGCCTCTTCTCCGCGCTGGTGGCTGCCGACGGGACCGGAGACCGGCAGCAAGTCACCGACGGCACCGAGCTACGTCTTCTCGAACGGAGCCGGCCCCCGCGCATCATCGCGGATGGGTTAGAGAGGGTGGTGACCTCAAACACGCACGATCGATTCGTCGTGCGGGATGCGATCCACATCGACAATTCAACCCGCGAGACGTCAGCGGTCCACGAGTACCCGGGCCGTGGCAACGAGGCCGTTCGCGGCGGGCTCCGGCTCGCGCCGGCGTCGCCGTCGATCGTGTACATCTGGGACGATCTGGAGGTCGACCTCCGGAGCCTCCGCGCGCTGGCACTGCGCGCCAGCCGCGTCGGCTACCTCGGCTGTAGCGACAGCCCGGCGCGGGTTACGGTGTCTCGCGAGGTGACCGACGCCCGCGACGCTTGGACGCCCGACAACGCTGGCCCGGTCACCCTCCCCGTGCCTTACGAGGGATTCCTCAACGCCCTCGACGAGGCCTTCGGCCGCTTCCAGCAGGGTGAGGCCGTTCGCCGCGCGTGGATCCCGAACCACTACATGTGCTATCGGCCACCGGGGCGGCGCGTGGTGACGGCGCCCCAGCCCACCGTCACGTGGCTGCGTTTCGACGCCCCCGTCAGCGGGCGTCACCTGCTCGCGGTGACCGAGACGCTGCGCGCTGCGCTGCTCGAGCGCTACACGCTGGAGGTCGGCGGCGACTCGGGTCTCGTCCCCAACATTGTCTCCGGTCACGGCTTCCAGGGCGATGGTTATCACCATGCGTACTGTCTCGCGCTGCCGGAAGTCGGCCACGCCCGCGCGCGCGGGCGCTTGCACGGGGCCGCGATCGTGCTGCCTCCGGGGACGGACGGCGAGGTGGTCGAGACGGTCCGGGCCGCCCTCTGGCGCATCACGACGCTCGCACGACCGCGCGTGTTCGAGACCACGATGCGCCTCTACGGCGGCGAGCGGCGTCCAGTCGCGGCAACCCCCGAACGCTGGCAGGGTCCCGCCCGCCGCTGGGTGTCGGCGACGCCCATACTGCATGAACGGTTCCAACGCGTGGGTCCGGGTCTTGACGAAGTCGGACGCTGGTGTGCGCACGCGGGTGTGCAGCCACGCCCGGTCTGGTATCGCACCTCGCGGGTACCCCTTGTCGAGGGTGCACTCTGCTTGGCCCCGACTGAAGTCTATCGGGCCGGGCGCGAGCGGCGACCGTACGGCCATCTCGCGATCGTCTTCGACGCGCCGGTGCGCGGGCCGCTGGTGCTGGGCGGTGCCCGGCAGTTTGGGTTTGGGCTGATGCTTCCCCAGCCGTCCCCTGGGCCCAGCGATGGGTGACGTGGCCCCCTTCGTCGACTTCTACCGCGCCGTCAATGGTGGGCGTGAGCCGCTCCCTTGGCAGGCGCGCCTCGCGGACCAGGTGGCCACGCGCGAATGGCCGGCTGCCATTGGAGTGCCCACCGGCCTGGGCAAGACCGGCTGCCTCGACATCGCCGTGTGGGCCCTAGCCTACACGGCCGTATCGGGGCCGAAGCGGGCACCGACCCGTATCTGGTATGTCGTCAACCGTCGGCAGCTCGTCGACGCCGCCTGGGAGCACGCGGTGCACATCGCCGGGCTCCTCGCCGATTCGAGCCTGGTCGCGGACGAAGCCAGGGACGTCGTGGAGTCAGTCGCAGCGGTCCTCGGGTCGCTGGCCGCCGTCGGTGTGGCGCGGGCGCCCCTGTACGTGGCGCGCCTGCGAGGCGGGGCGGACCTGGGGGCGCGGGCCCCCGACCCCTCCCAGCCGGCCCTGCTGTTGGCGACGGTGCCGATGTTTGCGAGCCGCTGGCTGTTCCGCGGGTACGGGTCCAGCACGTCGATGCGACCGGTCGACGCGGCCCTTGCCGGGATCGACAGTCTGGTGCTGCTGGATGAAGCGCATCTCGCTCGCCCACTCATCAAGCTGGCGGACCGACTCGCCCAGTGCGACACGGGCGATCCCACCGCGGTCATCGATGGCGTGCGGTCGCGGCCGGTGGTGGTCGCGCTGACCGCCACGGGCGAGGCCGCCGGTGAGCGCTTCGACCTGGACGATACGGATCGCCAGCATCCGGTGGTGGCGCAGCGATTGTCCGCGCCGAAGCGGGCCCAGCTCATCGAGACAGCGGCGTCGCAGCTCGCGGACGCCCTCGCGACACACGCCCTGATGGCGGTCGGCGGTCGCGCCGAGAGTTGCGTCGTCTTCGCGAACACGCCCGGGACGGCCCGGGCGGTCGCCGAGCGGCTGAGGACGGCGCGCCGCGGATCCAGCCATCCGGCCGAGGTGTGCCTGCTCACCGGACGGGTCCGCGACCGCGAGGGTGACCGGATCCGCGACCGCCTGCTCGATCCCCTCACGGGGGTGCGGGCCGGCCAGGCGACGCGGCGGGACCGTCCGCTCGTGGTGGTCGCGACCCAGACCTTGGAGGTTGGCGCCGACGTCGACTTCGACCATCTGGTGACCGAGACGGCCGGGGTTCGCAGCCTCGTACAGCGGCTCGGGCGCGTGAATCGATTCGGCACCCGTCCCGATGCGCTCTGTGTGATCTGTCACCCGGCCGACCGCACGACCTGGCCGGTGTACGGTGTGGAGCCCGCCGACGTCTGGTCGACCCTGCAAGCGGCCGGGCACGCCGGACCGGTGGACCTCTCCCCCGGGAATGCCGCCGCGCTCCTGGGACCGCCCCAAGACGTCGACCGGCGGGTCGGGGAGCTGCTGCCGGCCCACCTGTGGGAATGGGCCAAGACGACCGCGCCTCCGCCAGGGGAGGCCCCCATCGAGCTGTTCGTGGACGGGTTCGACCCGGGCGGCGACGTGTCGATCGTGTGGCGCGCCCACAGATCGGACGACGGGGTGCGCTTGGTGCCGACGATCCGAGCCAGCGAGGCCGTCGACTTCCCGCTCCACGAGGCCCGCGAGGCACTCGGCGACGGCGCAGTGCGCCGATTGGCCGCCGACCGCGCCTCCCTTGAGACCGTCCCGATCGCGGCGCTCCGGCCTGGCGATGTCGTGGTTCTGGCACCGCACGACGGATGCTACGACGGGTTCGGCTGGAACCCGAAGTCCACGACCCCGGTCCTGGATGTCTCCCCGCTGGCCTCGCACACCCTGCTCCTGAGCGAGGTGCTCCTTGACAACCTCGCGCCCGGCTGCCTTGAGATCCCTGCGGTCCGTGACCTGGTCCAGGGGCTGACCCAGCCATCCGATGAGCCCGAGAGCGATGAGGCGGTCCTGCTCACCGAGCTTCGCGCCGCCCTGCGTGCCTGTCCGCCGCACCCGTGGCTCAGTGATGACGAATGGCAGGGCTTCCTCGACGAACTGGGGCCGGTCGTCGCCCGACCGATCGATGACGTGCCCTCGGTGGCGCCGGCCCCATTGCGTCGCCGCTGGGCGACCGTCGCCCTGCGGGCGGATTCCTTCGACGAGCTGAATTTCGCCGCCGCCTCCCATGACCTCGCGGACCACCTCGGGGCGGTGGGCGAGGTCGCGGCCCGCATCGCCGGCACCCTGGGCCTGCCGCCTCCGCTCATCGAGGCCGTGCGCCGGGCCGGCACCTGGCACGATCTCGGCAAGGTTGACGCCCGCTTCCAGCGGTGGCTCGATCCGGACGCGCGGGCGGCAGCGCCGTTGGCCAAGTCATCTCTGGCACGCGAGCGCGCGGAGAGTGCGCGTGTCGCCAGCGGCTGGCCTCGCGGGGCTCGCCACGAGCTCCTGAGCACTCGTCTGGCCGCTTCGTGGCTGGACGGCCGATCGGTCCCCTACGATACCGCGCTCGTCCTCCACCTCATCGCCAGTCACCACGGGTTCGCCCGGCCCCTCGTGCGCCCGGTCCAGGACGCCGCTCCGATCCGGGTCCGCACGGCCATCGATGGCACGGCGGTGGACGCGTCCGGCGACCTCGGCCTCCCCGATTGGGACCAGCCAGCGCGATTCCGGGAGGTATGCGAGCGCTATGGGTTGTGGGGAACCGCGCTGCTGGAGACGATCGTCCGCCAGGCGGACCACCTCGTCTCGCAGATGACCGAGGTTGCATGACGCGGGACGAGCTGGCTCCGGGACTCACGGTCGACTGGCTGAACGCCTGGTTGGCCGCGCTGGGGGTCGCCATCCTGCTCCCGGGGGTGCGACTGAGCTGGACGCGCACGCCCGTCCCAGCCGCCTGTTTCGCGAGGTCCGATGGCTCTCCTCCACTCGCCGAGGCCCTCGCCGCCGCGCTGCCCTCGGTTGGGGCCCTCGACACGCTTGCGATTGCGCGGAGCCGTCCGCCCGCACAGGAGTTCAGCCGAACGGTTCGCCTCGACGTCTATGCGGAGCGTGCTGCCCTGGCCCGCGCCTCCCGTGACTGGAGCTTATCGTCCACGGTGACGGACCTCGTTGCCCCCCCGCCCGCCGACGGGCTGCCTGACGCCCCCTTCAACCCCCCGGTGCCGCAGGGACGCACGCTCTGGGAGCGTGCCGTCTCCTGTCGCCGTGCCATCGTCGATCCGGCGGCCGACATCACCGCCACCCTGGCAGGCGACGGCCGGCGCCGCGTCAACAACGGCCTCGGGTTCGATGTCCGCCGGCTCGCCGCTGGGGTCCAGAACACGGACAAGCGTGTGGACCCCGTCGTCGAACTCTTGGCCTTCTGTGCCCTCGGGCTCTTTCCGATGCGGGGGAACGGTGCGAAGGTGCCGCGCGCGCGGGGGTGGACGGGCCCACCGGGTCGGCCTGGGTCGTTCCGATGGTGCGCTTGGTCACCGGCCCTGGATCGGTGGGCGATCGATGCCCTCCTCGATGTCCTGCCTGACGCGAGGGGCCATCCCGATTTTGCGGACCGGCTGGGGATCCTCACCTGGTACCACACGGTGCCCTACCGGTCGAAAAGCGAGAACGATATGACTCGCGCCTACGGTGCGGAGTGCGAGCCGTGACCGGCGGAAGCGGGATTCCGGCCGCGTCCTCCGCACGGGCGACCAACCGGGCTCGCGCCGCCGAGGCCCGGCCCGGGACCGTACCCGACGCGGAGGCCACCATCGTTCCCATCTCCGCGCTGGAGCACCACGCCTACTGTCCGCGCCAGGGGGCGCTCATCCACGTCGATGGACGCTGGGTCGACAACGAGCACACGGTCCACGGATCCGCGGGTCATGCGCGTGTCGACTCGGCGCCAAGCCGGATCGAGCGGGGCGCACGCGTGCTTCGACACATTCCATTGTGGTCAGAGCGGTACGGCCTCAGCGGGCGGGCGGACGTGGTCGCGGTCTCGGCGGCGGGTGACCTGACGCCCGTCGAGTACAAGATCGGGACACCGCACGGCGACGCAGCCCGGATCCAGCTGTGCGCCCAGGCCCTCTGCCTCGAAGAGATGTTCGGCCGCTGCGTTTACGCCGGCTCAATCTGGTACAGCGCGGTGCGGCGCCGGACTCGTGTGGCGTTCGATGACGGACTCCGCGAGGGAACGTTGACCGCGGTGACCGAGGTCCGATTGTGGATGAGCGCTCCGACCTTGCCGCCAGCCACCTTCGACCGCCGCTGCCAGTCCTGCCAGTTCCTCGACTACTGCCAACCGGAGTTGTCCTCCGAACCAGATCGAGTGACGCGCTACGTCGCGGAGTGGGTCCGATGCGCCTCCTGACGACGCTCTACGTCACCGATCATCGTGCGACGATCGGCGTGCGATCGGGAACAATCCTCGTGAAGTCAACAGGTGGGGCCTGGGAGCGTGTGCCAATCGAAGCCTTGGAGGCAGTGGTCATCGCGAGCCACGCAGAGATCACGAGCGACGCCCTGGCGATCTGCGCCGACAAGGGGATCCACGTGACGAGCCTCGCACGGTCGGGACGGGTGCGCTTCAACACGGTCCGGGGTGCCCGGGGCAATGTGCTCCTACGGTGGCGGCAGTTTCGAGCCGCGGACGACCCGGTGGCAAGTCTGGCGATCGCCCGGGTCATCGTGGCCGGGAAGCTCGGCAACGCTGAGCGGGCCCTCCGACGCTGGGTGGTGGACGCACCCATTGGCCTCCGCCGCTCGCTGAGGCGACTCGGGTCCACGGTGCGCGACCAGGCGGAACGGGTCTGGTCGGTGGATGCGGAGGATCGGCTCCGGGGGTGCGAGGGCAACGGCACGCGTGCCTACTTCGAGGCCGTCGGCTTGCATCTACAGCTTGTCCGCCCCGACCTCAGCTTCGAGCGACGCACCCGGCGACCCCCGCGCGACCCAGTCAACGCGACGCTGAGCTACTGCTACGGCCTGGTCCTCGGTGACGTGAGCGGTGCCCTCGAAGGCGTGGGCCTCGACCCGCAGATTGGTTTCCTCCACGAATTGCGGCCGGGCAGACCAGCGCTGGCTCTTGATCTTCTCGAGGAGTTTCGCCCCGCCCTTGCGGACCGCTTCGCGATCGCCCTGCTGGCGCGGCGGGTCCTGGGCGAGGCGGCGTTCACGGAGACCCCCGGGGGCGGCTGCTATCTCTCCGACGTGGGACGCGGCCACCTCCTGGAGGCGTGGGATGCGTATCGCTCCGAGGAGATCACCCACCCACTGCTGGCACGACAGATCCCCCGGTCGGCGCTAGCGATCACACAGGCGACCCTGATGGCACGACACCTTCGCGGGGACCTGCCAGCCTATCCACCGTACATGCTCCCAATGTGACGATGGACGTCCTCGTGGCCTATGACATCGACACGACGACCGTCGACGGTGTACGACGGCTCACCCGCGTTGCCCATATCTGCGAGCGGTACGGCGTCCGCGTCCAGGACTCCGTGTTCGAATGTCGTTTGCTCCCCGCTCGCTATCAGCGCCTTGTCGAGGAGCTCCGAACCCGGATCGATCGACGCCTCGACAGCGTCCTCTTCTACCGCGTCGGGGAGTCCCTCGGTGCCGTCCGCACCTCGCTTGGCCGAAACGCCAGCCATCGGCCTGGTGACCCCTGGATCCTGTAGCCTGGGGCCGCGGACCCGAAGTGATTCATGTCCATGAACAACCCCACCGAACGTGGACCCGCCCGTGGACCGGACGCCCGTTGCCGCACCGTGACTCGCCCGTTACATCTCGTGAGATCGGTCCAGTGTTGTCGGGGCCATCGCCCCGACCTTCGTTGAGCGGAACTCCGCCTGCCCGAGGGAATCGGCCCGGTGGCGGGTGTTGTCGGGGCCATCGCCCCGACCTTCGTTGAGCGAGGCACGGGTTCTGCTGCTCGACGGTCGGCGTGGCGGTGTTGTCGGGGCCATCGCCCCGACCTTCGTTGAGCGCTCAATACGATCGCGTCGACCGAGGAGCGGCTGGCCGTGTTGTCGGGGCCATCGCCCCGACCTTCGTTGAGCGCGCCGCCCCGCCCATGGGGTCGTGACGACAACGCCGGTGTTGTCGGGGCCATCGCCCCGACCTTCGTTGAGCGGAGGACGCGATGCTGCTGGACCTGCTCCAGGCGCTCCGTGTTGTCGGGGCCATCGCCCCGACCTTCGTTGAGCGCGTGTCCCGAGCGGGACGGCGGCGCAGGGCCTCGCCGTGTTGTCGGGGCCATCGCCCCGACCTTCGTTGAGCGCGCAACCGTGGCTCGGTCGACCTGCGCCTGCTGGCGCTGTGTTGTCGGGGCCATCGCCCCGACCTTCGTTGAGCGACGCCGACCTTGTGCCGCCCCTCGCGCAGCCCGGGGTGTGTTGTCGGGGCCATCGCCCCGACCTTCGTTGAGCGGCGCTCTACCCCGCGGGCTAGCGCCCCCCCCCGCGGTGTTGTCGGGGCCATCGCCCCGACCTTCGTTGAGCGTATGGAGCGGGCGCACGTGCCCGGCAATGGGCGGGGAAGTGTTGTCGGGGCCATCGCCCCGACCTTCGTTGAGCGCGCGTCCGCGACCTGCGTCCGGGGGACGTGCTGCTGGTGTGTTGTCGGGGCCATCGCCCCGACCTTCGTTGAGCGCCGCCGCAGGGGCTGCGGTTCCTCGTCACCTGCGGTGTTGTCGGGGCCATCGCCCCGACCTTCGTTGAGCGGCGCGGTTGAGCACGTCGTCCCCCAACGGTTCGGCGGTGTTGTCGGGGCCATCGCCCCGACCTTCGTTGAGCGCCCGACGGCCTCACGCGCTGTCCCGGATGCGGGGTCCAGTGTTGTCGGGGCCATCGCCCCGACCTTCGTTGAGCGCCGACCGTCGCGGTCATGTGGAGGATGCCCGCCGGCGTGTTGTCGGGGCCATCGCCCCGACCTTCGTTGAGCGTACTCGTCGCCCGTCCGGCACGCGTCTGGCGACACGTGTTGTCGGGGCCATCGCCCCGACCTCCGTTGAGCGAGGCGCCGCGGCGTCCGATAGGGAAACGGCCCGAGGTGTTGTCGGGGCCATCGCCCCGACCTTCGTTGAGCGATCATGGAGCCGGGCTACCAGATGCAGGCGACCCCGTGTTGTCGGGGCCATCGCCCCGACCTTCGTTGAGCGTCGCGCATCCGATCCAGTTCGGCCGTCAGGTCGTCGGCGTGTTGTCGGGGCCATCGCCCCGACCTTCGTTGAGCGCAGATCGTGTTCACCGACCCCGGCGCGACCACCTGGTGTTGTCGGGGCCATCGCCCCGACCTTCGTTGAGCGGTCTCCAGCCGGAGCGCCGACGCCAGAGCCGCCGGGTGTTGTCGGGGCCATCGCCCCGACCTTCGTTGAGCGCTGGAGTAGCCCCCCGCCGTAGCGTCGCCCGGATCATGGTGTTGTCGGGGCCATCGCCCCGACCTTCATTGAGCGATCCGCGAGGGGGGTCCGTCCATCCGCCAGGCCATGGTGTTGTCGGGGCCATCGCCCCGACCTTCGTTGAGCGCAGCCCTCGGGGTTCCACGCGGCCTGCGCCGGCGAAGTGTTGTCGGGGCCATCGCCCCGACCTTCGTTGAGCGGTGCAGCCCAGACAGCTCGCGGCGGACTGGATGGGGTGTTGTCGGGGCCATCGCCCCGACCTTCCTTGAGCGGTGGACGTACGGATCAACCGCCGCGCATAGGTCCCCTCCGGTCGTGGCCGCCGACATTGACACGAGACTTTGGCGAGAAGTAGAGGGCGGGTGCGCGCACCGCTGTTGAGGAGCAGCGTGGCGGCAGAGTTCAGGACGCTGGCGATGCGAGGAGCCTGAGCAGCGTCGCGTGCCCGATCCCGAGCTGCCGCGCTGCGACCGCGTGGGTGATCGTGCCCGCCTCGACGTCCGGTCGGACCTCCGCCCATCGGTCCGCGAACCCTGGGCGCGTCGTCACCGGCGGCCGACCGACCCGCTTCCCCTGGCGCCGGGCCCGGTCGATCCCGGCCCGGGTCCGCTCGGCGAGGATGCCCCGCTCCAGTTGGGCGTATGCGACCGTGATGTGGAAGAGCGCCTCCCCGAACGGCGAGGTCGTGTCGAGCCAGGGCTCGGCGTAGGACCTGAGCCCGACCCCCCAATGGCGCAGCCGCTCCAAGGTCTGGGCGGCGTCGAGGACGGACCGGAAGCAGCGGTCGATCCGCCAGCAGCAGACGAGGTCGACCCGTCTTCGGGCGCAGTCGTCGAGCAGCCGGCGCCAGGCCACGCGGCCCCGGAGGTCGCTGGCGCTCGCCTCGTCGGCGTACTCGACGACGTCGGTCCACCCCTGGGCAGCGCAGAAGTCCCGGAGGGGGAGGCGTTGGGTCTCGACGGTCTGACCCCGATCGTCGGTTGAGACCCGCAGGTACAGCCCCACCTTCACCGCGGCGACCCCTGAGCGATCAGGACGGCGCCAGGCGACCCGCCGGGCCGCCAGAACCGTTTTGGAGGCCGCCGCCGGGTCCGATCACGTCGGGTCGAGCGCCGGCCTCGGCCACGGCCTCCCCGAGGACGGCCTCGACGTAGGGCTTGTGGTTGATGAACCCTCGGAAGTGGCGTCCGTCGTCGGGGCAGTGGACCCCGATGGCGTGCTTGCCGTTCCGGTTCGTAGTCACCGTCACCCGCATGGCGGTCCCGCAGATCGGACAGGCGATCGCCCCGGGGGTCATGCGGGGGCCACCCCGTCAGCCTGTGGTGTCGCCCCAGCCGACACCACTCGCCGCCGGCCCCGTCCGCGCCGGGCCCGCCGGGGCGGAGGTTGGGCCATCCAGCCCTCGCAGATCGTGACGAGGGCCATGGCCCGTCGATTGGGGGCGTCCCCGGGCGGCAGGCCGAGCAGCGCCCGAGTGATCGCCGCCTCCACGATCTCGCGCTGTTCGGAGGTGAACGGGAAGCTGACCCGCTCCAGCCGGATCTCCTGGGTGGCCGCCCAGGCGCGGACGTCGTCGGCGAGCGATCCGGGCTCCTGACCAAGCCGCGCCAGGCCCCGGAGGGCGTCGACGCTCTCGGGGAGGAGCGTCGCCACCTCCTCGGCCGGCATCGCGGCCAGGAGGTCACGCACCAGCGCAGCCTTCCGGCCGAGGTCGTCGGCGCCGTGGATGGTGTTGAGGGCCTGGGCGAGGAGCCGGGCCTCGACGTCGCCGACGTCGACCACGACGCAGGGGACGGCGGCCAGCTCCTGCGCGCGGTAGAGCTGGAGGCGCTGGTTGCCGCCAAGGACCTCGAAGCCATCGGCAAGCGGCCGGACGACCAGCGGCAGCACCGTACCGAAGCGGCCGAGGCTCCGGCCGAGCCGCTCCAGGGTGGCGGGGTCGGCCTCGTTCGGGTTCCAGGGCGCCGGGGTGAGCTGGGCGAGCGGCAGGTCACGGATCTCCACGGTTTGCCTCCTTGGGGTATGGGCGGCTGGCGGGTCGGATGCGGTCACGCCAGGCGGGGTCGACGACGACGAGGTAGGTGTGCTTGGAGGCCTGGGGAACCCGGCAGACCGGGAGGCCGCGGGCGCGCAGGTAGCGGACCGAGTGGGTCCCGTACAGCGACCCGACCGATCGGCAGTGCCGGGGGATGCCGTCCCCGAGGTCGAGCCGGGGCAGGGCGCCGGACGGGCCGGTGTAGAGCCAGCCGGCCGCCTGGTAGATGGTGCCGCGGTGGTGAGCCCCAGGATCCGCGTAGGCGACGACAGCCTTCGCTCGGGTGAACCGCCGGAGGGCGCGGACGACAATCCCCAGGACGCGCGACTCGGTGTTCCGGGGCAGCCGGTCGTCGAGCCAGAGCCGGCTGAGGGTCCAGACGTCTGCCCGGGTGGCGCCCTCGACCAGGCAGTGGCCGTTGATCGACCCAGCGCCCAGGGTGCAGACGCCGAGGAGCGCGCCATCTGCGAAGACGCCGAAACAGAGCCGAGTCGCGCCCGGCCAACTGTGGAGGTAGTGGTGCCGCACGACGAGGGCGCGGGCGACATGGGGAGGGAGGACCCGCACCTCGACGTCGCGGGCATGCAGGGGCTGGAGCGCCGGGCTCCCGTTCGCAGGGGCGTCTCCCGCCAGGGTGGCGGGCGGGTTGCGATCGACCCCACCGGCGCGTGGGTCCACGTCAGCGGACGTGACACCACAGGGACCCCCCGCAGTCAAACTGTCAAACGGTCTGGCGGCCGACGAGACCCGCGATGACACCACCGCAGTGAGTACGGCTGACGGGCTCACGAGTCCCCTCCAGTCGCCGGGTGACCGTTTGACCGCTTGACGGACGGGTGGCTCCGCAGGCGATAGACCCGGTACTCAGGATGGCCGGGCGAGGCCCCGTGACTCTGTTCGACCCGGTCGAGATCCACGAGCGCCCCGAGCGCTCGCTGAAGGGTAGGCGAGTCGATCCGTCCGCCGACGATTTGGTGGACGCGGCTGGCTCCGACCCAGCGCGGAGAGACATGCTGCAAGGCATCGAGGACCTTGGCCTCGACGCGAGCGATCGGCGCCTTCGTCACCCCGCGCGGCACGATCACGGCGGTCTCGGCGAGATAGTCGCCCACGATCGCAGCCCGTTCCAGGTCCTCAAGCTCAACTGCCGCATGCCCAGCTTGAAGGCAATACAGGAGGGCGAACTTGAGCACATGCGATGGCACGCGCGTCAGGATGTGAGCGGCAGGTCCGAGTGTCTGCCGCTGGAGATCAGTGTACCGCTTGAATAGTACTGCCCACGCATTCCGCGCTGCTGGGCTCAGCTCAAGGATATCTCGGCCAGCAGTCGCGAGGCCGTGGGCGTGCTGGAAGATCGCCGATGCTCCAGCGACCAGCTTCGACTCCTGTCCTTTGTCCGGCACGTCAGGATACGCGATCGGCTCCCGCGGCGTTGCCCAGAACGTAACGAACCGTGGGACCAGCCCGCTCTCGATATGGACGAAATCCAAGCGCGTTTCGAGGTTCTCCGGTGTCGTCGCTGTCAGGATGGAGAAGAATGGCTCTCGCACTGTAATCGGCCGGGATCGAGTGCGCGGGGTGAAGTCCTCGCCGTCGTACAATGCGATCAGGATCTCTTGGAGGTTGGCCGTCCCGCTGCGCCCAAGCTTGACAAGCACGTTGGTCCATTCTGGCTCATCGAGAAGCACGCGCTGCTTTGGGAGTGGGCGCAGGATCGTACGGGTAGATCGACCCTCCCTCACCTGCACCTCCTCGCAGAACAGTTCCAACAGGCCCTCTCCGCTTCCGATCGACCGGGAGACGCGGACAGTGTCATCGTCGAAGATACGCTCGAGAATCTCGCGAC
This sequence comes from Candidatus Micrarchaeia archaeon, assembly GCA_035533215.1. GTDB lineage: Bacteria > Chloroflexota > Dormibacteria > Aeolococcales > Bog-877 > DAHUZL01. Next base: position 139,685 of record DATLUG010000028.1, on the reverse strand, counting down.
CCCTCCCCATGACCGTGGTCTTGCGGGGGACCCCGGTTTGGCCCAGGATCAGGCCGTTGAGATTCGCGTACATCGGCCGCCCATACGCCAGCGCGACCTCTCGGCCAACAGCCAGCCCCAGCACAATGGCCCCCGCGACAAAGATCGCTTCGAAGGCCCCGTCGGTGGTTGGCTCCACCCAGGACCGGAAGTCACGCAGCCACCCCACCCACACGTCGTTGGGCAGCACCGGCGCGTGCGCCAGAACGGACTCTGTATCGTGCTCGTCATCAGCGTGCACTACCTCCAACGGATCGACCGTGGTGCCTTCGCGCTCGTGGGAGGCTGAAGAGGGTCGAGGGGATCGACCCGATCGAGGTCGCGAGGTGACGTCCTCGTAGAGGTCGAGCAGGGACCGCTTCAGCGCGGCCTCGTCCAACGGCAGCCCACCGGCCACTGCCTGCCATGAGTGCGTGACCTCCTTCAGAAACCGCCGCCGAGCCACCTCGTCGTGGAGGGCGACGCGGTCTGACGTGATCACCTGACCGTCGACGCGGAAGTCGAGCGTGACCACGACGACGCCCTGCTCGGTGATCTCTGGCTCACCCACCATCTCGATCGCCCATGTGTTCGGACTTGGTATGCTCACCTTCATCCCTCGACCAGGGGCGGGTTCCAGCCCGCCCCTCTTGGTGTCAGCCGGTCGCGACGACGCGTCGTGAGATCGCGGATGGCGGGGCGAGCTGGACCAGATCAGCCATGATCCGCTCCAACTCGGGTACCGGGAGAGGCTCGGGGTTGCGGGCGTTCCAGGCGGCGGCCAGGAGTGCGATCTCCTCCGGACCGAGCCCGAGGCGTACCCACCGGCCGACAAGCCGGGCTGCGGTGCTGTGCCGAGCGCCTACCGAGACGCCCACGAGCAGAGGCTGCCACCAGCCGCGATGCGACCACGACTGGGAGTCAGTCGGTGTTGTGCGCGCGTGTGCTTCGGCGGTCACCCAGGCCGGCGCCAGGGCAGGCGGCCCCGCTTGCCAAGGGTCGCGTTGCGGAGCCCAGCGGCACACAGCGCCTGTGTGGTGGACAGAAGGAGGCACCACCGTCTGCGTTCCCTCACCGAGAATGTCCAGTCCACCGCGCGGTGCGCTGCCGCGAAGGTTCGCCTTCCCGATCCGCGTGGCCGTTGGGGCTGCGTAGATCAGCCGCCGGCCGCGTGCGGTTGTGAAGGCCCACGTCTGGGGGAGATCGCCCTGCGATCGATCGGCCAGAAGGGTCTCGCCCTCTGGGCCGTCCACGTCGAGGCCCACGAGTCCGTCACCGAGCACGAGCCCGATGTTGAGGCCCCGCACGCCAGGCGCTTCCAGCCATCGAGCGACTTGATCGGGATCTGGGATGCCGCGGTGTTGCCAGCCCGCGAGGTGGCGCCTGGCGAGAGGGTCGAACGGGATCTTGCCCGGGGAACCGCACCCATGCCGCGGCCCGCAGATCGGAATGATGGGAAGGCCGATCTCGACATAGGCCGGCGCAGTGGCCAGCGGCCCAGGGTCATGCATGGGCGCGAGCCCCGGAGTTGGCGGCGTCTCGCGCCCTGGGCTCGGAGCCGGAGGCCGCCCCGCTGTCCGTGGCGTCCGAGCCGGCCGGCGTGACGGCGGCGCGCAGGATGAGGTCGATTGCAGCGACAATGTCGCGGGGAGCGTGATCGTCGCTGACACGTTCGACGACGACATCGATGATCGGGAGGCGATCGGTGGCCACCGGGGGATCGTCGCCGCTACACTACAGATCGGTCCAGGTGTCATAGGGGGTCTCTATGACGAGAAAGCAGACGTCCGGCGTACCCGAGGAGGTGCGACAGGCACTCCGATCGCTGTATGGGCCCGGCCCACGCGACTTCACGGACGAGGGGCATCGGGAAGCCCTGCGTACGATTCGCGGATTCGATCCGCGCCTCGCGCGCCAAGCAGAGCGGGGCTTGCCACTCGCGCTGCTCGAGCACGTCTTCCCCCGGCGCCAGATTCCGTGGACAGACACCTCGGAGGGGCTGCGGGCTCGCCTCGCGCTCCTTCCGGAAAACCCCCACGTCGAGGCAGACTGCGCCTTGGTCCGAGCTCTGCTGCGGATCCCGCCCGATCTCTTCTCTGGGCCCTATGAGTGGGAGCCTGCACCTCCCAAGTGGGTCCCGCCACCCGGCGGGGGGGCGCTGCCAGACGTCGGCCGAGTGCGGTTTCCGCAACCAGCAAACCCGCACTTGGTGATCCAGCGGAATGAGGTGGCCCGGTGGCGCCACATCCACGCGCGGGCGGCCGCGGGCCAGGCCCTTGAGAGCGGCGAAGCGTCAGAGATGGGCGTATCTCAGAGGATACTTGAGAGTGCCCGAGAAAGCGCCCGTGTGGGTCTGTTGGTGACGGACGCCACCCCGGACTGGCTGTGCCGAGAAGAGTCCGACCGGGTCGCTCCCCTCACACATTCGGTGATCGCCCTCCTCCGACGACACCGCCTACCGCGGACAAGGTCGATGCAGGTCGCCATCGGCGGCCATGTCCTGACCGGTGAGCGCACCTACCTGGAGGGACAGGACATGGCGCTCACCATGGTGGCCATGGGCGAACTGGACGACGACGCTCTTCCCCCGGACCCCGACAGGTTCTCAGTGACCGTAGGAGGCTTGGACGAATACGTCACTCTTGAGGACTGGGTGCAGGTGTGGAGGAAGTGGATCGTGCCGCGGCAGGAATGGCTTTGGCGAGGGCGCGGACAACGTCCTCACGGCAAGCAGGGGGTGGAACTCAAACGTCTGCGGGAGGGAATGTTCCTCTACCGTTGCTGGCATTCCGATCCAGCTCAGAGTCCCGGCGACCTGCTTGAAGCCGCTGCCCGGCATGACCAGTCCTACGAAGCGTACGACCTCACCAGACTCGACCGACTCCTCGACGACCTGTACGCGCTGCTGAGGCCGGCCGGGAGCCCTGGTGATCGTAGAGCTGCTGAGGCTACCGAATCGCGACCTCCAGAGTGAGTTCGAACCCCTGCCCCTGGTCGATTGTGTTCACCCATTCTCGACTTGATTGATCCACGAGGAGTAGGTGGGAGTGAAGTGCACGTGCTAACGGGGATGGGCGGCCAGCCAGCGCTGAATCGTGGGCGTCTTGTGAGTCGCGTAGTTGTCGCAGATCAGGTGGACGTCCAGCGCCGCGGGCACCGCCTGATCGATGCGGTCCAGGAACTGGCGGAACTCAGAGCAGCGATGGCGGCGGTGCAGCTGGCCGATGACCTTCCCCGTGGCGATGTCGAGAGCGGCGAAGAGCGAGGTGGTGCCGTGGCGCCGGTAGTCATGGGTGCGCCGCTCGGGCATCCCCGGCGCCATCGGCAGGATCGGCTGCGTCCGATCCAGCGCCTGGATCTGGATCTTCTCGTCGACGCAGAGCACCAGCGCGTGGGCCGGCGGATGAAAGTACAGACCCACGATGTCGCGCACCTTCTCCACCAGCTGGGGATCACTGGAGAGCTTGAACCTCTCCACCCGATGGGGCTGGAGACCAAACGCTCGCCAGATGCGACGGACCGAGGCATGACTCAGCCCGCTCCGGGCCGCCATGCGCCGTGTGCTCCAGTGGGTCGCCGCTGGCGGCATCGTCTCCAGCGTGCGCACGACGACGGTCTCCACCTGCTCGTCCGTGATGCGGCGCGGGGCCCCTCAGCGCGGCTCGTCGAGCAGGCCGGCCACGCCGCGCGCGATGAATCGCTGCCGCCACTTGCCCACGGTCGCGTTGGTGATCCGCAATTCGCGGGCGACCGCGACGTTGGTGACACCCTCACTGCAGCGCAGCACGATCCGCGCGCGCTGCGCCAACCCATTGCTGGAGCTGCGCCGCTGCACCCAGCGGAGCAGCGCCTCCCGGTCCGGTTCCGCCACCACCAAGGTGGCTTTGGGACGCCCGCGCTCCATGGGGAACGTCGGCCGCTCCCGATCGGACATGACCCCCTGACATTAACATGAACCTCAGCTCCGGGAAACAAGGGGGACCGGCAAGAGTCACCTCTGCGAGGCCCTCGCCTCGGCCAACATCGACAGCGGCCGGCGCGCGGCCTGGTTCACCTTGGAGTCGCTCACCACCCTGCTCGGCCGCGCCAAGGTGGACGGCTCCACCGCCAAGGTGGTGACCCGGATCACCCGCGGCGATCTCATCGTGATCGACGACATTGGCCTGCTCCGCGCCGGCCAGGACGCCGCCGAGGCTTTCTATCGTGTTGTCGACGCTGCCTCCGAGCGCCGCAGCGTGGCGGTCACGTCCAACCTCCACCCCGCCGGCTCCTCCACCACGCCCACGTCGTCCTCACCGAGGGCACATCCCTTCGCCTCACCGACGCCACCGAGGGCTCGGGGTGCAGCCCATGGCCTGAACCCGACCCGGACATCTCGTGTCCGCCCAGCGGGATTCCTGGTGTCCGCCCACCGGGACGTTTCGTGACCGTTGACACTGTCCACCGTCAGGGCTCCGCTCCTGCCACCGAACCTCTGCACTTTTAGTGATCAGCTCATTGCACTATTCGTGATCGCCCACAGCTCCTGCCGAGTGGGAAATGCCGTGCGGGCCGGGATCCCGGGATGCCGGACTCACGGATGCTTCATCCGTCTATGGACGCCGCCGGGACGTCGTGGAGAGGGCGCTGATGAAGCGGTAGCACACCACAACATCGGTGGGGCGCACCCCACCGGCCGGACGACCTTCGCCGACTGTTGGGCAAAGTGGCTGGCGGGCGCGAAGCTGACCGTCCGTCCGCCGATGTGGCCGCGACACGACGAAGGGGGCGTCACGCGGACGGCCCTAAGCCAAGCTCGCGGCCCGGCTGCAGAGCCGGACCGTGGTGTCGATGGCACAGAAGACCACCCCGCAGTTCGGGCTGCTCACGAGGCCCTCGGGATAGGCGCCCACACGGGCGCGCTGCGGCCAAGGCTGCCGGTGGGGTACTCAGGCACGCTCCGGGCATCGAGTGGCGGCCGCCGTGGGCGCGGCGCTGTCGCGATCAGCCTCCTCGACCTGGCGGGACGCCGAGTTCTCGACCCGTCCTCCGGCCAGCTCCGAGCGCCGGCTCGGCAGCGGCGCCACCCCAGGCTCCCTGCGACGTCGAGGGGTGGCGCCCATTGGGCGCCACCCCTGCCCATCTCGGGGACGCGATGTCGGGTCAGCGAAGGGTGATCGATCCCCGGCTCAGCGCGATCAGGGCTAGGGTGTAGACGGCCCGCGCGCTTCCCACCGGCGGGGTGATCGTGATCGCGAACTCATCCTTGGTAGCGGTGCAACCGCTCACCTTAGCGTCGACTGCTGTCGCGCTGAATGTGAAGCCGCGGGCACGGCCCATCCGGCCAGTGCCTCCGTAGGTCACGGTGCAGCCGGTCACCACGAGGTTGCTCTCCGACGTCGAGGAAAAGGTCAAGTGCTTGAGCCCAGTGTGAATCTGGAACTCGGTGTGCCCGCGGACTGGCCCCGTGCCCACCTGACGCACCACCAGCGCGAAGTTCGCCCGCGATGTCGCACCGGTTGTGATGCCCGGCGTGGTAGCCAGCAGCGATCCTCTGCCGGTTACGAGAACGGTTGACTTGTGGGAACTGTTGGGGCCGTGTGCCGCTGCCGGCACCACCGCCAGCATCAGGGCGGCGCTGCCGAGTCCTGCCATCGTCAAGATTCGAAGTCGCTTCATCATCCAATCTCCTCGCGTGCTCGGGGTGCTGGTAGACCGCGACCACCTCACCCCGGAGCTGGCGGTCGCGTCTGGCGTGACCATAGACCGCCCCGGACTGGGCCGCATGAGATGCGACTGAGAATCCGGTGACAGAACTATCTGAGCGCCGCACCGTGACGCTGTCCGATGCCAGGTCCGCGATCCCGCCCGGCTGGCCGTGGCCCGACGCACGCGAAGTTGAGCGTCGGATTCGGCGCTCGCATCTTCCGTTACGCGCACGATAGGACTTGGTCGTTGTTCCGTTACCAAGCTCTCAGCCTGATCTCAGGAGGCCAGTCATACATCCCGCTGCGGTCGTCACCTGGCACAAGTGCTTCGACAGCGGATCGCCGCCGCGGCACGCGGACCATCCCGTGCGATGCTGCCCGCTGGTGGGTTCGGCAGCGTTATCTGGCCCCACTTTGGGGTGAATCGGCAGAGGTACTTGGCCCCAACCTGAGCGCCCCAGCCGTAGCCTCCCGGCCAGTGTCCGGAGCTACGGAGATGAGGAGTGCACGACCAGGTGGAGCTCTTTGAACGGATCCGCTGGGACCACGCCCGGCACGGCTGGAGCGTCCGGGCGCTGGCCCGGCAGCACGCCTGCCATCGCCGGGACGTCCGGCAGGCGCTGCGCAGCGCCGAGCCGCCGCCCCGGAAGGAGCGGCCCTATCCCCAGCCGGTGCTGGCCCCGTGGAAGCCGGCGATCGACGCGATGCTCGAGGCCGGCCGGACGGCGCCCCGCAAGCAGCGTCACACGGCGCACCGGATCTGGGCCCGGCTGACCGCGGAGCAGGGGGCCGCGGTCTCGGAGCGGACGGTCCGGGCCGATGTCCGGGGGCGCCGGCGGGAGCTGGGTGGGGTCGGGAGGTGATGGTGCCGCAGCATCACGAGCCCGGCGCCGCGGCCGAGGTCGACCTGGGCAAGTCGTGGGTCCGCTTCCCCGGGGGGCCGGAGAAGTTCGACCTCTTCACCATGCGCGTCTGGGCCAGCGGGGCCGCCTTCCGCTTGCCCGTGCGGGCAGCTCCCCCCGCAGGCCTTGCTCGAAGCCCACGTCGAGACCTTCGCCGCCTTCGGGGGGGCAGCAGACGCTCCGACGCCGGGGCCCCGCCGATGCGCCGGTCCCAGCGGCGGCGCCATCGGACCGCCGGCACCCGCGCCGCCCGCCCGCGACCGACGCCACCCCCCGCGATCCGACCCCCTCGTCGGCGGCCCCCCCCACCGGCCGACCCGCCCGCCCCGAGGTCGCCGCGGGCCGACCTTCGGGGTCCGCGGCCGGTGCGGCCGAAAACACGCCGCTGTGAGGGCCCAGGCGGCCCGGAACGGCACGGCCCTGCCCGGGGAGACCTGGCTGTTCCCCCCGCTTTCCCGGTTGTCCACCCCCCCCGCTCCCCGCGCCCCCCGATGACGACGACGAACGCCCACCCATCCCCAGCCCCGACGCGGGTCGTCGCCCGCACCATCAACCCCGGCGCCCACAGGTGGGGCCAGTCGACAATGCCGTTCCCACAGCGGTCCGGGGCTGCCTGCACGCGTCGGACACCGCACATCGCCGAAGCGACCTGCCGCCGCCGATCTGGTCCCCGCATCGGGGAGGGGACGGACCGTGGCTCGGTGAGGGCTCCCGGTCGCAGGGCCACCAGGTCCGCGGCCCGGGGCGGCTCGGCATCGGCCGGTCGTGGCGCAGGCAGGGGTCTAGCTCGGCGACGACGCGCGGGGGGCCGGCCAGCTCGGCGGCTCCGGGTCTAGGACCACGAGGAGGCGGTCTCTCCGGTGCGCTCCGATGTCGTCAGCTGCGGCGGGGCCGCCCCCGGCCGCGGCGCGCAGTCCCGCCCAGGAGATCGTGGGCGACCTCCAGGATCCAGCTTCGGAGCTCGTCAGCGGGCACGTCCGCGAGGACGCTGGCGGTGTGAGGGCCGGGGCCCCGCCCACGGCCCCGATCGCGCGAGCGAACCGGACCCGGTCGGCGAGGGCACCGAGGTGTCGCGCATCTGCCGATCCAACTACTGATGCTGGCAGCGGTGCTGGTCGACGTGCTCGGGATCGCGCTCGGCGAGCGCTGGCCGATCGGATCGTTGTGATCGACGCCGGGCGGGTGATCGCGGAGGGGACCGCCGACGAACTCACGGCCCACGTGGGGGGCGATCGCCTCGAGCTGACCATCAGCCAAGCCAGCAACCTCGCCGCCGCGGCACGCGGACTGAGCGATCACACCTGCGGTCCGGTCAGGATCGACGAGGGACCGGGACGGCTCGTCGCGCCGGTGCCGCGGGGAGCCCTGATCCTGTCCCAGGTGGTGCGCACGCTCGACGAGGCCCAGGTGGTCGCGGTCGACCTCGGCCTGCACCGCCCATCGCTCGACGACGTGTTCCTCGCCCTCACCGTCACGGGACGGGGTGGGCCGCCGCCGGTGAACCGGCGCTCGCCGACGCCGTCGTAGCGTGATGACGATTCCGGCGGTCGCCGGCCTCGGCGCCGGCTCGGCGTGGCGGCGGATCCGCTGGTCGCAGCGCGACGTGCTCGTCCTCGCCCGCCGCAGCCTCACCCACGTCGCCCGCGCACCGATGCAGCGCTCCGACGTGACCATCCAGCCCATCATGTTCGTGCTGCTGCTCACCTACGTGTTCGGCAGCGCCTCACCCTTCCCAGTGTTGCCAGCTTCCATGCCCATCTGGTCGCGGTCATCTTCGGCATGCCCGCCGCCGGCACCGCCGCCGGCACCGCCGTCGGGCTCACCGACGACCTCCCGAAGGGGATCATCGACCGCTTCCGGTCCCTGCCGATGTCGAGGGACGCCGTCCTCGCCGGACGCACCGTGGCGGACCTCGTGGCCAACCTCATCGGCCTCGCCGTCGTCGCCGGTGCCGGGGCCGTGGTCGGGTGGCGGATCCACAACGGGACGGTGCCGGCGCTGGGTGGATTCGGGCTGGCACTCCGCTTCGCCGACGCGATGACCTGGGTCGGAATCTGCCTCGGGATCGTCTACCGGAGCGCCGAGGCCGCCCAGGCGACCAGCTTCAACTTCATCTTTCCGCTGTTGTTCATCTCCAACGCGTCCGTCGCCACCCAGGGGATGGCGCCCTGGCTGCGGGCGGTCGCCGACTGGAAGCCCATCAGCGCCCGGACCGCCTCCCTGTGACAGCCCTTCGGCAACCCCAATCCGTCGGCCCGGGTCCACATCTGGCCGATGGCGCACCCTGAGCTGGCGATCCGGCTCTGGTCCTTCGCCATCCGTTCGGTCTTCGTCCCCCTCGCGATCCGGCTCTCCCGCCGCCACACCGCGACCTGACCACCCGGCGCTGGCCCCTCGGTCGGCCGCCCGTTGCGAGGGCCATCGCGGGCAGGCGGGCGAGCGCCACCAACGACCACGCCCGAGGGTGACCGACCCAGCACTGGCGGTCCCCCTGCGTGCGCCCGCGACCGCCCGCCCTGCCCTTCGCGCCGCCGCCAGCCGGTGCGCCCGGCCGGGTCGTGGATCGCAGGGGGTGGGAGGGAGCCGGTCCGGAAGGCGCGCAGAGCCCGGGGGAGCGACGCCGAGACGGCCGGAGCGGCCGCCGCCGCGTCAGCCCCAGAGCGCCCGCCAGAGCCCCGCCCGCGCCACCGCCCGGCCGACGATCTTGTTCTTGGCCCGGCGGGCGATCCGGTGGGGGTTGCCGGAGGCGACCGTGCTGACGTCGTTGGCCACCCGGGCCGCATGGTAGAGCTCGGAGACCAGGCTCCGGCGCCTCACCCGAGCGCGTCCGCGACGAAGGCGTCCGCGTCGGCCGTCAGTTCGGCCCGGCCCCGCTCCTCAGTCTCGATCAGCGCCAGCAACCGGGCGGCTGCCGCGGGCAGCTGGGTGCCGATGGCCAACCCCACCGAGAGCCAGTAGTCGGCCGTCTCCAGCAGGAGCGGACGAGCCGTCTCGGATACCTCCCCGACCACCTCCGCCATGCCGCTGACAAGGGCGCGGCCATAGCGGGCCCACTCCTCGCCTCCCGGGGCCTGGGTGCCGTTCGTCGCCATGTCCGGCCCTCCTGTCATGGCCCGCAGTCTACGCCGGCGCCCGGGCCGCGCCCGGGCCGCGCCCGGGCGGACCGACGCGTGGTGGGCGCCGTGGGTGCTGCCGGCCGTCCGCTCGACGGGGGGCAGGGTCTCAGCGCCGCCGACCGCGCCAGACGCTGAGGCCGAGCAGCCCCACCACCGCGGCCGGGAAGAGCACGAACAGGGCGCCGGCCCCGTGGGCGACACCGAAGCCGACCGCGATCGCCGCTACCGACCCGACCGCCAGCTCGGGCGTGTCCCCGACCAGGAACTCCCACCAGAAGTGCCCGAACGCGCCCAGGGCGCGGGCTGGGCTCACGCCGCCTCCGCGCTCGACGGCGGCGTCACCGGCGCGCGCTCGAGCCCCCGGACGGCGACCAGGGCCACCAGCCCGTAGAGCACCAGCAGGCCGAGGATGGCAAGGTCCGATCCCGGCCAGCGGACGCCGGCTCCCTCCCCGCTCCAGAAGGTCCCGAAGCTGACCAGCATCAGACCCACGCCCATCTTGAGTGCGTTCTCGGGAACCTCGCTCAGCTGGCGGGAGACGACCACCCCCACCGCGCTCACCACCACGATCGCGGCCAGGGCGGCGACGGTCGCCACCGCCAGCTTGCCGGAGCTGATCCCCAGCGTGAGGACCACCATCACCACCTCCATCCCCTCCAGGAACACCCCCTTGAAGCTGATGACGAAGGCGGTGGCGTCGCGCCGGCCGGCCAGCCGCGGCAGCGCCTGGAGGCGCGCCACCTCCCGCTGGTAGATGGCGTCCTCGTCATGCTTGGCCTTGTGGCCGGCAGCCCGCAGGATGGCCTTGCGCAGCCACTGCAGTCCGAGGATCAGCAGCAGCCCGCCGATCAGGAGGCGGAGGAGGCCCAGGGGGACGTAGTGGACCAGGGCGGGGCCGAGCGCGGCGACCACGGCGGCGAGCGCCAGCAGCGCCACCGCAGCCCCCTCCAGGGTGGACCGCCACCCCCGGGTGATGCCCGCCGCCACCACGATGGTGAGGGCCTCGACCGCCTCCACCGCGCTGGCACCGAAGACCGCCAGCGCCAGCAGGACCGTGCTGCCGGTCAACGGCCGACCGCCGCGGCCTGAGGCCGCCGGTCGCGCCCCGGCCCGTGCGGCGGCAGCCCGCCCCGGGGTCGGCGCGCGCCGGCGGTGCCGGCCCGATTGGCACGGGTGCCGCACCCAGCCTCGGTCGGGCCGCCGCGCGTCTGGATCAGCGGCTGAGGGTCCAGGTCTGCGGGTAGATGTTGAGGTTGGGATCCTGCGGCAGGGCGCCCTTGAGCCGCTTCGAGATCACCGAGTCCTGGTAGTAGTAGCTGGGCTGCCACAGCTCGGGCAGCTGCAGGGCCACGTAGTTCTCGTACTCCTTGAACACCGCCAGGCTGGACTGCACGGTGGTGGCGAGGATCTTGGCATCCATCAGCTTGTTGCTGTAGCCGGAGATGTTGTTGTTGCCGCCGGTGGCGAACCAGACCTCCCCGGTGGGCAGGTACTCCGGCGAGTAGGTGGGGGTGCCGCCGGGGGGCGACGGGTCGACGATCTGCCAGGTGCAGCCGGCCTGGGTCTTGTGGTTGCAGGGAACGGCGATGGAGAGGATCGAGGAGGGCGACGAGGTGCTGAGGGTGATGTGGATCCCGGCCAGCGACCAATCGGACTGGATGGTCTGCATCTCGGCGTCGAACGGCTCCGACCCGTTGGCGGCGACCATCGAGAAGTTGAGCTGGGCACCGCGAGCGATCCCGGCTCCGCACTCACCGTGACCGGTGCCGGGCCGGACGCAGGTGTCGATCCGGCTGGGGTGGACCGCCCAGCCATTGGCGGCCAGCAGCGCGCGCGCGGCGGCGATGCTGAAGGGGTACGGATTGTGGAGCTCCACCGAGCTCACGAACGAGTTGGCCGGGTGCACCGGAACCGGCCCGTAGGTGGGGAAGGCGGCGCCACGGTAGATGTCGCGGATGATCCGGGTCTGGTCGATCAGGCGCTGCATGGCCTGACGCAGGTACAACTGCTTGAACATCGGCCCCACCTTGGGATTGGTGTAGTTGACGAAGAGGGCGTTGAACCCCCAGGCCACCCAGGGATCGATGCCGTAGCCGTGGCTGGTGAAGAAGTGGCTCTGGGTGAGGTCCTGGGCGGGGATGTAGCCGTAGTCGAGCTGACCCGCCCGCAGGGCGTTGAACTCGGCGGTGTCGCTGGTGAAGGGGATCTCCTCGAAGTGGGCGATGTGCGAGCGGGTTCCCACGAAGCGCCGGTTGGGGGTGAAGGCCACGTAGCCGGTCGCCGGGCTGTAGGCGCTGATCTCCCAGGGACCGTCCACCACCTTCCAGAGCGGGTTGCTGGCGTAGGTCGGCTGGTCGCGCGACTGCCCATTGAGGAAGTTGTACACCGCCACGGCGCTGCGGCGGCTGCGGTCGTAGTTGCCGATCCGCCCCTTCATCGAGGTCTTGTCCCAGGCGTGCTGGGGCATCGGCTCGATCTGGCTCAGCTGGTTGTAGAGCAGCCAGAGGTGGCTGTAGGCGCGATTGAAGGTGAGGCTGAACGTCTGCGGGGTGGACTTGGGGAAGCTCATCGCGGTCACGTCGTCGGGAATGCTCCCGGGGACGTAGCCGAGCCAGTCCGCCTTGTTGGCGAACAGCAGTCGCATCCAGAACTCGACGTCGCGATTGGTGACCGGACGGCCGTCGGACCAGATGTCGTGCTTGAGGGTGATGGTGACGGTGCGGCCACCGTTGGAGAAGACCGGAGGGCGGGCGATGCTGAGGTGGTAGTTGATGCTGGGTTGACCGTTGTGGCCGAACCAGTAGATGGGCGGGTAGAGGAGGGCGTCGAGCTGGAAGATGTTGATGTTGTTGGAATAGGCCCCGCTCATCAGCGGAAAGACGTAGCTGGGCGTCTGCCCGGGGGGCAGGGCGAACTTCACCGTGCCGGTGGGGGCGGCGGGAACGGGCCGGGCCGGGCCCCCGCCGCAGGCGGCCAGCAGGAAGGCGGCGCCCAGGACACCCATGGCCAGGACACGCCGATGGATCGACTTCATGGTCCCCTCCTACCCTCGACCGGCGATCGACGCCGTCTCTAGGATGTCGATCATAGATTGTCGACAACGGCCGGTCAAGGGAGGATTTGACACCCCGCCGGGGCTGGCCGAGATCGCCGCGCGGCGGCCTCGGGCCCGTCGGCGGCGCGCCGCCCGTTCCCCGGACGGCCGCGGCGACGAGGGCGGGAACGAACGGGCAGCCGCACCCGAGCCCGGCCGGCCAGCACCCCACCCGCCCGTAGACCCTTGGCACCAGGTCCTCCCCGCGGCCACCGGTCCGTCGACCGGAGGATAGCGCGGCCCCGGCCCGCTGGGACGGTGTGGCCACCAGGGCGGAGGCGATCGACTACCGTGGGCCTCGAACGCCCTGGGCCCGGTCAGGAGGTCTCGCCATGCCGTCCCATCCGCCTGCAGCGCTCCGCCGCACCCTCCCCAGGCTGGTGGCAGCGATGGCGTGCGGGGCGTCACTGGCACTCGCCGGCGGCTGGCAGGCAGCGGCCGCCGGACCCACCGCACCGGCTTCATCCCGCCATGCGGGAACCGTCGCCGGCCGCTGCGGGGCGCCCCCCAACCCCTTCCACTACACCCTGTGCCCGCGCGGACGGCTGATCCTCCACCCGGCGCGGGCGGTGTGCCGGTACTTCCGCTGCATCGGTGCCTTCTGGGCCGGTCGCGGGTACATGGTGGAGTGCCGCGACCGGACCTACAGCCGGTCCGGGGGACGGCGCGGCGCCTGCTCCGACCACCACGGCGAGTGGCGGCCGGTCCGGATCGACTGAACTCGGCTGGCCGTGCAGGGCCGCCCACCGGTGGCGGCTATCATGACCGCGTGACCGACGTGGCGGTGCCGCCCCCGCCCACCTCCGGGGCGTTCGACACCCTCGACGCGCCGCTGCCGCGGTTCACCGATGCGGACGCGGAGCGGATCGCCCGCGAGGTCTTCGGTGTCGGCGGCACCGCCTCGATGCTGGTCAGCGAGCGCGACCAGAACTTTCGCATCGCGACCGGGACCGGGACCGATGTACTCCTCAAGATCAGCAACGCCGCCGAGGATCCCGCCGCCGTCTCGATGCAGACGCAGGCCATGCTCCACGTCGCCAGGACCGACCCCGCCCTCCCGGTGATGACGCCGCTCGCCGCCACCGACGGCGCCCGCCATCCCACCATCGCCGGTGCCGAGGGCGCGTCCCACATCGTCCGGCTGCTGACGTTCATGCCCGGCCAGCACCTCGAGGGGCCCGACCTCGACCTGACTGCGGTCCACGCCTTCGGGGCGGTCTCGGCGCGCCTCGGCCGAGCCCTGCGGGGGTTCTTCCACCCCGCCGCGGGCCATGCCCTGCTCTGGAGCGCTCGGGAGGCGCCCCGGCTGCGCGGCCCGCTCGCCCGCGTCGACGACCCCGGGCGGCGGGCGATCCTGGCCCGCGCGCTGGACGCGTTCGAGTCCCGGGCGCTGCCGGTCTACCCCCTCCTCCGGTCCCAGCTGATCCACGGCGACCTGACCCTGGACAATGCCGTCTTCGACCCCCAGCATCGGGTCACCGGGATCCTGGACTTCGGCGACATGGTCCATTCGGCGGTGGTGTCGGACCTCGTCGCCACCGCCGAGCTGGTGGTCGACCGACCCGACCCCCTGGCGGCCCTCGGCGCCCTCTGCGCGGGCTTCGGCTCGGTGACCCCGCTGGAGGAGATGGAGGTCGAGATCCTCCCCGAGCTCCTGCTCGCCCGCTGGGCCACCAGCGCCATCCTGGCCGTCTGGCGGGCCCGTCAGTACCCCGACTGCGCCGAGTACGTGAGGGGCTGGGAGGCCGGGATCTGGTCCATCTTCGGACAGGTCGAGGCGATGGGGCTGGAACGGTGGCGGGTGCGGGTGCGGGCTGCCGCGACCGGTCCCTGGGTCGACGAGGCCGCGGCGGACCGGGCCACCCCGACCCCGGTGGACGAGCTGGTCGAGCGCCGGCGCCGGCTCTTCGGCGCCGCCATCTCACCGCTCTCCTACGACCGTCCGCTCCACCTGGTGCGCGGCGCCGGGGCCTGGCTCTTCGACGCCGACGGACACGCCTACCTCGACGCCTACAACAACGTCCCGGTGGTGGGCCACTGTCACCCCGAGGTGGTGCGCGCGATCACCGCCCAGGTGCGGTCGCTCAACACCAACGTGCGCTACCTGCACCGGTCGGCCCTGGAGCTGGCGGAGCGGCTGATCGCGACCCTCTCCGGCGGCCTGGACACCGTCATGTTCGTCAACTCCGGCAGCGAGGCCAACGACCTCGCCTGGCGACTCGCCACCAGCTTCACCGGCGGGACCGGTGGGCTGGTCACCGCCAGCGCCTACCACGGGGCGACCCAGGCGGTGGCCGACCTCACGCCGTCGGAGTGGCGGGGCGCGACGCGTCCCGCCCACATCGCCGTCCTGCCGGCCCCCGACGGCTATCGCGGCCGCCACCGGAGCGAGCAGGCCGACTGGGCGGAGCGGTATGCGGCCCACGTGGACGAGGCGGTGGACCAGCTGGCCCGCGCGGGCCATCGCCCGGCGGCGATGCTGATCGACGCGGGCTTCACCAGCGACGGGATCCTGCGGCCGCCCCCCGCCTACCTCCAGGACGCCGTCCGCCGTTGGCGGGCCGCCGGGGGCCTGTTCGTCGCCGACGAGGTCCAGGCCGGGTTCGGGCGTTCCGGCGCCCACCTCTGGGGGTTCCAGCTCCACGGGGTCACCCCCGACATCGTCACCTTGGGCAAGCCGATGGGCGGTGGCCACCCGGTGGCAGCGGTGGTGACGCGGGCCGAAATCGCCGAGCGGTTCGCGCGCGCCACCGAGTGGTTCAGCACCTTCGGCGGCAACCCGGTGGCGTGCGAGGCCGGCCTGGCGGTGCTCCGGGTGATCGAGACGGAGACCCTCCTCGACAACGCCCGCGAGATGGGGGCCCGTCTGCAGGGCCGCCTGGAGGCGCTCCGGTCGTCGTGCCCGGAGATCGGCGAGGTCCGGGCGATGGGGCTGCTGATCGGCGTCGAGCTGGTCCTCGACCGCACCACCCGGGCGGCGGCGACGCCCCTCGCCCACGCCGTCGTCAACCGGATGCGGGACCTGGGGGTCCTGATCGGATCCACCGGTCCCGACGCCAACGTGCTGAAGGTGCGGCCACCGCTCGTGATCGGCGAGGCCGACGCGGACCGGATCGCCGACACCCTCGCCCGGGCGCTGGCCGAGGTCACCGGCGGTCGGGACCCTGCGGCCGCCGCGGTCCCGGGCTGATCCCCGCTCGGGCCACCACCGGGGCGGGCACCAGCCGCAGGGAGGGCGTCCGGGCCGCCTCGTCGCGACCCGGCGCACGCTCGCCCACGACCCGCTCGCGGACGACGGCTCGTCGTCGGCGGCGGCGAGCGTCTCCGGCGGGTACCGGACCGGTCCCCAGGGCGGGTGGGTGGAACGGTGGGACGTTCGCGATGGTGGTCCGCGCCCCTGCCGGTGGTGGGGGCCGCGTGCCTCCCCGCCGCCCGCGGCTGACGGACCGGGGCTCGGCGCTCTTCGGCCCCACCCGACCCCATCCCTCCTGCAGTGGGACGGGGCGCGCTGAACGCCGAGCCCGGCGGCGAGGCGGCGCGGAGTCCTGAGCGACGCCGCGTGCCCGGCGGCGACCCACGGCCGCACCGGCGGCGGGGAGGAGAGCGCGGCCGGGACGGCCGTCGGCATCGTCCAGAGGTGGGACGGGATCGCCGGGCGCACGACGCAGTCGCCTCCGCCTGCGCACCGGTCCTGGGCAGCCCTCCAGCCGATCGCGTGCCGGTCGTCGTCGGCGTCGCTGGCGCTCGGCCAGCGGCCGGCCGGCGCGCCCTGCCCTCGGCCACGGCCCGGTCAGCGTCGCGCCGGCGGCGGCCGAGTGGACCGGAGGCGCGGTCCATCTCGGTGCGGCCGCCCACGCCGGTGCGGCGGTGGCGCCGAACGCGGTCGGCTGCGTCGCCGGACGGCCCTGCCACGCAATCGGCCCAGTCGGTCGGACCTGATCGACGCCGCTGGCGGAGCGGGTCTCCCTTCGCGCCGGCTCAGCCGGTTGAGCCGGTTGAGCCGGGTCAGCCGGTCGAGACCGTCCGGTAGGCGAGCCAGGTCGCGCCGGTCAGGCGGCCGGACCGCACCGCCACCCGGACCCGGCAGGTGGTGGTGCAGCGGCCTGGGAGCACCTCGCCGCGGTCGCCGCGGCCGGGCTGCGCGACCACCCGGTAGCCGCGACCGGGGAGGATGGTGACCGGCAGGTGATACCCGGGGCCGCGCGCCAGCTGCACGCACAGCCGCGCGCCCCGCGCCACCGCGGCGACCGGGCCCGACGGCACCAGGGCGACGTTGACGACCACCAGGTCGACCCGGCCCGCGCTGGACTCCGTCACCACCGGGTTGCCGGCGCCGTCGAGCGCGAGCCCCTGCGGCTGCCCGAGGCCGCCGACCAGCTCCTGCGCACTGCCTCCGGCCACGGTGTCGAGCGCGTCCGAGCCGATGGCGATGACGTACAGCGGGCCGCTCCCACGGCGGGCGACGTCATCGGGCAGGTCGAGCCCCCGGGCGAGGACCGTGCGGGCACCGTCCGGCTGCACCCGCAGCACGGTGCCGGCGTTCTCGTCGGCGACCAGCATCGTCCCGTCGGCGGTGGGCCAGACGCCGGTGGGTCGGTCGAACCCCGTGAGGCGTCGCACCACCCGGCCGCTCCGGGCGAGCAGGTCGACGGCTCCGCGGGCGCTGTCGGGCACGACGAGGGCGCCGCCGGCGGTGGCGACGCTGTCGACCCCCTCCACCCCCGCCACCGGCCGCAGCTGGAAGCGGGTGCGCACGGTGCGGCCGGTCACCGCGACCACCCGGTCGTGCAACTGGTCGGCGGCGAGGAGCGTCGGGCCGGCGAGCGCGAGCCCCTCGACCTCGGGCACCCGGGCGGGGAGCGGCACGAGCCGCCCACCCGGGCCGTCGACGCGGGCGATCGTGCCGCTCCCGTACTCACCGACGAGGAGCAGGTCCCCGGACGAGAGGAGGTCGTCGGGCTGGTCGAGCCCGCTCGCCAGCTGGAGGACCGGGTCCGGCGACACCACTCCGGGAACGGGCAGCGCGGCCTGGCCCCGGGCGCACACCGGCCGGGCCGCCGCGTCTCCGCGGGGGACGGATGGCCGCACCGGGGGGGTCCTGGCGGCTGCCACCGCCCCGCCGGCCGGCAGGGCTCCGCCGACCGCCAGGATCGCCAGGGCGCCGAGGAATCCGGGGACGCGCCCCCAGCACCGCCACCGCAGCTCGCTACCCTCCGCCCGCGACCGCGTCGGCCCCCGCCGCCGCCGCGCGCCGCCGCTCCGCTGCGTAGGCGAGGAACGGCTCCAGCGCCCGGGGGTCCTGGATCGCGTCCCGACTCACCGCCGCCTCCACCGGCTCGCCCTGGAGGAGGCGCTTCACCGGCACCTCCAGCTTCTTGCCCGAGAGCGTGCGCGGGATCGCCGCCACCGCGATGATGGCATCGGGGACGTGGCGGGGCGACAGCTCCCGCCGCAGCAGACGGCGGATCCGCTCCCGCAGCGCGTCGTCCACGGCGCAGCCCGGCGCCGGCACCACGAAGAGGGGCATGAAGGCGGCGCCGGCCCGGTCGTCGAGGTCGACCACCAGGCTGTCCTGGACCTCGGGGAGCTCCTCGACCACCCGGTACAGCTCGCTGGTCCCCATCCGCACCCCGAGCCGGTTGATCGTGGCGTCGGAGCGGCCGCTGATGATCACCCCGCCGTCGGCGAGGATCCGCACCCAGTCGCCGTGGCGCCAGACCCCTGGGTACATCTCGAAGTAGGCGGCACGGTAGCGGCGGCCGCCGGGGTCGTTCCAGAACCCCGTCGGCATCGACGGCATCGGCCGCTCCACCACCAGCTC
Organism: Candidatus Micrarchaeia archaeon; assembly: GCA_035533215.1. Classification (GTDB taxonomy): domain Bacteria; phylum Chloroflexota; class Dormibacteria; order Aeolococcales; family Bog-877; genus DAHUZL01. Next base: position 121,047 of record DATLUG010000028.1, on the reverse strand, counting down.
GCCGACCGCGTCGACGAGCGGGTGGCCGACGTCGTCGTAGGCGGCCACCGCCGCCCCCAGCGCCCGGCACTGGATCACCCCCGCGCGCACCGGCAGGAGGGGACAGCCGACGGCGAAGCCGGTGCAGACGTCGGTGCCTCCGCTCACCGACGCCAGCCAGACGTCGGGTTTCACCATCTCGTACACCCACCGGAACCCCTCCGGCGGGAGCGGCGACCCGGTGGATCCGATCGCCCGCACCCGGCTGAGGTCGTGGTCGGCGCCAGGACGGACCCCGGCCTTCATGGAGGCCAGGATCTGGGCGGCGCTGGTCCCCAGCACGGTGGTGCCGGTCTCCTCGGCGAGCCGCCAGAGGCGGTCGCTGGTGGGATGGGCAGCACTGCCGTCGTAGAGCACGATGGTGGCCCCGAGGGTGAGCCCGCCCAGCAGGAGGTTCCACATCATCCAGCCGGTGGTGCTGAACCAGAAGAAGCGGTCGTCGGGCCGGATGTCGTGGTGGAGCGCGAGGACCTTCAGATGCTCCAGGAGGATCCCGCCCTGGCTCTGGACGATCGGCTTGGGCAGTCCGGTCGTGCCCGACGAGTACAGCACCCAGAGCGGGTGCTCGAACGGGACCGCCGTGCAGGTCAGCGCAACCGTCCCCCGGACCACCTCCGCCCAGGCAACGCGGGCGGGGCCGCCGGGCCGGGCGGCCCCGGAGCCAGCCCCATCGGTGTCGGCCGCCCGTCCCCGGCGCAGGTGCGCCACGGTGACGGTGCGGCGCACCGACGGCAGCGCCGCCTCGATCGCGTCGACCACCTCGCGCCGGTCGAAGTCGCGACCGCCGTAGCGGTAGCCGTCGACCGCGAAGAGAACGGTGGGCTCGATCTGGCGGAAGCGGTCGACCACGCTGCGGACACCGAAATCGGGCGAGCAGCTCGACCACACCGCCCCGACGCTGGCGGCGGCGAGGAAGGCGATCACCGCCTCCGGGATGTTGGGCAGATAGGCGGCGACCCGGTCTCCCGGACTCACCCCCTGCTCCCGCAGCCAGGCCGCCAGGGCCGCCACCTCGCGTTCGAGCTCCGCCCACGACACCTCGGCCGGACCGCGGAGCTCGGAGACGTGCACCACGGCCGGCCGGTCGGAGCGGCCGTGACGGAGCGCGTGGTGGGCGTAGTTCAGGGTCGCGCCGGGAAACCACCGGACGTCCGGCATCCGGTCGCCCACCCGCACCGCGGTGGGCTGGGCGTCCGCATCGACGGCGAAACGGTCCCAGATGGAGCGCCAGAACCGGTCCAGGTCCGTCACCGACCAGCGCCAGCAGGCCTCGTAGTCGGGGAAGTGGAGGTCGCGCGCCGACCCCAGCCAGCTGAGGTACTGGGCGATGCCACAGTCGCGCCGCAGCAGCTCTGGGGGTTCCCAGAGCACCGCCGGGTCCGGCCCGCGTTCGGTGGTCGTGGTGGGCATCCGTGGGGGTGGGCGGCGCGGTCCGCAGGCGCGCCGCAGGATAGCAGAGGCCCCGCCGCGCGGCCGCCGGGACGGTCCGCCGCCGGGTCGGTCCGCCGCCGTCGGCCCCGTGTCTATGCTCCCGTGGTGGCGAGTCCCCTGATCGCGGTCGTGGAGCGCCCGGCGGTGGCAGCCCCGGCGGCGGTCGCGGCCGGAATGGCCCGGGTCGCCGTCGGGCCGCCGGCGGTGCGGCTGGCCGGGCTGGGGCTGGCCCTGCCCCCGCACCCCGTCGACGCCGACGAGCTGGGCCGGGTGCTCGCCCGGGTCTGGCCCCACCGTGCCCGCCACCTCCCCGCCCTCGTCCGCGAGCTCGCCGGCTCCAGGCGGTGGCTGGCGCGCCCGCCCGCCGACCTGGGCCGGGGGATGACGCTGGCCGAGCAGGGATTGCGGTATCCGGAGCTCGCCACCGAGCTGGCCGCCGCCGCCTGCCGGCACGCGCTCTCCGGTGCCGGGGTCCCGGCATCGGCGGTCGACCTCCTGGTGGTGGCGTCCTGCACCGGCTTCGTCCTCCCGGGGCCGGACAGCCGCCTCGTCGCCGCCCTCGGCCTCCGGGAGGACGTCACCCGGCTCCCCCTCACCCAGCTCGGATGCGCCGCCGGCGCCGCCGGGCTGGGGCGGGCGGCGGAGTGGCTGCGGGGGGCGGGACGGCCGGACCGGCCCGGGATCGCCCTGGTCGCGGCGGTCGAGCTGCCCTCACTCACCTTCCAGCCCGGGGACGACTCCGTCGACAACCTCCTCAGCGCGCTGGTCTTCGGCGACGGCGCGGGAGCCGCCGTGCTGATCGGCCCCGGGGGCGATGGGCACGCCGGCGGGCTCGACATCCTGCGCACCGGCGAGCGGCTGGTGCCGGCGAGCGGCGACGCCCTCGGGTACCGGCTCGACGACCACGGCTTCCGAGTCCATCTGGTCCGCGACCTGCCGGAGCGGCTCGCGGCGGTCCTCCCCGACGTGGTGGCCACGTTCCTGGCACCGGACCGCGCCCCGGACTGCCGGGTGGTGGCCGCCCACCCGGGAGGCCCCCGCATCATCGACGCCGTCGCCCGCTCGCTGGAGGTGGGCGAGGCGGCCGTCGCCGCCAGCCGCGCCGCCTTCGAGCGCGCGGCCAACCCCTCCTCCGCCGGGGTGTTCTTCGTGCTCGACGCCGCCATGCATCCGTCCCCGCCGGCGGGGACGCGGGGACTCCTCCTCGGACTCGGGCCGGGCCTCACCCTGGAGCTGCTGGAGCTCCGATGGCCAGCGCCGGAACCGTCCCGGTGACCCCCGCACCCCGCCGCCGGCGGGTGGGCGGATGTGACGCCGCCGTGGTGGCCGCGCTCGCCGCCCAGCGGGCCCTGGAGCTGCGCCACTCCGGTCGCAACCTCGCGCGCCCGGGGGCGCCCGGGCGCGCCGCTCGCGCTGCGCCCCGGTCCTATCCCCTCATGGTGGCGACCCACCTCGCCCTGTTCGTGGTGCCGCTCGTGCGACGGTGGCACCGGCCCCGGCCGCCCGCCCCCGTCCGGGGCTCGGCGGCCTGCCTGCTCGCCGCCGCCACCCTGCTCCGCCTGTGGTCGATCCGCAGCCTCGGGCCGGCGTGGAACGCGGAGGCGCGGGTCCCGCCGGAGCTGGTGCCCGTCCGGCGCGGACCCTACCGGCACTGCCGCCACCCCAACTACGTCGCGGTGGCGGCGGAGTTCTGCGCCCTCCCACTGTTCCTCGGGGCGGCCCCGGAGGCGGTCCTCCTCTCGGCCGCCGACGGCGCGGTGCTGTGGGCGCGGGTCCGGGGCGAGGAGCGCCGCCTGCTCCAGATCCCCGCCTACCGGGAGGCCTTCGCCGACGTCCCGCGCTTCCTCCCCCGGGTCCTCCCCCACCGGCTCGGGCTCCGCTCGCGGCGGCACCGGCCTCCGGCGCCATCCGTCCCCGAGGCTCCGCCCTCGCCGGGCCCCGTTCCCGGCCGGCCAGCGCCGCCGGCGGTGCGGTGAGCACCGGCCCCCCAGGGCCACGCCGCCGGTGATCCCGTGGTCGGCCGCGGTCAGGACCTGAGCGTCCGGGTCACCGTCGGCGGAGCGGACGGCGCCGGAGGCGGCCGCGTCCAACCTTGGCCCGATCTCGACGGTGGGGCGGGCGGCCCGGTCGGTGACGCCGGGGGCGGTGACGACCCCTGGCTCGAGCCGGGTGAGAGAGCGCCGGCGCGGGATGGCGGCGGGAGCTGCGCGGTCGCCAACGCCGGCCGAGGGCGGGGCGGCCCGGAGTCGGGCGGGACACCGTCCCCGAGGCGCGCGGGGCCGTGATCCGACCGCGCCGGACCCCGTCGCCGACGTGCCAGGGGGCAGCGCCGCCGCCCTCCGCTGTCCGCCGAGCGGTCCGGTTCCAGCTCGGCGACCCAGCCCCTGCTGGCCCTCGGCGACCGCCCCCGCTGATGGCGCGCGTCGCCCGCTGCCGGTCGGTTCGGTCCAGCGGCCGACGGCGAAGGGCCGGCCCTTCGCCTCAACGACCACCGCGGGGGACGCCTCGGCGGACCGCGCCGAGCCCCCCGCGCCACGTGCGGCGCGGCTCCAGAGCCGCCGCCGCGGGCGGTTGGGAGTACCCTGTACACGGCAGCGCTCCAGGAGGTGGCGCCCATGGATCCGATGGCCGTCATCTGGCTCATCGTTGCGATCGCCTTCGCCGTCGGCGAGGCGATGACCCTGGCGCTGTACGCCATCTTCGTCGCTGCCGGGGCGGCCGCCGCCGCGGTTGCCGCGGTCGTGGGCGTGCCGATCGAGGTGCAGGCGGTGGTCTTCGCACTGGTGGCGGTGGGCGGGGTCGGGCTGGTCCGTCGGCCGCTGACCCAGACCATGCGCCTGCGCCGGGGAAGCGGGCTCATCTCCGGCGCCGCCGGCCTGGTCGGTGAGGAGGCCGTGGTGGTCAGCGCAGTCGGGGATCCCCTGACCCCCGGGCAGGTCCACGTCCACGGCGAGGACTGGCCCGCGATCACCGAGGACGGCCAGACGATCGAGGCCGGCCACACCGTGCTCGTGCTCGAGCTCCGCCAGTCGCGGCTCCTGGTCACCGCGGTCTGAGCCGCCCGCCCCGCAGGAGGTCTCCCTCATGGTCGGAACCGTCGTCGCCATCGTCATCGTGGCGGCTGTCGTGGTCCTGCTCTCGCGCACCGTCCGGGTGATCCAGCAGGGTTCCAGCGGCGTGATCAAGCGGCTGGGTCAGTTCCACGGCGTCCGCGCCCCGGGGCTGGCGGTGGTGGTCCCGTTCGTCGATCAGATGGTGCGGGTCGACATGCGCGAGGTCCCCCGCACCGGCGACCGGCAGGACGTCATCACCAAGGACAACGTCAGCGTCGCCGTCAACGCCACCATCTTCAGCCAGGTGGTCGACGTCAAGCTCGCCCTCTACGACGTCAGCAACTACCAGGTCGCGGTCGACCAGCTCGCGCGCACCTCGCTGCGGGCGGTGTTCGGCGGACTCACCCTCGACGAGGCGCTCAGCGACCGCGAGCGGATCAACGCCGAGCTGCAGCGCCACATGTCACCGGCGGCGGAGAAGTGGGGGGTGCGGCTGAACCGGATCGAGATCGTCGACATCCTCCCGCCGCAGCAGATCCTCAATGCGATGGCCCTGCAGAAGGAGGCCGACCAGCAGAAGCGGGCGGCCATCCTGAAGTCGGAGGGGGAGCAGCAGGCGGCCATCAACAGCGCCCAGGGTCAGCGGACGGCGGCGATCCTGCGGGCGGAGGGCGACAAGCAGGCGACCATCCTGCGCGCCGAGGCCCAGAAGCAGGCGGCGATCCTGGCGGCGGAGGGCAGCCGCGAGTCGCAGGCCCTGGACGGCGAGGGACGGGCGACCGCGATCAGCTCCGTCTACCAGGCGATCCACCAGGCCCGGCCCACGCCCGAGCTCCTCGCCGTCCTCCAGCTCGACACCCTGGGCAAGCTGGTGGCGAGCGACAACGCCAAGGTGGTGGTCCCGGTCGAGACCGCGGCGCTGCTGGGCGCCAGCCAGGCGCTGCGGGCGGTCCTGGCCGACGTGCCCGGCACCAGCCCGGCTCCGGACGGGGCGGGGGTCGCCCCGGTCGCGGACGGCGCGGCGACACGGAGCGGGGCGGGCGGAGCCGCCCGGCCGAGGTAGGGGCGCAGGCCCCTCTCCGAGGCGGCCGCCGGCTCGGCTCAGGGGCGCTCGGGAGCCTGCGGGATGGCCACCACGGCGCCGGCGGCACCGACGACGTCCGCTGCTGTGACCACGCCTTCGGCCGGGCATCCGGGGGGCGCCGAGACCGCGGCCCTCCCCCTGATTCGGGGCCTATTCGTCAGTCCCGGGCCGGTCGGAGGTCCGGTCGGGCCACGCGGCCGGGAAGGCAGCCGGCGGCTGCAGCCCGCCGAGCCGTCGGGAGGTGGGCGTGGCGCCCGTCTCCGCCGCCAGCCGTGGCCGTCCCCGTCCGCTCCGCCGGATCCCCGCTCGCTGTGGCGATGCTCGGTCTCGGCGGTCTCGGTCCGCCCCTACCGGGCGCTGGGGCCGACGGATCGGTCCCGCGAGGCCGTGGAGCTCGGGGCGGTCGCGGCCGCTGAGACGGCCGTGGGCGAGGCCGCGCGCGGTCCGCGGGGAGCCCGCACCGCGCGGGTGGGAGTCGGCGCGGCCGAACCCACCGGGCCCGGAGGTGGTCGACCTCGAGGGGCACACCCCGGCCGAGCGGGAGCGTGTCGTCGCCGCCCCGCCGACGCCTGCCGGGTGTCGTCCCTCGGGGTCGGCGTCTTCGCGCGGCGCTCCGGCGCCCGGGGGCTGTCGGCCGAGGCGCTCCGGACCGCGGCGGTCCCCCGGGCCGCGGTGCTCGCCGGCGCCCTGGAGCGGCTCGTCGCCGGCACGATCCGGCCGCGGCCGGCCCGGCTCATTTGACGTCTCCGCGGAGCCCGCCGTACGCTCGGGTCCGTCGTGCCCGGTCGCCGCCCACCGGGACGCCATCCGCTCCTGGGGGCTCTCGACCGCCCATGCTCGTCGTGCGGGCCCTCAGCTTCCTCGGCGGCGCCCTGATCAGCGCCGGCACCCTCGGGAGCGTGATCCGGACGGTGATCATCCCGCGAGCGGTGCCCTCGCGGCTGTCGTCGGTGCTGGAGCTGCTCACCGAGCGGGGTGCCGGGCTGATCGCCAACGCCAGCCGCACCTACGCCGACCGCGACCGCCGACTCGCCTACGCCGCGCCGTCCTTCCTGGTGGTGCGGCTGGCGGCCTGGATCGGCCTGCTGGTCTTCGGCTACGCCCTCGTCCTCTGGCCGCTGATGTCGGCCAGTCCCGGCGACGCCCTGCGCCTCAGCGCCAGCTCGCTCTTCCCCCTCGGCCTCGCCACCGCCCAGACCGCGTTGCAGACCGCGGTGGTCTTCCTGGAGACCGCCTCCGGGGTCATCGTGGTCGCCCTCCAGATCGCCTACCTCCCAACCCTGTACGCGGCCTTCAACAAGCGGGAGACCCTCGTCACCCTGCTGGACAGCCGCAGCGGGTCGCCTCCGTGGGGGCCCGAGATCCTGGCCCGCCACGCCCTCATCGACAACCTGGACAGCCTCGCCCCCCTGTACGCCGATTGGGAGGTCTGGGCCGCCGACCTGGCCGAGAGTCACACCAGCTACACCCCCCTCCTCTACTTCCGCTCCCCCCATCCGCTCCGCTCCTGGGTCCTCGCCCTCTTGGCGGTGATGGATGCCGCGGCGCTCCAGCTGGCCCTGACCCCGCTGTCCGCCCCGGCCCCGGCGCGGCCGTTCCTGCGCATGGGGATCGTCTGCCTGCGGGCGCTCTGCGCGGCCGCGGGGCTGCCGGTCGTCGAGGACGCCAGCCCCGACCAGCCGCTCCAGCTCACCGAGTCGGAGTTCCGCGAGGCGGTGGCGCGGATGACCAAGGCCGGCTGGGCGATGGATCGGTCACCCGAGGAGGGGTGGCGGCACTTCCGTGGCTGGCGGGTCAACTACGAGACCATGGCATACGCGCTGGCTCGCCGGGTGGACGCCCCGCCGGGGCCCTGGTCCGGGACGCGCCGGGGCCGGATGCAGAGCTCGATCGTCCCCGTGCGCCCGCCGCACCGGGCCCCCAGCGCCGACACCCAGGAGATCCTCGCCCTCACCAGGGAGCGGCAGTCGCGGCGCCGGACCGGATCGCACCAGCACGGCGCCGGCGAGGAGCCGGCGGACGACGTCAGACCGGCTCCGGGACCACGGTGAGGAGCTGGACCAGGGGTCGGGCGGTCGGCGCCAGCGACACCGTGACCCGGGCCGTGCCGCGGGCGCAGCGCATGCGCCAGCAACCCCGCAGGGCCCCGGCCGGGATCGGCGCCTCCATCTCCAGCACCTCGCCGAGGTCGGCGCGCAGGACCGCCATCTCCTGGCGGCGCCGCTCCAGCGAGCGGTCGGCGAAGAGATTGGGCGCGGCCAGCGCGAGGGCGTCGGCGTCGTCCCACCTTCGGTACAGGCGCTGGGTCCACGCCTGGGCCAGGCGCAGCGCGGCGCTCGGCGGCTCCGGGCGGGGCTGGAGCCCGCCGGTCGCGGCGAGGGCGTCGAGGGCCTGGTCGACCGCCTCGTGGACGGGGGCGTACGTGAGGTTGGCGAACCCCATCACGCCCACCCCGTGGTGGGGGAGCCATTGGACCCTCGAGCCGAAGCCGGGCAGGCCCCCGGAGTGGGCCACCGTCAGGCCGTCGCGGGGGTGCAGGGTCGAGACCAGGCCGAAGCCGTAGGCGGCGGGGAGGGCCGGCATCCCCTCCCCCCGCGGCCAGCAGAGCCGCTGGCCCTGCTGCATCTCGCGGACGGTGCTGCGCCGGACCGGGCCGGTCTCGGCGTCGTCGCGGGCGGGCCAGGCGTCGAGGTGGAAGCCGACGTAGCGGGCGAAGTCCTCGATCGAGGTCCACAGTCCGCCCATCGGACCGAAGGCGCCGTCGCCGAGCGGGGCCTCCGGGCGCCAGCCGTCGTCCTCCCAGCGGTAGCCCTGGGCCCGGCGCTGGGCCGGAACCTCGGTCACCTCGAAAAAGCTGTCGGTCATCCCCAGCGGGCCCAGCACGATCTCGCTGGCGAAGGCGCTGAACGGCATCCCGGCCACCCGCCCGACCAGCCGGCCGAGGAGGGCGTAGCCGAGGTTCGAGTACTCGTAGGCGATCCCCGGCGGCCGGTTGGAGGGCACCTCGCCGGCGAGGAAGGCGCCGAAGTCGTCGGCCGGCATGGCCAGCTGGCGGTCGCCCCACGGGTCGTCGGTGACCAGCCCGGCGGACATCGTGAGCAGGTGGCGGATGGTGATGGCCGGGCTGTCGGAGGTGGGTGGGCGCACCCCGCTGACCTCCGGAAGGTGCTCGGCCACCGGGTCGTCCAGAGCGAGGCGGCCCTGATCGCGAAGGGCGAGGCAGCACAGCGCGGTGACGCTCTTGGTCATGGAGGCGATCCGGAAGATCGTCCGGGGGGTGGCGGCCCGGGCGGCGCCGACGTCGGCCGCCCCGACCGCGCCGACGTGCGCCAGCGCGCCGTCGACGACGACCCCGTAGGCCAGACCGGGCGCGTGGATCCGCGCCGCGAAGGCGCGGAAGACCTGGTCCACGTCGCTGAACCCTGCGGCGAGGCGGCGGGCGCGGTCCGCCAGGGCGATGGTGGGCCCGGCGGCCGCGGGGCCGGGCGCGCCGCGCCGGGCCTCCTCGGTCACGGGGGCCGGGCCATCAGCCCCCGTCCCCGTGACTGTTGCGCGCCGGAGTCCGGGCGGCGGAGGGGCCGGGGGGCGGCGACGGGGGCGGCGACCGGGTCGGGGACGGGGTCGGCGTTCCCATCGGGGTCACGGTCGGGGTCACCGTCGGGGTCACCGTCGGCGAGGGGGTGGGCGTCGCAGTGACGCGGGGGCTCGGGGTGGGGGTGGGCGCCGCGCTCGGGGTCGGTGTGAACAGGGGCTGGATGATGTCGATCGGCGAGGGCGACGCGGGACCGGGCCGGGTGGGCCGGGGGCGAGGGGTCCGGACCGGGGACGGCGTCGGCGTGGGCGAGCGCCGCGGACGCGGGCGCGGCCTCCTCGTCGGGGTCGGGGTGGGGCTGGCCGTGGGGCTCGGGGTGGGCGTCGTGAGCCGGTGGATCGGCGCCGCCCGATGGTGGTGACGGCCGTGGGACGGCGATCCGGGGTGGCCGCACGCCGCCAGCAGGAGGGCGCAGACTCCCGCCAGGGCGGGCCGCGGGACGCGACTGGAGTTGGTCATCTGGTCAGGGGGGGCCGGCCGGCGGTCCGGTCGCAGCGCCACCGGGACTATAGAGGAGCCGCCCCGGCCGGACCGGCGCCGGAGGTCACGGCCGGGGCGACGGCGGGTCCGTGCTCGAGCCGGTCCAGGCGCTGGCGGAGATGGGCGCGCTCGGTGGGGTTGCGCGTCAGGTCCGCCGCCCGGCGGAGGGCCTGGCCGGCCTCCGCGCCCCGCCCCAGCTGGGTGAGGAGCTCCGCCCGGGTGGCGTGGAGGAGGTGGGAGCGGTCGAGCGGTCCGGCCAGGCCGTCGACGGCGGCGAGGGCCGGCCCGGGTCCGGCCCGGTGGCTGAGCGCGATCGCCCGGTTCAGCTCCACCACCGGCGACGGTGCGATCGCCAGGAGGCGGTCGTAGAGGCCGACGATGGACCGCCAGTCGGTCGCCGGCCAGCTCGGGGCCAGGGCGTGGCGGGCCGCGATCGCCGCCTGGAGCTGATAGGGGCCCACCCGCCCGGTGGCCGCCGCACGCTCCAGCAGCCGCAGCGCTTCGGTGATGGCGTGGCGGTCCCACAGCGATCGGTCCTGGTCCTGGAGCAGCACCAGGGAGCCGCCCGGGGCGAAGCGAGCCGCCGCCCGGGCGTGGTGGAGCCGGCAGAGGGCGAGCAGTCCCAGCACCTCGGGTTGGTCCGGCATCAGCCGGCTGAGGAGGCCGGCGAGCCACACCGCCTCCTCGGCGAGCTCCCGACGGTGTCCCGCCGCGGGTCCGGTCGCCAGGTGTCCCTCGTTGAACATGAGGTACAGGACCGCCAGGACCTCCTCCACCCGGGCGTCCAGCTCGGCCGCCGCGGGGATGCGGTAGGGGACGCCGGCGGCGACGATCGTGCGCTTGGCCCGCACGATCCGCTGGGCGGCCGCCGTCTCCGAGGTCAGCAGCGCCCGGGCCACCTCGGCGGTGGTGAATCCGGCCACGGCGCGCAGGGTGAGCGCCAGCTGGGCCTCGCGCGCGAGCGCCGGGTGGCAGCAGGTGAAGATGAGCCGGAGCCGGTCGTCGGACCCCTGCGGCCGCGGAGCGGCGGCGAGCTCGGCCAGCCGCTCCCGCCCGCGGGCCTCGCGCCGCAGCCGGTCGATCGCCCGGTTGCGGGCGACCGCGGTCAGCCACGCGCCGGGCCGGTCGGGGATGCCGGTTCGCGACCACGTCTCCAGCGCCAGCACGATCGCCTGCTGGGTGGCGTCCTCGGCGAGGTCGAAGTCACCCAGCAGGCGCAGGAGGGCCGCCGTGATGCGGCCGGCCTCGTCGCGGAAGACCCGCGCGATCGCCGCGTCAACGGCGGCCCGGTCGGTCACCGCCGCCGGGCGTGCCGGCCCCGGGTCATCAGGACTCCGCCACCGGCCGCAGCTCCACCACCGGGCTGGCCGGCCACGTCCGGGCCCTCGCCAGCGCGACGTCCAGGTCGGGGACGTCGATCAGCGCGTATCCGCCGATCGTCTCCTTGGATTCCACGAAGGGGCCGTCCAGGACGAGCGGGGTCGGCCCGTCGAGCCGCACCGTGGTGGCGGTCGACGCCGGCTGCAGCCGCTCGCCGCCGAGGATCCGCCCCGCCCGGACGTGCTCCTCCCACCAGGCTCCCACCTTGGCGTCCAGCGCCGATCGATCCGCCGCCGATGGCACCCCCGAGGATGGCTCCACCGTGAACAGCATGAGGTATCGCATCCTGCGTCTCCCGCAACCGGGCCCGCTCCAGGGCCCCTCACCGACACGACGAGCGGGCACGGTGCGATTTCGACACCCCGTTCACGCGACGTCAGCCCGTCATGGGAGAGTATCGGCACCGGCTGGCGCGACCCCGCTCGCCGACCGGCCGGGAGCAGCCGAGCCGGGGCGCCCCGGACGGAGGTCACCGATGCACACGAGGGCCCGGCGCCTGGCGGCCGGCCCCGCGGCGATGCTGGGGACGGCGGTCACTCTGGCCCTGCTCGGGGTCACCCCGACGACGGTCGTGCCCTCCGCCCGCGCCCACCTGGCGCCCCGACTCCGGCGGCTCCCGGCCCGGGTGTACGCGCCGTACGTCGAGACCTGGCTGCCGGGGAGCCTTGTCGGCCTCAGCCGGCAGGCGGGCGCCCCCTACCTCACCCTGGCCTTCCTGCGCACGGCGCGGCCCGGCTCGTGCACCGTGGGCTGGAACGGCGGCACCGGCCCCACGGCGCCCCCGTCCCGCTACCGGCAGCAGGCGGCGGCCCTGGAACGCCTCGGCGGCGCGGTCATCCCCTCCTTCGGCGGCTGGACCGCGGACAGCCAGGGGACCGACATCGCCGACTCCTGCCCCAGCGCGGCCCGGGTCGCGCGGGCGTACGAGTCCGCCCTCACCGCCACCGGCGCGACCCGGCTCGACCTCGACATCGAGTCCCGCTCGCTCACCGATGTCGCGGGCCTCGAGCGCCGGGACCGGGCGCTGGAGCTGGTGGCGGCATGGGCGGCCCGGCGCGACCGCCCGCTCCAGGTCCAGCTCACGCTGCCGACGCAGCCGTCGGGGCTCGCCGCCAGCGGCCTCGCCGTGCTGAGCCGGGCCCGGGCCGACGGGGTCCGCATCGACCTGGTGAACATCATGGGATTCGACTACTACGACGGGACGACCGACATGGGTGAGGCGCTGGTGGAGGCGGCGACGGCGCTGGAGTCCCGGCTGGGGGCGCTCTACCCGGGGCGGTCTTCGGCCCGGCTGTGGCGGATGGTGGGGCTCACCCTGCTCCCGGGCATCGACGACAACCCCAACCGGCACGAGGTGACCACCCTGGCGGACGCCCGCCGGGTGGCGGCGTTCGCCCGCGCCCGCGGCATCGGCGCCCTGTCGATCTGGGCCATCCAGCGCGACAACGGCGGCTGCCCCGGGGCCCGTGACCGGAGCCGGTGCTCGGGGGCTCGGCAGACGCCCTTCGCCTTCAGTCGCGTGCTGGAGTCGTACGCACGAGGGCCAGCCGCGGCGGGGGCGGACCTCCGCCGCGCCGAGCCGGCCGCCCCGTCCCCGCGGTCCTCGACGGTCGCCACCACCACCACCCGATCTCCTGGCGCAGGCCGGTGCGGACCGCCGTCACCCCCTCCCCCACCAGCTCGGTGGTGACGCCAGCGGGCCGCCGGCACCGACCGCCCCCATGAGGGTCGCGGTCCGCCCGGCCCGCTCCCGGGCACCGCGATGGAGGGGACCCAGAGCGCCGCCGGCCGGAGCCGCCACGACCCCCGAGCGCGCCCGCCGCGACCCCGGGAGGGCGGTGAGGGCCGCCGGTGGGCCGCTCGGGACCGCTCGGACCCTCCGCGACGGCGGCTGCGTTCGAGGCCGGCTCGGCTCACCCGCCGACCACCACCCGCTGCCCGGCGCGGAGGCCGGCCGCGATCGCCGTGGGGCGGTCCCCCACCAGGCCGACGGTGACCCGGACCGACCGCCGCGTCCCGTTCGCCCCGAGGGTGGTGACGAAGGCGTGGGCACCCGACCCGTGGACGGCGGCCGAGGGCACGGAGAGGACGTCGTCGGATCGAGCGAGGACGACGCTGAGCGACACCGTCAGCCCGGGGCGAGCCCCCGCCGGCGTCGCGGCCAGGTCGAAGGTGACCGGGAAGGCCCCGCCGCCAGCGGGGGTGGGTGCGATCGTCGCGACCCGCGCCGGCACCTGTGCGGGGGTGTCGGCGTTGACCAGCGCGGTCGCGGTGTCGCCGAGGGCCAGCCGCGTCACCTGGGTCTCGGAGACGTCCGCGGTGACCGCGAGCTGGTGACTCACCAGCGTCACGACGCTGCTCTGGGACCCGCTGCCGCCGCCGCCGCCGCCCCCAGCGGATTGCCCCACCGTCCCGCTCACCTGGTCGACCGTGCCGGCGAAGGGCGCCGTCAGCCGGGTCTCGGCGAGCATCTGCCGGGCTGCGGCCAGCGTGTTCTGATCCTGGATCACCTGGGCCTCGTCCTGAGCGACCGTGCCGGGCTCGGCCTGGCGGGCGGGGGCGGCGTTCGCCCTGGCGGTGGCTAAGGCCGCATCGATCGCCGCCCTCGCGGTGCGCTCCGCGGCCGCGATGGTGGCGCCGGCCGCGTGTCGGGCGGACTGCTCCGCCACCTGCGCTGATCGCTCGGCCTCGGCGACCGATGCCTGCCCGGACCGCACCGCGGCGTCCAGCAGGACCTCGTCCGCGTGGACCTGCAGCCGCCCGCCGGCCACCGTCTGGCGGTCCTTCAGCGCGGCGCCGCTCTGGGTGGCGCGGGTCACCGCCAGCGACGTCCGGGCCGCCGAGACCTGCCCGCGCGCCACGGCCAGGGCCTGCTGGTCCTTCTGGGCGCTGGCGGCCGCCTGCTGCTGGGCGGCGGCCACCGCCTCCTCGGCCTTCTGCACCTGGAGCTGGTCGGCGGCGATCGCCTGCTGGTCCCTCTGCTCGGCCCAGGTGGTGCTGTTGCCCTGGTTCGCGATCGTGTTCTGGTCCTAGGTGAGCTGGGCCGGGTCGGTCGTGACCGCTGTCTCGGCCCCCGCCAGCACCGTCTGGTCCGGGCCGAGCTGGGCCTGCGCCTGGCTCGCCGTGGTGCCGCTGCCGGCGGCGTCCTGGCCGGCGTTCTGCTGGGCCGCCTGGAGCGCCTCCTCGTTCACGGCTACGCGGTCGCGACGGCCTGGGGAGCCACGATCCTGGTGCTGGGTGCCGTGCTGGCGATGCTCCGCATGCGTCGACCGCGAGGGCTGGCCCCCGTGCGCACCGAGCCCAAGGCCTGAGGGGAGAGCACCGAAACGCAGCCCTGGCGGCGGCGGCGCAGCGACGCCGCCGCCCTCGGGTCACGGGGGTGGCATGGCTCATCCTGGCTCCACGGCTTGGATCGTGGCCAGCGCCCGCCGGCCTGGGCGCCTCCACCGAGCGACCGGAGCCGGCTCCTCACCGTGCTCGCCGCGGCTCGCCCCGTCCGGGCACGAAGGCTCCGCGCAGCGGCGGAGGTACGGCACCCTCCACGGTCGGCGGTGATTGGCGCGTGTCCACCAGCGCACCCGGCGAGCGGACGGGTGGGGACTCCCCGTCGAGCACCAGTAGGTCGCGGTCGCCGGTCACCAGCACCGCGCCCGCCGGCGCCGCCAGCGCGATCAGATCGTCGTCGTCTGGGTCACCGCACCAAGGCGCAGGCATGGCGGGGTCGGCACGCATCACCGCGACGGTGGCGAGGACCTCGACGTCCTCGACCACCGCCAGCGCCGCGTGCCATCGCCGGAAGCGCGACTCCAGCCGCACCGCGGCGAGCGCGTCGAGCGGGCACCAGCACACCACGAGCTGGAGCTGCCCGGAGCGCACCGCGCGGACCAATCGAGCCGACGATCCGTGGGGACGGATCGCGGCGGACACCAGAACGTTGCGGTCGAGCACCACCCGCCGACAGGTCGGCACGCGTCAGCTGTGAGAAGCCGAACGAGCCCGCCCCCGGGCCCGAACCTCAGCCGGGGCCCGCCGGGCCAGGGTCATGGCTGCATCGTCATCGATGGGATCGTCAGCGGACCGGGCCCACACCCGATCGAGGACGTCCAGGGACAGGGGCTGGCGGAGCGCCTCCTCGAAGACCTCGTACCCGCGCCGGCCCGAGCGCGCCGCCGCCACCTTGGCCAGGCGCTGGAGCTCCTCGTCGATCGTCACGGTGGTCTTCCGGCGAACCATCCAACCCGCGTGCCGTCCGGACGGCAAGCGGGCCTCACCGGTGCATGCGATATCCGCCGGCATCGAGCCCGGCGCGGCCGATCCGTCCATTTTCGGACCCAGCGTGAAACGGCCTGGAATGAGCCCGGCACGAGGACGAGACTCCCCACCACGATCCGCTCGGTCGGGGCGGTTGGGACCGACGGCGCGGTCCTCGACCCGCGGCACCTGGGGGGCGCGGGCGATCTGCTGGTCGGCGACGGCGCGCGCATGCTGATCCTCCTACCGAGCTCGACGACCAGCCCAGCCAGAGGGAGGTGGGGCGGTCGCCGTCCGCAACCCCGCCTGGCGGAGCCCTCACCGGGACCACTCCATCCCCGTTTCCCTCGGCACGGGCACGAGCCGCTTCCCCGCCTCCCTCAACGACCGCAACCGTCCCCGCCCGGACTCCCGTCGTACGTCGTGCGCATCTCGGCCACACCTCCTCCTCGCAGCCGAGGCCTCCACCATCGGGGGGGGCGACCTCGATCCTCCGGCGCCTCCTCGAGGACCTGCTGCCCGTCCATGGGCGCATGGCTCGGTCGGCACCCGGGCGTCGGTGGCGCCGCGGTTCAGGAGACGTTCGTCGGGCGGGGACGAGGCTGCGGTGGCGTCCCACCCACCGAAGCCGAGGCTGGCTGCGGCACCGACCACGTGACCGACCAACCGGCCGGCTCACAGAACCCGAAGGGTGCATGAAGGAAGGGACGCTCCACACCGCCTCCAGGGCGGCCCTCGCGATTCGCACGTCTCCGCTGGGATGCTCGCCAGGCGCCGAGGGCAGACGGCATCCGCGCGCTTGCGCTCTCGGCGGCGCCATCCGCACGCCCCCCGGCGCCTGCGGCGGGTCGGGGCGCCCGGGATCGAACCGGGGACCCCCTGCTCCCAAAGCAGGTGCGCTACCGCTGCGCCACGCCCCGCCACATGGCGGCCACCGTGGCCGCTCCGGCGGCACCAGCCTAGCAGAGGGCTGGTGGACCCCGGTCCGAGCGGAGGCCGCCCCGGCTGGCGCGGTGTGAACCGCCACACCGCCCCCTCACCGCAGCGGAATGGGACCCGGTCACCATCGGGGCATGGACGTCAACCGCGCCGGGGGAACGGGCGCCCGATCACCGCCTCCCACCGCTCGCCCGGCCTCGACACACCGCACTCCACGACCATTCCGATCGGGCGGGGGAGGCGATCCCTCCCCCGTCCCACCTGCAAGGAGCAGCCCACGTGAGAGACCGAATCCGACACCACCCCCTGGCGATCGCCCTGGCGGCCGGCCTCGCCGCCGTCGGAGTGGGCGCCGGGCTGTCGATCGCCACCGTGGCCGCGGCCACCCAGCCGGCGCCGCTCGCCCGCGCGACCGCGGTCACCGTCACGCCCACCCCCTCCGCCACCCCGTCGTCGACCCACCGCTGCCCGGCGGCAGGGGGCGGCGGCACCGCCGCCGCCGCCGCCGCCTACCCCCCGACCTGACCAGCGGGCGGGTCCCCGGGCTCGGGCCCGGGGGCCCGCCTCCGGTCGCCCCCCGGGACGGGCGCGACCGAGGCGGCGAGCGCCGCCAGCAGCAGCCCCACCGCCCGCCCCCTGTGGCTCACGCGGTCCTTCTCGGCCGCCCCCATCTCCGCGGTGGTCCTCCGCTCGCCGCTGGGGACGAAGACCGGGTCGTAGCCGAATCCGCCGGCGCCGCGCCGCTCGGCGAGCACCAGGCCCTCGGCGCGCGCCTCCACCCGGGCCAGCAGGACCGCCCCCCCACGCCGGTCGGGCGCGGCCAGCGCCAATGCGCACACGAACACGGCCCGGCGGTCCTCGGCGGCGAGCGGGGCCAGGCGCCGCAGCAGCCCGCGGAGCCGGTCGGCATCGTCGGCGGCGGGCCCCAGCCACCGTGCCGAGCGGAGCCCGGGCCAGCCGCCGAGGCTGGGGACCTCGATGCCGCTGTCGTCGCCGAGGGCCAAGGCGCCCAGCGCGCCCGCCACCGCGCGGGCCTTGATCGCGGCGTTGCTGGGATAGTCGGGTCCGTCCTCCTCCCAGGTCACCGACGCCCCCCCCGCGGTCTGGTCGAGGCCGGCCAGCTCCCAGCCGGCGGGCGCCAGCAGGCGACCGAACTCAGCGAGCTTGCCGGCGTTGCGGGTCGCCAGCACGACCCGGCTCCCGGTCCCCGGGCGGGCGGGGACCCGGCCGGTCAGGGGGCCTCCGCCAGGGCCTCCCGCTGGACCCCTGCGAGGGCGACGATGCCAGCCTGGGCCAGGGTGAGGAGGCGCTCGAGCTCGGTCCGACTGAACGGCTCGCCCTCGGCCGTTCCCTGCACCTCCACCAGGCGGCCGTCGTCGGTGCCGACGCAGTTCATGTCGGTGGTGGCGATGACGTCCTCGCGGTAGTCGAGGTCGAGCAGGGGGCGCCCTGCCACCACCCCCGAGCTGACCGCGGCGACCTGCCTGCGGATGGGGTCGCGGCGGACCAGCCGGGCCGCGCGGAGGCGGCGGCAGGCCCCGTGCAGCGCCACCCAGCCTCCCGTCACCGCCGCCACCCGGGTCCCGCCATCGGCCTCCAGCACGTCGCAGTCGACGATCACGGTGCGCGCGCCCAGGGCGGCGAGGTCGACCGACGCCCGCAGCGCACGGCCGATCAGACGCTGGATCTCCTGACTGCGCGCGCCCTGGTAGCCGCCCCGATCCCGGGGGGTGCGCTCCACCGTCGACCGCGGCAGCATGGCGTACTCGGCGGTGACCCAGCCGCCGCCGCTGCCGCGGCGGTGGGCCGGGACCCGGTCCTCGATGCTGGCGGTGCACAGCACCCTGGTGCCGCCCACCTGGATCAAGGCCGATCCCTCCGCGTTGGCGCTGACGCCGGCCCGGATGGTGACCGGCCGCAACGCGTCGTCGGCACGGCCGTCGGCGCGGCCCTCTGGGTGCTCGTGGTCGGCGCCGTCGGGGGAGCGGCCGGGCGCCGACGCGCTGGGCCCCCTCATCGACCGAGCGGGTAGCGGACGACCAGCACGCTCGCCTCGTACAGGCACAGCAGCGCCACCGAGAGGAAGGTCGGGGTGAAGGGATCGGCGCCGGGGGTGATCACCAGCGCGGCGGCGACGATGATGAAGTACGCGGGACGCCGCCAGCGTCGGAGCCGCTTGCTGCTGACGATGCCGAGCGCGCCCAGGAGGCTCAGCACCACCGGCATCTCGAAGGCGACTCCGAAGATGACGATGACCAGGACGAAGAAGCTGAGATAGCTGGCGAGGTCGGGCAGGTAGACGGCGTTGGTGCCGAGGAAGGTGGCGAGGAAGCTGAGCCCCACGGGCATGACGAAGTAGGCGAAGGCGGCGCCGAGGGCGAAGCAGAGCAGGCTGGCGGCGATGAAGGGGCCGGCCAGGCGGCGCTCGCTGGGGCGCAGCCCGGGGGCGACGAACGTCCAGAGCTGCCAGACGACCACCGGCAGGGATGCGATCAGGCCGGCGGCGGCGGCGACCTTGAAGGGGATGGAGAGCCCCTCGATGGGGCTGGTGACGACCACCGTGGTGCCGAAGGGCGCGCGCTGGCGATGGACGAGCGCGAGGTGGAGCGGCCGCTCCAAGACGGCGATGATGGCGTGGTTGAACACGAACGCCAGCGCGCTCGCCGCCGCCCAGGCGACCAGGCAGACGATCACCACCCGGCGCAGGTCCTCGAGGTGCTCGACCAGGGTGAGGCGGGGGGCGTCGTCGGCCGGGTCGGACGCGGCGCCGAACGGCCCCGGCGCGAGCGCCTCACCCACCGGCTGGGTGGTCACGGCCGACGCGAGTGGTCCCGATCAGCGACCGGGGGCGTCGCCGCTGCGCGAGCCGGTCTCGATCGGCTCCGGCTCGGCCGGCGCGGCCGCGACCGGGGGGGAGGGCGGCACCGTCGGCGGCGGGGCCGGCCCGGAAGGGTCGGTGTGGGCCCGTATCTCCGTGACCGCCTGGGTGGAGGCCCGCCGGAACTCCTGGATCGCTCGCCCGATGCTGCCGCCCAGCTCGGGGAGCCGCTTGGGACCGAAGACCACCAGCGCCAGCAGGATCAGCAGGCCGAGCAGCAGGATGTGAGACGGAGACACCATGGTCGTTCCCCTCAGCGATCGCTCGGCGCGAGTATAGCACCGCCCTTTCCGCGATCCCCCGGCGCAGCGGCGTCCGCCAGCGCCCCCGCGAACGCACGGGTCACCTCGTCGATGGCCGCCTCGTCGTGGGCCAGGGACACGAACCCGGCCTCGAACG
This sequence comes from Candidatus Micrarchaeia archaeon, assembly GCA_035533215.1. GTDB lineage: Bacteria > Chloroflexota > Dormibacteria > Aeolococcales > Bog-877 > DAHUZL01. The sequence goes on along the minus strand of DATLUG010000028.1, from coordinate 101,521 downwards.
GTGAGGGCGGCCAGTACACCCCGCCCCGGAGCCAGCCACGGTGGACGGCGGCGAACCGCTCCCGGTCACTGGCCCGCGCCTCGGCATGGTCCCGCACCGGACCGGCCGCGAAGAACGGGGTCAGCATCGAGCCGACCCGGTTGACCGTGAGCGGCACCCCGGCGGCTCCGGCGGCGCCCTCCAGGCCCCGGGCGAGTCGGGCCCCCAGCGCCTCCAGGCGCGCGTAGGGGTCGTCGAGCGCCGCCAGCCGCTCCAGGGTGGCCAGGCCCGCCGCCACCGCCAGCGGGTTGCCGCTGAGGGTGCCGGCCTGGTAGACGGGCCCCGCGGGCGCGATCCGCTCCATCAGGTGGCGCGGGCCGCCGTAGGCGCCGATCGGCAGTCCCCCGCCGATCACCTTGCCGAGGCAGGTGAGGTCGGGAAGGACCCCCAGCAGCCCCTGCGCCCCGGCCGGACCGACCCGGAACCCCGTGATCACCTCGTCGAAGACGAGCAGCGCCCCGAAGGCGCTGGCCGCCCGGCGCAGCCCCTCCAGGAAGCCGGGCGCCGGCGGCACCACCCCCATGTTGCCGGCGATCGGCTCCACCAGGACCGCCGCGATCCGCTCCCCCTCGCGGGCGAACACCCCGAGGGCCCGGTCGAGGTCGTTGTACGGGAGGACCAGGGTGTCGGCGACGGTCGCCGCGGGGACGCCGGGGGACCCGGGGATCCCCAGCGTCGCCACCCCGGAGCCGGCCTGGGCCAGGAGGGCGTCGCTGTGGCCGTGGTAGCCGCCGTCGAACTTCATGATCCGGTCCCGGCCGGTGGCGGCGCGGGCCAGGCGCACCGCGCTCATCGCCGCCTCGGTGCCGCTGCTCACCAGGCGCACCATCTCCACCCCCGGGAGGGCCGCCACGATCCGCGCCGCCAGCTCGGTCTCGGCCAGGGTGGGACCGCCGAAGGCGGTCCCCAGCTCCAGCTGCGCCTGCAGCCGGCGCACCACCGCGGGCTCGCGGTGGCCGAGGATGAGGGGGCCGTAGGCGCCAACGCAGTCGACGTAGCCGCGCCCGTCGATGTCGCGGAGCCGGCAGCCGTCGCCCGCGGCCAGGAACGGCGGGGTGCCGCCCACCGCCGAGAACGCGCGCACCGGGCTGTTCACCCCCCCGGGGATGACGGACCGGGCCCGTTCGAAGGCCGCCGCCGAGCGCCGACCCGCGCCGGGGTCGGTCCTCGAGGCCCCGGCAGCGGGTGGCGGGGAGGCGGTCAGGAGCGCGCCTCGCGCACGGTCACCGTCATCCGCTGGCCCTTGCGCACCCGTCGGGCCACCGCGAGGCCCTGGGTCACCGTGCCGAAGAGGTTGTAGCTGGGCGGCAGGGTGAACGGCCGCAGGGTCACGAAGAACTGGCTCCCATTGGTGTTGGGACCGCTGTTGGCCATCGCCACCGCGCCGGGCAGGTAGTGGCCGTGGCCGTAGAGGGGGCCGCGGACGGTCTCGTCGGGGAACGCGAAGCCAGGGCCCCCGCTGGCGGTGTCGGTGGGACTGCCCCCCTGGATCACCGGCCCCCCCGGAGCGGTGGTGGGATCGCGCACCCAGCGCAGCCCGTCGAAGAAGCGGTTGCGGGCCAGGGTGACGAAGACATTGACGGTGTGGGGCGCCCAGCCGGGCACCAGACAGACGCTGAAGCGGCCCGCCGGCCCGGCGATGGTGGCCTGGTAGAGCCGGGCCACGTCGATGGTCATGGCGGGGGCGCGGCGATAGCGGTGCAGCGACGGCGGCGCGCCGAGCGGCCGCAGCACCGGCCCGAAGTGGGCTCGCGCGCAGGCCGCGGTCTGCACCGCCAGCGGCCGAACCACCGGCGCCGGACGCGAGGCGATGGCGTTGATCCCGTACCCGGCCGCGGCCGCCAGCGCCACCAGCGCCGTCCCCGCCGCCAGGGCGCGCCGGGCCCGCGGGGTGGCCGGCGCCGCCGGCAGGCCCGTCCCCGCCGCCCTCATCCTCGCCCACAGAGGCGGCGGCCGAGCTCCAGCGCGTGGTAGGTGCAGATGAAGTCCGCACCGGCGCGCCGGATGGCGAGGTGGACCTCCATCGTCGCCTCCGCCTCGTCGAGGGAGCCGGCCGCGCCCGCCGCCCGCAGCATCGCGTACTCGCCGCTGACGCAGAAGGCGCCCAGGGGGCGGTCGACCACGCCGCGCACCTCGGCGAGGACGTCGAGGGAGGTGAGCGCCGGCTTCACCATCACCATGTCAGCGCCCTCGGCACAGTCCAGCTCCACCTCGCGCACCGCCTCCCGCCGGTTGCCGACATCGAGCTGGTAGCCGCGGCGGTCGCCGACGCGGGGGGTGGACCCGGCCGCCTCGCGGAAGGGACCGTACAGGGCGGATGCGAACTTGGCCGCGTAGGCGAGGACGAGGGTGTCCGGGTGCCCCTCGGCGTCGAGGCCCTCGCGGATCGCGGCCACCTGCCCGTCCATCATCCCGGAGGGGGCCACCACGTCGGCCCCGGCCGCGGCCTGGCTCACCGCGGTGCGGACGTAGGCCTCCAGGGTGGCGTCGTTGTCCACCTGGCCGTCGCCGCCGAGCACCCCGCAGTGGCCGTGGTCGGTGTACGCGTCGAGACAGGTGTCGGCGATGACCAGGAGACGGTCGCCGACGCGTTCGCGGATGGCGGCGCAGGCGCGCTGGACGATGCCGTCCCGCTGCCACGCGGTGCTGCCGGCGGCGTCCTTGCCCGCCGGCACCCCGAAGAGGACCACCGCCGGCAGCCCCAGTTCCATCGCCTCCGCGGCGCGGTCGACGACGGTGCGCTCGGTCTCCTGGACCACGCCCGGCATCGCCACGATCGGGCGGGGCTGGTCGATCGCCTCGGCGACGAAGAGCGGCAGGATGAGGTCGTCCACCGTCAGCCGGGTCTCCCGGGCCAGCCGGCGCAGCGCCTCGGTGCGCCGCAACCGGCGCGGGCGCTCGACCGGAACACTCACGGCGGTCCTCCTGCGGCCGGCTGCGACGGCACGCCCCCCCGGTCCAGCTCGGCGCACAGGGCGCAGCACAGCCCAGACGTGGTGTGCTCGGCGGCGATTATAGCGACGGGGTGGCCGGCCGCCCGGGCGGCCGCCGCCGTCACCGGCCCGATGCACGCGACCCGGCAGCCCCGGGGCAGCGGCCGCCCCTGGCGCAGCCGCTCGAAATGGCGGACGGTGCTGCCGCTGGTGAAGGTGACGGCGTCCAGCGGAGCCGCCAGGGCCTGGGCCAGCGGCGCCGCCATCCGGGCGGCCGTCACGGTGCGGTAGAGGTGGCGCTCGGTGACGACGGCACCGGCGGCGCGAAGCCGCTCCGGCAGCACCGGCCGACCCTCGACCGCCCGCGGCAGCCACACCGGGCGGCCCTCGACCCCGCGGGCGACGAGCGCATCCGCGACCGCCTCGGCGACGAAGGTGTCCGGCACCAGGTCGGCGGGCCGGCCCGCGCGGGCCAGGGCCGCCGCCGTCGCCGGCCCGATCGCCGCCACCGTCGCGCCGAGCCCGGCGAGGTCGAAGGCCGCCCGGCGCGCCGCCGCCGCCACCAGCCGCACCGCGTGCCCACTGGTGAACACCACCACCGCCCGGTCGCCGGCGTGGTTCACGAGGTCGTCCGCGATGACGTCGTCGGGGGCCGTGCGACGGCGGGTCATCACCGGCACCACGACCGGGGTCGCCCCCAGCGCCCGCAGCCGTGCGGCCAGCTCCCGGGCGTCGCGGCCGGGGCGGGTGACCAGCACGCGGCGGCCGCCGAGCGCGCTCAGAGGAGGGCACCGGCGAGGTCGGCGGCGAGCGCCCCCACCGACCCCAGGTCACCCCGCCGGGTGAGTCGGCGCAGGGGAGTGCCGGGCGCCGAGGCCGGATCGGCGAACGCGGCCGTGAGGGTCACCCGCCCGCCGCCCTCGGGCTCGGCGAGCACCCCGAGCGGGAGCCGGCAGCCGCCCCCCAGCGCGGCCAGGACCGTCCGCTCGGCCTCGACGCACCGCCGGGTCACGGGGTCGTCGACGGCGGCGGCCGCGGCCGCCGCGATCGAGCCCGCCCGCGCCTGGAGCGCGATCGCCCCCTGGGCGGGCGCGGGGGTGCACTCCCGCCCGGGGTCGAGCGGGAGGGCACCGATCACGAGGCCGAGACGGCAGAGCCCCGCCATCGCGACCACCAGGGCGTCGGCGTCCCCCTCCGCCAGCCGCCGCAGCCGGGTGTCGACGTTGCCGCGGATGGAGCCGATCGAGAGGTCGGGGCGGAGGGCGAGGAGCTGGGCCGCCCGCCGGGGCGACCCGGTCGCCACCCGGGCCCCCGCCGGGAGGTCCCGCCAGGGGGAGCCGTCCCTGGTCACCACCGCGTCTCGCGGATCGGCGCGGGCAAGGTAGCCAGCGACGACCAGTCCGGGAGCGAGGCGGCTGGGCAGGTCCTTGGCGCTGTGGACCGCGAGGTCGGCCTCACCCTCGAGGAGGCTCCGCTCCAGGGCGGAGGAGAACCAGCCGTCACCGGCCATGGCCTCCGGCGGGGTGTCCGGCTCGAGGTCGCCCGCCGCCTGCACCAGGACGATCGTGCAGAGAAGGGCGGGATCGTGGGACCCGAGGCGCGCCGTCGCCTCCTCGGTCTGGCGGCGGGCCAGGGCGCTGCCCCTGGTGGCGACCCGGATCGCCCCGCTCACCCCTTACCCGGGAGGTCCAGGCCGAGCACCTCCAGGGCCAGGGCGGTGCGGGCGGGATCGTCCGCGTGATGGCGTAGGTATCGGATCGGCGCGTGGAGGAGCTTGCTCGCCAGCGCCTGGGTGAGCCGCTCGAGCTCCCGCCGCTCCCCGGTCCCGACCGTCCCCAGCCGGCCCAGGCTGCGCTCGAGCTCGCGCTGGCGCTGGGCCTCGGTCCGGTCGACCAGCCGTCGGATGACCGGGGCCGCCCGCCTCGACGCCAGCTCGGTGAGGGTGCCGGCGACGGCGGCGGCGATGAGCGCATCGGCCCCTCGGAGGTGCTGGGCACGGGCGTCGAGGTTGGCGCGGATCGCCGCGCCCAGGTCGTCGAGGTCGACCAGGTCCACCCCGGCGAGCCCACGCGCGTCCGGATCGACGTCGCGGGGCACGGCGAGGTCGAGCACCAGCAGCGCGCGGCCGCTGTCGCCCTGGAGCTCCGCCACCGCGGCGGCGCCGATCACCAGCGACGATTGACTGGTGGCGCAGACCAGCACGTCGACCGCGCCCCGCCACCCCGCCAGCCGGTCGCGGGCCACCACCTCGCCCCCGAGCGACGCCGCGAGCGCGCGGGAGCGGGGGCCGCGCTCCACCACCAGCGGTGGCGCCGCCCCGGCCCCCCGGAGCAGGCGGGCCACCCCGGCGCCGACCTGGCCGGCCCCGACCAGCAGCACCCGGGCGCCCACGAGATCCCGCCGCCGGCGGGCCTCGTCGACGGCGGCCTGGGCGATCCCGACCGCGCGCCGGCCGATGCCGGTCTCGGTTCGGACCCGCTTGGCGGCGGTGACCGCGCGACGCATGACGAGGTCGAGCGCCGGGTCGAGCGCGCCCGCCTCGTGGGCGAGCCGGTGGGCGCGCTTCACCTGGGCCAGGATCTGCGCCTCCCCCACCACCATGCTGTCCAGGCCGCTGGCGACCCGGAAGACGTGGGCGAGGGCGTCACCGCCGGTGGCGGCGTGGACGTAGCGGGAGCCGTCGGGCCCCGGCACCAGGTAGCGGCGGAAGCGGTCGATCGCCTGATCGGCCTGCTCCTGCCCCTGGGCGGAGACGTAGAACTCGGTGCGGTTGCAGGTGGAGAGGCAGACGGCGCCGCCCAGGCCGGCGTGGCGCACCAGGGGAGCGAGGGTGGCCCGGATCGTGGTCCCGTCGAGGTGGACCCGCTCCCGCAGCGCCACCGGGGCGAGGTGATGGCTGACCCCGACCGCGACCAGCGTCACCGCCGGCCTCCGGGCGGAAGGCACGCGGGAGAGGGGGAGCGCATCACGTGGATCGAGTATAGGGAGCGGCTTCGGAAGCCCTCGACGGGTGCCCCAGGGGCGCGCCGCTGGGGAAGCCGGCGGGGGCCGGCGCCGGTGAGTCCTCTACGATGGGGTGAGTGGAACTCGCGACCGTCTACGAGGACGCCTCCGATGGCGGGGTGCCGTCCCCCTCCGTCAGCCCCAGCCATCCGTCCTCCCCTCCCCCCGGGAGCGGCCGGCGCCACCGGTACGGGCGCCAGCGGGGCGCTCCCGTCCCCGGGAGCGACTTCCGCCCGCGGCTGGGGCCCGCCTCGCCGCTGGTGGCGAGCCGCTTCAACGCCCCCATGCCCCCGGACGCGATCGGCCTGGAGGCCGAGGCGACGATGGCTCCCGAGTTCGACACCCCCATCGATCGCCTGGTCGTGGTCTCGGTCGACTGCGAGACGACCGGCCAGTCGCCCCACCACCTGGTGGAGCTGGGTGCGGTCCGCTTCACCGTCTCCAGCGAGGGCGGCGAGGACCTCTGGGAGGGCGCCCCGCCGCCGGACGCGCTGGAGACCTTGGTCCATACCACCGATCACATCAACTCCTACGCCCGCCGGGTGCACGGGATCACCCGCGACATGCTGGCGGGGGCGCCCCCGGCAGACCTGGTGCTGCGGCGGTTCCTGCGCTTCGCTCGCGGCGCCGTGCTGGTCGAGCACAGCGCCGACGCCTTCGACACCCGACTGATCGGGCGCACCCTCGGTCACCCCCTCCCCCACCCCACCATCGACACGTCGCGGCTGGCCAAGGTTCTCTTCGGCCTGCGCGACACGATCGGGCTGGAGCGGCTCTGCGAGCGCCTGGGGGTGACCCAGCACCGCCAGGCGCACCATGCCCTGGCCGACGCGGAGGCGACCGCCGGCTGCTTCGTGCGCCTGGTCCAGGTCGGCCGCGCCGAGCTCGGCTGGGCGACGCTCGGCGACCTCCACGCCGCCGGCCACCCGCCCGGACCGCGGCTGCGGCCCGCCCCCACCCGGCATGCGCGGCTGCGGCACGGACCCCGGCCGGCCGGTCGGGGCATCACCCCCGGCGACGGCCTCGAGCCGCCGCCGCCGACCGCGGCCGCGCCGGCGGTCCCGGACGGGGAGGCGCCCGCGCAGCCCGCGCGGCGGCGGCGGCGGCGGGGCGGACGCGGGCGCGGGCGCGCCGCGGCGGCGGCCAGCCCCCCACAGGCCGGCGAGCCGGAGGGCCCGGCGGGGGGAGCGGCCGGGGACGGCGCCCCCGGCTGAGCTGGGCCGCGACGCGGCCCCGGCCGAAGGGGCTCAGCCGAGGCGGCGCGGCTCCAGCCGACGCTCCGCCACCCTCCCGTCGGGCCGCCGCTCGAGCCGCCAGCCGGCGCCCGTCCCCCGCTCGGCGACCACCTCGTGGAGCTGGTCGCCGACGAAGTGGAGCCCGACCCCGTCGTCGGCGGCCCACCCGTCCGGGATCGCGCCCGCTCCCAGCAGCCGGTGATGGGTCGGGCGACGGGCGGGCTCGGAGTCGTAGTGGGGGCTGAAGCTGCCGGGGAGGAGACCGAGGCCGTCGTGGACGGCCCGGAGCTCGAGGCCGAAGGAGTCGGTGGTGCCGGCCTCGAACCAGCAGAGGGCGCCGGCGCTGACCCCCGCCAGGACCACGCCCTGGTCCCAGGCCCGGCGGAGGGCCCGGTCGAGCCCGTGCACGCGCCAGACCGCGAGCAGGTTGGCGACGCTGCCCCCGCCCACCCAGACGACGTCCTGCTGGAGCAGGTGGGCCTCCGGGTCGTCCACCGACGGGAGCGGGAAGAGGGTGAGGTGGGTCGGGCGCACATCCCGCTCGGCGAGCGCGGCGGCGAAGGATGCCACCGACTGGGCGGCGTCGCCCTGGGCGGTGGGGAGGAGGCACACCCGGGGCCGGGTGCGGCCGCTGAGAGCGCAGGCGTGGTCGAAGAGGCCGCTCGGATGGACGCGGCCGGCGGCGTCGCGGGCGAAGCCGCCGCTGGTGGCGAGGATGTGACGCCGGCCGTCCCCGATCACGGGCCCAGAGCTCCCCCGGAGTGGCCGCGGTCGTCCCCCAGCCTCCGGGCCCGCTCCGCCGCCAGCAGGGGGTCGACCACGGGGTCGAGGTCGCCCTCCAGGACCCGCGGCAGCTGGTGCAGCTTGAGGTCGATCCGGTGGTCGGTGAGACGGGCCTCGGGGAAGTTGTAGGTGCGCACCTTCTCGCTGCGGTCGCCGCGACCCACCATCGACTGGCGGGTGGCCCGGAGCTCGCGATGACGCTCCGCCTGCAGCCGCTCGAAGAGGCGCGCCCGCAGCACCCGCAGCGCCTTGGCCCGGTTCTTGTGCTGCGACTTCTCGTCCTGGCAGGTGACGACGAGGCCGGTGGGCAGGTGGGTGATGCGCACCGCGGAGTCGGTGGTGTTGACGCTCTGGCCGCCGGGGCCGGTCGAGCGGTAGACGTCGACCTTGAGGTCCTCGTCGCGCAGCTCCACCTCCACCTCGTCGGCCTCGGGGAGCACCACGACGCTGGCGGCGGAGGTGTGGATGCGACCCTGGGACTCGGTCCTGGGGACACGCTGGACCCGGTGGACGCCGCTCTCGAACTGGAGGCGCTGGTAGGCGCCCGGGCCGCGCACCTCGGCCACCACCTCCTTGAAGCCGCCGCCCTCAGTCAGCGACTGGTCGACGATCTCGACCGCCCAGCCGCGACGCTCGGCGTACCGCGCATACATGCGCAGGAGGTCGGCCGCGAACAGGGCCGCCTCGTCGCCGCCGGTGCCGGCTCGGATCTCCAGCACCGCGTCGCGCTCCGCGTCCCGGTCGGCGGGGACCAGGATCGCCTGCAGCTCGTCGGCGCGGGCGTCGCGCCGGCGGCCCTGGTCGCGGACCTCCTGGTCCAGGAAGGCCTGCATCTCGGCGCCGTGCTCCTCCCGGCGCATCGCCTCGGCCTCCCGCAGGGCGGCCCCCGCCGCCTCCCAGCGCCGGTACAGCTCGACCACCGGGCGCAGCCTGGCCTCCTCCCGCCCCAGGGTCTGGAGCCGCCCCGGATCGGCCGGGAGCGCGGGGTCGGCGAGCTCGAACTGGAGCTCGCGGTGACGCTCGCGGACCCGGTCCAGCCGCGCGCGCAGGCCGGGGTGGTCGAGCGGGTCAGCCACGGCGGGCCCGGCCTGGTGGCTCGGGCACGGGCGCCGACCGCGACGGCGTCAGGCCCGGGCCGCCGCCTTCTCGGCCCGGCGCCGGAAGCGCTCGACCTGTCCGCCGGTGTCGACGATGCGCTGCTCGCCGGTGAAGAACGGGTGGCACACCGAACAGACCTCGGTCCGCAGCTGGGTGAGGGTGGAGCCGGTCGTGAACTGGCTCCCGCAGGAGCAGGTCACGACGGCGTCGTGGTGGTACTCGGGATGGATGGGCTTCATGGCAGCGTGGCACGGACGGCAGGGAGGTCGGCAGCGAGCTTACCACGAGCGGCGGGACTCCAATCACGGCGGCCGCCGCGGCCGTCGCGGCCGCCGCGCGCTCCTTCGGTCAGCCGACCGCGGTGACCAGGTGGGTGAGGCTGGCGTGGCTGACGGCCAAACCGAGGGCGGCGGCCAGCACCAGGGCCAGGTAGGCGCTCCCCACCAGCCAGCGGGTCCGGGTCGGCACCGAGAGGTATTCCGGCTGGCGCCGCGCCTGGCGGAAGCGGCCCAGGGTGCTGTAGGCGGCCACCACCACGATGATGAGGAGGATCGGGCTCGCCGCCCTGGCCACCGTGAACGCGAAGACGGCGTAGCCCACCAGGATCGCCAGCCCGACGAGGTTCGCCCACTTGGAGACCGCCGCGGTCACCCGCCCCCCGTCGAGGGGCGACGCCGGGATCAGGTTGAACAGGTTGAGCAGGCAGCCGATGTAGGCGAGCGCGGCCACGAACTCGGAGCGCAGCGCCAGGGCCAGCCCGAGCAGGGCCAGGGAGGCGACGGTGCCGACCAGGGGACCGGCCATCGCCACCATCGCCTCCCTGGCCACCGTGCGCGGCTGGCTGCGCATGCTGATGAGGGCGCCGAGGCCGGGGATGAACATCGGGGCGCTGACATCCTCCCCCATCCGCCGGGCCACCACGTAGTGGCCCATCTCGTGGACCAGGATGAGGAGGACGAACGCGATCGCGAAGGTCGGTCCGAAGAAGATGGAGTAGAAGACGACGCTGATCACCATGGTGATGAGGGTGCCCTTGAAGGCGCCCAGCTTGAGCAGCAGGCCGCCGTAGTGGAGCACCGCCGCCGCCCCCGCCAGCAGGGTCCCCCAGATGCCGCGGCGGCGGCCGGCGCGCTGCGCCGCGGGAGGCGGGGACGCCGAGCCCGCCGCCGACGACGGCAGCCCCGGGGGCCAGGCCGAAGGGCCGCCGGCGGTCGACCAGGTGGGTGACCAGCCGGAAACGCTCACCCGCCGCGCGGCGGTCGGGCGGGGATCCGGCCCCGACCCCCCGCCGGGGTCTGCGGGCGCGCCAAGACCGCCCACGGTGGGGGCGGCGCCGCGGTCGTCCCCGGAGTCATCTCCCCAAGCGGGCGCGGGCACGGGATCGAGGGGGTCGACACCCACGGTTCGATCATAGGCAGGGGCCGGCATCTCCAAACCTCCTTGCCGGGCCCGGTCGTCCCCAGCCCCCGACGGCGGCCCTCAGCCGCGGGCGCCGACAGGCGGGCGCCGGTCCACGGTCACCCGCCCCGCCGGGGTCGCGGCTCGGACGGGGCCGCTCGCTCCCGGGACTGCGGCAAGGCGGCGAGCGCACCTCGCACCGGTCACGCCGCCCCCACCGGGCGGGTGAAGTTTCCCAGCGACACGGCGGGCAGCTCCTGCCGCAGCCGGGCCACGAAGGCGGCCAGCCCCAGCCCGGGCGGCTGCGGCGGGAGACGCTCCAAAAGCCAGAGCGGGTCCACGTTGAGGCTGCGCAGCTGCACCTGGTGGACCGCCAGCGCGGCCAGGGTGTCGAGGGTGCGGCGGGCCTCGGCGGGGGCGTCGGTGACACCGGGAAAGGTGAGCAGGTTGACGGCGACCTGGACCCCCAGGGCGCGCAGCCGGCGCGCCGATTCGACGACGTCGTCGATGCCGTAGCCCCGGGGCCGGTAGTAGGCGGCGAACAGTTCCTGGGTGAAGCTGAAGACGCTGATCCGCGCGCTGTCGAGCCCGGCGCGGACGAGTCGCACCAGGTCGTCGGGCCGGCTGCCGTTGGTGTTGATGTGGATGGTGGCGTCGGGGAAGCGGCGGCGCACCTCCGCGACCACCGGCTCCAGCACCGCGGACCGCAGCAGTGGCTCCCCCTCGCAGCCCTGCCCGAAGCTGACCATCTGGCCGCCGCCCTCCAGATGGTAGGCGGCCAGGTCGACGAGGTCGCGTGCCGACGGGGACCGGGGGATGCGCGGTTGCGGGGTGGGGGCGCCGGAGTCCCACTGCAGCGAGATGCAGCCGAGGCAGTCCGCGTTGCAGGCGGCCGAGGTGGGCAGGGCCCCCTCGTAGCGGCGGCGGAAGGTGTTCTGGGCGGTGTAGCAGTTGTGCTGGAGCGCGCAGGTGCGGAGCTGGGCGACCAATGGGTTGCCGGGGAGCCGCGCCTCCGCCCGCGCCACCAGCGGGGGCAGCTCGGCGGCGCGGTGGCGCTGCGGGCGCCACCAGGCGAAGGTGTCGGTGCGGGTGGCGGCGACGACCAGCTCACCGTCGCGCTCGGCCAGCGCGGTGTAGCCGTAGAGGGGCAGGGTGGGGCCGCCGGGGGCGACCGGCCGGTGGGCCGGCAGCAGCAGCCGAAGATAGCCCACCGGCAGGACGGCGGCGACCGCCGCCCCCCGGTCGGGCGGGAGCTCGGCCACCCGCGACGCTCCGCGCCCGGACGGGGTCCGCTGCCCCACCGCGGCACGGCCGGGCAGCCGGGCGATGGTCGCCTCCCGAGGCAGGCGGATCCACGGCCCGTCGTCGACCAGGCGGTCCCCGCTGCGGCCGAGCGCCCGCCACGGCTCGGGTGCCACCAGCAGGGTCCCGTCCGGGGCCGCGTAGCAGAGGCGAAGGGGCGCGGTGGCCGCCGCCCGCCGGGGCCCCGTCAGGCCCGCGACGACGCCACCGCCTCGCCGGGAAGCTCGGGCTCGATCGCCAGGCCGGCCTCGCCCACGCACGCCCCCATGAAGTCGCGGAAGAGGGGATGGGGCCGATGGGGCCGGGAGCGGAACTCGGGGTGAAACTGGCTGGCGACGAAGAAGGGGTGGTCACGCAGCTCGATGATCTCGACCAGGCGGTCGTCCGGCGAGCAGCCGCTGAACACCACCCCGGCCTGGGCCAGACGATCCCGGTAGCGATTGTTGAACTCGAAGCGGTGGCGGTGCCGCTCGTACACCAAGGGCTCGTCGTAGGCGCGCGCCGCCCGCGACCCCGGGAGCAGCTTGCAGGGGTAGAGGCCGAGCCGCATCGTGCCCCCGAGCTCGGTGACGTCGCGCTGCTCCGGCAGCAGGTCGATCACCGGGTGCTCGGTGAAGACGTTGAACTCGGTGCTGTGGCAGTCGGCGCTTCCGGTCACCTCCCGGGCGATGTCGATGGAGGCGCACTGCATCCCCAGGCAGAGCCCGAGGTACGGCACCCGGCGATGGCGGGCGTAGCGGGAGGCCGCGATCTTGCCCTCGATGCCGCGGTGGCCGAAGCCGCCGGGGACCACGATCCCGTGCAGGCCGTCGAAGACGGCGGTGTCCTGGGGGTCCAGGGTCTCGGTGTTGATCCAGCGCAGGTCGAGCCGCACGCCGTGGGCCACCGCCGCATGGCGGAGCGCCTCGGTGACGCTGAGGTAGGCGTCCGGGAGCTCCACGTACTTGCCGGCGATGCCGACACGGACCGGGTCGGAGGCGTCCAGGGTGCGATCCACCAGCCGCTCCCAGGCCCCCAGATCCGCCGGCCCGCAGCCGAGGTCCAGCTGCTCCAGCAGGTACCGCCCCAGCCCGCTCGCCTCCAGCAGCAGCGGGACCTGGTAGATGGTGGGGGCATCGGGGAGGCTGATCACCGCCCCCGCGTCGACGTCGGCGAACAACGCGATCTTGTCGCGGAGGCCGGAGCCCAACCGCTCCCGCGAGCGGCACACGATCGCATCCGGTTGGATGCCGATCCCACGCAGGGTCTGGACGCTGTGCTGGGTGGGCTTGCTCTTGTACTCCTCGCTGCCGCTGACGTAGGGCACCAGGGTGAGGTGCAGGTAGAAGGTATTGCGCCGGCCGACGTCGTTCTTGAGCTGGCGGATCGCCTCCAGGAACGGCAGCGACTCGATGTCCCCGGCGGTCCCGCCCACCTCGACGATCACCACCTCGGCGTCGCCGGCCTCGGCCACCCGCAGGATCCGCTCCTTGATCTCGTTGGTGATGTGGGGGATGACCTGCACGGTGGCGCCGAGGTAGTCGCCCCGACGTTCCTTGGCGATCACCTCGCTGTAGATCTTGCCGGTGGTGACGTTGCTGGCCCGGGTCAGGCTGACGTCGACGAAACGCTCGTAGTGGCCGAGGTCGAGGTCGGTCTCGGAGCCGTCGTCCAGCACGAACACCTCGCCGTGCTGGTACGGAGACATGGTGCCGGGGTCGATATTGATGTAGGGGTCGAGCTTGAGCAGCGAGACCCGGAGCCCGCGGGCGGTGAGGATGGTGCCCAGCGAAGCCGCGGTGATGCCTTTGCCTAGTCCGGACACCACCCCGCCGGTGACGAAGACGAACTTCGCCGTCACGCAGGACTCCGCAGGGGCCGAGGGCCGCACCTCACGGGCTCTCATCGTAGCATGCCCGGTCCCCCCCGGGCGCCGTGGTCAGCGACGCCGCTCCAGCACCACCACCCGGGTGTCGTCGCCGGCGCCGGGCGAGCCGGTCAGGGTGAGCCGCGGCTGGGCCGCCCACTGGGTCAGCCCCATCTCGCGCGCGAACGGGTCGAGGGGCTCCAGCCCGAACAGGTCCTCGCCCACGGCGTACCCCACCGGCACCACCACCGCCGGCTGCACCCGCGCCACCGTCGCCGCCGCCTGCGCCGCCGTCAGGCCGGGCCCCCCCCCGACGGGGAGGAGGAGGACATCGACCCGCCCGAGCGCCTCGAGGGCGTTCTCGGAGAGGGCGGCCGCGCCGCGGCCGATGGCGGCCACGGCGACGTCGTCGATGTCGCAGACGAAGGCGGTGCCGCCGTCCACCAGCACCCCGTGGCAGGAGACGCCGTGGATCTCGTACTCACCGGGCTGGGCCAGCACGGTGGCGCCCGATCCCGGGCGCAGCACGTTGGTGCCTCCGCCCGAGCGCACCACGAGGTCGGCCCCGAGGCTCCCGCCTGGCTCCGTCGCACCGTCAGGCGGGTCGAAGACGACCCGCGCCTCCTTGCCGCGTGCCAGGGCGCAGCGGTCACCGAGCCAGGTGAGCTCCATCGACGGTGTTCGGACCTCCACTGGCGCACCGCCCAGCCGCGGCCGCCCCGGCGGCGAGCCTATCAGGTCGCCGCTACCCGTCCGGGGGCAGGACCACCACCAGGTGGCGGACCACGCCCAGCCGCCAGACGGTGAGGCGCTCGGGCTCGTTCACGGCCTGCTGGACGAGGTAATCCGAGACCGAGGGTAGGGACGCGGCCCCCCGCCCATCAACCGCCTCGACCACGTCGCCCGGGCGCAGGCCGGCCACCGCGACCGGCGAGCCCGGCCGGGTGGTGACCACCAGCGCCCCCGCGGGCAGCCCCAGCGAGGCGGCACTGGCCGGGTCCAGCGGCTCGCTCACCACCCCTGGCGCGGTGGGGACCAGGGTGGCCGAGGTCAGCGCCGACACCAGGCCCTCGGCGGCCGCCGCATCGAGGGCGATGGCGCTCCCCGCCGCCAGGGCCACGCCGGCGGCGGTCACGACCCCGGGGCCGGCGAGGACGCCGATGACGCGACCGTCGGCATCCACCAGGGGGCCGCCGGCGCCGCCGGCCGGGACCGGCGCGTCGGTGCGAAGGGCGCCGCCGAGCGCCACCGGGGATCCGGCGCCGGCGGGGTTCGGCACCCGGACCACGAGGCCGGTGGCGCTGACGGTGCCGAGGTCGACAGCGGGCCCGGCTCCGACCGGCTGGGTGAGGGCGATGGCGGCCTCGCCCACCCGCGGGGCCTGACCGAACTGGAGGGCGTGCAGGCCGCCGGCCACCGCGATCCGGAGGACCACGATCCCGGTGTCAGGGTCGGCGGCGGCCAGGGTCGCCGTGGTGCGGGCCCCGTTCGGGAGCACCACCGCAAGTCCGCTCGCCCCGGAGACCGCCGCCTCGTCGGTGACGACGAGCCCGCTGGCGTCGGCGACGAACCCGGTCGCGACGTCGGCCGGGGTCGCCGCGCCGCGCGCCGGCTGCCGCACCACCTGGACCAGCGAGCGCTGGTCGGCCGCGACCACCCCCGGCACGGTGGTCGACTTGGTCTGGCCCGAGGGGGTCGCGGTGCGGACGATGACCTGGGTCGGGGCCGGCGCCGGCTGGGTCCGCAGGACGAAGTCGGCGCTGCCGCCGCCGACCAGCACCGCCACCACCGCCGTCAGCACCATGGTGGCGGCCACCCGGGTGCCCCGCCCGGGATGGGCTCCGCTGGGGGGGCCGGGCGCCGCCCCGAGCGGCGGGGCTGCCGCCGGGCTGGGGTCGACGACGGGCCGGGTCACGCCCGGGCCTCCTTGGGGTACCAGGTGAGGACGGCCTGCACGGTGGGTCCGAAGCCGTGGGTCTCATAGAGATGGAGCGCGGGTCGGTTGTCGGGCCTGGTCCACACGCAGGCGAAGGTCACCCCGCGGGTCTCGAACAGTCGGATGGCCTCGCCGACCAGGCCCCCGGCCACGCCCCGCCGGCGACAGTCGGGGACGACGTACAGCTCCGCGATCTCGGCCTCCAGGCCGGTCCCCGGGTCGTGGAGGACGCACCAGCAGATCCCCACGATCCGGCCGCCCGCCCGCCCCACCAGGACATGGTTCTCGCCCACGAACGACGGCGTCGCCGGGGGCAGACCACGGTCGAGGTCGGCGCGGCTCTGCCGAGGATGGTCGAAGTGGTCCTGCTCCGCCATGAGCAGGTCCAGCAGGAGCGTGCGCGCCTCCTGGAGGCGCTCCGGCGGCAGCGGCTCGACGGTGACCCCGGTGCCCTGCCCGCCATCCGCTTCCACGGCGGCCATGGTACGGAGGGTGGGGCAAGGTCCCCGGGTCGGGATGGGCGCGCCCTCGGGGTTCCGGAGCGACGCCTACGCGCCGGGGGCTCCGCGGTCGAGCGGCCCGAGCTCGAAGTAGTCAGCGGGCGGGACCACCCGCGCGACGTCGCTGGCCACCGCCGCCGACGCGACCGCGCGGGCGACGGCGCGATGGACCGAGGGGTCGAGGGGATCGGGAACCAGTTCGTCCCCCTTGGCCAGAGCCGCGATGGAGGCCGCTGCGGCGAGGAACATCCCGTGGCTGAACCGCCGCGCCCTGGTGTCCAGGGCCCCCCGGAAGAGGCCGGGGAACCCGAGCAGGTTGTTCACGACGCTGCCATCGACGGCGATCGCCGCGCCGGCGGCCCGCGCCAGCTCGGGAAGGATCTCGGGGACGGGGTTGGAGAGGGCGAAGATCAGCTGCCCCGGTCGCACTTGCGCGGGCGCGATCAGCTCCGGTTGCGCGGTGACGGCGATCACGATGTCGCACCGGGCGACGAGCTCGTCGAGGGTGACGGGGACACCTCCCGCCCGGGCCAGCCGGGCGATCGAGTCGGCGGTGCGCCCGGCCCCGAGCACCGGTTGCTCCAGGACCTGGGTGAGGAGCTCCGCGATGGCGAAGCCGGCGGCGCCGAGGCCGGCAACCCCGGCCCGCATCGACTGGAGAGGACGGCCCACCAGCTGGGCGGCGCGGGTCACCGCCGCCAGCACCACGGTGGCGGTCCCGTGCTGGTCATCGTGCAGGACCGGGATCGGCACCCGCTCCTGGAGCCGGGGCGCGATGGTGAAGCAGGCAGGGGCGGCGATGTCCTCCAGCTGGATCGCCCCGAAGGTGGGTGCGATCCGCGCCACCGCGTCCACCAGTGCTGCCGGCGGCCCCGGCTCCAGGAGGATCGGCACCGCGTCGACCTGCACCAGCTGGGCCAGCAGCGCGCACTTGCCCTCCATCACCGGCATTCCGGCCACCGGCCCGATGTTGCCGAGCCCCAGCACGGCGGTACCGTCGGTCACCACCGCCACCAGGTTGGCGCTCATGGTGTATCGATCGGCGGCCGCCGGCTCGCGCGCGATCAGACGGCAGACCTCGGCGACCCCAGGGGTGTAGACGCGGCGGAGGTCGGCCAGCGACGCGACCGGGTACCGGGGCACGATGCGGAGCTTGCCGCCGACGTGCACCCGCAGCACCTCGTCTCGGACGTCGACGAGACGGGTGTGGGCGAGGGCGCGCACCGCCTGCAGCACCTGGTCGAGCATGGCGAGGTCGACGCAGGTGACGTCGAGGTCGCGGACCACGTGGGCCGAGCCCCGCTGCACGGTGCGGATGTCCCCGATGTTGCCACCCACCGCCCCGATCGCCCCGGCCACCTCGCCGAGCACCCCCGGGCGGTTGTCGTTGCGCAGTCGCAGGGTGCGGTCGATGCGGTACTCCACCCGCCGGTGGGGCGACTGGGCGGCCTCGGTGGGGAACCCCGTCAGGGGCGCCGCGGTGGGATCAGCCATCGCCGCCGAGGACCGCCCCCCGCGCGGCGGAGCCGACCAGCTGTGCATAGCGGCCGAAGGCGCCGCGGGTGGCCGCCGGCGGCCGCGGCTGCCACCGCTGCTGGCGCTCGGACCAGGTCGCCGCGGCGACGCTGACGCCGACCGTCCGGGACTCGACGTCGATGGTGACGACATCGCCATCGTCGAGCCAGGCGATCGGGCCCCCCACCTGGGCCTCGGGGGCGACGTGCCCGACCATGAGGCCGTGGGTGGCCCCGCTGAAGCGGCCGTCGGTGATCAGCGCCACCACCTCGCCGAGCCCCTGGCCCACCAGCGCCCCGGTGATGCCCAGCATCTCGCGCATGCCGGGGCCGCCCCGGGGGCCCTCGTACCGGATCACGACGACGTCCCCCGGGACGATCGCCCGGGCCGCGACCGCCGCCATGGCGGCCTCCTCGGAGTCGAACACCCGGGCCGGGCCGCGGTGCTGGCGGCGCTCGTGGCCCGCCACCTTGAGCACCGCCCCCTCGGGCGCCAGCGACCCGCGCAGGATGACGGTCCCGCCGGTCGCCTGCAGCGGCCGGTCGAGCGGTCGGACCACGTCCTGTCCGGCGGCCTCCGGCGAGGCCGCGGCGGCGGCCGCGGACGCCTCCGCCAGGGTGGCCCCCGTGCAGGTGCCGCAGCCGCCGTCGAGGAGCCCCGCGGCCAGGAGCCGTCCGGCGAGCAGCGCGACCCCGCCGGCGCGGGTGAGGTCGACGGCGTTGTAGCGTCCGCCCGGGCGCAGGTCGGCGATCCACGGGGTCCGGCGGCTGATGCGGTCGAAGGCGTCGAGGTCGAGGGGGATGCCAGCCTCGTCGGCGATGGCGAGGAGGTGGAGGACCGCGTTGGTCGAGCCCCCGCTGGCCATCACCCCCGCGATGGCGTTGTGGAGGGAGGCCAGGGTGAGGTAGCCGCTCGGGCGCCGGCCGGCGCGGACCATGGCGACCGCCTGGCGGCCCACCTCCGCGGCGACGGCGGGCTTGGCCGGATCGACCGCGGCGACCCCGCCGCTGTGCAGGGGCGCCACCCCCAGCAGCTCGATCGCCATCGCCATGGTGTTGGCGGTGAACTGTCCCCCGCAGGCGCCGGCCCCGGGGCAGGCGACGTCCTCCAGGGCGGTGAGCTCGGCGTCGGTGATGCGACCCGCCTCGGCGCTGCCGATGGCCTCGAAGACGTCGATGATGGTGACGTCCCGACCCCGGAACCGGCCGGGCTGGATCGACCCCCCGTAGAGGAGGCAGCCGGGGAGGTCGAGCCGGGCCAGCGCCATCGCGGCGCCGGGGATGGTCTTGTCGCATCCCACCAGGGCCACCAGCCCGTCGAGGAGATGGCCGCGGCAGACCAGCTCGATGGAGTCGGCGATCACCTCGCGGCTGATCAGGGAGGCCTTCATCCCCTGCGTGCCCATCGCCACCCCGTCGCTGACCGCGATGGTGTTGAACTCCATCGGCGTACCGCCCGCCTCCCGGATCCCGCGCTTCACGTCGGCCGCCAGCGTGCGCAGGCCGAGGTTGCAGGGCATGGTCTCGATCCAGGTGCTGGCCACCCCGATGAGGGGTCGACCGAGGGCGTCGTCGTCGAAGCCGGCCCCCTTCAGCATCGCCCGTGCCGCCGCCCGCTCCCGACCGACGACGAGCGCGCGACTGGGAAGCTCGGGGGCAGTCGTCATGGGTGGGTCACCTCTGGCAGTCCGGACCGGTGGCGGCCACGGTAGCGGAACCCCGGCCCGGGTCGCAGCGGGTCCGGGACGCTCGCGCCCCCGCCGCCACGGTGCCGGGGCGAACGCGCCTCGCTACGCCACCCGGTAGGGGGCGGCCTCGGCACGCCGGAGCGAGAGGCCGAGCCCGAGCCCGGGCCCTGGTCGCAGCGCCCCGGCGACTGGCTCCAGCACGCCGTCGAAGAGGAGGTGATCGGTGCGCACGTGGTCGTGGAAGTACTCGATGTGGCGCAGGTTCGGGGGCACGGTCGCCACCGCCGCGTGCAGCATCGGCCCGCAGTGGGCGGACAGCGGGGTGGAGAAGGCGGCCGCGGTCGCCGCCACCCGCAGCCATTCGGTGATCCCCGCACACCGGCCCACGTCGGCCTGGAGGACGTCCACCGCCCCCGCCTGGAGCATGTCGCGGAAGTACTGCAGGTGGTAGCCGTACTCGCCGGCGGTGACATCGAGGGGGAGCCGGCCGCGCAGCTCGCCGAGCCCGACCAGGTCGTCCGAGCTGACCGGCTCCTCGAACCAGCGGACGTCGAACCGCTCCGCCAGCCGCAGACCGATCTGGAGGGCCTGGGTGCGGTCGTAGGCGCCGTTGGCATCGACGAAGAGCTCGGTGTCGGACCCGATCGCCGTCCGGACCCGGCCCACCCGCTCCAGGTCCTGGCGCCACGAGCGCCCGCGGTCGGTGCCGATCTTCATCTTCACCCGGGGGATCCCCTGCGCCACCCAGCCGGTCAGCTGGTCGACCAGCTGGCGCTCCGAGTAGGTGGTGAACCCGCCGCTGCCGTAGATCGGGACCTCGTCCCGGACCGAGCCCAGGAGCTGGTGCAGGGGCTGCCCCAGGCCGCGCGCCTTGGTGTCCCAGAGGGCGAGGTCGACGGCGGCGATCGCCATCGAGCTGAGGCCGGGCCGGCCCAGGTTGCGGATGCTGCGCACCATCCTCAGCCAGGCTGCGGTGGTGGCGCGGACGTCGAGGCCGATCACCTGGCGGGTGAGCGTCTCGGTGATCAGCTGGCCCATGGCGCGGTCGCCGAAGGCGTACCCGAGACCGGTCGTCCCATTGGCGAGGCGGGGCTCCACCACCACCACGGTGGTGGCATCCCAGGCCAGGGTGCCGTCCGCCTCGGGGACCTCGGTCGGGATCGTGTACACCGACGTGTCGAGGCCGGCGATGGTCAGCTCGTCACTCACGGCGGCCCGACCGCCGCCGCCACGCCTCTGCCCCTCATCCCCCCAATGGTACGGACGGCTCGGTCGCCGCGCCGGCCCGGGCCCGACGACGGCCGGCCGCCGGACCCGCCGAGCCGGTGAAACGGGGGGCGACTGGCCGCGTTAGGCTTCGGTGACGAGGGGCCAAGGTCCCCGGCGCAGTGGAGGTGACCATGGCGAAGTCGGCGGCTGACTACCTCTGCCAACGTCTGATCGATTGGGGTGTCACCACCGTCTACGGCTTCCCGGGCGATGGCATCAACGGGATCCTGGGTGCGCTGCGCCACCACCAGGATCGGCTCCGATTCGTGCAGGTGCGCCACGAGGAGCAGGCTGCCTTCATGGCCTGCGGCCACGCCAAGTACACCGGGCAGGTGGGGGTGTGCATGGCCACCTCCGGCCCGGGGGCCATCCACCTGCTCACCGGCCTGTACGACGCCAAGCTCGACCACCAGCCGGTGGTGGCGATCGTCGGGCAGACCTTCGTCACCGCCATGGGCGGCGACATGCAGCAGGAGGTCGACCTGCTCAGCCTGTTCAAGGACGTCGCCTCCGCCTTCGTGCAACAGGCCAACACCCCCTCCACCATTCGTCATTGCCTCGACCGCGCCCTCCGGATCGCCCAGTCGGAGCACACCGTCACCTGCGTCATCGTGCCCGCCGATGTCCAGGACATGGACGCGGTCGAGGCGCAGCCGGCGGGCCTGAAGGCGCTCCACACCGGGATCGGCTTCGTCGCCACCCGCCAGCTGCCCGGTGAGGCCGAGCTGCACGCCGCCGCCGAGCTGTGCAACCAGGGTCAGCGGGTGGCGATCCTGGCCGGGGCGGGGGCACTGGACGCCGGCGACGAGCTGGTGGCGGCGGCCGACGTCCTCGGCGCCGGCATCGCCAAGGCGCTCTTGGGGAAGGCGGCCGTCCCCGACGACGTCCCCTTCTGCACCGGCTCCATCGGCCTGCTCGGCACCAAGCCCAGCTGGGACATGATGCAGACCTGTGACACCCTCCTGATGGTCGGAAGCTCGTTCCCGTACAGCAACTTCCTGCCCCAGGTGGGCAAGGCGCGCGGGGTCCAGATCGACCGCGAGGCGCGGATGCTCAGCCTGCGCTATCCCATGGAGGTCAACCTCTGTGGTGACAGCAAGGCTACCCTCAAAGAGCTGCTCCCGCTGCTGCGGCGGCAGGAGGACCGGTCGTTCCAGGAGGGCATCGTCAGGGACGTGGCGGACTGGTGGCGGCTGATGGAGGACCGCAGCCAGCCCGAGGACCATGACGGCCGGATCCGGCCCCAGGGGCTCTTCAGCGCCCTCTCCCGGCACCTGCCCGACAACGCCATCCTCAGCAGCGACAGCGGCTCCGCCGCCAACTGGTTCGCTCGCCACGTCCGCATCCGCCGCGGCATGAAGGCCTCGCTCTCCGGCAATCTCGCCACCATGCTCCCGGGGGTGCCCTACGCCATCGCCGCCAAGTTCGCCTTCCCCGATCGCGTCGCGGTGGCCATGGTCGGCGATGGCGCCATGCAGATGGGCGGGATGGCGGAGCTGCTGACGGCGGCCAAGTACTACAAGACGTGGTCCGATCCCCGGCTGGTGATCCTGGTGCTCAACAACGAGGACCTGAACCAGGTCTCCTGGGAGCAGCGGGTGATGGAGGGCGATCCCCGCTTCGAGGCCTCGCAGGACATCCCCTACGTCGCCTATCACCAGTTCGCCGAGATGATCGGGCTGCGGGGGATCGCGGTGCGCACGGCGGCGGCCGTCGAGGACGCGGTCCAGGCGGCCTTCGCCGCCGACCGCCCGGTCGTCCTCGACGCGATGACCGACCCCGGGGAGGCCCCCCTGCCCCCCCACATCACCTTCAAGCAGGCCCGCGCGTTTGCCAGGTCGGTGTGGGAGGATCCCGCGGCGGGCCTCCCCGGCGCCATCGAATCGCTGCGCGAGAAGATCGACGAGTTCGTTCCGGGCCGCTGACGTGGCCAGCAGCCGGCGCCCTCGGCCCACCCCCCCCGCGGCTCCCGTCCATCTCATCGACCATCTCGCTCGCAATGTCGAGCACGGCCGATTCGAGCGCTCGCTGTCGGGTCTGACCGCGTTCGCGGCCCTGGTGACCACCGCCGAGATCTACCTCGAGCACTATCGGGCCAGCTTCGGCAACAAGATGATGTGGAGTCCCATCGTCGTCACCCCGCCGGTGGTGGTGGCGGGGATCGGGGGGGTGTTCAGCGAGCGCTGGGCCAAGACCTGGCTCCCGCTCGCGGCCGGGCTCTACACCATCAACGGGATGCTGGGCGAGTACTACCACGCCCGGGGGGTGGCCCGGCGGCCGGGGGGCTGGTCCCTGGCCTCCTACAACGTGCCGATGGGACCGCCGATCATGGCTCCCGGCCTGATGACGATCGTGGGCCTGATGGGCCTGCTGGCGGCCCTCCTGCGGCGCGAGCGCTGAGGCGTGCCCGACTTCACCCGTCCCGGGCACCTTCCCAATCTGCGCCCAGGACGCCAGCCGGCGACTCCGGACTGGCTGCCGCGGCAGCGGCGGGGGACGTCCCCCCAGATGATCGGCCGCTACCCCGACTACGACGTCATGGCCAGCGCCGCCGCCTGGGACAGCGCCACCCGCCAGGTGGTGGAGGCCCGACTCCACCCGTCGACCGACCTGCGCTTCTTCACCGCGGCCGAGGCGCCCACCCTGCGAGCCCTCTGCGACGTGGCGATGGCCCAGGACCGGGAGCCGCGGGTGCCGGTGGCGCAGATGGTGGACGCGGCCCTCGCCGACGGACGGCTCGACGGCTACCAGTACGCCGACATGCCCAGTGACCGCGACACCTGGCGGCTGGTGCTGGCCGGGCTGGACGAGGCGGCCGCCGCCCAGCACGGCGCCGCCTCGTTCGCCCGCTGCGACTGGCCCACCCGCGAGGCGATCGTGGAACAGTGGGCCCGGGGCCTCCTCGGCGGGGGAACGTGGGACCGGCTGAACGTCACCCGCGCGTGGGCGGTCTGCATGCGGATGATCCTCTCCGCCTTCTACGCTCACCCCTGGGCCTGGAACGAGATCGGATTCGGTGGCCCAGCGTACCCACGGGGGTACATGCGGCTGGGACCGCTCGGGGTCCGCGAGCCCGCCGAGGGCCGGGCCGCCACCGCGGAGGACCCGGTGCCGGTGGTGGCGGAGTCGGGGTGATGCCGGCCTGGCTCAAGGGCGCCGTCGGACCGCGCCGCAACGACTCCCGCTTCCTCCTCGACGTCCACCGCCGCGATCTCCCCGGCGAGGAGACCATGCGTCGCTATCGCGAGGAGGACGAGGTCGACCTGTGCATCGTCGGAGCCGGCGCCGGCGGCTCGGTGCTGGCCCAGCGGATGGCCCGCCGCGGCTGGCGGATCGTGATCCTGGAGGCCGGCCCCTTCTGGCACCCGGACCAGGACTGGGTCAGCGACGAGGCCGGGTCCCACCAGCTCTACTGGACCGAGCAACGGATCATCGGGGGTGACGACCCCATCGAGCTGGGCAAGAACAACAGCGGCCGCGGGGTGGGCGGCTCGATGGTCCACTACGCCGGCTACTGCCCGCGCTTCCACCCCTCCGACTTCGAGACTCTCGCCCGGGACGGGGTGGGCGCCGACTGGCCGATCAGCTACTGGGACCTTCGCCGCCACTACGCGACCGTCGAGCGCGAGCTGCCGGTGGCGGGACAGGACTGGCCCTGGGGCGACCCCCACACCTATCCGTTCGCCCCCCATCCGGTCGGCGGGGCGGCCCAGGTCATCTGGCAGGGGGCCCACCGGCTGGGGATCCAGATGCGGGTCGGGCCGGTGGGGATCGTCAACGGCACCTTCGGCAACCGCCCCCACTGCATCTACCGGGGCTACTGCCTGCAGGGCTGCAAGGTGAACGCCAAGGCCAGCCCCTACGTGACCCACCTCCCCGATGCCCTCGCCCACGGGGTCGAGGTGCGGGCCGACTGCATGGCCAGCCGGGTCGAGCTGGACCGGGGCGGCGGCCGCGCGGTCGGGGTCACCTACCTCCGCGAGCCGGATGGCACCGAGCATCACCAGCGTGCCCGGGTGGTGGCCGTCTGCGGCTATTCGATCGAGACCCCGCGGCTGCTGCTCAACTCGGTGTCGCCCGCCTTCCCCCGCGGACTGTGCAACAACGAGGACCAGGTGGGACGCTACGTGATGGTCCAGGGTGCGTCCCAGACCGCGGGGCGGTTCCCCACCGAGATGCGGATGTACAAGGCGCCGCCCCCCGAGGTCTCCTCCGAGCAGCACTACGAGACCGACCCGTCGCGGGGGTTCGCCCGCGGCTTCAGCGTCCAGACCGTCTCCCCCCTGCCGATCGGCTGGGCCGAGCACGTCCTCGCCGACGGGCACTGGGGCCGCGCCCTCCGCGAATACATGCGCGACTACAACCATTGGGCCACCGTGGGGGTCCTCAACGAGCTGCTGGCGCAGCCGCAGAACCGGGTCACCCTGGCGGACGAGAAGGACCGCCACGGGCTGCCGGTGGCCCGCTTCGACTACTCCCTCTGCGACAACGACAAGCGCAACATCGAGTACTCCACCACCGTGATCAAGGACATCCTCACCGCCTCCGGGGCCCAGGACATCCTCACCATCCACCGCTACGCCCACCTCATCGGCGGCTGCCGGATGGGGTTCAGCCCGGCCGACAGCGTCGTCAACTCGGACCAGCAGGCCTGGGCCGTGCCCAACCTGCTGGTCTCCGACGGCAGCGTCTGTCCGACCCAGGGCAGCGCCAACCCGGCGCTCACGATCATGGCCCTGGCCTCGCGCCTCGCCGAGCGCCTGGCCAAGCGGTTGGTCGACCTCGCCCCGGCGGGATCCGCCCCCGGAGCCCTCGCCGGCGGCCGCGGGTGATCCCAGGGCCGGTTCGCGCACGGGAGCGGGGCGCGCCGTCCCCGGAGCCGGGCGCGCCGTCCCCGGAGATGGCCCGCCGCCGCGGGCGGCGGGCGCCCGCGGCCCCACCTCGGCAGCGGGAGTCCCCGTGAGCGAGCGTGCACGATCGGAGGTGGTGGTGGTGACGGGAGCGTCCGCGGGCGTCGGGCGAGCGGTCGCCCACGCGTTCGCCAGGCGGGGAGCGGCGGTGGGCCTGGTCGCCCGCGGCGAGGAGGGGCTGGAGGGCGCCCGGCGTGAGTGCGAGGCGCTGGGGGGGGTCGCGATCATCGTCCCCGCCGACGTCGCCGACGCCGACCAGGTGGAGCGGGCGGCCACCACCGTCGAGGACCGGCTGGGGCCGATCGACGTCTGGGTCAACGATGCCATGGCCACGGTCTTCGCCCCCTTCGCCGAGATGACGGCGGATGAGTTCAGGCGCGCCACCGAGGTGACCTACCTGGGGGCCGTGTACGGCACCATGGCGGCGCTGCGGCGGATGCGCCGACGCGACCGCGGCACGATCGTCCAGGTGGGGTCGGCCCTCGCCTACCGGGCGATCCCGCTCCAGGCCGCGTACTGCGGCGCCAAGTTCGCCATCCGCGGCTTCACCGACAGCCTGCGCACCGAGTTGCTCCATGACAAGAGCCGGATCTGGATCACCATGGTCCAGCTGCCCGCCGTCAACACACCCCAGTTCAACTGGTGCCGGACCAAGCTGCCCAACCACCCGCAGCCGGTCGCGCCCATCTACCAGCCCGAGGTCCCCGCCGAGGTCGTGCACTATGCCGCCCATCACCGCCGCCGGGAGATCGTCTGCGGCACCAGCGCGGCGGTCGTGATCCTGGCCAACAAGGTCGCGCCGGGGATCGCCGACCACTACCTCGCCCGCACCGGGTTCGCCTCCCAGCAGATCGCCACCATGCCGGTCCCCCCCGACCGGCCGGACAACCTGTTCCAGCCGCGACCGGAGCAGGCGGCGACCCACGGGATGTTCGACGCCCGGGCCCGGGACCACAGCCGCCAGGTCTGGATCACGACCCACCGGCTGGCGGTCGCGGGGGCCGCGGTGGGAGCGGCAGCGGTGCTCACCGGGCTGGTCCGGATGGTGCGGTGATCGGCTGGGGACGGGGAGCGCCGTCACCGTCCACCTGGCTCACCCGGCCGGCGACCGGCAACGCTCGCCGGATCGGTGCGCAGCTGCGGCGCCGGGCCGATCCCCACCTCGTCCGCCGCCGCCGGGTGGTGGTCTGCGCGCTGGGCGCCATCGCCGCCATGGGCGGGGTGGCGCTCTACCAGACCGGCGTCTGCCGTCACCTCCCCGACCCACCCCTGCCATTCGTCGACAGCGACCGGGTGACCGGGTCTGGCAGCGCCTACTGGCTGCTGGAGACCCCCGACGCCCTCCTGGCGATGGTGAGCTATGCCGTCACCGCGGTGCTGGCCGGCGCCGGCGGCGCCGACCGCTGGCGGCGCCGGCCCTGGCTGCCGCTGCTGCTGTGGGCCAAGCTGTCGTTCGATGCGCTCGCCGCCGCGCTGCTGATCCGCGAGGAGGTGGCGCGAGAGCGCCGAGTCTGCGCCTGGTGCCTGGCGGCGTCGGCAGCGGCGGTGGTGGCGCTGCCTCAGGGCATCCCCGAGGCACGGGCCGCCGCCCGCGAGCTCCGGTCCCGACCCCGCCGCGACCGGTGACCAGGCCGCTGGGCGGGTCCTCGCCCCCCTCCGTCCTGCGCGAGTACGCCCTGCTGGCCGACGGCGAGCGCGGCATCCTGGTGGGGCCCCACGGCGACTTCACCTGGATGTGCTTTCCGAGTTGGGACAGCGAGGCGCTGTTCGCCGCCCTGATCGGCGGCGCCGGGGTCTATGCGGTGACCCCGCTGGACCGCTACGTGTGGGGCGGCTTCTACGAGGCGGGCAGCCTGATCTGGCACAGCCGCTGGGTCACCGCCAGCGCCCTGATCGAGTGCCGGGAGGCGTTGGCGCTGCCCACCGCACCCGACCGGGCGGTGGTCCTGCGCCGGATCGTCGCCGTCCAGGGGACGGCGCGGGTGCGGGTGCGCCTCACCCTGCGCGGCGACTTCGGACGCCGTCCCCTGCGCAGCCTCAGCCGCGGCCCGGACCACTGCTGGCGAGCCCGCCTGGGTGGGGTCCGGGCGGTGTGGGCGGGGGCGCCCGGAGCCCGGGTCGGGCCGGACGGGCAGGGCGGCCGCACCCTCGACCTCAGCCTGACGATCCCCGAGGGCGGCCACCACGACCTGGTGCTGGAGCTGGCGACCTCCGCCACCGGCGACCCGCCGGTCCCCGAAGGCGCCTGGGAGGGCACCGAGGCCGCCTGGCGCGAGCGGGTCCCGGCCCTGGGGCAGACGGCGGCCCGCCGCGACGCCGAGCACGCCTACGCGGTGCTGGCGGGGCTCACCAGCCATGGCGGCGGAATGGTGGCGGCCGCGACGATGGCGCTGCCGGAGCGCGCCCGCGAGGGGCGCAGCTACGACTACCGGTACGTCTGGATCCGCGATCAGTGCTACGCCGGTCAGGCGGTGGCCGGTGCCGGCCCCCATCGTCTTCTCGACGATGCGGTCCGCTTCGTGCGCGATCGACTCCTCGACGACGGCCCCCACCTGGCCCCCGCCTACACCACCAGCGGGGGACGGGTCCCCGACGAGCGGTCGCTCGACCTGCCCGGCTACCCCGGCGGCCGTGACCTGGTCGGCAACCGGGTCAACCGCCAGTTCCAGCTCGACGCCGTCGGCGAGGCGCTGCTGCTCTTCGCCGCCGCCGCCCGCCACGACCGCCTCGACGCGGATGGCTGGCGCGCGGCCGGGGTGGCGGCGGCGGCGATCGCCGCCCGCTGCCAGGAGGCGGATGCCGGGATCTGGGAGCTCGAGCCGAGGCGCTGGACCCACAGCCGGCTCATCTGCGCGGCCGGACTTCGGCGGCTCGGCGAGCAGCGAGGACCAGGCGCCAGGGCCGCCGAGTGGTCGGCCCTGGCGGACCGCCTCACCGCCGACGCCGCCGGGTGGGGCGTTCATCCGAGCGGGCGGTGGCAGCGGGCCGACGATGACCCCCGCCCGGACGCGGCACTGGTGCAGGCGGCCGTCCGCGGCGCGGTCGCGGCCGCCGATCCGCGCACGATCGCCACCCTGGCCTCGGTCGAGGCCGAGCTGTGCGACGATTTCTTCTGCTACCGCTACCGACCCGACGAGCGGCCCCTGGGCGAGGCGGAGGGAGCCTTCCTGCTCTGCGGGTTCTTCCTGGCCCTCGCCTGGGAGCAGCAACGGGACGACGTCCGGGCGGCGCGGTGGTTCGAGCGCAGCCGCTCCGCCTGCGGGCCGGCGCGGCTGTTCTCGGAGGAGTTCGACGTCACCCAGCGGCAGATGCGCGGCAACCTGCCGCAGGCGTTCGTCCACGCCCTCCTGCTCGAGTGCGCCGTCAGCCAGCGCCGCGTCCCGGGGGCGGGCCAGGCCGGCCCCAGCTGAGGTGGGCGTCCTGACCCCCGCCGCGCCCGGGGCGCTCCACCCCGCCGGTCGCCCGCGGCCGCGGACATGAGCGGCAAGCGGGGCGGATGGACCGGCTGGTTTCGTCGCCTGCGTCCCATCGCGCCGTACCTCATCGGCCTGGCGGTGATCGTGGGGCTGGTGCTGGCGGTGAGCCCGGGGCGGTTCGCCACCGCGGCTCGACGGTTCGACCCCGCCTTCGCGCCGATCGTGGCCGGGCTCTGCCTCGTCTACTACCTCCTCCAGGGACTGCGCTGGCAGCCCCTGCTGCAGGCGGTGGGCGCCCGCCTGCGGCTGCGCGACACGATGGTGCTCAACCTGGCCGGGCAGTCCACCGGGCTGCTCCCGGGCGGCGAGCTGACCCGGGCGGTCCTGGTCAGCGAGGTGGCCCACATCGAGGTCGGGGCCGCGGTCGCCACCATCACCGTCCAGGAGCTCCTCTACACGGTGCTGATCATCGCCGCCGCCGTGCCCGGGGCCCTCCATCACAGCCTGGCGGCGATCGGGGTGGTGGTCGCCCTCGCGGGGGTGGTCGGCGTGACCGTGATCCTCACCGTGGAGGCGGTGTTCGCGCGGCTGATGACGGTGGTCGAGAAGGTCCCGGTCCTGAGGAGCTTCGGAGCGGACGCCGCCGCGTTGCAGCGTGAGACCGTCACCCTGCTGCGGCGGCGCGACACCCTGTGGTGGTCCGCGGTCAGCGCCCTCCAGGCGGTGGTCACGATCACCATGTTCTGGGTGGTGGTGGAGGCGATCGATCCGGGACGGCTGAGCTGGCCCGACGCCGCCTTCGTCTATGCGGTCGCGCACATCGCCGGGGCCGTCTCGCTGGGCCCGGGGGGGCTGGGCGGGTTCGAGGCCGCCTGCATCGGGATGCTGGTGGCGGTGGGGATCCCCTTCGGGGTGGCGGTGGCCGCCTCGCTGCTGCAGCGGACGGCCGACAAGGGGCTGGGAACCGTCTACGGCGGCGCCGCCTACGCGCTCGCCCGCCGACGCTACGATCTGAAGCACGCCCGCGTCGTCCGTCACGGTCAGCGACGCCGTCGCCGCCGGTCCTCGGTGGACCGGGCCGGGGCCCCCGGCGGCGGCGAGGCCTGACGGCCAGGGTCGCGCCGGCCGATCGATGGCGATCCGGCGGCGGACCTCGGTCCGCCTTTCGGTCATCAGCGGCCACGAGAGTCCCGCTGCCGAAAGATCCCCGGGCCGAGTCGCTCCCCGACCGACCGACCGCGGCCCCTCCGGAGCACGGGCGCGGGACCCACCCGAGAGCGGCAGCCTCACCGGCGCCGCGGCTCCCACCGGAACCGGCGGACGGCGACGAGCGCTCCCGCGCTTCCCCAGATCGCCATCACCAGGAGGTCACCCCACCGGATCGGGGCGACGCCGGGGTGCTGGTCGAACGGGGCGAAGACGGCGGTGATCATGTGCCGCACCGGGAACCAGTCGGAGACGGACGCCATCAGCGAGCGCGGCGGCAAGGGGTACCAGAGGCCCGATACGAACAGCAGCACGAAGAACATCACGCTCACGATCGGGCCGGCGGACTCCTGATTGGGGATGGCGGTGCTGACGGCCACCCCCAGCGCGGTGAAGCAGGCGACTCCGACCACCAGGGCGAGGACCAGGGCGATCGGATCTTTGGGGAGCTGCACGTCGAACGCGAGCCGGCCGATGACGAGCAGCACGGCGACCTCCACCAGCGAGATCACCAGGGCGTGGAGGACGGTGGCGACGAAGATGACCCAGGTCGGCAGGGGGGAGAGCCGCAGGCGCTTGAGCAACCGGGTCTCTCGGCGCACCACCAGCACAATGGCGATGGTGTTGAAGCACATCGACATCACCCCGTAGGCGCAGAAGCTCGGCACGTAGTACTGGATCGCTCGGATGCCGCCGAGGGAGGCCACCTTCGTGGTCCCGCCGGCGGCCGCGAGCAGCACCAGGAACACGACCGAGAAGCCGACGCTGAACACGGCCCCGACCGGGTTGCGCCAGAAGCTGATCTGCTCGTAGTAGAGCTGCCTCGCCACCAGGAGGAGGTCGCGCGCGGCCTGCCGCAGCCCGGCGGCCGCCGGCTCGGGGCGGACCAGCCCAGCGTTCACCGGTCGGCCTCGGTCTGCGAGGGGGTCCCCGGCCGGCCGCCGGTGAGCGTGAGATAGACGTCCTCCAGCGTGAGCCGGTCCACGGTGAGCCCGGAGATGTCGACGTTGCGCTCCGCCGACCAGGTGGTGAGGAGCCGCAGCACGGTGATCTCGGTGGAGGTGCGGATCTCGCAGACGTCGCCGTCCAGCGAGCTGAGTTGGAGCGGCAGGGTGGCGGGGGCGGTTCCGGGCGGGAGGCGGAAGCGGATCCTCGCCTCGGCGAGGTCGCGCCCCGCGAGGGAGGTGGGAAGGCCCTGGGCGACGATGCGCCCGCTCTTCATGACCGCGACCCGGTCGGCCAGGGCCTCGGCCTCCTCCATGTAGTGGGTGGTGAGGAGCACGGTGGTGCCCTCGGCGCCGAGCGATCGCACCAGCGCCCAGAAGTCGCGCCGCGCCGAGGGGTCGAACCCGGTCGTCGGTTCGTCCAGGAACAGGAGCTGGGGGCGGCCGACGACCCCCACGCCGAGGTCGAGGCGGCGCAGCTGGCCGCCGGAGAGTCGTTTGACCCGGGTGTCGGCCTTGTCGGCGAGGCCGATCAGCTCGATCACCTCGGCGACGGGCCGCGGTGAGCGGTAGTAGCCGGCGTTGCGCTGAAGCACCTGACGGACGGTGAGGAACGGCTCGACCGAAAGCTCCTGGAGGACGATCCCGAGCCGCTCCCGCAGCTGCCGGCTGGTCGTCCGCGCGGCCGGGTCGAACCCGAGCACCTCGATGCGGCCGGCATCGGGACGTCCGAACCCCTCCAGCAGCTCGACCGTCGTCGTCTTTCCGGCACCGTTGGGCCCGAGCAGAGCGAACACCTCCCCGTGGGCCACCTCGAAGCTCACGTCATCGACGGCCTGCACCGTGCCGTAGCGCTTGCTCAGCCCACTGACCGACACCGCTGGCCGGCCGGCCTCCGGGCGCGGCGGCCTCAGCTGCCCGCCCCCAGGATGCGCCCGCGGCCGGGGTGGGTCGTGACCGGCGCACCGGTGTGAGGACGGCTCCGGGGTCGGGATGGTGCGGGGGCGGCGACCTCCGCTTCGGCGAGAGCAGGCAGGGGCTCCACGATGTCCCTGAGTCGGCTCGGCGGCGTGGGGCCGAGCAGGGCACGCAGGGCCGCCGTGTAGTCCACGAAGGCCCGACGCCCGCTCCGCGTCAGCGCCACGTAGGTCACCGGGGTGCGCCGGCGGTGAGCCTTGGTCACCGCCACGTACCCAGCCTCCTCCAGCTTTCGGAGGTGCGTCGAGAGGTTGCCGGCGGTCATGCCCAGGAGCTGCTGAAGGCGGGGAAACGTGATCCGGTCGCCGGAATTGAGGACGGAGAGCGTGACCGTCACTCGCAGGCGGGCCTGGGCATGGATCACGGGGTCGAGCGATGGCGGATCGGCCGGGACGATCATGCCGGTCGCCCAGCCCCTCGGCGGCGGCGGGTCCGCGCGTGCGCCAGGCTCGCTGCCACCAGGAGGCCGCCTCCGCCGGCCAGTGCCAGGACCGCAAAGTTGCCGGGCACGCCGGCGGAGGTGCTGGCCGCCCCGGTGACGAGTGTCCACACCCCGAGTCCGTACTGCACCCGGTCACGCCACACGATCCCGGCGGTCAGGTACAGCAGCCCGACCACGACCAGCGCGCTCGCCGGCCACAGCAGCGGCGCGAGTGTCGCCGGCAGTCCCTGATGGGTGAGCCCCAGGTCGACGCCGAACGCGCTGCCGAGTCCGAGGACGGCGGCCCATGCGTACATCGCCTCCGTCTGCCGCGACGGCCCCGCCACCCCTCTCCCGCGCCACCAGGTCTGGCGCACCGACACCGCCGCCGCCATCACGAGCACTGCGAGGAGGACCGCCACCCAGTCCCAGCCTGTGACCAGGGGATGCCGCGTCGAGGCCAGGTACAACGCACCGAAGCCCACCACCCATGCGAGCCCCCACCCCGCCAGGATCGGCGCCGGATCGACCCAGAGGCGGCTGGCGGCGTCGCCGCCCTGCGCCCGGATCAGATCCAGGGATGTGCGGGGCGAGAGGGGGCGGTTGTCGCCAAGGCTGGCCGGGCGAGTTCCGCCGCGATGCCCGTCGTCCACCGGCAGCCCATCCCTCGGCATCCCGTCTCTTCCCAAACTTTGAATCACAAACTTCTTTGAGCATACGCGGGGCCGCCATCGCGCGCAATCGGTGCGCGCTCAGGACGACTTTCCCCAGGACTCCCGCCGAGCGGGGTTGCCGCCACGTCGGGGCCCATCTCCGGCGAGGTTCCACGCGGTCGTCCGTGCCATCGAGCCGCGTTGGGATGGCGAGCGCGTCCCAATGACAGCGGGGACCCTTGGGGCGCGCTGGGCGAGACCGCCGGCTCGACGTCTTTCCCCACGTCGACGTGGGCGCACGTCGACGCCGCCGCGCTGCGCGCCAGCGTCGGGGACCGCGGCGCCGGATCTCGACCCGGCCGCTGGCCCGCCACCCCTGGGGCGATCCCATTCGACGCTGCCTGCCGGCCTTCCGGTGGGAGGCGTCCAGCCGGCCTCGAACGACGCCGTCCTGGTGGGGTCGTCGCGGGAGGGGGCCAGCCCGCGGCTCTGACTCCCATCCGGGCAGGTGGAGGGCCCGAGTGCGTCTCGTGGTTGATTGCCCCCGCTCGACCGGGACGATTCCGGGTCGGAGCTGACGGGTGAGCGAGGGATGGCGTTGGGACGCGGCCAGGCTCGCGCGGCAGCGGGAGGACCGACCGGCAGTGGGCCGCCGCGCTTGTGGGCTGCGTGGTCGTTCCCATTGTCCCACCAATATATTTCAGGTGGTACCTTGTACAGATGGGTGGGACATATCAGGCGAAGATGGGCAACCGCGGCCGACTCGTCATCCCGGCCGAGCTCCGGGCTCGGGCTGGCTTCGCCGAAGGCACTCCGCTCCTCCTCGTCGAGACACCCGGCGGGGTGCTGCTCGTCGGGCGCGAGCAGCTGAAGGCGGTCGTCCGGGCCGATCTGGCGGGCCTCGACCTGGTGGGTGAGCTGCTCGCCGATCGGAGGCGCCAGGCCGCCGCTGACGACGCGGAGTGAACGTCTTCGACGCCTCGGCCCTGCTCGCCTTCCTCCAGGGCGAGCACGGCGCCGCTGCCGTGGAGGACGGCCTGCACGCCGGGGGCGCCTGCGGCACCGCCACCTGGTCCGAGGTCGCCCAGAAGGTCCGGGCGCACGGCCGCGACTGGGGCCTGGCTCGCGCGCTGCTCGGGAGCTATGGCCTTCGCCTCGAACCCGTGACGGTCGCTGATGCCGAGCAGGCGGCCGTCCACGGGGCGGCTGGCAGTGGTCTGTCACTCGCCGACCGCTTGTGCATCGCGCTCGGCCACCGTCTGCATGCCACCGTGTGGACGGCGGACAGTCGTTGGGGGTCCAGTGAGATCATCCGGCAGATCCGCTGACCCATCTCGGGGCTCGGCGCCTGCCTGGAGCCAACGCTCGTCCTGCGCATGCGGCGCTCAGGGACGGGCCTGCGTCCCAGACGGCGCTCGGGCGAATCTGGCCAGAGCCGCTCGCCGACCGTGGCTGCCTCGTCGTCGACGGGTGAGGGTCTCGGAGTGGGCCGCCCTCTCGCCTGGGAAGACGATCAGGACCCACCGGGCGCCGCGCTTCCGGGGTGCTGGGGCGGGGTGACGCAGTTCACCGGGAGCCTCCCCCCCTGGTCGCAGGGAGGACGACGTGGGCATCACGGCCCGGCACCGACAGGGCTGGTCGATCGCGGCCATCGCCCGGCGCGGTGGCCTCCTTCCAGGCACTCATCGTGGCCGGCGGAGCCTGCGTCGTCGCCGGCCGCCGAGGTCTCCAGCCCTGCTCCCACACCCTCACCCGGTGTCGACGGGTGCGACTCCCCCCAACCTCCACGATCGCGGGCGCTACCTCAGGCCGCCCCTGGACGGGTGGAGCGCCCGCTCGGCCCGTCGTCTCGCTCCCCGACCCATCCGTCCCCGAGGGAAGTGCGCACCGCTTCGCTTGACAGTGCAACGATCCCACGGTATAAGTGGACGCACTGTGAGCGCCAACCTCGCCGTCCAGCTGAGCGCGGGGGACCTCCGGGTCCTCGTACTCCTTATTAGCGGGGGGCCGCTCAGCTAACGCCAGGTCACGACGGCGAAGGCAACCGGCCCCCCGACATCCCCGGGGGGCCGGTTCTTTTTTTCCCCTCCGGACGCCGGGACCGGGTGCCTGCCGCACGACCCCTCCGAAGCGCCCATCCCCCACGTGATCACCCGCCCCACCGGAGCGTCATGCCCACCCCGAGCCCCGATCCCACCCAGTCGATCCCGGCCCGTCGGAGTCCCGCCGACCCCACCGACCGGGCCCAGCACCCCCACCGCGCGCCGGCGCGCTCGATCGAGTGCGTCGCCTGCCACCGCCACTTCCTGACCCGGGCCGGATCGGGAGCGCTCCTCTGCGCCCCCTGCCGGCAGCGACTGCGTGCCGCCGGCCCCACCCGCCTCGAGGAGACCACCCCGTGAGCATCCCCACGCCCGACTCCCCCTCCGATCCCGCATCCGGGCCCGACCGGGTCCCGGACGACGTCGCCCTCGGGGAGGGCCCCCGCAATCGGCTCGACCATCTGCGCGCCGCCGAGCCGGGGCGCCCGATCCGCGAGCTGGCCGCCGACGCCGCCCTGACGGCCGCGATCGACGCCACCTACCAGGCCGGGTGAGGGCGGCGTCATGGCAGCGCTGCCCGCCGCCGCTCTGCGAGAAGCCGACGACCCCACCCGGGCGGTGGCCACCGACCCGTGCGGCGCCGAGCTGCTCCTCCAGGCCCTGGTCGACCACGGGGTGACGACGATCTTCGGGTTCCCCGGCGGTGCCAATCTCCCCATCTACCAGTTCCTGCCCAACTTCCCGCTCCGCCACGTCCTCGTCCGCCACGAGCAGGGGGCGGCGCACATGGCCGACGGCTACGCGCGTGCCAGCGGCCGGGTCGGCGTCTGCCTCGCCACCTCCGGGCCCGGAGCGCTCAACCTCATCACCGGGCTGGCAACCGCCCACTACGACTCGGTGCCGGTCGTCGCGATCACCGGCCAGGTCGCCACCCACCAGATCGGCACCGATGCGTTCCAGGAGTCGGACGTGATCGGCTCCAGCCTGTCGGTGACCAAGCACAGCTACCAGATCCACGACGCCCGCGAGCTCCCGGCGGTGGTGGCGGAGGCCTTCCACGTGGCCACCACCGGACGTCCCGGGGTGGTGCTGATCGACATCCCCAAGGACGTCCAGCAGGCGCTGGTCGCGAACCCGCTCGGCGCGATCACACGCGCCCGGGCCCACCAGGCGCCGCCGCCGCCGGAGCCCGGCCTGCTGGACCAGGCCGCCGCCCACCTGGCGGCGGCGGAGCGGCCGGTGATCCTGGCCGGGCGCGGGGTCGCCATCGCCCAGGCCGAGGACGCCCTGCGCCAGCTCGCCGAGGCGCTCGACGCCCCGGTCGGCACCACCCTGCTCGGCACCGGCGTGTTCCCCAGCACCCACCCGCTGGCGCTGGGGCTGGTCGGCTTCATGGGCACCGGGGCGTGCAACCGCGCGGTGACCGACTGCGACTGCCTCCTGATGGTCGGCATGCGAGCCGACGACCGGGTCACCTGCCGGATCGACGGCTTCGCGCCCCGGGCCCAGCACATGGTTCACGTGAACATCGATCCCGCCGAGCTGGGCAAGACGGTGCAGGCCGACTGCCAGATCGTCGGCGACGCCGGCCTGGCCCTGGACGCCCTGCTGGCGCGACTGGCGCCGCGACCGCGGCCCGCCTGGCGGGCGCAGGTGCAGGGGTGGCGCGAGCGTCATCCCCCCCGCTATCCGCGCAACGGTCGCCTGCAGCCGCAAGAGGCGCTGGCGGAGCTCTACCTCCGTCGTCGCCCGGAGGACATCACGGTCGCCGATGTCGGGCTGAATCAGATGTGGGCCGCGACCAGCTGGACCGGCGACGCGCCCGGTCAGTTCCTCAACTCCGGGGGCCAGGGGACGATGGGGTTCGCCTTTCCGGCCGCCCTGGGTGCGCAGGCGGCCCACCCCCGCCGACGGGTCTTCTGCGTGACCGGCGAGGGCGGATTCGTGATGACGGCCCAGGAGCTGGCGACGGCGGTGGACGCGGGCCTGCCGGTCAAGGTCCTCATCCTCAACAACCACAGCCTGGGGATGGTGCGCCAATTCCAGGACGACTTCTACGGCGGGGTCCGATCCCAGGTCGACCTCGCGGCGACCCCCGACTTCACCCTGTTCGCCAAGGCCTACGGGTGCTTCGGCGCCCAGGTCGAGCGCTTGGACCAGGTCGGCCCGGCCCTGGACGCGGCGCTGGCCCACCCCGGTCCGGCCATCGTCGACGTCTGGATCGACCCCGAGGCCAACATCTACCCCATCGTGCCGCTCGGGAAGGGGCTGGCGGACTTCGTCGAATGCCCGGACCCGTCGTGACCCTGGCCGAGGGGGGCGCCCACGAGGCCCCCCATGCCCATCTCGCCCCCCGGCCGATCCCGGAGCCGACCGGGAGGCGGGTGCGGGTGGTCTCGATGCGGCTGGAGGACCGCTCCGGGGTGATGCAGCGGGTGACCAACTGCATCCAGCGGCGGGGCTTCCGGCTCGAGACCTGCGCGGTCGGCCCGACGCCGGAGCCCGGCATCGCCGGCCTCACCCTGCGCGTCGACCCCGGCTACCAGCCGCCCGACCAGGTGGTGAAGCAGCTGGCCAAGCTGATCGACGTGGTCAGCGTCGAGGACATCACCGACACCCCCCGGGTGGAGTGGACCACCGCGCTGGTGACCATCGACCGGCGCGGCGCGGAGGCCATCGTCGATCCCGCCGTGGCCCGGCTCGACGGCCAGATCCTCCACCGCGACGCCGACCGGGTGGTGGTGGCGGTGGCGGGACCGCCGGCCGAGTTGGCGACCCGGCTGGAGGCGCTGCGCCCGCTGCCGGGCGCCGACTGGGTCTGCAGCGGGCCGCTCGCCTGTGCCCCCGGCCAGCCTGTGACAATGGCCGGTACCGCCGCCGGCGCCCCCCCGACGACCCAGCAGCGAGGACAGTGACCGGGATGGAGATGTACTACGACGCCGACTGCGACCCCTCGGCGCTCGAGGGGGCGCGGATCGCGGTCCTCGGCTACGGCAGCCAGGGCCACGCCCACGCCCAGAACCTGCGCGACAGCGGCCACCAGGTGGTCGTCGGCCTGCGTCCCGGCAGCCGCTCCCGGGAGCAGGCGACCCGCGACGGCTTCCAGGTCCTGGACCCGGTCGAGGCCGCCCGCGATGCCGACGTCGTGATGGTGCTGATCCCGGACCACGACCAGGCGGCGCTCTTCCAGCAGGGCCTGGGCGACGGCCTCCGTCCCGGCGCCCTGCTGCTCTTCGCCCACGGCTTCGCCATTCACTTCGGAACCGTCCAGCCGCCCGCCGGCTGCGACGTGGCGATGGTCGCTCCCAAGGCGCCCGGCCACATGGTCCGCTCCACCTATCAGGCCGGCATCGGCTGCCCGGCGCTGCTGGCGATCCACCAGGACCCGACCGGTCGGGCGCTGGCCCGCACCCTCGCCTACGCCAGGGCCCTCGGCGCCACCCGGGCCGGGGTCCTGCGCACCACCTTCCGCGAGGAGACCGAGACCGACCTCTTCGGGGAGCAGGCGGTGCTCTGCGGCGGCGTCGCCCAGCTGGTGAAGGCCGGCTTCGAGACCCTGGTCGAGGCCGGCTACCAGCCCGAGCTCGCCTACTTCGAATGCCTCCACGAGCTCAAGCTCATCGTCGACCTCATGTACCAGGGCGGCCTCTCCCTGATGCGCTACAGCGTCAGCGACACCGCCGAGTTCGGTGACTACGAGAGCGGCCCTCTCATCATCGACCAGCACGTCCGCGACCGGATGCGCGAGGTGCTGGGACGGATCCAGGACGGCAGCTTCGCGGAGCGCTGGATCGACGAGAACCGCTCCGGGCGGGCGGCCTTCCTGCGGCGGCGGGCCGAGGAGCGGCGCCAGCCGCTGGAGGAGGTCGGTCAGCGCCTGCGCGACCACATGCCCTGGATCGTGCCGGTGGCCCACATCCCCACCGCCGAGACCGAGCCCGTCGCCGCGACCCCGTCCGGGAGCGGCGGATGAGCGCGCCGCCCGCGAGCGCCAACCCCGACGTATCGGAGGCGGTGGCGGGCGCCCCCGCTCGGCTGGTCCAGTTCTTCGACACCACCCTGCGCGACGGCGAGCAGTCGCCGGGGGCCACCCTGCACCTGGCCGACAAGCTCCTGGTCGCGCACCAGCTCGCCCGCCTGGGCGTCGACGTCATCGAGGCCGGCTTCCCGGCCTCCTCGCCGGGCGACTTCGAGGCGGTGCAGCGGATCGCCCGCGAGGTGGAGGGGC
The DNA here is from genome assembly GCA_035533215.1 of Candidatus Micrarchaeia archaeon. Taxonomy (GTDB): domain Bacteria; phylum Chloroflexota; class Dormibacteria; order Aeolococcales; family Bog-877; genus DAHUZL01. The sequence goes on along the minus strand of DATLUG010000028.1, from coordinate 62,179 downwards.
CGAGCGTGACCGGCCTGGCGCGCGCCACCCGGGGCGACATCGAGGCGGTCCACGCCGCGGTGCGGGAGGCCCAGCGGCCGCTCATCCACGTCTTCATCAGCGTCTCCGACATCCACATCACCCACAAGCTCGGGCTCGACCGCCGGACCGTGCTGGAGCGCACCGGTGAGGCCATCGCCCACGCCCGCTCGCTCTGCGACGCGGTGGAGTTCTCGCCCGAGGACGCGGGGCGGACCGACCCCGACTACCTCTGCGAGGTGGTGCAGGTCGCGGTCGACGCCGGGGCCGCGGTCGTCAACATCCCCGACACCACCGGCTACTGCCTGCCGGCGGAGTTCCGCGACCTGGTCGCCACCGTCCGGCGCGAGGTCCGGGGCATGGAGCGGGTCCTGGTCAGCGTCCACTGCCACGACGACCTCGGCCTCGCCACCGCCAACTCGCTCGCCGGCATCGAGGCCGGCGCGCGCCGGGTCGAGGGGTGCATCAACGGCCTCGGCGAGCGCGCCGGCAACGCCGCGATCGAGGAGGTGGTGATGGCCCTGCGGGTCCGCCGCCCGGTCCTCCACCTCCTCGACCACCTGCGCACCGAGGAGCTGGTCCCCACCAGTCGCCTGGTCGAGCGCCTCACCGGGATCCCGGTCCCCCCCAACAAGCCGGTGGTGGGCGCCAACGCCTTCGCGCACGCGTCGGGCGTCCACCAGCACGGGGTGCTCCGCGACCGCCGCACCTACGAGATCATGTCGGCCGCCGACGTGGGCGCCGACGGCACCCGGATCGTGCTCACCGCCCGCTCCGGGCGGCACGCCCTCCGCCACCGCCTCGGCCAGATCGGGGTGCAGCTCCCGCCGGAGTCGTTCCAGCTGTGCTGGGAGCGGTTCCTGGCCGTGGCCGACACCGCCAAGGCGGTCGAGGACGCCGAGCTGGCCGCGATCGCCCACGCCGTGATGGACGAGCAGGCGGCCGCCGGCGCGGCCCCCACCGCCCTCCCGGGATGACCGATCGCGACCGGCCGGCCACCGGGGAGGGCGGCGCCGTCCGCATCGCCGCCCTCCCCGGGGACGGGATCGGGCCGGAGGTGATCGCGGCCGGGCTCACGGTCCTCCGAGCGGTGCTGGGACCGGCCGGGCTGCGCTGCGAGGTCACGACCCACCTGATCGGGGGCGCCGCCCTCGACGCCTGCGGCGAGCCCCTCCCGGCGGCCACCCTGGCGGCGGCCCAGGCCGCCGACGCGGTCCTCCTCGGCGCCGTCGGCGGCCCGCGCTGGGATGCGGCGCCGGTGCGGCCCGAGGCCGGCCTGCTCGCCCTCCGGCGCGGGCTGGGCGCCTTCGCCAACCTCCGGCCGGTGGTCGTCCATCTGGGACTGGAGGCGCACAGCCCGCTCCGGCCGGAGCGCCTGCAGGGCGCCGACATCCTCTTCGTCCGCGAGCTGACCGGGGGGGCCTACTTCGGCCGGCCCAAGGGGGTCGCCGGCACCGCGCCCAACCGCCGCGCGATCGACTCGATGGAGTACGGGGAGGCCGAGGTCCGGCGGGTGCTGGCGGTCGCCTTCGCGGCCGCGGAGCGGCGGCGGCGCCGACTCACCTCGGTGGACAAGGCCAACGTCCTCGCCACCTCCAGGCTCTGGCGGGCGGTGGTGGAGGAGGTCGCCCCGGAGCACCCCCAGGTGCACGTCGAGCACTGCCTCGTCGACAGCTTCGCCCTGCGGCTGCTGCAGGAGCCGCGCGCCTACGACGTGGTCGTCACCGAGAACCTCTTCGGCGACATCCTCACCGACGAGGCGGCGGCCCTGACCGGGACCCTCGGGACCCTGCCGTCGGCGAGCGGCGGGGGGACGGGGCCGTGGCTCTACGAGCCGGTGCACGGGTCGGCACCGGACCTCGCCGGCCGCGGGATCGCCAACCCCCTCGGCGCCATCGCCACCGTCGCCATGCTCCTGCGCCACACCCTCGGCCGCGACGACCTCGCCCGCCGGGTGGAGGCGGCGGTCGCCGCGGTGATCCGCACCGGACCGCTCACCCCCGACCTCGACGGCACCGCCGGCACCGCCGCCGTGACGGCCGCGGTGGTGGAGTCGGTGGAGCGGGACGTGGCGGCGTGACGGAGCCGGCCGTCGTCCTCTACGACACCACCCTGCGCGACGGCATGCAGGGCTTCGGGATGCAGCTCAGCGTCGACCAGAAGCTCCAGCTCGCCCGCCGCCTGGACCGGCTCGGGGTGGCCTACGTCGAGGGCGGCTGGCCGGGAGCCAACCCCCGGGACACCGCCCTGTTCGAGCGGCTCCGCCGGGCCCCGCTCGCCACCGCCCGGCTGGCGGCGTTCGGCGCCACCTGCCGCCCCGGCGCCCGCGCCGAGGAGGACAGCGGGCTGCGCCTCACCCTCGACGCCGGGGCGGAGGTGGTGACCCTGGTCGGCAAGGCGTCGCGCTGGCAGGCGGAGACGGTGCTGCGGACCACCGCGGGGGAGAACCTGCGGATGGTCCACGACAGCGTCGCCCATGCGGTCGCCCGGGGCCACCACGTGGTCTTCGACGCCGAGCACTTCTTCGACGGCGTCGCCGGTGAGCGCGGCGACGCCGCCTACGCGCTGGCGGTCCTGGAAGCGGCCCTGGCGGCCGGGGCCGCCTGGCTGGTCCTCTGCGACACCAACGGCGGCCAGCTGGTCCCGGCGGTGGCCCGGGGGGTCGCCGCCGCCCGCGAGCGGGTCGGCGACCGGCTCGGGATCCACTGCCACAACGACTGCGGCCTGGCGGTGGCGGCCTCGCTGGCCGCGGTCGAGGCGGGCGCGCGGATGGTCCAGGGCACCCTCAACGGCTGCGGGGAGCGCTGCGGCAACGCCGACCTCGTCGTGGTCGCGGCCAACTGCGAGCTGAAGCTGGGGCGACCGGCGCTGCCCGCCGGCCACGCGGCCGAGCTGGTGGCGGTCTCCCGGACGTTCGACGCCCTGGTCAACCGCGCCCCCGACCCCCACCGCCCCTACGTGGGCCCGGCGGCCTTCCTGCACAAGGGCGGCCTCCACGCCCAGGGCATGGCCCGCCACCCCCTCGCCTACCAGCACGTGGACCCCCTGCGGGTGGGCAACCGCTCGCGCACCGTGGTCTCGGACCAGAGCGGGCGGAGCAACATCGCGGCCAAGCTGCGGGAGCTCGGTCTCGCCGACCTCGACCCGGAGGCGCGCGGGCGACTGGTGCACCGGCTGAAGGGGCTGGAGGCCGCGGGCTGGGCGTTCGAGGACGCCGACGCCTCCTTCGAGCTGCTGGTGCGCCGGGAGCAGCCCGGGGACCAGCCCCCGTTCGCCCTCCGCGAGGTGCTGGTGGTCGCGCGCCAGGAGACCCGCCCCGATCTCCCGGCCCGGCAGTCGGTCGAGACCAGCGTCAAGCTGGAGGTGCGGGGGGCGCTGGTCCACACCGCCGCCGAGGGCGCGGGACCGGTGGAGGCGCTCGACCTCGCCCTCCGCCGCGCCCTGGTGCCGCACGTCCCCCAGCTGGCCCAGGTCCGGCTGGTCGACTACCGGGTCCGGGTCATCGACGGCGACCGTGGCACCGGCGCCACCGTCCGGGTCGGCATCGACTCCAGCGACGGGGAGGCGCTGTGGACCACGGTGGGCTGCTCCGGCAACATCCTCCACGCCTCCGCGCTGGCCCTGGTGGACGGCTACGAGTGGGCCGCGCGCCACCGCGGAGCCGGCCAGCTGCGGTCGCCCCGGATGGAGCTGGGCGCGTGAGCGCCCGCACCGCCTACGCCAAGATCTGGGACGCCCACGTGGTGGACGGCGACCCCGGCGCGCGTGTCCTCCTCTACGTCGACTGCCACCTCGTCCACGAGGTCACCTCGCCGCAGGCGTTCAGCGGGCTGCGCGCGTCCGGGCGCCGGGTCCGACGCCCGGACCTCACCCTGGCGACGATGGACCACAACGTCCCCACCTGGGAGCGGTCGCGGCCGACCCCGGACCCCGTCGCCCGCGAGCAGCTGCGCCAGCTCGACGCCAACTGCCGGGAGGCCGGGATCCCGCTCCTCGGCCTCCACCACGCCCGCCAGGGGATCGTGCACGTGATCGGCCCCGAGCTGGGGGTGTCCCAGCCGGGGATGACGATCGTCTGCGGCGACTCCCACACCGGCACCCACGGCGCGCTGGGGGCGCTGGCCTTCGGGATCGGCACCTCCGAGGTGGAGCAGGTGCTGGCGACCCAGTGCTGCTGGCAGCTGGTGGCGCCGACCCTGGAGCTGCGCATCGACGGGGTGCTGCCGCAGGGGGTGACGGCCAAGGACATCGCCCTCGGGGTGATCGGACGGATCGGGGTCGGCGGCGGCCGGGGCACGGTCGTCGAGTACACCGGCGACGCCGTCCGGGCCCTCTCCATGGAGGGCCGGATGACCCTCTGCAACATGACCATCGAGGCGGGGGCGCGGGCCGGGCTGGTCTCCCCCGACGACACCACCGTCCGCTACCTGCGGGGGCGTCCCGCGGTCCCCGCCGGCGCCGACTTCGCCCGGGCCGCCGAGCGGTGGCTGGGATTCGCCACCGACCAGGGGGCGGTGTTCGACCGCACCGAGCTCCTGGACGCCGCCCAGCTGGTCCCCTACGTGACCTGGGGGACCAACCCCGAGATGGTGGTGCCGGTGACGGCCAGCGTCCCCACCCTGGCCGGGATGGCGACCGAGGCCGAGCGTGCGGCGGCGGTCCGCGCCCTCGCCTACATGGACCTCGCCGAGGGCACCCCGATCACCTCCATCGGGGTGGACCGGGTGTTCATCGGCTCCTGCACCAACGGCCGCCTGGAGGACCTGCGCGCGGCGGCGGCGGTGGTGGCCGGACGGCGGGCCCATCCCCGGGTCCGCGCGATGGTGGTGCCGGGGTCGCAGACGGTCAAGCGCCTGGCGGAGGCGGAGGGCCTGGACCGCATCTTCCGCGACGCCGGCTTCGAGTGGCGCGAGGCGGGCTGCTCGATGTGCCTCGGGATGAACCCCGACGTCCTGGGACCGGGGGAGCGGTGCGCCTCCACCTCGAACCGCAACTTCGAGGGTCGCCAGGGAGCGGGCGGCCGCACCCACCTGGTCAGCCCGGCGATGGCCGCCGCCGCCGCCCTCCACGGCCACTTCGTCGACGTGCGCGAGCTGGAGACGGCAACCCTGGCGAGCGCATCGCCGACGGGCGCGGGCTGAGGCCGAGGCGGTGCGCACCTTCACCGCTCACGAGGGCCTGGTCGCCATCCTGCCCCGCGACGATGTCGACACCGACCAGATCATCCCCAAGCAGTTCCTGGGCCGCACCGGCCGCGACGGCTACGCGGAGGGCTGCTTCTTCGGCTGGCGGGTCGACGCCGCCGGCCGGCCGCGGGCCGACTTCGAGCTGAACCACCCGGCCTTCAGCGGCGCCAGCGTGCTGGTGGCCGGGCGCAACTTCGGCTGCGGCTCCTCCCGGGAGCACGCCGCCTGGGCCCTGCTCGACGCCGGCGTCCGGGTGGTGGTGGCCAGCTCGTTCGGCGACATCTTCACCGTCAACGCGCTCCAGAACGGCCTCCTGCCGGTGACCCTGCCGGCCCCGACCGTCGCCCGGCTGATGGAGCGCGGCGGCCGCCGCGACGGGTACCGGCTGGTGGTCGACCTCGCCGCCGGCGAGCTGCGCGACCGCGAGGGCCTCACCGCGCCGTTCACCGTCGACCCCTTCTGGCGGGCCTGCCTGCTGGAGGGACGCGACCCGGTGGGGATGGCGCTCCAGCGCGAGGCCGCCATCGCGGCCCACGAGCAGGAGCGCTCCCCGCTCCTGCCGGTGACGGTCGGGCTCGACGCCTGAGCCTCCCGCCGCCGCCGGCGGCCGCTGGGGCACCCGCCCGGCGAACGCCCGCCCCGCCGGCGGCCGTGCGGGCCGCCGGTACACTCACCCGCCATGACCTGGGCGATCGCCTGCCGCTGCCGCGACGCCCCCGGCACCCTCGCCCGGGTGGCGACCAGCCTGGCCGGGGCGGGGGCCGACATCCGCGACGTGGCCCTCACCCGCGAGGACCCCGACACCGTGTTCCTCCACTTCGAGATCGAGGACGGCCCGGACCCGGACCGGGTGGCGCTGGACCTGGGGGGGGCCCTGGGCGTCCTCGGGGTCGAGCGGGTGCCCACCCAGCTAACGATCTTCGGCAAGCGCGTGATCGTCATCGGCGGCGGGGCCCAGGTGGCGATCGTGGCCCAGGGAGCGGTGAACGAGGCCGACCGCCACAACATCCGCGGGGAGCGCATCAGCGTCGACACCATCCCGCTGGTGGGCGAGCAGGAGATCGCCCAGGCGGTGCGGGCGGTCCGACGGCTGCCGCGGGCGGTGATCCTGGTCCTGGCCGGCTCGCTGATGGGGGGGGCCATCACCGAGGCGGTCCGGGAGGTGCGGGGACATGGGATCACGGTGATCTCGCTGCACCAGGCCGGCTCGGTGGTGGACGCGGTGGACCTCGTGGTCACGGACCCGATCCAGGCCGGGGTGATGGCGGTGATGGCGGTGGCGGGGACGGCCCGCTTCGACATCGCCCGGGTGCGCGGCCGCCACTTCTGAGCGGGGCCGCCGGACGGCCGGCGCGGCCCACGGCGAGGCGTGACCGGGTCATCGCCCGGGCGCGATGGCCCCGTGACAGCGGGCGGCCACACTCACAGCTGGAGCGCCCGGGCTTGCCTTCCAGGTCGGGCGCGGGCCGCGATCCACACCCATGAGGACGACGATGCCCGCAGCCGAGCCGCAGCGCGCCGCGGCACCCCCGGTGCCCGCGGCCGCGCCGCTCGACCGCGCCGGCGCGGAGCGCGAGGTCACCCGCCGCATCCTCGCGGGCCGCCCGACCCGGGTCCTCCTGGTCGGGGTCGACCCCCCGGCCCCGGAGGCGGTGACCGCCGGCGCCGTCCGCGAGGCGGCGACCGCCCTGGTCGGCGCCCACGGGGTGGCGGCGATCGGACGCTGCGACCCGGTCCTCACCGCGGTGGTCCTGGGCGGCGCCGAGGGCGCCTGCCGGCGCATCAACGACCTCCGCACCGCCCAGACCCTGGAGGTCGAGATCGGCGCCCGGCTGCAGGCCGCCGGCCACCCCCAGTGCGGGGTCAGCGTGGTGGCGGGCTCCGAGGCCGTCGGCCTGGAGCCCAAGGTGGCCCTCATGGTGCGGGCCATGCTCAACACCCTGGGCGACCGGGCGGCGGTGCTGGCGCGCGGCCGCGCCCATCTCCAGCAGGTGGCGAGCCTGCTGGAGCACCAGCGCCTGCGGATCCTCTTCCAGCCGATCGTCCACCTGGAGCGCCGCGCGATCGTCGGCTACGAGGCGCTCTGCCGCGGGCCGGTCGACCACCCCCTGGAGATGCCGAGTCGGCTCTTCGAGGCGGCCGACCAGGCCGGCCTGCTGGGCGGGCTCCACTGGGAGCTGGTGTGGCTGGCCCGGCTGCGGGCCGGCCAGCGCTTCGCCAGCCCGGACCTGCTGCTCTTCGTCAACGTCGAACCCCGCGAGCTCGGCGACGCCCCCCCGCCCCGCCGCCACGACTGGGATCGCCCCGACCTCTGGCCGGAGGACCAGATCGTCGCCGAGGTCACCGAGCGGCGCCCGATCGCCGACCTCACCACCTTCCGACGTCACACCGACCGCTACCGCCGACGCGGCTACCGCTACGCGCTCGACGACGTCGGCTCCGGCTATGCCGGGCTCGGCACCCTGGCCCTGCTCGCCCCCGAGTTCATCAAGGTGGACATGCACCTGGTCCAGGGCTGCGAGGAGGACCCCGTGCGCCAGTCGGTGGTGAGCGCTCTGGTCCACCTCGCCCGCAGCATCGGGGCCGAGGTGATCGCCGAGGGGGTGGAGACCCGCGCCCAGCTGCTGATGCTGCGACGCCTGGGGGTCGACTACGGCCAGGGCTTCCTGCTCGCCTGCCCGGCGGAGGATCCGCCGCCGCTCACCGGCTCTGGCCTGGCGGCCCTCCGCCAGGCGGCGGGGCACCCGCTCCGGGGCCTGAGGCGGCAGGCGTGAGCGCGCCGGTCGCCGGCCGCCGCCGCGGGTGGCCCGGGAGCGCCTCCATCGGACAGCGCCTGGCGGGGGGACTCCTCCTCCTGGTCGGGGTGCTGGTCCTCAACCTGGTGGCGGCGGTGCCCCAGCTGACCGCGATGCAGGCCGCCAACAACCAGCTGCGGCACCGGGACCTGCCGCTGCAGGCCAGCACCGACGGGCTCTTCAACCATCTCCTCGGCGCCCAGACCGCCCTCGGCGAGACGCTCGTCACCGGCGACGCGAGCTCGCTCGCCGCCGTCCACCACAACCTCGCCGCCGCCACCGCCGACGAGGCCACCCTGGCCGGCCTCACCCGGCGGGACCGGGCCCTGGTGCTGGCGCTGACGCAGGTGCGCCAGCGGGCCCGCACCTGGGAGCGCGCCTACCTCGCCCCCCAGCTCCGGGCCCGAGCCACCACCCCGCTGGCCGGGCTGCTGGCCGCGCTCCCCCAAGGCGACCGGCTCTTCCACCGCATCGACACCGCCGCCGGCCAGCTGAAGCGGGCGGCCTCGGCGCAGGTCGCCGCGGACCTCAGCCAGGCCGCCTCCGCCCAGCTCGAGATCTTCATCCTGGTCCTGCTCACGTCGGTGATCGGGTGCGTCGTGGCCGGCACCCTGATCGTGCTCACCGCCCGGTCGGTCCTCCGGCCGCTGGCCGCCCTCGGGCAGATGGCCCGCGACCTCGGCGACGACCGGCCCATCCGGCTGGAGCCGCCCCGGGGGACCCCGGAGCTGCGCGAGCTCCACGCCAACCTCACCACCGCCGGGCTCCACCTCCAGGAGAAGCAGGCGCGGCTCAGCGACAGCAACGCCGAGCTGGCCCGCGCGGTCCAGGTGAAGAGCGAGTTCCTCGCCACCATGAGCCACGAGCTGCGGACCCCGCTCAACGTCATCCTCGGCTTCGCCGAGCTGATCCGCACCGGCGCCGCCGGGGTCATCCCGGAGACCGCCCAGGACCACCTCGATCGGGTCATCCGCAACGGTCGCATCCTGCTCGGCCTGATCAGCGACATCCTCGACCTCAGCAGGCTGGAGGCCGGCCGGATGGAGGTCGGCTGCGCCGTCACGGCGGTGGACGTCATCGTCCGACAGGTGGTCGAGGACGCCCGGTCGGTGGCCGACCGGAAGTCCCTGGTGCTCACCCTCCATCCCAGCCTGGAGCCGGCGGCGGCCCTCGCCGATCCCCGGGCCCTCACCCAGGTGCTCACCAACCTGGTCGGCAACGCGGTCAAGTTCACCGAGGCGGGCGGGGTGACGGTGGAGCTGCGGACCACGACGACCACGATCCAGGTCGCGGTCGCCGACACCGGGCCCGGCATCCCCGAGGCGGACCGGGAGTCGATCTTCGACGCCTTCCGCCGGGGGACGGCCCGCATCCACGACGAGCTCGGCTCGACCGGACTGGGGCTGGCGATCTCGCGCCGGCTGGCGACCCTCATGAGCGGCCGGATCGAGGTGGAGAGCCAGGTGGGGTTCGGCAGCCGCTTCACCATCCAGATGCCGCTGGCCCGGGTGAGCGCGGGATTGCGCGCCGGGCGGCAGGAGCACCCGCTGGTCCTCGGCGTCGCCCAGGACCCGGAGGCGCTCGGCCGCTGGGAGGTCCAGGCGACCGCGGCCGGGTTCGACTTCGCCGGGACCACCGATGGTCCCACCGGGCTGCGGGCGGCGGCGGCGCTCCGTCCGGCGGTGGTGCTGCTGCTCGCGGACCTGGACCGGGAGGGGGCCGAGCACCTGCTCGACCAGCTCAGAGAGCAGCCCGACACCCGCGAGCTGGCGGTCCTGCTGGTCACCAGCGGCGCCGCCCCCGCGGCCGCGGGGGCGGCCGGGGCCGACGGCTTCCTGCGCCGGCCGGTGCCCGAGCAGGCCCTCCGCCCCGCCCTGCTCCAGCACCGCCGCAGCCGCGACACGGCCCGGGCCGCCTCGTGAGCGCGGGCGCCGGCCCGGGGGGGGGCGCGGCGGTGGTGAGCCGACCGCACGTCCTTCTGGTCGAGGACTACCCCGACAACCGGGTGCTGGTGTCGGCCGTCCTGGGGGACGCCGGCTGGCAGGTGACGGTGGCCGAGGACGCCCCCAGCTGCGACCGGCAGCTGGGCGGCGGGCTCGAGCCCGACCTCTTCCTCATCGACCTGTCCCTCCCTGGCGAGGACGGCTGGAGCCTCGTCCGCCGGCTGCGCCAGGACCCCCACTGGCGGGACCGACCGATGGTGGCCCTCACCGCCCACGCGATGGACGGGGACATCCGGCGCGGTCTCCGAGCCGGCTTCGACGGCTACCTCACCAAGCCCATCGACCTCACCACCTTCCCCACCACCCTGGCGGGGTGGCTGCGCAGCCCGGCCGCGGCCGAGGGCGGCTGAGCCCTCGTCGGGTCGCCCCGGCGGCGGCCGCCGGGAACCGGCGCGATCCCGGCACCGCGGGACTTGACCCGGGCGGCGATTGTCGCCACCATGCAATCCACAGATCAGGGGCGGCCGCGACCCAGACGGGGGCCGCCGAGGGAGGGGATCCGAGATGGTGACATCGCTGCACCGCATCCGAACCGGGATCGGGGCCGGCGGCCCCAGGCCCGGACGCCGCCGGTGGCGGGCGGCGCTGGCGGCGGCGGCGGCCGGGGCCGCCGTCCTCGGCTCGGCCCTGGTGGGCCTGGCCAGCGTGGGCACCCGGGCCGCCCCCCGCGGCACCGTCACCTTCGCGCTGCCGCCGGGAGAGTACTGCAACTACATCTCCCCCTTCATCAACGGCCCGGAGTCCAACAACATCGACCTCTTCCAGTGCGAGTACTTCCTCTATCGCCCCCTCTACTGGTTCGGCAACCACGGTCAGTTCACCATCAACTACAACCTCAGCATGGGGGAGAAGCCGGTCTCCTCCAACCACGGCCGCACCGTCACCATCACCCTCAAGCACTACCTGTGGTCGGACGGCCGGCCGGTCACCAACCGCGACATCGAGCTGTGGATGCACATCCTGATGGCGGAGAAGGCGCAGTGGGTGGGCTACGTCCCCGGTGACATCCCCGACAACATCACCTCGATGAGCTTTCCCAAATCCACCCCCGAGACCTTCAGCCTCACCTTCAACCGCGCCTACGGCTCGACCTGGCTGCTCTACAACAACCTCAGCATGATCTTCGCCATCCCCCAGCACGCCTGGGACCGCACCTCGGCGGCGGGACCGATCGGCAACTACGACCGCACCACCCCGGGGGCGGCCCGGGTCTGGAAGTACATCGACGGCCAGTCCAAGCAGGAGACCACCTACACCACCAACCCGATGTGGAAGGTGGTCGACGGTCCCTTCAAGCTGGCGGCCTACACCCCCGCCACCGGCTTCGCCGCCTTCGTGCCCAACCCCAACTACTCAGGGCCCCAGAAGCCCAGGATCGCCCGCTTCGAGGAGATCCCCTTCACCAGCGACACCGCCGAGTTCGACGCCCTGCGGGCCGGCACCCTCGACTTCGGCTACCTGCCCACCCAGGACCTCGACCAGAAGTCGTACTTCACCTCCCGCGGCTACACCGTCAACCCCTGGGTGGACTGGGGCTTCAACAACTTCTGGATCAACTACACCAACCCCAAGGTGGGGGCGATCTTCAAGCAGCTCTACGTGCGCCAGGCGATGCAGCGGCTGGTGGACCAGAACCGCATCGTCAAGGACATCTACCACGGCCAGGCGTATCCCACCTACGGGCCGGTGCCGGTCCTGCCCAAGAGCGCCTACCTCAGCCGCTACGAGGCGTCCGACCCGTACCCGTTCAGCGTCAGCGCCGCCCGCCGGCTGCTGAGCAGCCACGGCTGGTCGGTCCACCGCAACGGCGTCGACACCTGCCGCAAGGCCGGCACCGGCACCGGCGACTGCGGGGCCGGGATCGCCGCCGGCGCCGCGATGAGCTTCAACGTGATCAGCTCACCGGGCTCGGTCGCCTTCAACGCCGAGATGGCGGTGATCCAGTCCGACTGGACCCTGGCCGGGATCCACCTCACCATCAGCCAGACCCCCGAGGCCACCCTCTTCGCCGAGCTGGTGCCCTGCAACAAGCAGACCAAGGCGGGCTGCTCCTGGCAGATCGCCAACTTCGGCCAGCCGGGGTCGACCCCGACCTACTCCCCCCAGTACCTGCCCACCGCCGCGATGTGGATCGGCAGCGGCGGCAGCAACAACGCCGCCGGGTACAAGAGCCCCGAGCTGGACCGCCTGATCGCGCAGACCAGCCTGGTCGCCGGCGTCACCCCCTTCTTCGCGGAGCAGAACTACGCCGCCAAGAACCTGCCCGTGATCTGGGAGCCCGACTACTACTACCAGCTCTCGGTGATCAGCCCCCACCTCAAGGGTGCGCTGCCCCAGGACCCCAACCTCAACATCTACCCGCAGGCCTGGTCCGTCTCCGGCTGAGCCCGTGGCACCGGGGGGCCGAGCCCCCCGGTGCCCCCCCTCCCCCACGCGGGGGCCTTTCGGCCCCGCCGGGGGAGGGCGCTCAGCGCTCGATCGGGGCCCGCACCAGGCTGCCCCACTCGGTCCAGGAGCCGTCGTAGTTGCGGACCTTGGGGTAGCCGAGGAGCTCGTGGAGCACGAACCAGGTGTGGGCCGAGCGCTCCCCGATCCGGCAGTAGGCGACCACGTCCTTGTCGGGGGTCACCCCCTCGGCCTGGTAGAGGGCGCGCAGCTGGTCGGCGGGGAGGAAGGTCTCCTGCTCGGCGTCGACCGCCTTGCTCCAGGGGATGTTGCGGGCGCCCGGGATGTGGCCCGCCTTCTGGGCCCCCTCGTTGGGCAGGTGGTCGGGGGTGAGGCGCTCGCCCCGGAACTCCTCGGGGGAGCGGACGTCGACCAGGGTGGCGTCGGGCCGGCCCAGGACCTGAGCCGCGACGTCGTCGCGGAAGATCCGGATGGCGGGGTCGCCGGGGCCCGGCCGGTAGCCATGGGCCGGGCTGGCCGGGGCCACCTCCGCGGTCAGCGGCCGGCCCTCCAGCTCCCACTTCCTGCGGCCGCCGTCGAGCAGCTGGACCAGGGGGTGGCCGTAGTAGGTGAAGTACCAGTAGGCATAGGCCGCGAACCAGTTCTTGTTGCCGCCGTAGAGGACCACCCGGGTGTCCCTGGTCACCCCGAGGCGGTCCATCAGGGCGCTGAAGCCCTCCGGTCCCACGAAGTCGCGCCGGATCGGGTCCTGGAGGTCGTCGCGCCAGTGCACCCCCTTGGCCCCGGGGATGTGGCCGCGCTGGTAGGCGGTGGTGTCCTCGTCGACGTCGATGACGACGAGGTCTCGGTCCTGGAGGTGGTCGGCGAGCCAGGCGGTGGTGACCAGGACGTCCGGGCGGGCGTAGTCGCTCATGGTTGGCTCCTTGGATGGGGACGGGTGGAGGGTGGGAGGCGCGGCCTCCCGGGAGGTCCGGCCGGCCGGGCTCGACCGGGGCGGGCAGCGGGCGCTGGTCAGCGGGTGCTGGTCAGCGCCGGGGCGCCTCGGTACATCGCCGGCCCAGGGCCTTCACCATCGTCGGGCGATCGTACCAGAGCCGTCCCGCGGCCCCGGCCGGCCGCGCCGCCGGCCCCAGCTCAGCCGGGGGCAGCCGCCCCCGACCTCGGCAGGATCGGGCGCAGCTGGGCGGAGAGGGTGGCGGGGCTCAGCTGCCCGACCTGGATCCCGGCCACCCTGCCGCCCGCGGTCAGGAACACGTTGACGGGCAGGGCGACCGCCCCGTACCGCGCCGCCACCGCGCCCTGGGGGTCGAGCAGGGTGGGCCGGCGCACGCCCAGGCGGCGCAGGTAGGCCGTGGCGGTGGCCCGCCCCTGCTGGTAGTTGACGAGGATCAGCCGCAGCCCGTGGCCCCGGTCGCGGCGGGCGGTGCGGTCCAGCAGCGGCAGCTCCCGGCGGCAGTTGATGCACCAGGTGGCCCAGAAGTCGAGGATCACGGGGTGCCCGCGCAGGCCCACAAGGCTGGTCCACCCGCCCGCCGAGCTCCGCAGGGTGAAGGGCGGGGCGAGGCTGCCGACCCGGGCGACCGTCCTGGCGCCGGCGGGCTTGGGGAAGGCCGCTCCCACCCCCTCGCTCTGCAGCAATCCCAGCACGGAGCGGGTGACCGTCGCCGGCGACCAGCTCCCCCCCGCCCGCAGCTCCGCGCGCCCCTGGGCGTCGAGGTAGCGGGCGACGACGGTGGGCACGCCGCCTCGGATCGTGGGCTGGCCGAGGAGGGTCGACACCACCTCCCCCCGGGGGTCGATCACGATCACCGCCGAGGGGTGGAGGGGGTTGGTCGTCGCCCGGCGGCCGGTGAAGGGGTCGACCGGCCCCCGCCCCCGGATCGGGGCGTTCACCCCCGGGGGGATGTGCAGCTCGCGCCAGAAGCGGTCGACCGTGGCCACCCCGCCGGTGAGGAGGGTGAAGGGGAGCCCGAAGTGGCGGGCGTAGCGGGCGACCGCCGCCGGGGTGTCCACCTGTGGCTCCTGGGTGACCATCACCACCCGCACCCGTGAGGTGAGGCCGCGGCGGCGGATGGCCTGCCAGACCTGGAGCAGGGCCGCGTCCACCAGCGGGCAGCTCTCCTGGCACTGGGTGAGGAAGGAGGCGAGCACCACCACCTGGCCGCGGTAGTCGCGCAGGGACGCCGTCCGACCGGCGGCCCCCACCAGCTTCAGGGTGGGCGCGGCGAGAACGGTGCCGGCCGCCACCTGGAGGCCGAAGTTGAGCGCGGTGTTGCCGCCGTAGGCGGCGGTGACGGCGACCGGCGCGCTCCCCTCCGCTGCCAGGCGCAGGGTCACCAGGACCGGGGTCAGCCCGGTCCGGCCCACCACCACCAGGGCGTGCCGCCTGGTGGTGGCGACCCGGCCGGCGGGGGTGTCCCGCCAGCTGAGCGCGACCCCGTCGTAGCGGCCCACCGGCACCCGCAGCTGGACCAGGGAGGTCTCGCCCGGCGCCACCGCCTGGCCGGGCAGCGCCACCGTGCCCACCCGGACCGCCGCCCGCCGCCAGCCGCCCGCCCACGGCCGGCCGGCCGGGTGGAGCGCGAGGCCGGTGGGCTCCAGCCCGATCTGGGCGTGGGTCGGGACCGGCCGGGCCACCGTCGCCACCACCAGCACCGTCCCGCGGCGGGCCGGGGCGGGGTGGCGCCCCGCCGCCCACCAGCCGCCGGCGGCCGCGATCAGGACCAGAAGGCCGGCCCCGGCGACGAGGGCCCCGCGCGGCGGCCGCCGGCCGCGATGGGCGGGCGGCGCCGACCCGGGCGTGGTCAGCTGTCTTCCCACTCCGGGCGCTTGCGGAAGAGCCCGCCCCAGCCCAGGTGGAACCAGTGCTCGGGCCGGTAGGCGGGAAGCTGGACCGCGTCGGCGGCGCCCAGCGAGGTGTGGACGGCGGTGCGGGTGATGCGCTCCACCCGGTCCGCCGCCAGCTCCACCACCTCGCCGCCGTGGCGGCGGACGGCGAGGCCGTGGAAGATGTCCGACGCCTCGTCGCCGAGGAGCGACTCGGTGGTGCCGATGGCCCCGCCGTCCCGGTCCAGCACCGGTGCGTGGTACGGGGTCGCGGTCCAGGCGACGCGCTCCTCTACGTCCGGCGGGGTTCCCGCTGGATCGTCGGTCATGGAAGGAGCCTCCCTGCTGGTGCCGCGGCCCTGATCATACGGTCCGCGGGGTGGGGGACCGCCCCGGCGGACCGGTATCGGGCAGCCGCCCCGGGTCAGCCCGACGACGGCACCTGGCCGAGGCGCACGGTCACCGTCTCGTGCACGCCCGACGGCGTCACGATCGCCACCGGCACCCGCTCTCCGGGGCGGAGCTGGGCCAGCACCGAGGTGAGGGCGTCGACGGACAGGGTGGGGCGGTGGTCGACGGCGACGATGATGTCCTGGGCGCGGATGCCGGCCCTGGCGGCCGGGTCTCCCGCCACCACCTTGGCCACCTGGGCGCCGCCGGGGCTGCCGTCGGCGCTGAGGACGTTGCCGACGTCGACCCCGAGGAAGGCGCGGTGGCTGTTCAGCACCCGCCCGTGGCGGATGATCTGCCCGGCGATGTCGGAGACGACGTCACTGGGGATGGCGAAGCCGATCCCGGGGGCCTGGGAGCCGCCGAGGTTGCTGTCGAGGGCGGCCAGGGTGGGGATCCCCACCACCTGGCCGGCGAGGTCCACCAGCGCCCCGCCGCTGTTGCCGGGGTTGATCGCGGCACTGGTCTGGAGGACGTCCGGCAGGGTGACCCCGCTCGGCTCCTGGACGGTCCGCCCGGTGGCGCTGATGATGCCGGTGCTGACGCTGCTCTGCAGGCCCAGGGGGTTGCCGATCGCCATCACGATGTCGCCCACCTGGAGGCGGCTGGAGTCGGCGAAGCTGGCGGGGTGGAGCCCTTTGGCCCGCACCCGGATCACGGCCAGGTCGTCGGCCCGGAAGGTGTTGACCAGGGTTCCGTGGGTGACGGTGCCGTCGGCCAGGGTGACGGTGAAGTGGCGGTGGCCGCTCACCACGTGGTTGTTGGTCACGATGTCGCCGCGGGCGTCGAAGACGATCCCCGAGCCCAGGTCGCTGCTGGTGGAGATCTGGACCACCGACGGCGCCACCCGCTTGACCACCCGGACGTAGTCGTCCTGGAGCGCCGTCAGCGCCTGGGAGAGCACCCCGCGGCCCGCGGCCGCAGGCAGGGTCGCGGCGGTCGCGCCGCCCGGGCTGGCCGCCGCCCGCGGCCGGTGGGTGGCGCGCGGGCGGGTGGGGCCGGTGGCCGGCCCGCAGGCCGCCACGGCGACACAGAGGGCCGCCGCCGCCGCCGCCCAGAGCGGCCGGGAGCCGGTGCGACCGCGCGGGAGGGCCCTCACCCCGACAGTGTGCGGGGTCCCCGATGAGACCTGGCTGAGCAAACGATGAGCGCGCGGGAGGCGTGCTCAGCCGCGCCGCCCGGCGGGCTGGCGGAGGATGAGCCGCCGCCGCCGACCCCCCGGGGTGAGGACGGTGACCCGGGCGGCGCGGCCGGGGCCGAGGGCGGCCAGCGCCCGCACCAGCTGGCCGGCGGTGAGGGTGGGGTGGCCGCCCACCGCCACCACGATGTCCTGCGGCCGCACCCCGGCCCGGGCCGCCGCGCTCCCCTTCTGGACGTCGGTGACCAGCACTCCGGCCGGAGCCCCGGCGGCGTCCACGATGTCACCCAGCACCAGCCCGGCGAACGCCGGCGGCGGGGCGCCCACCCGGCCGTGGCGCACGATCGCCAGGGCGACCGCGGTGACGGTGGCGCTCGGCACCGCGAAGCCGATCCCGGGGGCCACCCCACCCTGCTGCTGGTTGAGGGCGACCAGGGTCGGGACCCCCACCACCCGACCGGCGAGGTCGACCAGCGCCCCGCCGCTGTTGCCGGGGTTGATCTCGGCGCTGGTCTGCACCGCGTTGGTCAGCGTCACCCCGTCCGGCTCGGTGACGCTGCGACCGACCGCGCTCACGATGCCGACGCTGACGCTGCTCTGGAAGCCGAGGGGATTGCCCACCGCCAGGACGATGGCACCCGCCTGGGCCTCGCCTCGGCCGGCGAAGCGCGCCGGCCGCAGCCCGGTGGCGCGGATCCGGACCACGGCGAGGTCGTCGGGCCGGTCGGTGCCCAGCACCCGCCCGGGGAGGGTGCGGCCGTCCGAGAGGGTGACGGTCACCCGGTGGGCCCCGTTCACGACGTGGTTGTTGGTCACGATGTCGCCGCGGCGGTCGAGGATCACCCCCGAGCCGAGGTCGCCGGCGGTGGTGATCTGGACCACGCTCGGCTCCACCCGGCGCACCACGTCGACATAGGCGGCCTGCAGCGCGGCCAGCGCCTCGGCCAGCGGCCCGGGCGGCAGCAGGTCGCCCCGCGGCGGCGGGAGCGCCTTCGGCCCCTGCAGCCGGAGCGCCGCCGCGGCGACCGCGAGGGTCCTGGCCCGGGACGGCCGGCGACCCCCCCGCGCCGTCCCGGTCACGAGGCCCGCGATCGCCACCGCCAGCACCGCCACCGCCGCCACCGCCGCCAGGATCCCGCCCACCCCACCTGGGCCGGCGGTTTGGGTCGAACGGGCGGGAGGGGGCGGGCGCCGCGGCGGGAGCACGCCCGCGATCGTGCGCCATCGTGGGGCCGGGCGGCAAGATGACGCTCGCCGCCGACCGCCACCGGAGGACCGCCTTGGCGAAGCCCGACACCGTGCACCTCGCGTTCGAGCGGGGCGTCGCCACCATCGTCCTCGACGCCCCCGACACCCGCAACGCGCTCTCGGAGGCGCTGGTGGCGGCGCTCCGGGACCGGCTCCAGCGCGCCCTCGCCCACCCCGGCCTGCGGGTGCTGCTCCTCGGCCACACCGGCCCCTGCTTCTGCTCCGGGGCCGACCTGCGCGAGCAGCGCCGGGCGGGCGGCCCCGGCGTCGCCGGCCTGGTCCCGGTGCTGCAGGCGCTCTGGGACGCGCCGGTCCCGGTGGTGGCGCGGGTGGGCGGCCACGTCCGCGGCGGCGGGATGGGCCTGGTCGCGGCCGCGGACCTGGCGGTCGCCGCCGACACCGCCTCCTTCGCCTTCAGCGAGGTCCACCTGGGGGTCGCCCCGGCGGTGGTGTCGGTGGTGTGCCTGCGCAAGCTGGCCCCGGCGGCCGCGGCCGAGGCGTTCCTCACCGGCGGCGTGATGAGCGCTGCGCGCGCCCTCGCGATCGGGCTGGTCCACCGGCTGGCCCCGCCCGCGGAGCTGGACCGGGCCGTGGCCGACCTGGTCGAGGAGCTGTGGCGGGGAGGCCCGCGGGCCCTCGGCCAGGCCAAGCGCATCCTCCACCGGGAGCCCGGAGCCTCGATGGCGGCGGACTTCGCCGAGATGGCGGAGCTCTCGGGCGAGCTGTTCGGCTCGGCGGAGGCGCAGGAGGGGGTGGCGGCGTTCCTGGAGCGGCGGCCGCCCGGCTGGGCCCGGAGATGACCACAGCGCGGGTCGCTCAGCCGCGGGCCCCGTCCACCGTGAGCACCTGCCCGCTGACGTAGGCGGCCGCCTCCGAGCAGAGGAAGTGGATGACCGCGGCGACGTCCTCTGGCCGGCCCAGCCGCCGCAGCGGGATCCGCTCCCGCACCTGGCGGTGGAACTCCTCCAGGGGGAGGTGGAGCCGCTCCGCCACCGCGTCGGTCATCGGGGTCTCGACGAAACCGGGCGCGACCGCGTTGACGTTGATGTTGAAGGGCCCGAGCTCCTGGGCGAGGGTCCGGGCCAGCCCCTGGAGCCCGGCCTTGGCGGTCGCGTAGTTGGCCTGGCCGCGGTTGCCCTTGGCCGAGGTCGAGGAGAGGAACACCATCTTGCCGCGCCGGCGCGGGACCATCCGCGCCGCCGCCGCCCGGGCGCAGAGGAAGGCGCCCTGGCAGTGCACGTCCATCACCTGGCGCCACTCCGTAAGGGTGAGCCGGTGGAGCAGATTGTCGCGGGTGATGCCGGCGTTGCTGACCAGCACCTCGACCGGCCCCAGCCGCTCGTCGACGGACGCGAAGAGGGCTTTGACCTGGACCTCGTCGCTGACATCGCAGGCGACCCCGCAGGCGGCCCCGCCGGCGGCCCGGATCGCCCCGGCCACCCGCTCGGCGCGCTCCTCGACCAGGTCCGCCACCGCCACCCGGTCACCGGCGGCGGCGAGGCGGTGCGCCGTCGCCGCGCCGATCCCCTGGCCGGCCCCGGTCACGACCGCGACCCGCCCCGCCGGCGCGTCGATCCCTCCGGAACGTCGGACCATGCCGCCACCTCCCCGCGCCGCGGCACGCCCCCCGGCGGCCCGCCCCATGATCGCACGGGCCGGACTCGCCGGTGGCCGGCCCCGGAGCCGCGCGGGTCCGGGCGCAGGAGAGGCATGGAGCCGGCCGGCGCCTCCCCGGACGGCGGCGGACACCCGAGGGAGCCGATCTCGCCCGCCCTCAGCCGGACCGGCCGCCGGACCGGGTCGGAGTGGAGCCGCTCGGACCGGGCACCGGGATCGTCGCGAGCGGCCCCCGCCAGGTTCGGGGCTCCCGGCCCGGTCGTCCCCGCGGAGGCGCCGCCTGCGAGACGGGTGATGCGCTAGCATCACGTGCATGCGCACCACGCTCAATCTCGACGAGGACGTGCTGCTCGCCGTCCAGGAGCGGGCCCGGCGCGAGCGCCGTCCGACCGGGCAGGTGCTGTCCGATCTCGCCCGCCAGGCGCTGACCGGCCAACATGCTCGCTGCGGGGATGAGGGAACGGCGCACCACGGCTTCCGGCCCCTCCCCCGCCGGGGCGCCGCCGTCTCCAACGCGCTGATCGACCGGCTGCGGGAGGACGAACCCGATTGAGGCGGGCGCTGCTGGACATCAACGTCCTCCTCGCGCTGCTCGACAGCGATCACGTCGACCACGTCCGGGCCCACGCCTGGCTCGACAGGGAGATCGACGCGGGCTGGGCCTCGTGCGCGATCACCGAGAACGGCTTCGTGCGGGTCGTCAGCCAGCCCCGCTACCCGAGCCCCGTCTCGCCGGCTGAGGCGATCGACCTGCTCGGGCGGGCGCGCGCCGGCGATCGTCACGAGTTCTGGCCCTGCGACATCAGCCTGCTCGACCCGCGGATCGTCGACCGCGGGCACCTGCACGGCCCGCGCCAGGTCACCGACGCCTACCTGCTCGCGCTGGCGGTGGCGCACGAGGGGCGCTTCGTCACCTTCGATCGATCCCTGTCCCTTCTGTCCGTGCCCCGAGCCAGCGGTGAGCATTTCTCGGTGCTGTGAACCTCGACCACGCGACGCTGGGCCGCTCGACGCTGCCGCCACCGACACCAGGGCGGGGCCGACCCGGCGGCGGCTCGGCACGAACGCGCCGATCGCCTCCTCGGGATCGTGGCGGACCCCGGCGGTGGAGGCGCCGACCGGGATCGCTGCGCCCACCCCGCCCGGGCGTCGGCCCGGGCCGGCAGGCTTGATTCCCGTCGGCCTCCAGCGGATCCGGGTCGGGCCGGCCGCCGGACCGGAGCGGTCGACCCGGCGCCGGGTCGGCGACGCCGCGAGCCCGCTCCGCCTGCGCGCGAGCGAACCGCCCACTGCTTGGGCCCGATGCCGCGACTCACCCCGGAATCCGCATCCGCCGGCGGACGCACCGCTGGCGCTGGGAGCGGGGGGTCCTGGACCGTGCGGTCGACCGGGTTCCCCAGCGTGCCCACCGGGGCGCTCCTGGGACGGCCGCCCGACGGGGCCGCCTCGGGTGGGGCCGCCTGCCTCGATCGTCGGGCTGTCCGGCCGCGCCGGCCGGCGCCCGACCCGCCTGGTACCCTCGCGCGGTGCCCCGGAACGAGGGCGGGAGCGAAGACGCCACCCTCGGCGGGGGCGCACCCGCTGCCTGCGCCCTGTGCGGCGGCGACCGCCTGGAACCCCGTGGCCGCATCCCCGCATACGTGTCCGGCGGCGAGGCCCGGGTGTGGGAGTGCCGGGCCTGCCGATCGCAGTCCGCCCGCGGAGCGCCCGCCATCCCCGGCCTGTACGACGCCATCTATCGCACCCGGGAGCGGCTGCCCGGCTATCACCGCTACGCGCGGTACGCCACCCTGGTGCGGCGCGGTCGCCGTCCCCTGCTGGCGCTGGCGCGCTGCGAGGACATGTACTGGGCGGTGCGCGAGGTGGTGCGCACCCATCCCCGGCGCCGGCAGCTGCAGGTGGTGGAGGTGGGCAGCGGGCTCGGCTACCTCACCGCCGCCCTGCGGGCCGAGGGGATCGCCAGCCACGGCGTCGACGTCTCGGCGGTGGCGGTGGCGGAGGCGACCAGGGTCTTCGGGCCCTGGTACGCCGTCACCGACCTCAGCCGACCCGCATCGCAGCTGCCGGTGGCCCCCGACCTCATCGTCGCGCTGGAGATCGTCGAGCACGTCGAGGACCCGGTGGCGTTCCTCACCCGGCTGGCGGGATGGCTGGCGCCCCAGGGCCAGCTGGTGCTGTCGACGCCGAACCGCTCGGTGTGGCCCGGGCGGGCAGTCTGGCAGACCGACCCCCCGCCCGTCCACGCCCATTGGATCAGCGAAGCGGGACTGGCGTCGGCGGCCCGTCGGGCCGGCTGCGACCTCCACCAGGTGGACTTCAGCCGGTACACCCGCTGGTCGCGGCGCACCAGCCCGGAGGATCGACCGACGGCGGTCCGGCCGCCGCTCTTGGGGGAGGACCTGCGCCCGGTCGCGCCGACCGCCGAGTGGCGCGACCGCCTGCTCTCCTCGCCGGCGGCGCCGTGGGCGCTGTCGGCCCTCCGGCACCTGTCCGGCGCGGTGCCAGCCGCCCGGGGCAGCTCCGAGTCCCTGGCCGCGACCCTCACCCTGGCCCGGCCCCACGGCGCGGGCGTGCCGGCCGCGATCCTGGAGTCGTCGCAGCGGCCCGGCACCGGGCGATGACCGCAGCGGAGCGATCGCCGGGACCGGTGCCGGTCACCCCCCGCTCCCCCTCGCGATCCGGGGCAGGCCGTGGGCCAGCAGGGTCCGGAGCAGGAGCGCCCGCCTGACCACCCGCCGGCGGCCCGCCCGCTCCCCCGCCCGGAGCCGCGGGGAGGTGCGGCGGCGGCCCCAGCTGGCCGGCAGCTGGCTAGCGTTCCAGCCCAGGCCGCCGACCAGGGAGCGGGCCAGGGCGGGCCGGCGGAGCCCCACCGACACCGCCGCCAGGCCGAGCGCGCGCACCACCAGGGCGGGGATGACGACCGGCAGCCACCACCA
The DNA here is from genome assembly GCA_035533215.1 of Candidatus Micrarchaeia archaeon. Lineage (GTDB taxonomy): Bacteria > Chloroflexota > Dormibacteria > Aeolococcales > Bog-877 > DAHUZL01. Next base: position 39,556 of record DATLUG010000028.1, on the reverse strand, counting down.
CGGCGCGCAGGCGAGCATCATGGCGACGGTGTTGCGCTCGCGCAGGGCGATCCGCAGCTCGGAGGTGACATAGGCGCGGCCGGGGCGGAGGTAGCCGCCCGGGGCCGAACCCCCGCCCCGGTGCCAGGCGGCAGCCGCGGGGGCGACCACCACGTCGCCACCCGCGTTGAGGGCACGCCAGCAGTACTCGACGTCCTCCACGAACAGGAAGTACCGCTGGTCGAAGCCGCCGAGGCGGACGAAGGTGTCACGGAGGGTGGCCAGCGCGCAGCCGGAGACATACAGCGGCATCGCCCCCTGGGCGATCGCCATCGGCATGCCGAGATGGTTGATCGTGCCGCCGTGCTCACGGGCACCACTGGATTCGACCGCCAGGACCGGCCCCGCCACCGCGACCGGGGCGACCAGCGCCCGCGCCAGCTCGGCGACGCAGCCGTCCTCGAGCCGCACGTCGGGGTTGAGGAACAGCAGCACGTCGTGGTGGGCGTGGGCGGCGCCCAGGTTGGCCCCGCCGGCGAACCCGCGGTTGGCGCCCTCACCCACCACCCGCACCGCTGGGTGGAGCGCCAGCGCCCGCCGGCACGACCCGTCCTCGGAGCCGTTGTCGACCAGCACCACCTCGGCGACGCCGCTCTGCCGCTCCAGCGAGGCGAGACAGCGCAGCAGGTCGTCACCGCCCTCGAAGTTGACGATGATGACCGACACCGCCGGGGGGCCGGGGGCGGCCCCGCCGGGGCCGCCGGTGCCGCTCAGCCCCACCGGCCTCCCCTTCGGGACCACGCCGATGCGAGCCCGGCGGCGAGCGCGATCGCCAGCCAGCAGAGGGCGGAAGCGGACTGGCCCAGGCGGACGAGGCGCGCCGCCGGGTACGCGACCGGTCCCCGCCGGGGCCGGCCCCGCTCCAGCCAGCCGTTGACGAGGCCGTCGACCAGGACGTGGCGGGACCCGCTCGGGCCGGTCCAGCGGCGGCTGTATGCCTGGGGCTGGACCAGAAGCGACGGGTGGGCGGAGGGCCGGGCCACCGGGGTGCCGACCAGGTCCAGCACCGAGGGGGCCGCCACCGGCGTCACCGACACGAGGGCGTACTCGGCGACCGTCGCCGACCGTCCCGGCACCCCGTCCGCATACAGGAAGAGCCCCAGCCGGTTTCCCGGTGTCGGCGCCACCACCGTGCTGTAGCGGCGCCAGCCCCCGCCGGCGGGGAGGGCGGGCATCGCGGTGCACTGGCGGCTGACGTACTGCCACAGGCAGATGCGGGGGGCGCGGCCCTGCTGGTGGCGCACCCAGAGGCGGACCCACAGCGGCCCTCCCGACCACGGGAAGCGCTGCGCCTCGCAGGCCGTCCCGGCTGAGGGCGGCGCCCGCAGCTGGAGGGCCGGGCTGCCGCCCGGGCCGCCGCCGGGGATGACCCTCCCGGCGAGCTCCTTCGTGGCAGCGCCGGGAGCCGTCGTGCAGCTGCCCACCCGGCGCTGCCACGGGCCGCGGGCGAAGCCGCCGTCGCGGAGGAGCTCGGGGCCGCCGGACACGGTCAGCCGCAGCACGGACCGATGCGGCGACCAGGTGGCGGCGAGGGTGGTGCGAGCCCGGCGGGGGCCGGACCGCGAGGTCCGAGGGATCGCCTCCGGGCCGCCGCCGGCCAGGCCCCACAGCCGGTATCGGCGTCCCGGCTGGGTCGCCACGGTGAGCTCGGGGCTGCGCCCCCGGACCGTCCAGTCGCGGTACGGCGGCAGCTGCCGGACCGAGACCACCCCCGGGATCGGCCGGTGGGTGACGACCGCGGTGCCCGCGGCCAGGACCGGCAGCACCCGCAGGTCGGGCGAGCGGGTGTCGACGGTCGCGAGATGGGCCGCGACGCTGGGGCCGAGGGCGGTCGCCGCGGCCGCGTAGAGGCGGAGCGCGCCGTCGCGGTGTGCCAGCGTCATCAGGGGGTCCCGCGCCAGGGCGGCGTCGAGGCGGACCGGGGAGATGATGTCCCGGCCCGGGAACCGGAAGGCGACGTCGCCCCTCACCAGGACCAGCTGGGTGCCGAGCGCCGCGAGGAGCGATCGGGCGGTGCGCCAGCGGTGGTCGACGAGGCTCGTCGCCACCGCCACCACCGCCTGCTGCAGGTCGGCGGTGGCGGGCGTGTACCCCTGGCCGGTCGGGTCCAGGACCGGCCGGCTCACCATGTCGGTGATGAAGCCGTCGGTGCCGTAGTAGCCCCAGGTGTACGGCATCTGGTAGAAGTCGTCGGGGGGGAGCATCAGCACCCGTCCCTGGGGGGCGCCCCGGTTGAGGTAGGCCGCCATCCCGTACCACCAGCCGGGGACCCGGACGTGGGCGGGGGGGAGGACCGGCCGCTGGTCCGGCACCACGCTGCCGAGAAGGAGCGGGAATCCGGGGATGGCGGCGGTCACGGCGGCGGCGACCAGCCCGACCGCGGGCGGGAGCAGCCGGCCGGCGGAGAGGGACAGGCGCCAGGAGCTGAGGACGCGGCTGCGCAGGAGCACCTGCACCGCCGCCCCCACCAGCACCCCGTAGGCCAGCCCCACCACCATCAGGAAGCGGCCCGGCTCGCGCAGGAGCCAGCCGTACGGCAGCCGGTAGAGGGCGTCGAAGAGGAGGGCCCCGGGGGGCTGGGTGCCGGTGCTCAGCAGGATGACGAGGAGCGCCGCCAGCGCGGCGGCGGCGGTGAGCCGGAGGCGGCGGACCTCGCGCGCGTCGGTCCCCGGCCGGAGGCGGGGTCCCAGCAGGGCGGCGAACCCTGTGGCCGGCAGGAGGAACTTCAGCACCACCAGCGGGACCTCGGCGTAGCCGGGGGCGAAGGGGAAGTACTCGGGATACGGCCAGGCCCAGGTGGTGTTCAGCCAGAAGGCGTTGGCCACGGTCGCCCGCCCCTCGGTCCAGGCCCAGGCGGCGACCCCGGCGAGGGATGCGGTGGGGACGGCGGTGAGCTGGAGCAGGGTCGGCACCAGCCAGTAGGCGGAGCTGACCACGGTCAGGGGGATCGCCAGCGCCAGCAGCCGCACCGCCCGCGCCCCGGCCCGCCGGCCCCCCAGCCAGGGGGCGAGCCCGGCCGCGCCCAGCACCGCCAGTCCGAGCATGCCGACCAGGGGCGGGTTCAGGTCGGCGACCCCGAGCAGGGGGGCGGTCGCCGCCATCCACACCGCGGTGGTGCGGATCCGCCGGCGTCCGGTGGCGGCGCTGACGACCAGGCCCACCAGCAGCGGCAGCAGCAGCAGCGCCGCCAGGTAGACGGAGTTCACGCCCACCTCGGTCAGCACATAGGGGTTGAGGACGTAGACGAAGGCGCCCACCGCGGCCGGGACCGGGAGCAGCCCCAGCGCCCGCAGGCAGCCGAGCGCCGCCAGGGCGGCCCCGGTGAAGAGGAGCGTCAGCCACACCCGCTGGGCGATCGCGGCGGAGCCGCCCAGGTGATGGACCACCGCCAGCACCGCCGCCCAGGGGAGCTGGGTCGCCAGCGCGCTGGGGCCGCCGAGGTTGGACCCGGACCAGGCCCACGGCGAGAACAGATGGACGATCCAGCCGGTGCCGTCGGGCGGGGTGAGGTCGCCGCTGGCGATGACCGTGCCCGCGCGGAACCAGGTCTGGCAGGCGGCTGCCGCCAGCAGCCCGACGGCGAGGGCGGTGAGGCGCCAGGCCCGGGCGCTCGTCCCCTGGCTGGCCCGGTGGCGTCGCATGGCGGTGGGGAAGCCGCCCCGCCGGGCGGACGCCGCCTCCACCGCCTGGGCCAGCGCGGCGAGCGCCAGGGAGGCGAGGGCGACGAGGGCGGCGGCGCCGAGGAGTGCGGTCAGCCCGGTGGCCCGGAGCACCCCGAGGGCCAGCAGGCTGACCACGCCGACGGTGCCGAGAACCCAGCGCAGACCGGGGAGCCAGGCGGCGGGCCGCCCGGGGCCGCTGCCGGCGGCCCCCGGGGCCGCGGCGGGCGCGTCGGTGCCGGTCACGCCGCCGGCGAGCAGTGGGACGGGGGCGCCGGCGCGGCGGTCAGGAGGGTCAGCAGGCGCTCGGCCGAGTGGTCCCAGGTGAACTCGCGCGCGCGCCCGGCGGCCGCCCGCGCCAGCTGCCGCCAGCGCGCGGGGTCCGCCAGGAGCGCCGCGGCGGCGTTGCCCAGCTGCCGGGGCCCGGGCTCGGTCAGCACCCCGGTGACCCCGTCCTGGACGGCGTCCCGCACCCCGGGGATGTCGTACCCGACGGTCGGCCGACCGCACATCGCCGCCTCCATGGCGACGATCCCCCATCCCTCCCTGGTCCCGGGGAGGAGGAGGAGGTGGGCCCGCCGCAGCAGCTCGACCTTGGCCGCCTCGGGCACGAAGCCGTGGACCGTCACCCCGGGCGCGCGCAGGGCGCGCAGCCGGCGGTGCAGGTAGCCGTCGCCGATGACGTCCAGGGTGGCCAGCGGGAAGGCCGAGCGGACGGTCGCGAAGGCCGAGAGCGCGTCCAGCGGCCGCTTGGTGCGGACCAGGCGACCGACGAACGCGATCCGCGGGGACGTGCCGATCTCGCCGTCCCAGGCGCCGCCCACCTCGTCGACCCCGGGGGGGACGATCGCGACCGGGACGATCCCCCGAGCCCGGAGGTCGGCCGCCGTCGAGGCCGAGATCGTGGCCACCCTGGCCGGGGCGAGGCGACGGAGCCAGTGCGGCTCCACCACCCGCCGCCCGAGCCAGCTCAGCGGGAACCGGAACTCCTGGCCCCACACCTCGCCGGCGAGCTGGTAGTAGAGGACCAGGGATCGGTCGCCGACCAGCTCGTGGGCGAAGAACGGCCGGGTGCTGACCGACTCCAGCACCCGGTCGAAATCGGAGCCGCGGCGGCGCAGGTACCGGCGGGCGTGACCGAACACGGTCGACCGGGTCCCCCGGGTCACGACCCGCACCCCCGCCATCGGCGTCGCCCGCGGGTCCCCGCCCGGGCCCGGCCGGGGCACGAACAGGGTGATCGCGTGACCGAGGCGGGCCCAGTTGACGGCCACCCGGGCGACGTACCGCTCTGCCCCGCCGGCGGCCGGGTCGGCGGGGTGCTTCCAGTTGAGGATCAGGATCCGCATCGGGACCGGGCCCAGGCCCGCGGCGGGCGCTCCGGGCGGGGCCCCCTGCGGTCGGCCGCCCCGTCCGTGAGCCACGGTCGGCCGGGCCCCATCAGCTCTCGGTGGCGGCCGCTTCCGCGCCCGCCGCCAGCAGGGCGTCGCGTCCCCCGGGGTGACTCCGATCGTACCAGTGGCGAATCTGGAGCCGATAGAAGATGGCGGCGGTGTCCCAGAGGACGGCCGCGACGGCTCGCAGGTTGGTGGTCGAACGGAACTGGAAGTCGATCCGGACGGGGGCCTCCAGGATCCGGCGGTAGCCGAAGTGGCGGGCCAGCGCGATCAGCTCGACGTCGAAGGCGAAGCGCTTCACCAGGGCCACGTCCAGCACCCGCAGGGCGACCTCGCGCCGCATCACCTTGAGGCCGGTCTGGGTGTCGCGGACCCTGACCCGGAACAGCATCCTGACCAGCACCTGGAAGGCGAACGACTGGAGGCGGCGCAGGCGGGGGTAGGTCACCTCGCTGAGGGGGTGCCGCTTGCTGCCGATCACCATGTCCGCGTCGTAGAGCTGCAGGAGGGCCGCCATCCGGCCGATCTCCTCGGGGGCGATGTCGAGGTCGCCGTCGATGATCGTGACCAGCTCGCCCCGGGTCCGGGCCATGCCGTAGCGGATGGCGAACCCCTTGCCCCGGTTGCGGGTGTAGCCCAGCACCTGGAAGCCGTCGGGACAGGACTGCCGCCCGGCCCGCAGGGTGGCGGGGTCGCCATCGACCACCACCACCACCTCCCAGCTCATCCCGGCCCCGTCGAGGGCTGCCCGCAGGCGGGCGAGGTTGGCCGCGATCGACGTCGCCTCGTGGTAGACGGGGACCACCACGCTGAGGACCGGAGAGGGGCGGCGGTCCCGTCCCGGCGCGGCCGGCGCCGCCGTGGCGCCCCGGCCCGGCTCCCGCGACGGCATGGTCACCCCGCCTGGATGGCGGGCCCCCACGCGGGTGGGCCGTCCGGCGGTGGCCCAGGGATCGCCCGGCTGGCCGCATCCAGGCCGGCCGCCCGCGCCGGGTTGGGCATCGTCAGCTGCCGGGGGGTCCTACCGCGCATGGGAGCGGGCCTCCAGAACGTGAGCGGGAACCCGCCTCGGCCTCTCCCCCAGTCTAGCCGCCCCGCGCACGTTCGGGGCCCTCGGGCGGCCGGGCCCGCTCCCCCGCCCGAACGGCCCTGACCGGCCCCGAGGCCGGTGGGGGCCGCGGGGGGCGGCCCGCGCCGGCGCTCCTATACTCCCGCCAGTGAGCCGGGTGCTGATCGTCGCCAACGACGTGGTCGGGCGGCAGATGGCGGGGCCGGGCATCCGCTGCTTCGAGTTCGCCCGCCAGCTCGCCGGCGGCGGCCACCAGGTGACGCTGGCGGCGCCGGGCCGGGGCGACCTCGAGGGCGAGCCGTTCGCGATCGTGGAGGCGACCGGGGCGCGCATCCAGCAGCTGGGGTCGACCCACGACGTGGCGGTCGTCCAGGGATTCGCCTTGGAGCAGTTCCCGACCCTCCGCCACCCCGGCCTGCGCCTCGTCGTCGACCTCTACGACCCCTTCCCGCTGGCGCTGCTGGAGCAGTTCGCGGCCGAGCCGATGCCGCGCCGCCAGGGCGAGCACACCAGCACCCTCGCCGCCGCCCACACCCAGCTTCGGGCCGGCGACTTCTTCCTCTGCGCCAGCGAGCAGCAGCGCGACTTCTGGCTGGGCGCACTGACCGCGATGGGACGGGTGAACCCCGCCACCCACACCGACGACCGCCGGCTCCGACGCCTCATCGACGTCGTGCCCTTCGGCCTCCCCGAGGCGGCCCCGGTGGCGACCGGCCCGGGGCCGCGCGGGACCATCCCGGGGATCGCCCCCGGCGACCTCCTGCTCCTCTGGGGCGGGGGCATCTACAACTGGTTCGACCCCCTCACCCTGATCCGGGCGGTGGCCCGGCTGACGCCGACCCTCCCCCGGCTCCGCCTCCTCTTCCTCTCCACCACCCACCCCAACCCCAACGTCCCGGCGATGTGGATGCTGGGGGCGGCGCGCCGCCTCGCCGAGGAGCTGGGCCTGACCGGGCGGCACGTCTTCTTCAACGACAGCTGGGTCCCCTATTCGGAGCGGGCCAACTGGCTGCTGGAGGCCGACATCGGGGTCTCCACCCACTTCGACCACATCGAGACCCGCTTCGCGTTCCGCACCCGGATCCTCGACTACCTCTGGGCCGGGCTGCCCATCCTCTGCACCGCCGGGGACACCCTGGCGGAGATGGTGAGCCGCTCCGGGCTCGGGCTCACCGTTCCCCCCGAGGACGTCGACGCGGCCAGCTCCGCGCTGGCACGGTTGGGCGGCGACCCAGCTTTGCGGCGCGCCTGCGCCGACCAGGTGCGGGCCGAGGCCCAGCGCCTCACCTGGGACCGCTGCACCGCGCCCCTGGTCCGCTTCTGCGCCGAGCCCAGGGCCGCCGCCGACCGCGCCGACGCCCCCGTCTCGCTGGCGCTGGTGGTGGCGGAGGGCGGGGTGGTCACCACCCGCAGGAGCGGGCCGGGGGCGCTCGCCCTCGCCGGCGCCCGGCTGGCGGCGCGCCTCCGGGCGGGCCGGCTGGGACGCCTCGGCCTGGAGGCGCGCCGGCTCACCCGCCGGGCGGTGGTGATCCTGCGCACCGAGGGGCTGGGCGGGATCCGGCGGGGGGCGAGGCGATGGCGGGCCAAGCGCCGGCACCACCCTCCGCCGGCCGCCTGACCGCGGGCTCTGCTCGGCGGCATCTCTGGATGGGGCCGAGCAGACCCGGATCGGCGGGATGGGGTGCAGCCCTCGCGAGGTGAGGGCTCCTGCCTCGTCCTCGCGGTCGAGCGAGATGGTCGTGCCGGTGGTCCCAATGCGGGAGCGAGTCCGCCTGGCGCTCACCCTCCGAGCGGACGATGCGGTGGAGCGGGCACGGGACGGGCTGGCCGGGGCGGAGCGACGGTCTCGACCGGAGGTCATCCGCCGGGCCGTGCTGGAGCGCTGGGCGCGGTTCGAGCATCGAGCGCGCGTGCGTACCGCCGTGGGCGAGGGACCGCGCGAGTGGCACGAGGCCCTGGATCGCCTCGGCACGGCGTGACGTCTGTCGAGGACCCCGATCTCGAAGACCTGCTCGAGATGGTCGACGTGCTGGGGGTGGGGCCGATTCGTGACCTGGGCCCCCTGGAGTCGGCGGTGGCCCGGCCCCGAGCACGCGCATTCGGCCAGGACGCGTACGGTGATCTCGCCCGCAAGGGTGCAGCCTTGCTCCATTCGGTCGCGCTGCACGGCGCCCTCGTCGATGGCGACACGCGCCCGGCGTGGCTGGCCACGCACGCCTTCCCCAGTCTCCACGGGCACCGCCCGGGCGTCACCAACGCCGACGCGTTTCGATCGGTCATGGACGTCGCCCAGGGCACCGCCGGACACGGCGCCATCGCCGGTCGCCTGGCGGTGTAACAGCGCACGAGGAGCGATCCTGGCCCCGGGCTCGGCGCGTGATGGCGGGCTACCCCAGCTGGGTGCGGCTCGAGCACCGGCGCGCGACTTTAGGGGTGCGGTGAGCCAGCAGGGCAACGGGGTCGCCTCGGTGACGGCCTCCCGGTGCGCCCGTCTCGGCCCCGACCGCGGGCAGCCCGCGGTCGGGGTGGTCGGAGAGGCACGCCCACTCCTGACCCGCCGCGGCCGCCCAGATGCCGCCAGCATGCCACGCGGCCCCAACGGTCTCGTGCGTCGCGAGATGATCCAACGTGCCCAATCTCGTCGTCCGCTGTCGGCTCCGCCCCCGCAGCGGCCATCATCCACCCGTGGTTGCGGGCGGGCTGAGCTGCCGCCTACCCTGGGCGTGGGCGAATCCCAACCCATCGCTTCGGAGGACCATGTGAGACTGTCGTTCATCCCGACCCGGCGACTGACCGTAGGCGCTGCCGCCGCCATAGCCCTGGGAAGCGGAGCCTATGCCGCATCGGCGGCCGTCCATCCGGAGACCACCATCAGCACCGCACCCATACTCACCGCCTGCTGGAACGCACCAGGGCGGCAGCTGACCGTGGTCAACGCGACGGTGGCCTCCCAGTGTCCAACCGGCACCGTCATCCGGTTCCCGTCGGAAGCCGCGTTGGCGGCCGCTCTCAAGGCCGTTCACGGCCAGGCGGGTCCACAGGGACCGGCGGGGCCGCCGGGGCCGCAAGGACCGGCTGGGCGTTCGGGAGCTGGCATCGCCGGACCTCCTGGGCCGCCAGGCCCGACTGGAGCCCCCGGACCGACCTCCGGAGGCGTGAGCCAGGTCTTCCCGTTCTTCCTTCTGCCGCCCACGGCCCCGGGCAGCCAGGTCGCCACGGTGAGCCTGTCGCCCACCTTTGCCGGCACACTCATGGCGACAGCGACCGTCAGCTTTGGCAATGGCTCACCGTCCTTCCCGAGCGCACCCGTGTCATGCACGCTGAACCTCGATGGAACGGCGATCGCGGAGTCACAGGGTCAGACGTCGTCCGCCGCACCGTACGATGCCGTCCTGAATCTCACCGGCGGCCGATCGGGTCTTGCGGCTGGGTCGCACACCGTCACCATCGACTGCTGGTCCGCCGACATGGTCTCCATCTCAGCCTTTTATCCCGGAACGCTGGACGCCTGGGTCGTCGCAAGCTGAACTGGCACGAGGGGAGGGATGCGATGTCCCTCCCCTCGGGCATCCGATGGCTCCTTCGGTCGTTGGCTCCCTCACCCCCGTCGGGCGCTTCCATCGCCATCAGCTGCGCCGATGCATCTCCCTCTGGCAGGCGTGGGTTCAGCACGGGCCGGACTCGGATGCTGCCCGTGACCGGGGCCTGACAGAACCGAGACCGCTGACTCCGCCACCTTCGCCCCCAGCGCACGCCCTGGACGTGGCGCGGTGGCAGCCACGTGGTCCGCGTGCACCGCGCACTGGCCGCTGAAGGGATCCGCCTCGTCCGACCCCGATGCTGGGGCGCCGGGGATCCCGACAGGAAGCCTCGCCGGGGTGGGCTCGCCGAGATGCCTGATCACAGGAGGCGTCTCACGGTGAAGGCGTGGCACGAGCGAGATGGATGGCATCGGCATCACGAGGACGCGTTCGGGGCCGTCATCATGACTGAAGCCACATGCACCCTCAGGGAGTTCCGTTGTCGTGTCGGGTGGCACAGCCCTGCTGATGGCGCTGCGATTGCGGACGAATACGCCAACCGTGCGGCGATCGGGACACCGCCGCACCACGCGGGCGGCCTGGCTGGTCATGTGCGCCCGCCTCAGGCTCGACCGACAACGCCCCGACTGACGCCTGGGGCTTGCAAGCGGACGTCGGGCAGGGCGCGACAGGACGAGGCCCCATCGCACCCCGCCGCCACCTGCAGCAGCGCCCGGTGAGCGATCCCGGCCGCCGCGTCGGCGCGTGCTGGGAGGGTCTCCCGGCTGGCGGCGGTGCAGGGGCGAGCGGCTCCAGGGGTGCGGGGAGCCGGACCGACCACGGGCCACCCCCGCCACCGTCTCCCGCCGGCGCCCGTGTCGGCCGGATCCGCAGGGTGGCCGCCCACGGCGGACGGGACCGCCGCCCGGCTCCGCCATCCGCCTCGCGGCTGCTCACCGTGCCCTCGCCGGTCACCGACGGATGATCGGCGAGCCTCGCGCACGCCCGCCCCGCGGTGCACGACCGGCACCGCCGGCACCGCCGCCGGCACCGCCGCCGTCATCCCGGCGCCACCCGGTTGCCACCCAGGTGTGACCACGGCAACGGCCATCCGGTTCGCTACCGCTTGGTAGGCTCGATCAGAGAGCCGCGCCGGCTCCGGTCCCACCATGCTGCCCCCCACCACCTCCCGCCTGCCCGAGCCGACGCTCCGGATCGGGGCCCCCGCGGATCGCACCGGCCGCCGGGTGCCGCGGACCCACCCCACCCGGCTGGCCGCCTTCGTGACCGCCGGGCTGCTGGGGCTCGGCACCCAGCTGGGCGCGACCGCGCTCCTGTACGGCCGGCTCCACCTGCCCCTCTGGCTGGGATCGGGCCTGGCGATCCAGACCGCCATCCTGGTCACCTTCACGGTCAACTCCAGGATCACCTGGCGCGACCGGGCCGGGGGGAGCGCCGGCCCTCGGCGGTTCCTCACCTTCGAGGCGGTGAGCCTGGTCGGGCTCGGCCTCAACGAGGCGGTGCTGCTGACCGCGGCGACGGTGCTGGGCCTCCACTACCTGGTGGCCAGCCTCTGCGGGGCGGCGTCGGCGAGCCTGTGGAACTACCTCGCCAACGACCGGGTCACCTTCCGTGCCGCCGCCAGGCGGGGCGTGACCGGCTCCCCTCCCCCTCCCGGCTGACCGGCCCCCCCGGGAGCGCCGTCATCCGGCGGCCCGCACCCGCCGGGGACGGCCGCTACGGCAGGTGAGCCGCACGGTCCTGCCGCCCTGGAGCGTGATCGTGGCGACGGACCGGCCGTTCGGGCTAGCGGAGCCCGACACGGTGCCCTCGCCGCCTGCCAACGGTCCCCAGCCGCTGCTGAAGCTGGGGGATCCGCCCTGGCAGCCGACGCTGGGGACCATCGAGGGGACGAAGACCACCCCCAGCACCGCCAGCGCCGCCAGGGTCCCGGCCAGGCTGGCGACGACGCCGGCCCGCCGCCCCGCGCCGGGCCCGGTCAGCGCGTGGGCGCGGAGCGCGAGCACCCCCCCCGCCAGCACCGCCAGCCCGATGTCGAAGAGCGCCAGCACGCCGAGGATCAGGCCCGCGACGGCGCTGGCGCTGAGCAGGGCCAGCCGGAGCGAGCGCGAGCGGGCCACCGCGCCGCCGGCGGCGGCGGCGGCCAGGCCGGCCAGCGCGGCCGCGATCGCCCAGGTCGACGGCGGCGGTCCGCCGACCTCCTGCTGCCGGATCAGCCAGAGGTAGCCGGCGAGGGCGACGACGAACAGGATGGCGGCGACCAGCGCCGGGCGACGGGCGCGGGGGGACGCCTCGCTCCCGCGATCAGCCATCGAGGCCGTGGGCGGCGAGGTGGGCGGTGAAGCCGCGCGGGACGAAGCCGAAGGCATGCTCGACGGCGTCGAGCCGGGTGGTCTGGTCGAGGGTGAACAGCTCGACCGCGGCGGGGGTGAGCGGCGGCCGGGCCAGCACCCGCGCCATCAGACGGGCCTCGGCCCGGGCGACCGCCACCGGCACGAAGACGGTGGTGCGGCGGCGGCCGATCGCCCGGCCGATCGCCTGGATGATCGCCCGGAAGGTGACCTGCTCGGCTCCCCCGACCGGGTGGGCCGCGCCCAGCAGGCCGTCGTCGTCGAGGCAGAGCACCAGGCAGTGGGCGAGGTCCTCGACCCAGATCGGCTGGAACCGGCGGCCGCCGCCCCCGATCGCCGGCACCACCGGCAGCGCCCGGGCCAGCCGGGCCAGCTCGGTGACGAACGGCGCGCCGGTCCCGAAGCACACCGACGGCTGCAGGATCGCATAGGGGATCTGGCTGCGGCGCACCGCCTCCTCCATCCCCCAGCGCGTCGCCAGGTAGCTCCCGGGGCGCCCGCGGCTGGTCCCCAGCCCCGACAGCAGGACCCAGCGCCCCACCCCGGCCCGCCTCGCGGCGGCGGCGACGTTCTCGGTCCCGACCCGGTTCACGGCGTCGTAGGCGCCCCGGTACGGCTCCGTGCGGTTGGCGACGAGGGCGGCGGCGTGCACCAGTGCCCCTGCCCCCTCCACGGCCCTGCCGAGGGTCTCCGGCCGGGTCACGTCCGCCACCACCACCTCCACCTCCGCGGGGAAGCCGGCCTCGTCGGGGTGGCGGACCACCGCCCGAACCGGTCGCCCGAGGGACACCAGCCGGCGCACCAGGTGGCGGCCGACGAACCCCCCCGCGCCGGTGACGCAGATCACGGTGCGGCCCCCGTCGCGGCCGGCCCCGGGCCCGCGCCCCGACCGAGGAGCTGGTCCGCCAGCGGGGCGAGCCGGGCCGCGGTCTCGAACAGCGACGCGGCCCGGGAGCGGTCGCCGTCCAGGTGGGCGACGGTCTCCATCCCGAAGTAGCAGGCCACGATGGCGAAGGCCAGGTCCGGCACCGGGAGCCAGGGCGCCAGCGGCGTGGCCCCGACCAGGCGGGACAGCACCTCGGTGGCGAAGTCGACCCAGGGCTCCATCCGGGCCGCCAGGGCGCGGCCCAGCTCGGTCGAGGACGACCCGCCCGCGGCCAGTGCCTGGACCACCGCCACGTGTCCCTCGGCGAGGTCCTCCCCGTACAGGCTCCGCATCACCCGGACCAGCCCCGTCGGCGAGTCGACGCCGGCCAGCTGCTCGCGGTAGCGGGCCAGACGGCGCTCGCTGCTCTCGTCGAGGGCCGCCAGCAGCAAGGCGTGGACGGAGCCGAAGTGGTAGAAGATCAGCGCCTGGTTGAGGTGCCCGGTCCGGGCGATGGCCCGGGCGGTGGTGCCGGCGAAGCCCTCACGCTCCAGGGTCAGCCGGGCGGCCCGGACCATCCGCCGCCTGGTCCCCTCGCTAGAGCCCACCTCGCCCCCGAGCGGCGGGGCAGCGGCACCGGGTTGAGCGGATGCTTTGAGCATTTGCTCAACCATACGCCCGCGCCGCCCGGGGGGTCAAGTCCCGACCGCCCCGCCGCCCTACCGGGTCGGGCCGGCGAAGATCCCGAGCCGGTTGGCGGCGAGGAACGCGGCGTCGGCCCGGAGCCGGGGCGCCGACGGGTAGAGGGTGCGCAGGATCGCCTGGGCGGAGGCGGTCCGGTAGTCGGCGAGGACGGCGGCCGACCGGAGCCGCTGGGTCCGCACCCTGGCACCGGTGCGCAGGCCGGCCGGCACCCCGAGCGCAACCGCGGCCAGGACCAGCGCGACCGCCGCGCCGGTGGCGATCGTGGCCGACGCGGCCCTGCCGCGGGCCAGGGCGCCGCCGCGCCTCCCGAGCGCGCCGCCGGCGGGGGCGGGGGCGGCGGTGGGCGGGAGCGCCCGCGCCCCGCCCAGCGCCGTCACCACCCCGAGGTAGACCGCGGCGAGCAGGAGGAGGTTGACCGCCAGGTAGCGGGACCCGATGGCGGTGGCGACCCCGAACTGGGCGTGGCCGGCGGTCTCGGCGAGGTCCACCAGGATCGCGAAGGCGGCCACCCCGGACACCCCGGCCAGCCGCCGGTCGTCGGGGCGGCGCAGCCGCCAGCAGCAGGCGACCAGCACCGCCGCGAGCAGGATCGCTCCGCCCAGCACCTCGGCCTGCCAGACCCCGAAGATCCCGCCGCCGGGGGCCGGCAGCACCGACCCGATCGAGGTGAGGAGAAAGCCGAGGGCCCGACCCGGCTGGTCCCAGAAGACGGGGAGCCCGGGCCCGCCGAGCCCGGCGAGGTCGAGGTGCCAGAGCACCGCCACCGCCGCCCCCGCCCCGCAGAGCGCCCAGCCCGCGCGGGCGATCCAGCTTCCCTGTCGACCGGCGAGGACCACCAGCCCCGCCGGCCAGACGAAGAGGCCCTCGAAGGAGGAGCAGGTGGCGATCCCGGCGCCCAGCACCGCGAAGAGGAAGGCGCCGAGCTCGAGCTGGTCGCGGTTCAGCATCGCCAGGGCGGCCGCCACCCCCGCCAGCGCCAGGGCGTCGCCGAACCGGAAGCCGAGCAGCAGGGTCGGGAGCTGGACCAGGCTGCAGACCAGCGGGACCGCCGGCAGGAACCACCACCACCGCCACCGTCCCGGCTCGCCCCAGACGGCGAAGAGCGCGAAGGCGGTGGCGATGAGGAGGAGGATGCCGACCAGCATCTCCGCCCGGGTGTCCAGGTGGACGGCGGGCAGGAGACCGAACACGACCAGCTCCGGAGCGAGGATCCGGCTGCCCTCGATCGGGTGCCAGAGGGCGGCGAGGCTGAGGGTGCCGGCGTCCTGCAGCCGGAGCACGGGCAGCAGGGTGAGGTCGCGGCCGACGGTGACGTCGACCCAGAACCGGGTGAGCGCCGCCACCGCCCCGGCCGCCGCCGCCAGGGCCAGCGCCACCGGCAGGGCCACCCGCAGGGCAGCGCTCCGCTCGCGGGCCGCGGGCTTCGGCGCACGCGGGGGCGTCGGTGTCGCAACCGGCGGGCGCGCAACACCGTGGGGGCGGGGCGGGGCGGCCGTCGGCGCGGCCGTCGGCGCGGCCGCCGGCACCGCCGGCGATCCCGGCGCCGCGGTCCGGGTGGCGGCGGGGCCCGGGAGGGTGCGCACGCTCCAGGCGGCACGCCCGAGCAGGGTGGCGGGCGCAGCGGCGGGCGGCTGCGCCGGGACCGGAGCCGGGTCCGGCGCCGGCGGCGGCGGGGTGGGCTCCCGCATCCCCTTCCGGGTCGACGCCGGCTCCGGCCACGGGTTGGCCTCCGCGGCCGGGGGGCGGGCTGGGAGCGGCGGGGTCGCGGGCGGCCGCGGCGCCAAGGGCGGCGTCGCCGCCGCCGCGGGCACGGAGCCCGGACGGTCCTCCGCCGCCGGCCCTCTGGGGCGGGGCGGCACGGCGTCGCCCGGTGTGGGCTCGGGCGCCGAGCCCTGGTCCTCCCCCTCCAGGCCAAAGGCGCCGAGGCTGGCCTCGGCCCAGGCCGGCAGCACGACGGGCTGGTCGGGCGGCCCAGGCGCCGGGTCCGGCTCCTCCGCCGGCGGCTCAGCCCCCGCCATCGACGCACCTCTCACGTGCCCCGGACGCGGCGGCCGCCCGCAATCTCACCCGCCCGACCTCCGCCCGGTCCCCGGCACCGACGCCGCCGGGGGGCCGCCCATCTCGTCGAGGAAGCGGACCAGCCCCGCCGGCAGCGGGGCCGCGATCGCCTCCAGCCGGGAGCGCAGCAGCTGCGGGTCGTGGCGGGCGGCGGTGCCGCCGGCCACCTCCACGTAGGCGTGGGCGCGCTCCCAGCGGGGCTCGGCGGTGGTCACGTACAGGCGCCGGACCATGTCCCGCAGCGTCTCCCAGGTGTGCACCGGGCGGTAGACGGCGGCGTCGAAGTGGGTGCGCTCCCCGAGGTTGTACTGGAAGATCTCGGCGTCGGAGCGGCGACGGCGCTGCTGCTGCTCGCGGCGGGCGCCCCACTCCCGGCAGAAGCCGACCCCGGCCCCGGCCAGGGCCCGCAGCGAGGCGGAGCGGTGCTGGCCTCGGGCGGCGTTGCGGAGCAGAAAGGCGGCCCGCCGCATCAGCACCGGGCGGACCCGCTGCCGCTCGAAGTTCTTGAACACCGTGAGCAGCAGGTTGCGCTGGATCAGGTGGTACTTGTAGCCGTCGGGGCGATGGCGGGTGGAGGCCGAGTGGACGTGGTAGACGCGGGCCTCGGGGACGGTCCAGAACGACTCCCCCCGCTGGAACGCCCGCAGGCTCCAGTCGACGTCCTCGTAGAACATGAAGTAGCGCCGGTCGAGCCAGCCGACCCGGTCGGTGGTGAACGCCTCCCGGCGGACGAGCGCGGCCCCGAAGCACACCCCGGACACCGGCTCCTCGCGGTCGTACTGCCCGACGTCGTAGCTGCCGAGGCCGCGCTGGGCCGCGCCCCCGTTGTCGTGGAAGACCAGCCCGATGCTGTCGATGAGCTGGCGGTCGTGGACGAAGAGGATCTTGGGGGCGAAGCCGATCGCCTCCCGATGGCGGCGGGCGGCCGCCACCAGGTGGCTGATGGTGTCGGGCTCGATCTCGGTGTCGGGGTTGAGGAGCAGGCAGAGCTCGCCGGTGGCGGCCTCGATCCCCCGGTTGGTGCCCTCGGCGAAGCCGAGGTTGGCCGCCAGCGGCACGAACCGCACGGGCACCCCGTCGCGGGCGGCCAGCTCGCCCGCGGCGAGGTCGTCCGGGTCGGTCGGGCCAGGGCTCCAGCCGGCGGCGGCCGCCGCCGCCGCCCGCCCGCGGGAGCCGTTGTCGACCAGGACCAGCTCCAGGGGGCGGTGGCTGGAGGCCACCAGGCTGTCCAGGCAGCGCCGCAGCATCGCCGCCTCGGGCTCGTAGGTGAGGACCACCGCGCTCACGGTGGGGGTGGCGGCGGGGGCACGTTGGCCCCGGGTGGAGGCGGCGGCGGGGGTGGCGACGCTCATCAGGCGGAGAGCCTTCGCCGCAGCGGCGGCGGCAGGGACCAGCTCTGCCCCAGCAGGGCCACCCCCCGCTCGGCGCGGTCGGTGGTGTTGACCCGGAACGGGTAGATGCGGTCGAGCAGCGTGTACCACTCGCCGGTGGCGATCTCGGCGATCCCGACGGTGACCCGGAACAGCCCCTCCAGCAGGGGCAGCCGGGGGATCACCAGCCGCGCCATCCCCTGGGCGGGCAGCACCTTGTCGTGGAGCAGGCGGTCGTCGGTGGGGACGGTGAGGGCGACGACGCCGTCCTCGCGCACGAAGCTGACGTAGAAGCGCGCCCCCTCCAGCGGCACCGGGGCCGTGTAGGCGATCCGGAGCTCGAAGGGATCGCCGGTCTCGAACAGGGCGGTGGGACCGTCCCGCCCCACGTAGCTGATCTCGGTGATCCCGACCCCGGCCCGGCCGCCGGGGAGGATGGGGTGGCTGGTCATCTCCTGCTCCAGCCGGGCCGCCTCCATCTGGTTGACCTTGGCGATGTACTCCCCCACCACCCGCTCGGTGGGCCCCAGCGCGCGCGCCACCCCGTGGTCCATCCAGAGGGCGGTGTCGCAGAGGTCGCGGACGGCGCCGAGGCCGTGGGAGACGAACACGATGGTGCGTCCCTGGGCCTTGAGCTGGTCGATCCGGTCGAGGCAGCGGCGCTGGAAGGCCTGGTCGCCCACCGCCAGCACCTCGTCGATCAGGAGCACGTCGGGGTCGAGGTGGACCGCGACCGAGAAGCCGAGGCGCATGTACTGCCCGGAGGAGTAGGTCTTGACCGGGTTGTCGATGAACCGCTCCAGCTCGGAGAAGGCCACGATCTCGGCGAAGACCGACTGGATGTAGCGGCGGGGCAGCCCCAGCAGGGCGCCGTTGAGGTAGATGTTCTCGCGGCCGCTGTACTCGGGATGGAAGCCGGAGCCGATCTCCAGCAGCGCTGCCAGCCGTCCCCGCACCTTGACCGAGCCGGCGTCGGGGACGAGGATCCCGGCGATGCACTTGAGCAGGGTCGACTTGCCCGAGCCGTTGGCGCCGATGATGCCGAGGGTGGATCCGGGAGGGATGGTGCAGCTCACGTCGCGGACCGCCCAGAACTCCTCGTAGGAGCCGCGGCCGCGGTTGACCAGGGTCTGCTTCAGGGTCTGGTTGCGCTGGTGGTAGATGCGGAAGCGCTTGCGCACCCCGCGCACCTCGATCGCGCTGGGGGCGCCCATCAGACCTCCTCCGCGAACCGTCGCCGGGCGCGCTGGAAGACCACGATGCCGAGCGCCAGCAGCACCGCCGCCACGAACGCCGCATAGACCAGCCCGTGCCAGTGGATCGGCCAGAGCCCGCGGGTGACGACGTTCTCCATCGCGCCGATCACCCACGTCATCGGGTTGAACTTGAAGAAGAGGGAGAAGACGTGACCGCCGAGGCCGTGGTCGTGCTGGGCGACCAGATTGGGTGGATACACGATCGGGGTGAGGTAGAGCCAGACCAAAAGGCCCACCTGGACCAGGTGCTCCAGGTCGCGGAAGAACACGTTGCCGGCGGCCAGCAGCAGGCCCACCCCCAGCGCCAGCACGTACGGGATCACCACCAGCACCGGCAGCAGCAGCATCGGCAGCCCCACCGGCAGGTGGAAGATGATGTAGATCGGGATCAGCAGGACCAGGCTGATGACGTAGTTGACCAGGGCCGCGGTCACCGAGGAGACCGTGAGCAGCACCCAGGGGAACGCCACCTTGCGCACCAGGCCGGAGTTGCTCAGCACGCTGGAGGTGGCGAAGCTCACCGCCTGGCTGAAGAAGTTCCAGACCAGGAGACCGGTCAGGATGTAGGCGGCGGCGGGGACGCCGCCGGGGTAGACCGCGGCCAGCAGGACCGAGAACACGACCGTGTAGACGGCCATGAACAGGAGCGGGTTGAGCAGCGACCAGAGCACGCCCAGGGCCGAGCCCCGGTAGCGGGCCTTGACATCGCGCCGGACCAGCTCCGTCAGGAGCTCGCGATTGCGCGCCAGGGCGCCGCTGGGGGGGACGCGCGCCGGCCCGCCGACGGACGGCACGGCCAGGAATTCCTTCGTGG
This sequence comes from Candidatus Micrarchaeia archaeon, assembly GCA_035533215.1. Taxonomy (GTDB): domain Bacteria; phylum Chloroflexota; class Dormibacteria; order Aeolococcales; family Bog-877; genus DAHUZL01. The sequence continues at coordinate 20,431 of DATLUG010000028.1, read as the reverse complement.
CCACGATCCCGCGAGTCTAGCAGGGGGTGGCCGGGGGGCCGACCCGCTTCCAGATCGGCGCCTCGGCCTTCAAGCGGTCGATCACCCGCGAGCAGGCCTCGAAGGCGGCCCCGCGGTGCGCGGCCACCGCCACCACCGCCACCGACGGCTCCCCCGCCGCCACCCGGCCGGTCCGGTGCTGGACCGCGACCGCCAGGGCCCCGCACTCGCGCACGGCGGCCTCGGCCAGGCGGCGGCACTCCGCCTCCGCCATCGCCTGGTAGGCCTCGTAGTCGAGGTACGGGACGCTGCGGCCGTCGTCGGGGTCGCGCACGATGCCGCAGAAGGTGACCCGGGCCCCCGCCCCGGTCGCCGGCAGGCTCGCCGCCAGCTGGGCGACGTCGATCGGGTCCGGGCCCACCCGCACCCGAACCGGCCCCGCCTCGGCCCCGTCACCGCGCCCGCCCGAGACCGGGGGCATGAAGGCCAGCTCGTCGCCGGGGAGCACGGCCGCATCCCATCCCACCAGCTCGCGGTTGCGGGCGACCCGGAGGCTGGCCCTGGAGCCGGCCGCCTCCTCCAGGCCCGGGAATCGGGCGCAGCACCGCTCCCAGCACCCGGCGGCGTCGATGGGGGCGGTGGTCGCTTCCAGCGCCAGGCGGTCCTGGCCCGCATGCTCGCGCAGCCCGGCGAAGAGCAGCACCGTGATCGGCGCGGCGGCCGTCCCCCCTACCACCGGAACACGTCGCGGGCGGGATCCCGCTGCAGCGCGCGGGCTCCGGCCGCGGCTCCGCCGCCGTCGCCGTCCCCCGCCCCCTTCTCCCATCTGAGCCCGCGGACCACGGCCAGCGGCCGCTCCTCCACCTTGCCCATGACCAGCTCCCCCAGGCCGGCGATCTCGTCGGCGGTGGCGAGGGTGGAGACCCGCAGCTGGTACCCGTAGGGGTCCTCGACGCCGCGGTGGTCGCTCATCGCCGGCATCCCGGCGACCCCGATGGCGACGTTGACCCCGCCGTCCCGGAAGGGGCGGCCGAAGGTGTCGGTGACGACGACCCCGAGGGGACCGCCGCCCGCGAGCGGCAGCCAGGCTCGCTGGAGCCGGTCGGCGCTGGCATCGGGGTCCTCGGGCAGGAGGCTCGCCAGGCCGCCGCCGCCGACGTTGCTGCGGTCGACCCCGGCGTTGGCGCACACCAGCCCCTGGTGGGTCTCGGCCACCAGCAGCCCGGGCACCGCCCGCACCACCCGGCGCGTCTCCCGCAGGATCACCTCCACCAGGCGGGGGTCGCTGCCGACCTGGTCCGCCAGCCGCAGGGCGTCCGGTCCGGGCTCGACCGTGCCCAGCTCCACCAGGCGCCCCTCCGCCTTGGAGACGATCTTGTGGGTCACCACCACGACGTCCCAGGGGCGAAGACCGCCGGCCGCCCGGATCGGGGCCGCCAGGTGGGCCGCGAGGTCGATGCCCGGAAGGACCTCGCCCACGCCGCCGACGGCCCAGCACTGGAGCCGCTCAGCGGTGACGGTGGGAGCCACGGTCAGGGGTGGTCGCGGCCGGGAGGCGGCGGGGTTGCCACACGACCGAGTGTAGGGGGCCCCCCGCCGTCGATCAGGCCCCGCAGCGCCCCATCCCCGCCGGCGAGGATCGCCCGGAGGTCCTCGGGACGGTCGCAGTCGCGGGCCAGGGTCGGGCGCCCCGCGACCGAGAACGGCAGCCCCAGGGCCATCGCCCGGGCCCGGTGCCGGGCGATGGAGTCGGGGCCGAAGGCGAGCACGTCGGCGGTCGCGGGTCGGACGACGAGGGCGTTGGTGCCGGTCCCGGCCGTGTCCGGCACCGCCACCACCCCGGGGCCGCCGAGGTCCTCGGCGAGCCGGCGCAGCCACCGGAGGTCGTCCTCCCGCACGTCCGGCAGGTCGCCGGCCACCGTGACCAGGCGGTCCAGCCCCTGGCCCACCACCCAGCGGGCGCCGATCGCGACCGCCGCGCTCTGGCCGGACCCGGGGTCGCTGAGGACCGCGCCAACGCCGTGGCGGGCCGCCAGCTCGGCGACCTCCTCCCCCGCCCCCACCACCACGACCCGCCCTGTTGGCCAGGTCCGCATCGCGCACCGCAGGCAGCGGGCCCCGAGCGCGAGCGCCACCAGGCGGCGCTGGGACTGGGTCAGGACCCCCGCCAGCCGCTGCTTGGCGCCGACCGGGGCCTTGAGGGCGATCACCAGCCCGGCTCCGCCCGGGGCCGGGCGGCGGGACGGCTCAGCTGGCGTCGGGGCCCGCTCCCTGACCCCGCCGCGGCGCCCGCCGGCGGGGCCGGGGGCCGCCCGTGGGCGGCGCCGGGGTCGCCCCACGCGCCGGCAGGGACCCCCCGGCCTCTGCCGTGGCGACCAGCCGCTCCGCCGCCCGCCGGGCCCGCAGCAGCTCGCGCTCGACCCGCTCCAGGTGGGTGACGAGGTCCTCGGTGCGATCGACCCGGCTGGCGAGCCGGTCGTGCCGCAGCAGGATGCGGCCCTGGCGGGCCTCCAGTCCCTCGGTGCGGCCGTTGAGCTGGTCGACCAGGACCGTGATCCCCTGGACGTGGCGGGTCAGCCGGTCGAGGTGCTCGGTCATCGTCCCCAGCCCCGCCGTCGCCACGTCGATCCGGCCGCCGAGGCCGTCGATCCGGCCGCCGACGCCGTCGATGCGTGCGTTGAGGCCGTCGCGGAGGCCGCCCAGGGCGTGGTCGAGCGCGCCGACGTGGCCGGTGAGCCGGTCGACGTGGCCGGTGAGCCGGTCGAGCTGGCCGGTCAACCCCTCCAGCCGGTCCCCCAGGGCCGCCCGGCGGGCTTCGGCGCCGTCGACCCGCCGGTGCACCAGGTCGGCCGCCGCCGGCACCGTTCCCGCCACCTCCCGGATCGAGGTGAGCAGCGCCTCGGCGATCGCGCGCTGGCGGCGGTCGTAGGGGACGAGCAGCCGGTCCACCCGGCGGCGGACCAGGGCGGCCGCCCAGCCCCGCAGGCCCGCCCGGGGCGGGAGGTCCGCCTCGACCGCGCGCGAGGCGACCAGCCGCTGGGTCGCCTCGGCGACCGGCAGCGGAGGGACCGCGGTCGGCTCGGAGGTCGCCGGAGCCGGAGCCGCGGCCCGGTCCTCGGCCGCCGGCTCGGGTTCGGGCGGGAGCTCGGGGTCGGGCCGCGGCTCGGGGGCCGGAGCCGGCGGCAGGGCGTCGGGTTCCGGGATCTCAGGGCCGTCGGCGCCCATCCCCTCCGGACTCCCGGACTCCACCGTGTCCGGCCGGCCGCCCTCCGGCTCGACCTCGGGCAGCTCTCCCTCCTCGACCGGCCCGGCCCCCACCGGCCAGGACTCGGCCGCGGCGGTCTCGGGGTTACCCGGAGCCGCCGGCCCGTCGGCCTCGGAGCGGTCGGGCGGAGCCGGCTCACCCGGGTCCGGCTCGGGCGGGTCCGGCTCGGCCGGGTCCGGCTCGGCCGGGGCCGGCTCCTGCGGGGCCGGGAGCCGGGTGCCGTCCGCGTCCAGCCACCCGAGCGGCTCTCGGGGCAGGGCCAGCGCCCGGGCGGCGCGGATCACCGCCAGCCGCTCGGCCGCGAACGCCGCGCAGGCCGCGGTCGTGAAGCGCCGGCGCAGGGCGGCCCGGCCGAGCGCGGCTCGGGCGCGGGCCGCCTCCGGGTCGGCCACCACCAGGCGCATCAGCCGGGCGGCGTCGTCGAGGTCGGGCTCAGCCCAGCGGTGGGAGGGGGGGTAGGGGGCGCCCGAGTCCCCGACCGGGACCAGGGTGCAGTCGACGAGGTAGCCCGTCTCGTCGGACATGAACTCCAGGTTGCCGGAGTACCGGGTGGCGATGACCGGCTTGCCCGCCGCCATCGCGTCGGCCAGGGTGAGCCCGAACCCCTCGGAGCGGTGGAGGGAGACGTAGCAGTCGCAGGTGGCGGTGAGGGCCTGCACCTCCGACCCGCTCAGGTACGACTCCAGCAGCCGGACGTCCGTGTGCGCCGCGGCGGCGAGCCGCAGCCGCTCGCGCTCGTTCGGCCGGCGCTCCCCGTTGATGCTCTTGATCACCAGGTGGCTGCCGGACCCCGGCGGGAAGGCCCTGCCGAAGGCCTCCACCAGCCCCACCGGGTTCTTGCGCTCCATGACGCTGAGGAAGTCGAAGCAGAACAGGAAGAGGAACCCCTGCGGCAGCCCGAGCGCCTCGCGGGGGAGGGCCAGCGGCGCCGCCGCCTCGTCGTCCACCACCGGCATCGGGAACACCACCACCGGCTTGTCGGTCTCGCGCTCCATCGCCTGCTGCTCGAAGCGGCTGGCGACCCAGATCTCGTCCACCCAGCCGAGCCCGGCCCGCATCGAGGCCGGGAAGGTCTCGGTCTCCCAGTGCCACTGGGCGATCGTGTAGCGGTCCTCGAAGAAGCCCGCGCCGGCATCGCGGGCGAAGTTGCCGAGGAGGTCGCCGTTGATGCAGACCAGGCTGCAGTCGTAGGGGGCCTCCCCCTCCACCAGGGCGGCGAACGGGCGCGACTGGCGGCTCTGGGTGTCCCGGTACACGACCGTCGCCACCGCCGACCCGCTCCGCTCGATCGCGCGGAGGACCGCGCGGGCCGCCGTCCCGAGACCGAGGTCGGCCTCCAGGTAGCCGGCGACGTTGACCCCCTCGGGGAGGCGGCGAACGGTGGGGGCGGACGACCGCCCCGGCCCCCGGTCGGTCGCCACCACCGCTCCGTCCGCCTCCACCTGGACCGGGTCGTCGGGGCCGGTGGCCCCGCCGCCGACGTCGGTCGGCGGCACCCGCCGCGCCGGGGCGGCCCGGCGGCGGCCGGGGGGCGCGAACGCGTGCCAGGTGGCGGCCGCGGCGGTCCCCGGGCGGGGGGCGCGCGAGGAGGCGGCACGCCGCCGCAGGGACGCGGCGTCGGGGTCGGCGGGCGCGGCCTCGAGCGGCGGCGGCACCAGCTCCACCGGCAGATCCTCCTCACTGACCCCGTGGTCGCGCGCCCACCCGAGGAACCACTCGGTCCCGGGGCCGGGCACGTCGTTGAACGCGACCTGGAGGTCGATCCGGTCGTGGTACAGGAAGTCAAGGTAGCGGGTGAGGCGGGAGCCGGGGCCGCCCACCGGCTCCCGCAGCCAGGCACAGAAGGCCTGGGCCTCGCCGGGGCGGAACGGGTTGGGAGGCTCGGGGCGGCCGCCGTCCTCGCTGGCGAGCAGGGCCACGCGGTAGAGCCGGCGCATCAGGCGGTCGATGGGGGGGCCGCCGGGGACCCGGCCGTACCCGTACCGGGGGAGGTCGGGGTCGCCGTAGCCCGCCAGCAGGAGCCGCCGCCGGTAGTCGTCGCAGAGCCGCCGCAGGACCGGGTGCTCGGAGAGGAGCACCCGGGGGCGCTCGCCCTGGTGGCGGCTGAGCAGGTGGGGGCGGTCGGGGTCGTAGCCGCTGAAGTGGAGGAACCGGAGCGGGCGGCCGCCCACCGTGTAGCCGTCCCCGGCCGGTTCGATGGTGCGGGTGCCGAGGTTCCAGTACGCCACGTTGTAGCCGGGGTCGCGCAGCACGTGCACCGGGAAGTAGCCGGGGACCAGGTCCACCCAGCGCTGGTCGGTGAACAGCATCGCCTTGGGGTCGACGATCGCGTCCCGCCGCAGCCGCACCTGCCACCAGCTGAGGAACGGCGCCGCCGCCGGCGAGACGGCGACGAAGCCGAGGTTGTAGGTGCCGGTCTCCATCAGGTCGGCCTCGGTCGGCTTGCGCCCGTCGCGGGGCACCGGCTCGGTGGTGTGGGGGGTGAGGACGATGCCGTGGCCGCGCGCGAGGGCCTCCACCTCGTCGAGCTCGGCGAAGCAGAGGATGTCGGGGTCCAGGTGGACGGCGACGGCGGCGCCCCTTTCGAGCAGGTGCCGCAGCAGCCACGGCTTGACCGCGGTGGCCAGCTCCATGACGTCGTAGCACATCGCCATCCGCTCCAGCTCGCCCGGCTCGCGGACCAGGTCGGCGAGGTGGAGGACGTCGAAGGACGGCTCGCCGCCCCGGTCCCGGCCCTCGCGGTCGTCGATGACGAGGCACTGCAGCCGCGCGCCCGGATGCCAGACCGCCAGCGAGGCCGCCAACACCCGCGCGTAGGGCAGGTAGTTGCCGGCGATGATGGTGCCGAACTGGATCGCGGATCGTCTGGCCTTCGCCATGCACACGCCTCTGGACGGGGCGCCGCATGCGCTCCCTCGGGACCACCCGCCTCCGCCTGCCCCGGGACAGGATACCGGCCGCCCGCGCGGGGCTCTTTCGCCGAGCGATCCGGCTGAGAGCCGGCGAGGCTCGTGACGGCCCGGGCGGATGACGCCGTGGCTCCGGCGCGACCCGAGGACCGCGCCTGGCGGCCTGCGCCGCCGGCGACGGGCGGAGCGTCGACGTCTCCCGGGAGGGATCTCGACCCCGCCCAGGACGCCGATCCCGCGGATCGACCAACGCGCCGGCGAGCCAGGTCGAGGGCTCCTTGGGTCGGTGCCGGCGGGGCCAACCGGGGCGGCCGCCCGTCGCCCGCCGTCGCCGCAACCCGCGGCGGGCCCCCCGTGACCCGCTGCGCGGACCCCCCGGTGCTGGCCCGCGCCGACCTGGCCCAAGGAACCGGCCGCGCCGAGTCCACCGGGGTGCTGGACGACCCGGAGCGGACCATGACCACCGGGACCTTGGACGCGGACCCCGGCACCGGCCGGCCCGGCCGGTGCCGGTCGTCGGACCCGGCCCAGAGCGCGTGGAGGCGGCGGCCCTGCGCCCGCTCCGTGCCCACGTGGGTCGGGCGTTCGACGCCTGGAACCTGGCCGGTGTCGTCGCTCGCACCCCCCCGGCTGGCGGACCCCGGGGAGGCCATCGGATTCGCGCCGGGCAACGCGGCCCAGCGCGCCGCCGCCCTCCGCATCGGCCTCCCTTCGGTCGGAGCCCGGCCGCCCCGGGCCGGGCCCCCCCGCCCTACGATGGGCACTCCGATGGGAGAGGGCAGCGCTCCATCCGCCGACCCCCTGGCCGGCTACCACCCGCTGCTGGCGCACCTCCGGCGCGGGCTGGCCGCGGACCCGCAGACGTCGAGCCTGGTCGAGGAGGCGCTGGCGGTGTGGGCCCGACACGGGTTCGACACCTTCATCTCCCTGCCGCGGCTGCGGTTCGAGCCGTTCCCCCACCAGCTCCGCGCCGCCGAGCTGGCGCTGCGCACCATGCGCGGACGGGCGATCCTGGCCGACGAGGTGGGCCTCGGCAAGACCATCGAGGCGGCCCTGGTGCTGAGCGAGCTTCGCCTCCGCGGCCTGGCCCGCCGCGTCCTGGTCCTGACCCCGGCCGGGCTCGTCGACCAGTGGCGCGACGAGCTCGACCGCAAGTTCGCCCTGCCGTCGCTGGTGCCCCGCGCCGGGGCCCGCGACCTGGAGTCGAAGGGCGGCGACGATCCGGTCGTGATCGTCTCGCTGGCGTCGGCCCGCCGCGACCCGCTCCGGCCGGTGCTCCTCGGCACCGTCTGGGACCTGGTCGTCGCCGACGAGGCCCACCACCTGAAGAACCCCGCCAGCCGGTCGGCCCGCCTGGCCCGCGAGCTGCGCACCCGCTACCTCCTCCTGCTCACCGCCACCCCGGTCGAGAACCGCCTCGATGACCTCTTCCACCTGGTCAGCCTGGTCCGCCCCGGTCACCTCGGCACCGCGCGCGAGTTCCGTCGCCAGCACGGCGCCGCCAACGGGACCGAGCCCGCCCGCCGTCTCGCCGAGCTGCAGCGGCGGACCCGCTCGGTCATGGTCCGGCACCGGCGCAGCGAGGTCGCCCTCATGCTCCCCCGCCGCCTGGCCGAGACCCAGCGGGTGGCGCCGGCGGCCGAGGAGGCCGAGCTCTACCGGCTGGTCTCGGAACGGGTCCGCGAGGAGGGCCGGCTGGCCCCGCCGGCCCGCTCGCTCGCCCTGCGCCAGGTCCTGCGCCTGGCCGGGTCCAGCCCCGCCGCGCTCGCGGCCGGGCTCCGGGCGGTGGGCTGGCCCGACCTCGCCAACCGGGCGGCGGCGGTCGCCACCACCGAGAAGGCGCAGGTCCTGGTGGAGCGGCTCAGGCGGCACCTGGCGCGGGAGGAGCGGGTGATCGTCTTCACCGGCTTCCGCCGCACCCTGGCGTTCCTGTCCTCGGTCGCCGACGGGGCCGGCATCGCCCACGCCCTCTACCACGGCAGCCTCCCGCGGGCCGACAAGGAGGCCGCGATCCGCAGCTTCGAGGTCGAGCGACCGGTCCTGCTCAGCACCGAGGCCGGGGGCGAGGGCCGCAACCTCCAGTTCTGCCACACCATGATCAACTTCGACCTGCCCTGGAACCCGATGCGGATCGAGCAGCGTCTCGGCCGCATCCATCGGATCGGCCAGGCCCACGAGGTCGTCCTCGCCAACCTGGTCGGCTCCGGCACCATCGAGGACCGGATCCTACGGGTGCTGGAGCGGCGGATCAACCTGTTCGAGCTGGTGGTGGGCGAGCTCGACATGATCCTGGGCCGGGTCGACGAGGAGTTCGACTTCGAGAGCTCGGTCTTCGACGCCCACGTCGCGAGCGCTCACGACGAGGAGTTCGCAGAACGCCTGGAGGTGCTCGGCGACCAGCTGGCGCGCGGCCGCCAGGAGTACCTGGAGAGCCGCCAGCGCACCGACGCCCTGGTCGGCGCGGCGGCTGAGTGAGCCGCCCCGGGCCGGGGGCGAGCGGATGCTGACCGAGGAGCCGGCGTTCCGCTTCTGGCTCCGGTACGCGGAGCGCGAGGGTGCCCTCGCCGAGCCCCGCGGCGACCATGCCCTGCTGGTGCTGCCGCGGGCGATGCAGGAGCACCTCGGCCTGCCCGAGTCGATCGCCGCCACCACCGACCCGGAGGTCGCCCGCGACGAGGGCGCCCTGCTGCTGATCCCCGGCCACCCGGTGATGGACGCCGCCGCCGGTCACGTCCTGGAGCAGGGCGACGCGGGGACGATCTGGCTCGACTGGCCCGCCAAGGTCCCGCCGACGACGGAGGCCCTGCTGGCCCAGGCCCGCGACCGCATCGGGGTGGATCACGGCCGCCTCGACCAGGTGGGCGCGGCGGTGCCCCGCTACGCGCCGGTCCTGCGGGTCGGCGTGCAGGTGACCTACACCGTCCACGACCCCGTCCACGAGCGGGAGGAGGTGTGGGTCGACGCCCGCACCGGGCTGCCGGTGCGGATGGAGCTCGGCCGGCGCCTCTCGGAGGCGCACCGGCTGGAGGGCCGCCCCCAGCACCTGGCCGCCGAGCCCGACCTGGCCCGTGCGGTGGCCGCTGCCCATGCCGGCCTGGAGGCGCGGGTGCGCCTCCGCCTGCGCCAGCTGGCCCGTCTGGCCGAGGCCGCCACGGCCGACGAGCTGGCCCTCGCCGAGTCGTACTACACCGGCCAGCTGGAGTCGATCGCGCGGCGTCGGGAGACGGCCCCGGTCGAGCGCCAGCGGCTCCTCGACGCGCAGGACGAGGTCACCCGGGCGGAGCGGTCCCGGCGCCTCGCCGCGATCCGCGAGGCGGCCGCGCCCCGGTTCGCGATCCGACCCATCCGGCTGCACCTGCTGTTCGTCCCGGCGCTCCAGCTGGAGGTCGCCGTCCGGCGGGGGGATCGACGCTTCCCGTTGGCGCTCACCTGGTGGCTCACCCCGGCCGAGTTCAGCCCTCTGCGCTGCCCCGCCTGCGGCTCCGGGTCCCCGCTGGTGGCGGCCCGGGACCGGCTCGGCTGCCGCACCTGCGTCGAGCCGCGCACCCAGCCCGCCGCGGCGGTGGGGCAGGAAGCGGCGCCGGCTGAACCCGCCGCCCCCGGGACGGCCGACCCGCCCCCAGCCCAGCCGGTGCCACCGCCGGCCACGGAGCCGCGGCGGACCGACGCCAGCCGCCGCCCGGCGTCAGCGGCCGCGCCCGCGCCGCCGCCGGCGGCCGACCCGGCGACGCAGCTGACCCTGGCCCTGGGGGCGGTGGCGGCTCCACCGCCCCCAGGGCCACCGCCCCCAGGGGCGCGGCCGCCCGCGCGGCGGGCGCCGGCCCCGACCGGCCGACGACTCCCGCCGACCCCGGAGCGGGGACCGCACCACCCCGAGACGCGGGCGGACCGGGCGGACCGCGCGCCGGCAGCCGTCCGCCAGGTGATGGACCACCTCCGCCAGCTCCACGAGGCCGAGGTGCGCCAGGAGCGGGCCAGCCGGGTCGGCCACAAGCTGGCCGGCGACTTCTGGGCCGCGGTCAGCCGGGGCGACCCGGCCCCGCGCAAGCGGTCCGACCCCGGCTCCCCGCTGCGGGTCCTCTACCGCCTCTACGGCGGCGGGGGCCCGCTGATCGGGGTCGGGCTACCCGTCGGCATCCTCCCCAGCGAGGGGGGCTTCGTCACCCTGGAGGCGGAGCCGGGGTACCTCCAGTGCACCACCGGCGAGCTGCTCGCCGGCGGCGTCGTCTATCCCTTCAGCCTCCGCTGGCACCTCGCGGCCGGCCGGCCCGCCATCGACGAGGTCCTCCCGTTCGAGGGGGCGGAGGACGCCCGCCTGCCGCGCCCGGACCTGGGGCCAAGGGTGGCCCCGCAGCTCTTCGCGGGAGCCCCGCCGCCCCGCATCCCGCTCGACCCGGTCGCGGACCGCCTCTGGCAGGTGGAGCTGCCCCGCTTCGGGCTCCCCCTGGTGGTCCGCTGCCTCGCCGCGTGGGGGCGCCTCGGCGGGGTGGCCGCGCTCCCGGACCAGCCCGCCCCGGTGGTGGCCGCGGCCCTGGCCGCCCTGGTCGCGAGGCGGGCGGGGCTGGGCCGCACCCGGGACGCGGCCGCCGCCGACCACGGCGCGGACCCCGCCGCGGTCCGGGCCGCGGCCGGCGCCCTCCGGGACTCCCTCCAGCTCACCGACGAACGAGGTTGGTGAGACCCACCCGACACGGCGCCATGTCGCCACATAGGCTACGCTCCATTTCATGGATGTGGCGATCTCGGTCCGCGAGCTCCGGAACCACCTCAGCCAGGTGCTGCGCCGCGTCGAGGCCGGGGAGCGGCTGACGGTGACGGTGGCGCGGCGGCCGGTCGCCACCCTCGCCCCGCTGCACCGCCGCGCCACCGTTCCGATGGCGGTGGCGCTGGCGGTGGCCCACCGCGCCGCCGCGGATCGGGGCCTGCTGGAGGAGCTGCGGGCGGCTCTGCCCGACACCACCGACGACGTGTGAGAGCCCTCCTCGACACCTCCTTCTTCGTGGCCGCCGAGACCGGTCGGCCCATCTCACCCCCGGCGGGCGTCGACGAGACCGAGGTCTCGGTCGTGACCGTGGCCGAGCTGACGGTGGGCGTGCTGCTGGCCGACGAGTCACGGCGGGACCGCCGGCTCGCCACCCTCGCCGCGGTGGAGTCGGGGTGGGAACCGCTCCCGGTCGACATCGAGGTCGCCCGGGCGTTCGCCCGGGCGTTCGCCCGCATCGTCGCGTCGCTGCGCGCGCGGAGCCGCCGGGTCCCGGTCCTGGACGCGCTGATCGCGGCCACCGCCAGCGCCCGGGACATCCCCGTCGTCACCCAGGATCGTGACTTCCAGGCGATCCCGGGGATCGTGGTCGTTCGTCTCTGAGGCCGGGGCGGCGTCGGCCCTCCGCCCGCGATCATGGGGCGGACGTGGTGATCCCCGCCGCTCCGCGGACGACGGCGGGCGCCCCGGGCCGCGGGGCCGCCGTCCCCCGCAGCCCCCTTCGGGGCGCGGCGGTCCTGGCCGCGTATCTCCTGCTGTCGGCCCTGCTCACGATCGGAGCCTGGCGCGACCCCGGGGGGCGGCTGGTGGGCACCGCCCAGGACGCCATCCAGCACGTCTGGTTCCTCAGCTGGCTCCCCTTCGCCCTCGCCCACGGCCGAGACCCCCTGCTCACCCGCTATCTCGACCATCCCGGCCCGGTCAACCTGATGTGGAACAACGCCACCCCCCTGCTGGCCCTGCTGGCGGCTCCCCTCACCGTCACCCTGGGCGCGGTCGTCGCCTACGCCGCCCTCCTCACCGGCGCGGTCGTCGCCTCCGCCTTCTCCGCCTACCTCCTCGCCGCCCGGCTGGTGCGCCACCGGATGGCCGCCGTCGTCGCCGGCCTCGCCTACGGCTTCTCCCCATACGTCGTCGCCCAGGCCACCGGCGCTCACCTCCCCCTCGTCACCATCTGCGGCCCGCCGCTCCTCGCCTTGTGCGTCCACGAGCTGGTGGCGCGGCGACGGGCCCGGCCGGGGCGGGTGGGCCTCGCCGCCGGGGTGGTGCTGGCGGCCCAGCTCCTCACCAGCGAGGAGCTGCTGCTCACCGAGGCCCTGATGGGCCTTCTGCTCTGCGCCTGGCTGGCCCTCACCCATCCGGGGGCGGTGCGACGCGGCGCGGGGCGGTGTCTGGGCGCCGCGCCCGTTGCGGTGGTGACGTTCGCGGTGCTGGCCGCCCTCCCGCTCCTCGTCCAGCTGGACGGGCCCGCCCGGCTCGGCCAAGGGCCGGTGCAGCCGTCGGGACGGTACGTCGCCGACCTCCTCGGCCTGGTCGTCCCCACCGCGGTCCTCCACTTCGCCCCCGCCGGCGCGGTCCACCTCACCACCCGGTTCACCGCCAACCTCTCGGAGTGGGACGCGTACCTGGGGGTGCCGCTGCTGGCCCTGGCGCTGGCGGCGCCCCTGATCCTGCGCCGCGGCTGGGCCTGGGCGGCCGCCGCGGTGGGAGCCGCCGCGCTGGTGCTGGCGCTCGGGCCCGTCCTCCACGTCGGCGGCCGGCCGGTGGGGGTGCCACTGCCCTGGTCGTGGCTCGGCCGCCTCCCCGGCTACCGCGACGTCCTCCCCGACCGGCTCACCGTGTATGCGTTCCTCGCCGCCGCGCTGCTCCTCGCCGGCCTCTGCGACCGCTGCCGCCACCTGCCGGCGAGGCGGTGGGGCTGGGCCGCCTCCCTGGGGCTGGCGGCGGCCGCCCTGCTCCCGCTCCTGCCGCGCGGGCCGCTGGTGTCGGAGGCGGCCCGGGTCCCGGCGTTCTTCCGCACCGCCGCGGTCCACAGGTGGGCGCCGGGACGGGTCGTGGAGGTGGTCCCGGTCGCCTGGGGCCCCGACGACCAGGCGATGCTCTGGCAGGCGGCGTCCGGGATGCGGTTCGCCCTGCCCACCGGGTACATCCTCCACCCCGGTCCGCACGGGGCCGCGATCGCCGACCCGCCGGGCTCACCGCTCTCCTCGGTCCTGCGGGCGGCCCAGGCGGGAGACCCCACCCGGCTGCCGCCGCTGGCCCTCCGCCGCCTCCGCCGCCAGCTCGCAGGCCTTCGCGCGGAGGCGGTGGTGGTCGGTCCGATGCGGGGCCGGGCGGCGGCGGCGGCGCTCGTCACCCGGCTCCTGGGGCGGCCGCCGCTCTCCCGCGGCGGGGTGCTGGTGTGGATGCCCGCCGGCGAGCCGCCGGCCCGACCGGCGGGCTGACCCCGGGCCGAGGACCGGGCGGCGCCGCCCGCGCGGGGGGCCCCGGGCGGGGTAAGGCCCGGGCGGGTCAGCCCCGGCGGGGTCAGCCCCCGGCGCGGCCGCCAGGAGGGCTGGGGACGATCCCCCCGAGCGGGTTCGGGGGGGCCGGTGCCGGCGTCGTCGGCGCGGCGGTCGGGGTCGGGCTCACGGTCGGGGTGGGGCTGGCGGTGGGGGTGGGCGAGAGGGTCGGGCTGGGCGACGGCGACGGGCTCGGCGAGGGGGTCGCGACCGGGGTCGGCGAGGGGACCGGGGTCGGGGTCGGCGTCGGGTTGGGCAGCTGGCGCAGGCGGACCACGCCCACCACCGATACCAGCAGCCGCGTCCCCGCGGTCGTGGTGGAGGCGAGGATCGCGCCCGCCGCGGCCAGCGGGACCAGGGCCAGGTCGGCCCCGGTGCGCCCCTGTGCCCAGGCGACGTCGGCCAGCTGGGGCCGGCGGTCCCCCACCGACCAGACCGTCAGGGTGCCGCCGGCGGCGCGGCTGCCCGCGACGACCGCCAGGAGCACGACCGCCCGGCCCCCCCCCGGGACCCCGCTCACGCCCGCCAGGCGGATCCGGACCGGCCGCAGCGGCCCGACCCGGATCCCCCGGGGACCCTCGGCGCCGGGGCCGCTGCCGAGCTCGCCGCCGACCGCTCCCGCCGCCAGGAGCTGGAGCACGCCGCCCGCGGCCGCCTGCGCGGCAGGGAACCGGATCCGGCCCGAGCCGGCCGGCCGCGCCAGCGGGTTGGCCGGTGGGGTGGGGGTCATGGTGGGGGTCGTAAAGGGGGTGGGCGTGACGCTCGGCGAGGGGGTCGGGCGCGTCGTGGGCAGCGCCACCGGCCCGGTGAACCATCCGGTGAGGCCGACCGTCACCGTCACCGGCCCGCCCGTGTCCCGCAGGACGACGCGGCCGTCCAGGGCCAGCGGGGCGACCACCCGGGTGACGACGACCCCCCGGGCCGGGACCGGGACGGCCCCGGCGGCGGACGGGCCCGAGCCCGCCGCCGTCGCAGTGACCGAGGCCGACCTGGTGCCCGAGGCCAGCTGGAGCTGGAGCAGGCCGGCCTCGGCGCCGGCCGGCGCCAGGCCGGCCCGGGTCACCCGCACCGTCAACGGGGACGTGGGCGAGACCACGATCCCGGTGGCGAGGACCCCCCCGGCCGCGGAGCCGGGCGCCGGGGCGGGCGCGGCGGCCGCAACCGGCGCAAGGGGCTGGTACAGCCCGCGGCCGTCCCGGCTGGTCGCGGTTCCGACCCACCCCTCCACCGCGACCGCCAGGCGGGCGGCCCCGCCCGAGCTCTGCACCTGGACCCGGTCCCGCACCACCGGCACCACCACCAGCGCCGACGTCGACTGACCGCGCACCAGCTCCAGCGAGGGGACCGCCGGCGGCCCGACCCCCTCGGGGAAGACGTCCACGGAGGTGGGGGCGGAGGCGGCGGCGGTCACCATCAGGGCCACCCCGGCGACCCCGCCCCGGGGGACCCGGCCGATCCCGGCGACCCGGATCCAGCGGACGCGGCCGGGAGCGACCGCGAAGCGGCTGGCGACCCGGATCGCGGGGACGGGGTGGAAGCTGCCCTGGCCGACCGCCAGATAGCGGTCGGAGACCTGGGCCTGGGTGGCGCCGATGGCGGTCACCACCCGGACGTCGACCGGCCCTGGTGGGAGCGCGGGGACGGTGGCGACCAGCTGGTGCAGGGACCGCACCCGGAACACGGGGGCGCGGACCCCGCCGAAGCGCACCCCCTCGACCCCCCTGAGCTCCTGGCCGTCGATCGTGACCTGGCCGCCCCCTTCGATGGGCCCGGAGTCGGGGCTCACCCCGGTCACGACGGGGCTGGGCAGGACCAGACCGTTGGCGATGGTGGTGAGGAACGGGATCGGCGGCCGCTGGCGGGTCTGCTGCTCCAGGTCCGCCCACCCGGCCGCCGGGCTGAGCCCCGCCCCCGGCTCGGCCATGACGCCGGTGAAGGCGATCGCGCCGTGGTGGTGAGCCCTGGCCCAGCCGCTGAGGGCGGCCCACTCCAGCGCCATCGACGGGTAGTAGATCTCCGGGAGCGCGCAGGCGACCGCGATCCCCCAGCTCACCGCATACACCTGGGGGGCACCCCAGCCGTCGACGTGGGAGGGGCCGCCCCCCACCACGTCGTCGCCGTAGTTGGCGAGGAAGCCCCGCACCCGCGGGCTGCAGCTGCGGCGGGCGCCGGTCCCCTGCTGGTACCCCCTGACCCAGGCGATGGTGGGGCCGGGCCCGTACCAGTTGCCGTCGCCGGCCTCCTCCATGTCGCTGCCGGCCCACAGCGTCACCCGCGCGCGCAGCCCGCGGGTCGAGACCCGCGCCAGCAGCTGGCGGGCCCAGGCGTTGCCGGCGGCCAGCATCCGGGCCGGGCTGAGCTGGAAGCCGGGGTCGACCCCGTTGAGGCTGTTGCTGGTGCCGAGGGCCAGCACCAGCCGGGGGGCCCCCTTTCCGTGGTGGGCCTCATACCCGGAGACAAAGGCCCGCGCCAGCTGGGCCAGGTCGGCGAGCGGGGTGCAGCTGGAGGACCCGAAGAGCTGGGTGCCGTAGCGGGAGGGACGGCTGTGGGGCACGAAGCAGGGGGCCCCGAGGTCGAGGACCACCAGGCCGCCCCCGGCCGGGGTGTGGGTGTGGGCGCCCGCCGTGTACAGGGGGCAGCGGCCGACCGGCACCCCCGAGCACGCGGCGGCATCGGCGGCATACACGTAGTCGGACGCGGTCGACAGCGGCGGGGCGGCGCCGAGCCGGCCCGCCGCCGGGCGCAGGTGCGCGGCCGAGCTCATCGCGCCCCCCCACCGCCATCGGCCGCCGCCGATACGGACCCCCGGGCACCGCCTGCCACCCGCCTTGGCGGCCGCGCCGGCGGGGAGCGCGACCGACCCGGTCCAGCCGGGGCGGCCGGCGAGGCAGGCGCGGCCGTCCGCGACGCCGGTGACGCGCAGGGCGCCGCTGCCCCTGGCCGTGACCCGCCGCAGGTGGCTCCCCTCGACCACCGCGACCGCACCGCTCGCCGGCCGTCCCGGGAGGGCGCCGGCCGCGACCGTCAGCTCCGGCCCGAGCGCCCAGCAGCTGGTCGCCATCACCTGGGCGGAGCTGAGGGGGAGGTCCTGGCAGCCCTCGGGCCCGGGCGGGCGCGTCCGGGCCGCGATCCTCGGGAGCCGGATCGAGGCGAAGGGCCGCACCCGTGGGGCGGTGCCCCTCGCCGCCGCCGGGCGGGCGGCCGCCGGTGGCGGCGTCCGCATCCCGCCGAGGTGGGCGCCCGCCAGCTGCGGGAGGGTCGCGGCCACCACCAAAGGCAGCAGTCCGATCAGGACCGGGCGGGGGTCGCGGCGAATCCAGGCAGTGATGGGTGGTGGGGAAGGCATCCGCAGCGGGGCCGGCTCCCAGGGTGACAGAGCGCCGGGGCTCCCGTCCAGACCCGCGCTCCCGACGCCGCCGGCCAGGATCGGGGCGGCCGGTCGTCAGCCGGCCGCGCCCGGCCCGGTGCGCCGGACCGCCCCAGGGCCGACCCGCCAGAGGTCGATGCCGGCGATGCGCCGCGGCCGCTCGCCCAGGGCGGCCGAGACGTAGGTGGCGGCCCGCCCCTCGTGCGCCATCGGCCCCACCACCACCCACCCCACCTGCTCCCGTCGCAGCTCCTGTGCGATCGCCGGCCGGATCGCGCCCGCGCGGGATGGCCGGCCGCCGAACTCGATCGTGACCAGCGCCCGGGCCAGGGGCGGCGACAGCCGGTTCTCCTGGGCGGCGCCGTCCCGGGTCCGGTGGATCACGTACCCCCAGGGCATCTGGAAGCGCATCCCGCTGGCCACCTGCCAGAGCATCGCCCGCGCGTCGCGGATCGTCGGGACCGGAGCCACCGCGACCACGCTCCCCTGGGCGAGCCGGTCGACCGCCCGGCTGCGGAAGAAGGCCGGCACGACCGCCGGGCTCGACGGCAGGGTGCGGGGCAGCAGCGGCACCAGGGCCAGCAGCGCGACCGCGGCGGCGAGCGCGACACCCACCCGCCCGGGGCGGCGCTCCTGGACGCGGTCGAGACCGAGGGCGAGGAGCAGGGCCGCGCCCAGGAACGCAAAGAGCACCAGCCGAGCGGGGAGGACGTTGCGGAGGAGCGGCAGGCCCTCGAGGAGCCGCCAGGGCAGGGCGATGCGGGTCGAACGCCCGGCCACGTGCAGGACGGGACCGAGGGAGGCGACCAGGACCGCGGCCGTCACCGCCAGCAGGAGCCACGTCCACCGCTCCCGCCGTCGCAGCGCCACCGCCGCGGCCAACGCCGCGAGGAGGGGCAGGCCGAGGTACGCGCCCGACTCCCCCAGGCCGGCGGTGAAGCGGCTCGAGAGGGCGACCGCCGCGTGGGGCGCGAGCACCAGGAGTCGGGTGGGGACGACGAGGTTGGCGAGGTCGGTGACGAACACGCCGGCGGGCTGCAGCGACGCTCCGGTGAGCCGGCCGGGGCCGCCCAGCTGGGTGAGGAGGGGCACGGCGGAGCCGGCGATGGCGGTGAGGGACGCGACCGCGAGCGCCGGCGCCGCCCGCCGCGCCTGCCGCACGGCCCGGCGGGGCGCCCCGAAAGCGAGGAGGAGCAGCGTCAGGCAGGCCACCAGCAGCCCGGTCGTGAGCAGCTCCTCGCCCAAGAGGAGCTGGGCGCAGCAGACCAGCCCGAGCCCGAGGCCGAGCCCAGCCGGAGGCCGTCGCTGGCGGACGCAGATCTCGTCCAGGAGCGCGAGGAGGAGCGGCGGGGTCACCGCCGCCACCAGGGGGAGGTGCCCTCCCGCCGCCTCGGCGACCATGTACGGGGAGAACCCGTACAGGAGGCCGGCCACCGCCGCGGGCAGGTGGTGGCGGACGTACCGGGCACAGACCAGGGAGGCGGTCCACGCCGAGAGGGTGAGGGCCAGCGCCATCAGCAGGTCGTAGGCGACGACCGGCCCCACCGCCGACGTCACCGGCCAGGCCAGCAGCCCCAGCAGCGGGGTGGCGTTGTTCCACATCAGGTTGACCCTGAGCGGGTGGTCCAGATAGGTGGTGACCAGCGGGCTCAGGTGGTGGCCGGCGGCGAAGGGGAGCCAAGCCAGGAACCAGAGCCGCTGGATGGGGTCGGCTCCCGCGCCGACCAGCCGGTGCTGGGGCGAGGCCAGTGCCGCGCCGCAGAGGAGGCCGGCGAGCAGCGCGTAGCCGCAGAGGTCCCATGGTCGCCACCGCCCCGGCTCAGCTCGTTTCTGCCGGTCTCCCCTCTCCGCGCCAGCCCCGGCGGCCCGGGTCACCTCCGTCCCCGCCCAGGCTCAGACGCCCCCCCGTCGGGCCGCCGACGACTGACCACCCTCACCGGCGCAGTGTGCACGGCGCACCCACAGCGTCGCGGGAAGCCGGGACCACGGGACCCCGCCCGCGGGGTGGGTGGCCGCACGCCCCCGGGGCGAGCCCCAGGATCGGGCAAGGGGTCAGGCCGGGATCGGGGCCCGCTTGATGGTCATGGCCCGGTAGGGCACCCCGATCCGGCTCGCGAGGCTGGCGGCTTCGGTGGTGATCGCGGTGCCCGCGACGACCGCCACCGCCTCGACACCCGCGCGCTGCAGGAGGTCGGCGCGGCGCTGCGCTCGCTCGACATCCCCAGGCCCGACCCCCCAGGAGACCTCCACGACGATGTACAGCGGAGCCTGCCCATCTGCGCGAAGGCCGCGCACCACGGCGTCGGCGGCGAGGAGGTCGCGCCCCTCGTCGAGGCTGATCGCCCCGCGGGCCTCCGCATCAGCGGCCAGGTCGGTCAATTGGTCGCGGTCGACGGCGCGGAGGCGACGCACCCCGCCGACCAGCCCGTACAGGTAGCTCTGGGCGAGCTCACGGAAGCGGGCCTCGAGCGCCGCTCCCTTCAGGTCGGCGACGTCGATCTGAAGGACCGCCTGACCCTGCGCCAGACGGTCAATGTGCTCCTGGGTGCGCACCAGCGCCTCCGCCAGGGTCGCGACCTGGGCCTCGGTGCGCGCCTGCGCCTCCACCAGGCGCGCGAGCTGGGCCTCGGTGCGCGCCTGCGCCTCCACCAGGGTCGTGACCTGGGCCTCGGTGCGCGCCTGCGCCTCCACCAGGCGCGTGACCTGGGCCTCGGTGCGCGCCTGCGCCTCCACCAGGCGCGCCAGCTGCGTCTCCACCTGTTCGAAGCGGGCCTCGACCACAGCCGGGAGCGCGAGCAGGTCGTCAGTCAGGATCGCACGACGGACTGCCGCCCGGAGCGCGGGATCTGCCTCGATGGCCGCGATCAGTTCCGACACGTCCGCCATGGTGAACGCAGCATACTCCGGCCGTAATTGACGCCGACCGGCGGACGACGCGGCGCTCCTCCGTGGCACTGCCTCAGTCCGGTGGCGACCGCACCCAGGGACGGGGCGGTGCGCCGCCCGCTCCCGGCCCTTGGTGGCCGCCGGCCCGTAGACTGCCGCTCATGGCGGACACCGGCCACCCGCATGGTCGCAAGCCGCCGCCCAATGGGCCCGCTCCCGGCCTGCCCCTCGCTGCTGGCCGCTACGACTTCCCGGTCGACCTCGGCGACCTCGCCTCCGCGGCTGGCCTGATCGCGCGTCACGTCCCGGCCGGCGCCGCGGTGCTGGACATCGGCTGCGCCAGCGGCAACCTCCTGGCAGCCCTCCGGGATGACCGCGGCTGCTCCGCGGTCGGTCTCGAGCTCGACCCCGACGCGGTGGCGGCGGCCCGCGCCAGGGGGCTGGAGGTCCATCGCACCGATCTGACCCGAGAACCCCTCCCCCACCACCTCGCCGGACGGCGCTTCGACCGGGTCATCCTGGCCGATGTCCTCGAGCACCTGGTCGAGCCGGAGCAGGTGCTGAGCCAGGTTCCAGGGCTGCTGGCGCCCGGCGGCCGCGTCGTGGTGTCGGTGCCGAACATCACCCATTTCGACGTGGTCCTGGCGTTGGCGCAGGACCGCTTCGACTACACCGAGACCGGGCTGCTGGACGGCACCCACCTGCGCTTCTTCACCCTCGCCACCTTCGGTGCGCTGGCTCAGCGCTGTGGCCTGCACGTCA
>DATLUG010000027.1:0-10077 GCA_035533215.1 Candidatus Micrarchaeia archaeon | reverse complement strand
AGCTCCTCGTCGTACGGCTGCTCCTCGACGAGTGGCTCGAGGGCCCCGATCGCGTCCGCGCTCCGGCCCAGCTCGAGGAGGGCGCGGGCGCGCAGCGCCCCGGCCTCGATCCGGCGCTGCTCCAGCCGGGTTGCCTCGGGGCGCGCGAACGGGGCATCGAGAAACCCGTCGAGCGCCGGCCCGCGCCAGAGCGCCAGGGCCGCCTCCGCCGTCGTCAGCGCGTCGCGGACGTCCCGCTCGCGGTCGGAGCGGAGGAGGAGGGACGCCTTGGCGGTTGCCGCCTCGAAGCGGCTCGCGTCGACGAGACGGCCGTCGCCGACGAGGACGTATGCGCCGCCGCTGAAGTCGATCCCGACCGGGTGGCCCTCGAACGCACGGCGGAGGTGGGAGACGTAGCCCTGGATCGTCGACACCGCGCTCGGTGGCGGGTCGCTCCAGATGGCGTCGATGATGCGATCTCGGGAGATGGGGCATCCGAGGTTCACCGCCAGGAGCACCAGCAGGCTTCGCTGCCGCGGTCCGCCCAGGGCGGCAGCGGGCGGCCCGGTGACGCCCAGCGGGCCGAGGATGCGGATCTCCGCCGCCGGGGATCGGTCGACCATCTCACCCTCTGCGTGGCTGATCCCGCGCGGGGAAGACCGCTGCCCGCGCGACCTGCCCACGCCCGGCGCTCTCCGCGGCCGCGCCACCCGCCCGTCCGGATCGTCGGGGCTGGGACCGGTGTCCACCGCGCCGGTGCGGTGATGATCCGGCGGGCGCTCGGCACCGGTCAAGGGCGGGTCGCCGGGCCTCGGGAGGCGATCGGCCGTCCCCTGCGGGCCGCCATCCGGCGGTTCGAGCTGGAGTCCCGCTCCGCCGCCGGACGAACAGGGGTCGGTCTCGGTGCGACTGGAGAAGGGCGCGCGCTCGCCGGTGAGCCCAAGGTGGCCGCCGAGAGGGGTTCGGCGTGGAGGCGAAGCGGCGCGGCGGCAGGGGCCGCCCCCCGGCCGCCCGGGAGGCGACGCTCGGGTCAGGGGACCTCCGAAGGGCCGTTGCGGGGGAGGCCGGCGGCCGCGGGGGGGGCATCTCGCCGTCGAGGCTGCACCCACCGTCGCCACGCACCGGACCCGCGCCCACCACCGCCACGGTGAGGGCGCGGCCGCGGGGGACTGCATCGATGGGACCGGCCGACACGGGTGCCAGCTCGCACGCCCCAGCTTGGTCGGGTCGGGCGCGCGACCTCGTGGACACCCTTGCCGGTGGCTGGGACGAGGGGCAAGGCGCCTCCGCGGGCATCGCGACCGGCTGCGACCGCCTCCCGACGCGCTCGTTCGATCGGCTCCGCTTCGGCGGGCACGGCGCAAGCGACCCTCCCGCCGGCGATGTCACGCGTCGGCAGCCGCTGGTCGCAGCCCCGGCGCCCGACGGTGTGGGCTGCCGCCCACCGGGTGGATCCCTCCCCGAGGGGTGGCGCCGGCGGCGGCCTTCGTCGACGCCCTCGATCGGGTGGCATCGACGCCCTCCGGAAGGGATGCGGTAAGCTGCGGGGCCGTCCCACGACCAGATGGACCACCGCGGGTCCTGCCACCGGCAGCTCCGGCGACCAGCGGTCCCGCCGTGACGCCCGCGCACGGTGTGCCGATGCTGCCGGCGTCCGTGGCGGCTCCGCCCATCCGGGAGTCGGCCCATGACCAGACCACTCGAACGGCGCGGCGGAGAGCCCGGAGCCGGCCCGGCCACCATTCGGAGGACGCCATGAAGCCACCGCATCCCCGACCGGCCTTTGTCCTCCGGCGCACCGCCGCCGGCGCGGTCGCGGTGGCGGCCGCCCTCACCGTCGCCCCGACCGTTTTGGCCGGGGGGCCTGTCGTCCAGCCCAGCCAGGTGGCCGGCATCGTCGCCGCCTATTCCGCCGCCAACAACCGCGCCAACGCGCTCCTCAACCTGGTGGCCCAGAACCGGGACGAGCAGGGGTCGGCCGCGGTCATCGACGATGCCGACTTCGCGGCGGCGCGGCTGGAGCGGAAGCGGACGTCGGAGGGGGCGCACTACTACCGCTTCTCGTTCACGCTCGCGGCGGCCAGCGTGCCCCATCAGGCGACCTACCCGGCGCGGGTCGTGACGATCGACAGGCAGGCGGTCACGCCCAGCGCCCCGAGGGCGGACCGGCCGTCGCCCGGATGCCGCTCGCTTCTTCTCTTCCAGCGCAACGCGCTCCGCGCCCCCTGGCGGGTGTCGCTCGAACCATCGATTGCGGTCAGTGCCCACCTCACCTTCCAGCACACCGCCCAGGGCTACGGCCTCGCCGTGCCGTCGTCTAGGGGCCTCGCCACCCCGATCGGGCGCATCCCCTCGATGCTGGCCGCGTCGCTCATGGCCGCGGTCCCGGCTGGCATTCCCAGCCCGCTCCCGCCCTCTGTGTTCTCGGCCCCGGCGAACGGCGGCTGCTGGGCCCTCCCCGATCCCCACCAGTGGACCGCGGCCGCGGTCTTCGGGGCCTCCGCCGCCCTCTTCCGCACCGCGCCGACGGTCGCCCCCAACCGGCCCAGCGACGTGGTGGCGGTGCGGCTGCGCGGGGGCGCAGCCCTGGTCTGCTTCACCCTGCGAGCGACCTTGACCGAGACCGCCCTCGCGCCGAGCCAGCACACGATCGTCTTCTTCTCCGGCACCCGCGAATCCAATGCCGGCGCCTTCATGCTGGCGAAGGGTGCCCGGTGGCGGCGCGTCACCCTCACCGCGCTGGCCGAGGTGGCGGTGGTCGATCCGCCGAAGGCTGGCGGGGGCCCACCCCTGCGGGTGGTCGGCGGCTACTGGAACTGGACCGCGGCCACCGGCATCCCGGCGTAGTCGGAGGGGGCGCGGGCCGGGGGGCGCCCCCCGAACCAGCCTGTCGGCCCGTGATATAGTCACTTCTGTGATCATCACCTCAGAACGGACCCGGCCCGGACCAGCCGTCCGCGACCCCAGCCCGGAGGGGCAGGCGCCCGACCCGCTCCAGCTCGCCGAGCGCACCGCCGTCTTCGCGGCGGCCTTCCTGCGCTGGGTCGAGGCCGCCGCCGGCGACGGCCTCCCCTATCCGCGGCTCCGCCTCCTGGAGGAGCTCCACTGCCGGGGCCCCGCCATCATGAGCCAGCTGGCGGCCGCCGTCGGCCTCACCCGCCGCAGCATGACCAGCGCCGTCGACGCGCTGGAGTCGGAGCGGCTGGTGGCGCGCCGGCCGCATCCGGAGGACCGGCGGGCGACCCTGGTCGAGCTCACCGGGCCCGGTCTGCGCGCCGCCGACGAGGCTTTCCAGCCTCGGATGGCGGCGATCGCCGCGCTCTTCGACGGCCTCGACCCGGACGACCGCGCCGCCTTCGCCAGGATCGTCGCTCACCTCACCACCGGTCTCCGCACGCGCACCGGGCCCCGCCCGCGAGCAACGGCGCCGGACGCCACCCTTGCAGGAGGACCCTCGTGACCACCTCGCCCCCTCCCTCGCCCAGCGCCACCACCCCTGCCGCCCACCTCGCTCCCGGCCACTGGCGGCTCGACCCTGACCGCTCGCAGGCCACCTTCCAGGTGAAGCACTTCTGGGGCGCCATCACCGTGCGCGGCCGCTTCGAGCGGATCGAGGGCGAGGGGGACGTGGCCCCCGACGGGACCCTCCGGGGGCGGGTCAGGATCGCGGCCACCTCCCTCACCACCAAGAACCGCCAGCGCGACACCCACCTTCGCTCGGCCGACTTCTTCGACGTCGCCGCCCACCCGGAGGTGATCGTGACCATCACCTCCGGCACGCCCACCCCCGACGGCGGCTTCGCGCTGGTGGGGACGATCGAGGCGGCCGGGCGCTCCCTTCCACTGGCGTGCCCGGCGGCGGCGACGCGCTCGGGCGAGACGTCGGTCCGCCTGGAGGCGCAGGCGGAGGTCGACCGGACCCGGTTCGGGATGACCTGGAGCCCGCTCGCGGTCGCCTCGTCGCGGGCCGTCCTCGGCCTGGTCGCCCAGTTCGACCGGCTCGATCCCGCCGACGGCTGACGTCACCCACCGAAGACGAGGAGACCCCGCCCATGGAACACGCCGCCCGTACCTGGATCGCCGCGCTGCGGCGCTCCCACGACGACCTGGTCGCGCGGGTCGACACCCTCACCGACGCCCAGCTCACCCACCCCTCATACGCCAGCGAGTGGTCGATCGCCCAGGTGCTGTCCCATCTCGGCAGCGGGGCCGAGATCATGACCGGATACCTCGAGGCGGCGAGCGACGGACGCCCGACCCCCGGACGCGACACCGCGGCGGTGATCTGGGACCGGTGGAACGCCCTCACCCCAGAGGAGCAGGCGCGTGACGGCTGCCGATCCGATCGCGCCCTGGTCTCGCGGCTGGAGTCGCTCGACGATGCCCAGCTGGCCTCCCTGCGCGTGGCGGCGCTCGGAACAGAGCTCGACGCCGCCGGTCTGGTCGGGCTCCGACTCGGCGAGCACGCCATCCACACCTGGGACGTGGCGGTGATGCTGGACCCCTCGGCCCGCGTGATCCCAGAGGCGACGGACCTGCTGGTGGACCGCATCGGCGCCCTCGCCGGCCGGGTCGGCAAGCCGCCCGCGCAGCCGATCCGGCTCCTGGTCCGGACCGAGGCCCCCGAGCGCCGGCTCCAGCTGGTGACCGACGACGCGGTCCGACTGACCCCCGCCGACGGTGACGGCGGTGCGGGTGAGCTCCGCATCCCAGCGGAGGCGCTGCTGCGCCTGGTCTTCGGCCGGCTGGACCCCGCCCACACTCCCCCCCTGGTGCTCACCGGGACGGACGTCTCCCTGGACCAGCTCCGGGCCGTGTTCCCCGGGTTCTGACGGCGGCGGGCGCCGGCGACCGGTGCCAGCGACGCGGCAAGGGGTCCCACCTCTGGGAGGCGCGCGCGCGATCGCGCGCCGTGCCGACTCACGCCGCGGCCAGGGCGGCGACCCGGCGACAGGCGGGGGGTCGCCTGCCCGGGAAGGAGGACTGGCTGGGACAGAATCGCGCGGCCTCCGTCCCCGTGCCGGGCGATGCACGGGGAGGTGGGCCTCGCCGGCACCCCGCGGCGGCCCTCCCGGCTGAGGGAGGCGCCGTATCGTGCCGGCCGATGGACCTCTGCGCCGCCACCGCCCGGGAGCTGGCCGGGCTGATCCGCGCCCGGGCCTGCTCCACGCGCGAGGTGGTGGCCGCCCACCTGGCCCGGATCGAGCGGGCCAACCCCGCCCTCAACGCGATCGTCACGCTCTGCCCGCAGCCCGCGCTGGCCCGGGCCGACGCCCTCGACCGGGCCATCCTCGAGGGCGGCCCGGTGGGCCCGCTGCACGGCCTGCCGATCGCCCACAAGGACCTCGTCGAGACCCGCGGCCTGCGCACCACCTACGGCTCGCTGCTGTGCCAGGACCTGGTGCCCGCCCACGACCACCTGCTGGTGGAGCGGGCCCGCGCCGCGGGGGCGGTGGTGGTCGGCAAGACCAACACTCCCGAGTTCGGCCTCGGCTCGCAGACCCACAACCGACTCTTCGGCGCCACCCGCAACCCCTACGACCCGACCAGGACCTGCGGGGGGAGCAGCGGCGGCGCCGCGGTGGCGCTGGCCGCCGGGATGCTCCCCATCGCGGACGGCAGCGACATGGGCGGTTCGCTGCGCAACCCGGCCAGCTTCTGCAACGTGGTGGGGCTGCGGCCGAGCCCGGGGCGGGTGCCCGATATCCCCACCCCGGCGGCGTGGTTCGACCTCTCGGTGCTGGGGCCGATGGCCCGGACGGTGGACGACGCGGCGCTCCTGCTGGCGGCGCTCGCCGGCCCCGACCTCCGCTCCCCCCGGGCGCTGCCCGAGCCGGGCGCCCACTTCGACCGTGACCTCGGCCGCGACCTCCGCGGGGTCCGGGTGGCGTTCGGACTCGACCGCGGCGGCCTTCCCTTCGAGCCCGAGGTGCTGGCGTGCTTCCGGGCCCAGCGGCCGCTGCTGGAGCGGCTCGGCTGCGTCGTCGAGGACGACGAGCCGGATCTCACCGACGCCGACCGGGTGTTCCGGATCCTGCGCGGATGGCACCTCGCCCAGACCCTCGGCCAGCTGGTCCTTGACGACGACGAGCGGGTGGCGCCGATGGTGCGGGAGAACGTCGCCTACGGGCGGACCGTCACCGCCAGCGACCTGGCCTGGGCGGAGGCGCACCGCTCCGCCCTGGTGGAGCGGGCCGGCGCCTTCTTCGCCCGTCACGAGTTCTGGGTGCTGCCGGTGAGCCAGGTCCTCCCCTTCGATGTGGGGACGCCCTGGGTCAAAGACATCGCCGGCGAGCCCATGCCCGACTACCTCGGGTGGATGCGCTCGTGCTCTGCCGTCAGCACCCTGGCGCTGCCGGCCCTCGCGGTCCCCGCCGGGTTCAGCCCGACCGGCCTGCCGGTCGGGATCCAGATCGTCGGCCGACCGCGGGACGACCTCGGGGTGCTCCAGCTGGGACGCGCGTTCGAGGAGGCGAACGGAGCCGGCGGTCGCCGCCCGACGCTCGGCTGAGCAGGGTCAGCTGGCCGGCTGGGGCTCGGCCCCGTCCCCCACCCGCACCCATCCGGGCTCCGCCACCTCGGCATGCATCCCGAAATGGAGCGACCGGCCATTGGGACCCCGCCCGCGATCGGCGGCGAGCGTCCGCAGCGCCTGGAGCTGGAAGGTGCCGGTGTCCGGGTCCTGCTGGGTGACGCCGCAGCGGGGGACCGGCCGGACGACCCGGATCAGGGCGTCGCCGACCCGCACCAGCCGGCCCGCCCACGAGCCCTCCTCGCAGGCGGTGCACCCCGCCAGCTCCAGCAGCATGCGGAACCGCCGCCCGTCGGCGAGGCGGGGGTCCCCGGCGTGCTCCGCCAGCCGGTCCGCCGAGGCGGTCGAGGCCAGCGTGAGCGGCAGGACGTCGACCGCCGCGCCAAGCTGATCGGAGCGCACCAGCTCGACCGGATGGTCGCAGAAGGCGGAGACGGCGTCGGCGAACGGGCCCCCCACCACCCGCGACGGCACCGCCCGCCCATACACCCTGGCGCAGCGGGCGGCGCCGCGCTCGGCGGTGCTGCCCTCGACGGCGGCCCCCCCGGGACAGTGAGGGTGAGCCACCGGTCCTCGGCCCGCCACCTTTCCCGCACCTGCGCCAGCCGGCCCCGGCCGATGCCGTTGTCCAGGTGGGCGGCACGGTCGACGAGGAGGAAGCGGCGGTCCCCGTCCGCCCCGTGCGACGTCAGCCGCACCGCCTCCGGACGCTCCAGCGCCAGGGACGTGACCGGGGCGAGCTGGATCCGGGAGACGGCCATGTCGGCGCGCACCTCCACACGGTGCGGGCCGGGGCGGGCGGGACGTCGGGGGACGTGCCCGGGGTTCGGTCAGCCGGAGAGCCGGTCCAGGTAGCTGGCGAACCCGCCCGGGGCCCGGGAGGCGACCCGGCTGCTGGTCGTCACCGGGATCCGGCCGGTGTGGAGGACCCGCCGGCCGGCGAGGCTCAGGGCCAGACCGCGGTCCTCCGCCAGCGCCAGGGGGGGCATCCCCCCGGCGCCCAGGTAGGCGGCCGCGGTCATCCCCATGTTGGCCCCGTGGACGTGGGCGTGGTCGTCGCGGCCCTGGTACCGGGCGACGAAGCGCTGCGCCACCGCCGGCGACCGCTCCGACCAGTCCACCACCCGCACCGTGCCCAGCACCGCCTCCACCCCCCTGGCGGCGAGCTCCAGCTGGACCGTCAGCCAGTCCTCCGGCACCATGCTGTCGGCGTCGGTGGTGGCGAGCCAGAGCTGGTCCAACGGGGTGGCGCCGGCCCAGCTGAGCACCGCGTCGAACCCTGCCGCCCGCGCCCGCCCGACGTTGTGGGCGGCGACCGCCAGGGTCTGGAGGTGGGGCCGCCCCGCGGCCGCGGCCGCGCTGCCGTCCTCGCACGCGTCCAGCACCAGCACCGTCCGCGCCGGCACGGCGACCCTGTCCATGGCCCGCTCCAGGGCGTCGAGGCAGTCGGGCAGCAGCGCCTCCTCGTTGTGGGCGGGCACCACGACGCCGACCGCGGCCATCACGACCGGGCGCCGCCGCCGGTGGCGCCGCCGACAAGCCCGCTCGCAGCCGCGACCGACTGGGGCGGACCGCCGCCGTCCCCGGTCACCAGCACGTCGAGCAGGAAGTCGGCCTCCTCGTGATGGGCGAGGGTGAAAAGGCCGGGCTCGGAGCGGAGCCGGCGATGGACGTCGTCGCCGGAGCAGGGGTACTCCGCCACCGGATGGCGCCAGTGGACCGCCAGCACGGTCCCGCCCGGCTCCAGGCTGGCTCGCACCCGGGCCAGCACCCGGCTCAGCTCCCCGGGCCCGAAGTAGTAGAGGAACTCCGACAGCACGATCAGGTCGAAGCTCCGGCAGGGCCACTCGCGGGGCAGCCGCCGCCGCTCGACCTGGACGTGGGGCTGGTCGGCGAGACGGCGGCGGGCACGCTCCACCGGGGCCAGGATCGCGTCCACCGCCAGCAGCTGGGCGCAGCGAGGAGCCAGCAGGCTGGTCAGACGGCCGTTGGCGCAGGCGGGCTCGAAGGCGCGCCGGTAGCCGGGCCGCGGCAGGCTGGCGACGGTGAGGGCGTGCTTGCGCCGCTCGTACCAGCGCTCGTCGAAGCGCCAGGGGTCGGGGTGGGACGCGTAGAGGTGCTCGAAGTACGAGAGGGCGACCGTCACCGGCGCCCGCCCCGCCGCCGGCCGGGACCGCGGCGCCTCACCAGTCGGCTCCCGCGTCCAGCAGCCGCCGGCCGTGGTCGGCGAGGTCCCGCTCGGCGTGGCTCTGGCGCAGGTACACGGTGAGGTCGGCGATCCGGCGGGCGTGAGCGGGGTCGCGGGTGAGCGGTCCCGCGCCGAGGGCGCGCCCGACCCGCGCCAGCACCTCGGTCGCCCCCGCCTCCACCGCGGTGCGGGCGCGGCGCGCGACCAGCGCCGCCCGCCCCCGGCTGTCGGTGGGATCGCGGTCGAAGGCGCCGCCCGCCTGCAGCAGCACCGCGCGCATCGCGGTCAGGGCTCCGTCGACCGCGCCCAGGTGGGCGAGGGCGTGGGGGTCGAGCTCCCGCTGCGCAGCGGCGCCGGTCAGCGCTCGGGCCGCTCCCACGGCGCCGCCCAGCCAGCAGGCGGCGACGCCGGCAGCGCCGTGCCAGAACCCGGGGCGATCGACGTAGGCGCCGGGGCCGCCGACCGGGATGGCGGCGACCCCGTCCAGGCGCACGGTGCGGCTGTCGCTCCCCGCCATCCCCACCGCCGGCCAGCTGCCGTCGAGGGCAAAGGCCCCGCCCCGGCGCAGCTCGACCGCGAACAGGCGGGTGCCGTCGGCGGCGCCGGCGGTGACCAGGGCGGCGTCGCAGGCGGCGGCGCCGCTGCAGTAGGGCTTCAGCCCGTCGAGCCGCCACCCGGCCCCGTCGGAGCGGGCCTCCACCGCCGCCGTGCCCGGCGGCTGAGCGGCCCAGACCCCCCACAGCCGGCCCGCCCCGGGGTCCGGCCCCCCGAGCTCTGCCAGGATCGCGAGCGCGTCGGCGTGACCCTCGCCGAGGCGGGCCAGGACGCAGTCGGCCGCTCCCAGCGCGATCAGCGCCTCGATCCGCCGGGGGGTCCGCCCGGCTCCCGGCCGGGGGAGGTCGAGCAGGCCCCGCTCCACCAGCTGGTGCGCCGCTCGGCCCGCCGCCGCCGGGTCGCCCAGCTCGCGAAGGTCCTGCAACCGGGCCCAGGCGCCGATCGCCGCCGCCTCCTCCCCCTCCGGCCCGTCTCCCATCGCCCGAGCTTAACCACGATCCGGGCGGGGAGGTTCGCTCCGGGGGTCGTCGGCCGCCCGCCGATGCCGCCGCGTAATGGCTGGCGCCCTCGTCCGTTAGACGGGGCAGAAGGTCGAAAGGCCCGCCCTCCCGAGTGCCCCCGGGGCGCCGGGCGCGGGTCGCCTGGAGAACTCGGCATGATCGTACTCGGCATCATCCTGCTCGTCGTCGGCTTCGTCCTCGCCGTGCCCATCCTCTGGACGATCGGGGTGATCCTGCTCCTGATCGGCCTCGCGCTCTGGATCCTGGGCAGCCTCGGCCACGCCGTGGGCGGCCGCCGTCACTACTACTGAGGCCGCCGGCGC
>DATLUG010000026.1:0-3763 GCA_035533215.1 Candidatus Micrarchaeia archaeon | reverse complement strand
TCTGTTCTGGGGGGCCGAGTACTGGGTGCTGCGCGCCGACGGCGGCGACCCCAGCTACCTGGAGGCGTTCAGCCGGCTGCTGGCCCTGGCGGGACGGTGACGGGCGTGATGCGAGACCCGGCCCCGACCGGCCCTGGCACCACGCCCAGGCCGAGTCGAGGCGGCCGGCAGGACGACCTGCGACGCCTGCTCGAGGCGGTGGTGGCGGGCCGGCTGGTGACGCTGGTCGGACCCGGCGGAGTCGGCAAGACCCGGCTCGCACTGGCGGCCGCGGACGCGCTGCGGGAGTGCTTCGGCGATGCGGTGTTCTGGGTGGACCTGGCCCCGATCACGGCCGGCGACCTCGCCGCCCACGCGGTGGCGGACGTCGACGGGGTGCGGGAGACGTCGCGCCCGGCGCTCGCCGACGCCATCGCCGCCCATTTGTCGGACCATCCGACCCTGCTCGTCGTCGACAACTGCGAGCACCACGTCGCAGCCCTGGCCGCGCTCGCCCACGACCTGCTCCTCTGGTGCCCGGCCCTGCACCTGGTGGCGACGAGCCGCGAGGCACTGGGCGTCGCGGGCGACCGGCGCTGGCCGGTGCCACCCCTGTCGCTGCCGGCGGGACACGGCGATCTCACCGGTGAGAGGCTGCGGACCGGGGAGGCGGCCCAGCTGTTCCCGGAGCGCGCGCGGGCGGTCCACCCCGGCTTTCGCATCACCGACGCCAACTGCGGGGCGGTGTGGCGGGTCTGCCATTCGCTGGACGGGCTGCCGCTCGCCATCGAGCTGGCGGCCGCACGCCTTCGCACCCACGCGGTGTCGCAGGTGGCGGCCGGCCTCGACGACGCGCTGCGCCCCCTGGTCGGCGGCGCGCGCACTGCCCCCCCGCGGCACCAGACCCTGCGGGCGACCCTCGGCTGGAGCCATGCACTCCTCAGCGGGAGCGGGCGCGTCGCGTTCCGCCGGCTCGCCGTCTTCTCGGGGTCGTTCGTGCTGGAGGCGGCGGGTCACGTCGTCGGGCTCGGCGGTCCGGCGGCGCCGGACACGCTGGAGATGCTGACCCAGCTGGTGGACAAGTCCTTGGTCCTGGCCGAGGCCTCCGACCAGCAGACCCGCTTCCGCATGCTCGCGACGGTGCGCCAGTACGCCACCCAGCGCCTGGAGGAGGCAGAGGAGCTGGATCCGGCGGGTGCGGCGCTGCTCGACTGGATGGTGGCGATGGCGGAGGAGCTCGAGCCCCAGCTCACCGGAAGCGGCCAGGCCCCCGCGCTGGCCCGTCTGGACGCACAGGTCAACACCCTGCGCACGGCGCTGGAGGTCGCCCGCCGGAGGCGGGGATACCCGCGCCGCGCTTCGACGCTCCGGCTGGGTCTGGCGATTCTGGAACCGACACGGCCGCTACCGGGAGGGTCGCGCGGCCCTCGACTGGGCGGTCGTCGGCGGCGAGGCGGAGCCGGCACCGGGGCGGGCGAGGGCGCTGTGGGGCGGCGGCATGCTCGCCCTCATGGAATGCGACTACGCCGCCGCCGTCCGGTGGCTGGAGGCGAGCCTGCGCCGGTATCGGGAGGCGGACAATCGTCCCGGCATGGCGCGGCTGCTGCAGAGGCTGGGAAGCGTCTCCCGGGAGCAGGGACGCTACGCTCGGGGGGAGGACGTCCACGCCGAGAGCCTCGCCCGCTTCAGCGGCCTCGGCGACGGCTGGGGGGTGGTCAGCGCCTAGCAAGCGGCACCGTGACCCCAGCGCCCCCCAGGGGCGAGCTGGACCCCGCCCGGCTGACGGAGGAGGGCCCCCTTGAACTCGGCCCCCAGCCTCCACAACGCGAACCTCGACCCCTTGGTGGAGGGACAAGCCGACTAGCCTGGCGGCACGACGCGCCAGGGCTCGCCGTCAGGGGGCGCGCCGATTGGAGTCGGCCCGCCGGGATCGCCACTGCGGCCGCCACCATCCCCGCCAGGAGGTGCGATACTCTCCGCTCAGTGGAGCCCCGGTACACGGTCAAACCCCTTGACAAGACGACGTGGAAGGCCTTTGCGACGCTCGTGGAGAGCAACAACGGCATCTTCGGCGGTTGCTGGTGCATGGGATTCCACTCCGACAGGGGGACCACGGCAGTCGCCAACTGCGAGCGCAAGCTGGAGCGCGTCCGGGCTGGAGCCGCACATGCGGCGCTCGACTTCGACGGCGACGACCGCGTCGGCTGGTGCCAGGTCGGCACGCCTGATGAGGTACCGCGAATCAAGAATCGCGCCGCATACGTGCAGGGACACACGAGGTCGCCGGATTGGCGGATCGCGTGTTGTTATGTCGGCAAGGGCCACCGGCGCCAGGGAGTCGCCACTGCGGCCCTCGCTGGTGCGCTCGACTTGATCGCCGCCCTCGGGGGCGGCAGCGTCGAGGGCTATCCCGAGGACGCCGGTTCGGTGCCGGCGGGTTTCCTCTACAACGGGGCGCTCTCGACCTACGAGAAGCTCGGGTTCGCTCCGGAACGCTCGATTGGCAAGCACCGTTGGGTCGTCACTAGGCTGGTGGAGTGGTCTCCACGCGCAAGTCCCGGGAGGACCGGACGACTCCGCTCGACGGTTGGCGCGTCGTGAGCGGCGCGCCGGCCGCGCGTCGTCGGCGGCGGGAGACGGACGGTGGTCCGCGGCTCGACGGCTGGCACCGTGGCGGGGGATTCCGGATCCGCCAGGCGGGGCGAGTGACGGTCGCTGCGCTGGCGGCGCTAGGCCTGGCGGGGGTCGTGCCACCCGCCTCTGGGCTGGCTCGCGCCCCATCACATGCGGCTTCCCGCCCAGCCCAGGCACCGACGCATCTCGGCGCCTCGACGGGCGCGGTGGTGCGGGTGATCACCGGTCGCGCCTACGAGTTCGACCACCCAGTCGCCGTCGCCGTTGATGGAGTGGACCTCTTCGTGGCGAACGACCCCCGCCATGGCGGGGGCTCACTCACCGAAGTCAATGCCTCGACACGGGCTCGAGTGCGCGTGATAGCTCGCCGGGCCGACAGGTTCGACCACCCGGTCGCCGTCGCCGTCCACGGCGGACACGTCTTCGTGGTGAACGCTGGGTCCCACGGCGCGGGCTCCCTCACCGAAGTCGATGCCGCATCGGGGTCCCTGGTGCGGGTGATCGCGGGCCGCGCCTACGAGTTCGATCACCCCATCGCAGCGGCCGTCGATGGTGGCAATCTCTTCGTGGCAAACGCTGTGCCCGGCGCCGGCTCCCTGACCGAGGTGAAAGCCTCGACGGGTGCGCTGGTGCGGGTGATCGCGGGCCGCGCCTACGAGTTCAACCACCCCGACGCAGTCACCGTGAGGGGTGGGGATCTATTCGTGGCGAACGGTGTCCAAGGCGCGGGCTCCGTCACCGAGGTCGACGCGGCGACGGGCGCGGCGGTGCGGGTCATCGCCGGTCATGCGTACGAGTTCGACCATCCCGACGCAGTCGCCGTCAACGGCAGGGAACTCTTCGTGGCGAATGGTGTCCACGGCGCGGGCTCTGTCACCGAGGTCGACGCTACGACGGGGGCGGCGGTGCGGGTGATCGCCGGCCACGGCTACGAGTTCGACCATCCGGTAGCGGTCGCCGCGAGCGGAGGTGATCTCTTCGCTGCGAACGCCCTCCACGGGGCTGGCTCTCTCACCGAATTCGACGCCGCGACGGGCCGAGCGGTGCGCGTGATCAGTGGTCCCGCGTTCGGGTTCGACGACTCCGTCGCGCTCGCGGTGAATGGCGGGCATCTCTTCGTGGCCAACGCCGGAGGCGACTCGCTCACCGA